>JBBTCO010000001.1:0-11446 GCA_038043185.1 Bdellovibrionota bacterium
TGCGAACGACTTCATGAAATGGGACTGCATCAAGGGGTTGTTCTTAAAGTCGTGTGTCGAGCACCATTGAAAGGGCCCTGGTTAGTTCAATTTAAGACCACCTGTATAGCCTTGCGAATTGAGGAAGCTGCATGTCCGATCATAAAGCTGATACAGAAAAATTAATCAACGTCGCTTTGGTCGGCGCTCCTAATTCGGGCAAGACCACGCTTTACAATTGGCTCACTGGTTCCAATTTTAAAACAGTCAATTACCCCGGAGCGACGGTTGAATATTCCGTGGGTCATGTTAACCCGGCCTTGGGCTCAGGAATCAATTTCATCGATACACCTGGAACCTATAGTTTGCATCCGAAAAGCGCAGATGAAGAAGTCACTTTGCGCGCCTTATACGAAAATGAACGTGTTGGCGATTTATCAGGATTGATTGTCGTGGTGGATGGAACTCAACTCAGTCGGCATTTGCTGTTGGCTCGGCAAGTTCATGAAGCTGGTTTTCCATTTATTTTAGTCGTGACCATGGCGGACTTGTTACTTAAAGAAAACTTATATCTACCGACCCAGGATTTGAAAAATGAATTTGGTGCTCAGGAAGTTATTTTTTTTGATGGAATATTGGGAGCAGGTTTAAGAGAAATCGTTGAAAAAGCAAAATTATTGAATGCTGTGGCGAAACCACTCAAGCCACAACTTTGGGGCTCGGAAAGACTTGAAAAAGAATTAGTCAGTTTAGAAAAAAAGCTCAGCACTTGGGGGCTTGGCGGTGTGTCCGAGAAAAAAAAGCTAAATAAAGTTTTTGCGTCTACAGCAATATGGGATCGCTGGTTGCTGCATCCCTGGATCGGGCTTATCGTTTTTTTTCTGATTATGAGCTTAATTTTTGCTAGTATTTATTGGCTCGCTCAACCATTCATGGATTTTATTGATTTTGCTTTTAGTTTCATTGCCGATCAGATTTTAGCTTTAGCTCCGGGCCAATTATGGGCGGACTTTATTTCTCAAGGAATAATTAAAAGTTTTGCAGCCGTTTTAGTTTTTCTTCCGCAAATTTTTATTTTATTTTTTGGTATTGGAATTTTGGAATCATCAGGATATTTAGCTCGGGCAGCCACGCTGATTGATCGTCCTCTTTCCGCTGTGGGATTAAGTGGTCGGTCTTTTGTTCCTTTACTTTCTGGTTTTGCCTGTGCCGTTCCCGCTTTAATTGCAACACGAAATATTGCTTCAAAAAGAGATCGATTCATTACTCAAATGATTATTCCTTTGATGACATGTTCAGCGCGATTGCCTGTGTATGCTTTATTGATTGGTTTTTTATATCCTGGAAATGCGCTTGTCGCTGGGATGACTTTGGCTGGCTTGTACTTTGCTGCTTTAGTGATTGGGGCGATCGCCGCGGGTATTATTGATCGATTTATCCCCAAAGAAAAAAATAGTTTTTTTATGATGGAATTGCCGTTGTACCGAAGACCCCGCTTCCGAGTTTTGCTTAAACAAAGTTGGAATCGAACTCAATCCTATGTCAAAAGGGCTGGCCCGGTGATCTTTGTTATTGCCGTGTTGTTGTGGCTAGGAACAAATTTTCCTTATAATGATGATATTTTAAAACGAACCGAAAATAGTTATGCCGCACAGGTGGGGAGATTCATTGAACCTGTTTTTCTTCCTATGGGAGTTGACTGGCGCGTGGGATTTGGTTTGTTGTCGGCCTTTGCAGCACGGGAAGTTTTTGTTTCTTCTATGGCGGTGGTTCTACATGTGACAAATACCAATGAGGATTCACTTTCAGAATCTTTGATTAGCGAAATGAACAAAGCGCAATTTCCCGATGGCCAAAAAATATTTACTTTAAGCTCTGTCTTAGGATTGATTGTATTTTTTATGATTGCTTTGCAATGCATGTCGACGGTTGCGACCATGCATCGTGAGGCGGCAAGTTGGAAGATGGCCTTGCTTCAATTGGTTTTATTTAATGTCATTGCTTATATTTTATCGGTAGGTCTTGTTCAAGGACTGCGATTTATTGGCGTCGCTTAAAATAATAATATCGTCGATACCAAGAACACGTTTTTTTTCTCAGTTCCAAGGAAGTGTCTTCAGGAAAAATGGAAACGCGAAATAGACTAAATGGGTTATCTTCAAGATGTAAACCGCCGCTTGTTGTATTCACGGCAAAAGTGTAGCCAGCATCGCGGACGGCGGTCTCTGCAAAATTATTTTTTATTCCATAGGTATAAGCATAGACCGGAATTTCACAGCCGAATTCCTTTTCAAGCACAGTTTTGGAATCTAAAATCTCTTGTTGGGTTTCTTGTTCGTTCATTTCGCTTAACTTTTGATGGCGAAACCCATGGGATCCAATTTCTTGTCCTAATTTTTTAAGTTCTGCACGCTGGGATTTATCCATTAAAGGCAATTGAGGAGTTCCGTCAGCTTTATCCCAAATATTTGCTTTGACAGTCGGATCTGCTAGTAGAAAAAATGTAGCTTTGAATCCGTATTTTGTTAACAAAGGCACGGCATTTTTAAGATTGTTTAGGTAACCGTCGTCAAAAGTGAGCAGCAAGGGCTTTTTAGGAAATTCAGAAAAGTTTTTTTTCTGATCGCGAAACTCTTTAAGCTCGGAAAAGCTCAGGGCCTGAAAACCTTTATTCTTAAAAAACTTTAAATGTTTTTCAAAATTATCTTTCGTAATAAAAATGCGATGTTGGCTTTGAAGCTCCTGATCTGGAACTTGGTGATACATTAAAATAGGAATCCATTTTGGATATTTTTTTTGAAATATTGCAGATTTGTATGTTTCAAGAATTTGTGGAGCGATGTTCGTCAAACTAAAATCTTGAGCAACTTTTTGCGAAAGTATCTGTAGGTTTGTTGAATCAAGTTTATTTTTTTCACCGATCAGAGATAATAATTCAGCGGTCACTTTTTTAGAATCCATTGATTGAAAAAGTTCTTTGTAATGAATATCACCGAAGTTACTGCTTTTCGCCAAAGTGTAATTTTGAGCTGTAACCAGGCCTACTGTTTCAGCCTCGCCCATGGCGTAAAGAGGAACTCCCGAAGACAAGCAAGCGATGGCCACTCGACCAGCGCCAACAATAAGATCGTAAGAATTTAAATGGGATTCCAGATCAGGGATGTGTGGTTGATTTTGAATTCGGTCTTTGTATTTTTCTTTCAGCCGATGGAATTGGGCTTGGCCTTGGGGATCAAGTTGATCCACACTTCCCCCAATAAGATCGATCTGCAAATGAAGAAAATTTTCTAAGAGAGTTGGAAACACTTGAGTCAACAATTCTGAAACTCGTGTGCCTTTTGGGCCCGTCATTCTGCCGACTAAACCCACTCGAAATGGTGAGCTTGTTTTTATCGAAGATTTAAAGGGAATTTTATCCAAATTGATTGGATTGGCTAGAGTTTGCACTTTACGTGCATTCATTTTTAAATTCAATAAAAGATCAAAAGCTAAATTTTCACAAATGGCGATAACTTTATCTCCGTAGCGATCAAATATTCTTTTGGACCAGGATCGGTGAGGACGGCCGTGCAAAGTCGTAACCAAAGCACAGCTTGTTTTCCTTGTGCAAGGATAGGCGATACGGACCGCGGCTCTTGAGTGAGCATGGATGACATCGATTCGGTTTTTCAAGATAAAATCTAACAGGAGTTGTTTGCTTTTTCCACGAGTCCACATCGTGGTGCGATGAACTGGTAATTGAAAAAAATCAATATTGGTTTTTTGGTGAAGCTCATCTGTGCAAATAAAGACGTCATGACCGGATTTTTTTTGCCATTCCGCCAAGGTAACGGCATAGACTTCCGCGCCAGTAAGTTCAATTTGAGAAAGAAGATGCAATATTTTCATCCGTGATGTATTCTAGTAAGGAGGGTGATGGGTATGCAAACGTTTTTCTTTATAATTTTATTTTCTTTTTCGCAGAGTTTTGCTGTTGGTGTTGAAAAAAAGGAAACGATAGATGCTGAAAAAGTTGAGAAGGCTGAAAAAATCGAAAAAACCGAGAAAGAAAAAACGGATAAGCCTGAAAACGCCGAAAATCCAGATGAGATAAAAAAAGAAGTTAAAGCTGAAACAGCTAATTATTCTGGCGAAATATTTGTTATTAGGAATGTCGGACGTACCGAGGTTTTTTTTCGGAATCACAATCAAAGTTATGTAATTCCGAAAGGAAACAAACACAATGCCATATTAAAAGATTTGCAAAAAAAACAAAAACTAAACCAAATGGCAAGTATTGATTTTAATCCAAAGACAAAAGAAATAACTGAGGTAAAATCCGCGACTCCGAAAAAAGAAGATCACTCAAGGGAGAAGAGCTCGGATAATAATTCTTCTGAATCGAATTCTGAAAAAACCAGCTCAAAATAATAGATCTCTTTCACATTACCTCTAAATTTTCATAGTTAAGGCTATTGACAGTTTTGATTGAGTAGTTGAGAGTCAAATAAAAATGAGGATAAAAAATGAAAAATTTCTTTTCAAGATTTATTATAATATGTTGTTTCTTGGTTAATGGAAAATCTATGGCAGCAACGAAATGGACAAACTGCCTAATGCCTAGTTCACAATCGCAAGCAATAGCTGAAGTATTTTGGAAGTCTGATGCTAATGGAGGTTCCGGACCCACTTATGATATGCCGTCAGGACATACTCTTAGCAATGCAGGATCTGTTTGCGCTGAGAAAAAAATCAATAGCCTAAGTGAATGGACTTCGCAGTTGAAGTCTGGAATTAACCCAGCTAAATCTGTAACTACATTTAAGCTTGTAAAAAGCGCAAGTGAATTCAATTCTTTCCTCGAAACAGTTGGAACATCTGTAAGCGACGTTGATGCTCTTGAATCGGCTGTTACTGCCTTTTTGAATAGTAAGTCCTCAATCATAGTTGGTAGTTCTAAAAATCAGGCTGTTATTTTATTTGCCTCACACGAGGGCAAACAAGAATATGCAAGATTTCTTCAGCTTGATAAAAAATAATTGGTCTTTATAGAAATAATGATCAGGTTAAATTAAGAAGCTTTTTTTGGCATTATAGTGAGCTTAAATCCAAGAGCATCTAAGATTTTAACTAATGACTCAAGTCTTGGTGTTCTTTCGTTTGAGAAAATCCTATAAAGATTTTCACGATTGAGTCCCGTTTTTTTTGCAAAGTTACTAAAACCCCTGGCTTTGGCAACAGTTTCGACGGCCTTAAGAAAAGCCTCTGGAATATCTCCATTTTCTTCTAATGAAGCCTTAAGGTAGGAATACTGAGCTTTCTCATTGCCCTTTAGGTCTTCGATAAGACTTTCACGGTAATCAACAGATGGGGCTTTTTTTGATACTTTTACTTTTTTCATTTTCTTTTCCTCATTAAATAGTCAGTCCAATATTCACGAGCTTTTTCGATATCTTTTCTTTGTGACCCTTTATCTCCACCAGAAAGAAGCAGAATAATTTTATCCCCATCAATAGCAAAATAAACTCTATAGCCAGGGCCAAAACTAAACTTAAATTCAAACAATCCAGTTCCTAAAGATTTATACTGACCAAGATGACCTTCTTCAACACGATCAATCCTAGTTCTAATTCGCGAAACAGCCACTGCATCACGAAGGCTTTTAATCCAATCAGAATAGGGCTGTTTGCCATCAGTAGTGACATAAATTTTAATAGTTTTCGGGACAGCCTTAAACATGAGCTATATTGTAGCCAATTGGCTACAATTGTCAAGAGAATTGATTGTCGAGGCGGTGATTTAGATATGTACTTATTCAGTAAAATCTAAATAGACCAGTTTAAGGTCCATGAAATCGCTTATGAAAATCAGATTTGCCTGATCCTCGCGAAGCTTTGTAGTCTTGCTCTCTATATTTACTAAGGCTGAGGAGCATGTCATAATAAGGCATCAGCCAGCCGGAGTGGTTGAAGCGATATTCTTGCTCATCTTTTTTTAAACGTTTTTCTAAAATTTCAGCTGTTCGATTCAGCGTTTCCACTGTGCCAGCAACTTCAGCCGACATATTTTTTGGAAGTTTTTTAGAGACGTCAAAAATAACCGCATCGCCAACGGCAATACGAGGGATATCAAACCATCTTGCTTCCAACACAATGTTTATGCCCATTTGTAGCAAAAAACTTGGAGAAAATTTGTACTTATATGTTTTCATCCAATCAAACATGGAAACCAAGATAGCATCGCTATAGCGAACCGCCCGAACTTTTCGATAGTCTCGCCATTCAGCAAGCATCTCGAAACGGGGCTCAAGCTCAGTGTCGCCTGGAGCATAGGTATGGGAAGCTTTAATTCCCAAAGCGCGGACCAAGTCATTTTCATTAACTGAGGGCAAATTTGTTTCGAACATAGGAACTTTGAGGTTAATTTGAGGGCTATTAAATCCCATCGATACAACTTCCGAACAAAAAACTTCTTTTACGTTGGTGGTATCCATTTTAAAATCATAAGGGAGATTAAAATTGGGATGTTCTTTTGGCAAAAACCAATTGAGTGGATTTAGACGAAATTTTTCATAAGCATTATTAGTATAATTCCTCATTTTATCATAGGAAAATTTTGCAGCAGCATGAGCTACCTTTGCATCGGGATAGCGGAATAAAACATTTCGAGCATTTCCATCTTTTAAATAGCTGGCGATTTGTCGAATGGTCGAGCCAACCTCAATGTGAGCTTCAAGAATATAGGCTTTTGGATTACGAGTTACTTCATCCAGAGAGTAATCTCGTCCCGTATTATCCCCCTCAATATAAACAAAAGCCATATGAGAGAATTGGGAATCGACATTGCCAATTCGCGCAATTGCGGCACTGGTATAAGCAGAACCTCGACTCATAATCATATCACCAGATCGAATTGTGATTTGCTCAACACCTGGTGACTTTTGCAACCAAGGCTCGTCGCCAGTAAATGTGCCAAAAAAAACGGGATCATGAGCCGCATCGAAAGGATTGACCTCAAGAAATACTTCCCCAAGATAATCTTCTAAATATCGCGCTGCTCGGTTAATATTACGAATTTGACTGACGCAGGAATTTTCTGGTTGGCTCCACGGAGTGATCTGTTTCGCAATGACAAATTCCTTTAGTCGATTCCGTAATGCAATTCGGGTGAGGTACAAATTTCGAATAATTTTTTTAAAATTAGATTTTACAGTGGGTTTGTCAAAATATTCAGGATCAATGACCTTAATGCTATTGTAGACTGCGCTCAAACTGGATTCACAATTTGTATAAGTAAATAAATTTGAATCGGAAACAAAATCTAAAAAATTTTGCGTTCCCTGTAAAAGATCGTGAGGAATGTCGACAGGAGGAGGTTGGCTAGAAAATTCGATCTGGCCTTCAGCTTGAGACCGAAAAAATTTATTTGTTTGAAATGCAAAAAAGAAAATCAAACAAAGTCCAAGCCCAAAAGATACCTTAGAGAACATAAGATCTCCTCCTGAAACAGCTTATTTTAATGGCAGAGAATTGCCCAGGCCAGTTCAGGGAAAGTCGAATAGGAAGGCTTTCGCTCTATTCATTTCACGAATCAAGACCTTGGGCTAACAAACGGTCTTCTGTAGTAACTCACTCACAAATGCTGGTCCCTTAATAAAATCATCAAGAGTCATGTATTCATCGGGTTGGTGAGCTTTTTCGATAGTTCCTGCGCCGCAGATAAAACAATCAATCTTTTGTGTTGAAAAGAAAGAAGCATCCGTAGTGAAACTCACCGAGTGAAGATCTTTTTCCTTGGTAATGGATTTAAGAACTGCAATCAGCTCGGGGTCAAGGGAGGGGGCAAGTCCGGGAACGCTTAAGATATGGCGAAACTGAATTTCATCCTGCAGATCCTTTAATTCTTTTTGAAGTTCATCATAAAGCACCATCAGTGAAGCGCCGGGAAAAGGACGGTAACTAAAAATCATCCGACACTCATCGGGTATGACGTTATCGGCGATACCACCTTTAATTTGCACCAGTGATAAATAATTAAACGGATAGTCCGGAAATAATTTTTTTAAATCTGCATTTTTTTCATCTTGATACTTTTGATTTAAGCGCTTTGTCGCCGCGATGACTTTTTCTACAGGAAGAATGGCATTAACTCCCCAGTCAGGTCGGCTGCTGTGAGCCGCTTTTCCTGAAATAAGGACTTCAAAAATAACCATTCCTTTATGTGAATTGATAATTTTGAACCCGGTGGGCTCTCCGATAACAGCTTTTTTAGGAAGGGGAATTTTTCCAAGTAAAGATTTTAAACGTGGAGCCATGCTCTTTGCACCTAAGCATCCCACCTCTTCATCACAGGTAAATAAACAAACGATTGGCCGTTTGATTTCATTCAATTTTGTTTGCTTAAAAGCTTCAAGGCAATGAGCCATAAAAAGTTTCATATCCGAGCTGCCACGGCCATAAATTTTATTATCGGCGAGGGTTAATTTGAGTGGATCTTTTGTCCAGCCGGGTTGAGTGTCAAAGGGCACAATGTCCATATGGCCAGAGAGAATAAGTCCATTTTCGGTTTCGGGACCAATATGGGCTACGACTTGATATTTTTCATTTAGTTCATTTATAAGTTGCACTTGAAAACCTAAGGCACTCAGTTCATTTGCAAAATAATCAGCACAAAGCTTATTGCTTTTATTGCTGACTGTATCGAAACTCAGTAATTTTTCTGAGCAGTCCCAGAGGTAACTGGATTTAAGATCTCTTTCGCTAACAGGTTTCAGGTTTATCGACATGTCTTAATTCAATTGGAAAATAAGGATGATGGCAAGGAATAATCTGCAAAAAAAGCCCTGATTGACAGGCTCATCGAGCTTCGCCATCCTTAAAGAAAATAAGGATAACTGAATGTCTAATCAAATTATTTCAAGAAGAAATTTTATCAAATGGATTGGAATTACTGGGGGCTATGTCACTCTGACCCCTTATTCTTCATGGGCAGGGCCGAAAAATTCAAAGAAACCTTCTTTGGATAATTTTTTAAAAAAGAGTGGACCGATTAATTATCAAATTTCTATTAACGAAAAAAAATCATTTTATGGTGACACGCCTCAACTTAAGGCTCATCCCCTTCTTTGGGAAAAAGAGTCTGTCTTAAGTAAATACAAAAAGAACACAGTCTATGAAAATGAGGATCTGGTCATTGTCGGTGGCGGGATGAGCGGATTGGTCAGCTCTTATCTTTTAAGAGAACACAAACCGATTATTTTAGAGCAAGGGCCACGATTCGGAGGAAATTCTCAAGGAGAGGTATGGAATGACCTCGCTTATTCTGTGGGTGCAGCCTATTTTATGGAGCAAAGTCCAAGTTCTGAAATTTTTAAAATCTTCAAAGAAGTGGGAGTTCATTCCGTTTGTCGAGAAAGGGAAACAGAAGATCAAAAACTACTCAATGGAGTTTTTTACAAGGATTTTTGGAGCGGTGAAACTGACAAAGCTCACAAAAAACAATTTGTTAAATTGGCTGAATTTTTTAAGCAAATTCACGAAGAAACAAATGGTCGAGTTTTTCCTGAAATTCCTTTGGCCGTGAAACAATTTTCAGAAGATCCAAAAAGAACAGAGTATTTAAAATCCTTAGATAAATATAATTTTAAAGATTATTTAGAAAAGGTTGTTCTGGGTGGTGAAAAGTTAATTCCGCACATAGCTCAATCGCTTGAAAGGTACATGTGGTCGGCCTTTTCGTGTTCCACAAATGAAATTTCAGCGGCCATCGGGCTTAATGCCTATGCGGCCGAGTTTGGGAAAGCCTATGTGGCGCCAGGAGGAAATGCGAAGGTTGCGGAAATGTTTCTTGCTAAAAGTTTAGAGAAAATTCCCCAGAAAAATTACCGAACAGAATCTTTAGTGGTCGATGTCAGAGTTGAAAATGACAGAACCTGGGTGACTTATAGTGACTCGGCGGGAAAGTTGAAAACAATTAAAGCCAAAGCGGTCATTATGGCTTGTCCCAAGTTTGTGGTTAAAAGAATCCTTCATGACATTGAGCCAGAAAGAATGTTGGCCCTCAATAAATTGAATTACCGCTCGTATTTGGTTGCGAACGTTCTTATCAAAAAAAAAATAACGCAGGATATTTATGATGTTTATTTAATCGGAAAAGATCTCAAGCCTGAAGAATCTCAGGTCTCGGATATTATTGTTGCAAATTATGCAAATAAAAATAAATCAGACTCAACCGTGTTGACCTTGTATCGGTCCTTTCCTTATGAGTCTGGACGCCGACTTCTTTACGACGAGAACAGTTTTGACAAATATAAGAAGGAAATTGAAACCCAGTTGCATGAAGAAATTTTACCAGCCTTCAATTTAAAAAAAGAAAATATTCAAGACTTAAAGATCACAAGATGGGGACATCCTTTGCCTTTGCCAGTTGCAGGTCTGATTGCAGATGGCACTATTGAAAAAATACGTAAGCCTTTCAAAGAAAAAGTTTTTTTTATTGAACAAGACAATTGGATGATGGCGGCCTTAGAGAGCTCAGTTGGCGAGGCCCTTTTCTGGTCTAAACAAGTAAATGTTTTATTAAAAAAATAAACTAAAATCATGGTACGCTAGTTGCATTTAAAATAAATATTAAATGAGTAAAAGGATTGCGTTTGAACTTTTTAAAAAAGTTTTGATCAATCCCAGGGGGACTTATGTCAACGATATCTGAGTATTGCACCCGAGATATTATAACGGTCAGTAAATATTCAACAGTGCTTAAAGCTGTGGATATAATGAAGAAAAATAAACTCGACGAACTGATTGTGACTGAGTTTAAAGAGGGAAGAGTCGTTCCTGTAGGGGTTTTAACCAGTTTTGACATTATTATGAATGGATCAATTACAGAGGCTGAAGGTAAAAAAGTTTTAGTTAAAGATATTATGTCATCTGATGTTGTGATTTGTCCCGAGCATTTTGAAATCCCAGAAACAATTGATTTAATGGAACAAAATGGCGTTAAGCGCTGCCCCGTGGTCAATGAAACTGGTCACTTAATCGGTTTGATTGTGGCTTCAGATCTTACCAAATTATTAACTCAACAATTGAGTACATTAACCAAATTTGAATCCCGAGGTCTGATTGGCAAAGCTAACTTAGAAAATTTGTATGATCGGCTTTAGACGCGACGAAGCGTGTAATATGACCCCGCTTTGGATCAATTGCGGGTAATATTACCTCGCCTTGCTCTTGCTTCATTTTATTTACAAGTAACTTTTAGTAAGCCAACGAAAAGGAGTTTCAGCATGATAAAAAAAGTAAGAATAATGGTAATCGATGATGATCAAGATATTCTTAACCTCATAAATAACTTTTTTAGTACGCGGGGATTTGAAGTTGATTTGTATACCGAAGCTCAACAAGCTTTAACCGATATTGCGGAAAAAAAGAGCAATTGTGATGTCATTATTACAGATTTATTACTTCCTGGAATCTCTGGGATTGAATTT
>JBBTCO010000002.1:0-101022 GCA_038043185.1 Bdellovibrionota bacterium
GTAAACATAGAATCAATCACAGCAAATTCGTTGCACTTCGAAGTTGAACCCGCCCTGTGACAATCCATGGGCCTGATAATCTCACATGGTATCATTCGTCCGAAAAGGTGCGCCGAGGTTTTTGCTCCAAATGTGGCTCTTCACTATTTTTTGATCCTATCCATAGGGATTGGATAGGTATTTCAATGGGAGCATTTGATGGGCCTACTCATACAAAACTTGAAAAGCATATTTTCGTAGCTGATAAAGGCGACTATTACGATATAGCAGATGGGCTACCACAGAATCAGCAGTAGATAAAAATTTCACTGTATAAAACACATCAGTTTTAAAATACAAAAAAATAATATTTCGTGCTAAGTCCTGCGCTGCGGAGCTAGGCTCTGCATTTCGAAACGTGACCTGTACTTCGAAGAACGACCGTCCCAAACAAACAAAGAGGTTCTAAATGAAATCTTATATAAAATTATCAACACTAATTTGTTTGTTTTTTGCTTTTGGTTGCTCCAAAGGATATTCACCAAAATCTTTAATTCCAAGAAACGAAACAGCTTCTTGGTTATTAGCATCCACGAATCTCACTTCAGCACCGGACTATTGTCAGTACAGTTCTTACTCTAAAGAGCCGGCTTGTTTCGCTTCAGCTCCTAAATATTGTGAGTACAGTTCTTACTCGAAAGAACCATCTTGTGTGACTTCTAAACCTTCCTATTGTGAATATAGTTCTTACTCTAAAGAGCCCGCTTGTTTTGCTAGCAAGTCTGACTATTGTCAGTACTCGAGCTATGGCGACGAGCCCGCTTGTGTTAAATCCAATCCTTCCTACTGTCAGTATAGCTCTTATTCTAAAACTGTAGCCTGTATCGGTTCACATCCATCCTACTGCGAGTATAGTTCTTACTCAAAAGAGCCTGCTTGTTACGGAGCTATGCCTAGTTATTGTCAATACAGCTCTTACTCTAAAGAACCAGCCTGTATTAAATATTACGATTTAAATGATATTGATTTGTATTGTCGAAATTTTGACAAGCTAAATCTTTGCCCATCATTTCCGCTTGCAAATTAGGGCTTGTCCTCAGCTCTAATAACGACGCACTCGTGATTCATAAAATTTATTTAAGTAAGTCACGATCGTCGAGCGAGCTAAACCGACTTCCATTTTATAATGAGAGCTCATCAAATTGGCTAAGTCATTGATTGATTTCTTTCCATCAATGCTAAATATAATATCTGCATTCACTTTGGCTTTTAATTGAAGCTCTTGCACATGGGAATTTAAAGGGACAGTCATATTGTGATCCAAAAGCCAATCAGGTAAGTATTGAAATTTCTTTTCTTCGCAGTCACAAATTTTTGTGGCTCGAAAAGATAAAACTTTCTCGAATCTTTTTTGAGTGGAATTTGGCGATTCTAAATAGGGAACAAGATCAATCGAATATTTTTCTAAACGGAAACCTTGTGCGGTCAAAGTTTCTTGGATTTCTTCGAATGTAAAACATTGATGCTCATCCGAGAACATAAATCCCAGGGGTCCGAAGTTAATCCATTCTCCAGAGGGTTCGAGCACGCGATTCACTCTTTGCGCAAGTAACTCGAAGTGAATGGGCACGATGTCGATGAACCAAGGAGTCAGTAAAGAATCAAAAGATTTATCTTTAAATGGAAGGTGAAGGGCATCGGCGAAAAGCAAATGGAAATTTTTAATTTTTGAATAAGGATTTTTAAGTTCATTTTCGATGGCAACTTGACTTAACTCTATTGGCGCGAGGGGCAACTCGTAAAGTTTTATTTTTTTATTTTCCAGCATCTGCTGTGCGAAAAGAATTAAAAGTGGATTGAAATCCACAGCAACGCTGTAAGAAAGATTAAATTTTTGATGAAGATCCAGGGGTAATCGCGAAGAGCCACAGCCCAGAGTTAAAAACTTTTTAGGCGCCCAAGATTGAGGCAGAATTTTCTGAAGAATATTGAGTGAATCCTGATTTTCATTTGATTGCCAGCACCAATCACGAAATAGATTTCGCATATAGAGTGTCAAAGACTGATGTGCAGGAATTTTATCGTTGATCTCAGTTTGCTTATTTGAATTTTGTTGGGCCAAGGGCGTTAAGCAGTCACCAAGAATTTTTTGATTGTGAAGTAGGGCCTTTTCAAGAGTGTTTAATCGTTGTCTTGTTATTGCAGAAAGATTTTTTTGCTTTTGCTGATCCTGAAGTTTTTCAACTCGTTGCTTAAAGTAAGCGTTAAGTTCAGTCTGTTTACCGATCCAATGATCAAGTGCTGAAGCGGGGTAGGGTAAAAGCCAGGGAATAGAACCAAGAAGGGGATAGGACAAACCAGCGGGGTTCTTAAAATCAGAACCATCCCACTTTAAATTTTCTTTAGATTGTGGACACTGAAGCAAGTCGATGAGGGATTGCGGAACGGGAAGTGAATTGGTTTTCGAGGTTAAAGGAGGCTTCATTATGCCTGAGTTTACAACAGATGCTTTGGGTGAAGCATCTGAATAAAATGAGATGAATTTGAATTAGTGCAGAGACGTGACCTTGGGCCAGTTAATTATTCGGAGCACCCATCTTGATCCATTCATTCAGGCGAGCCAATTCTTCAGCGGTTAATCGACTTCCACCTTGAGGCATACTTCCATTTGACACTGAGGCGTAAAGAACTCCATTCGCGGTGGAGGCTTTTACACCATTATAGGTAGATAAATTAACCCCACCCCGAGCATTGCCAGCATTGTGGCAACCAGTGCAGCGGGCGGTAAAGATTTTGCTGTTCAGACTTGCAAACGTTGCGGTAAGAGGGGCTGAGCCGCTAGGAGGAGTGACTGTACCGCTTTCATCGACAAGCCCGCTTTGAATCCATTTAGTTAAAGCATCTAACTCACTCACTGTAACTGGCGAGCCATCTGGAGGCATTCTTCCTTCCTGAATGGATAGAATAAGATCCGAACTATCTGGTTGGCCGGGTATTACAAGATGTTTAAAGAGAAGAAAATCGACATTAGTAATATCAGTGATATCTGTTCCCATGCTTGGAGCTGCCGCCGGATTATGGCATCGGGCACATTTACTGCTCAAGATCGACATGGCTTTTGAAGTTAAAACTGAAGCCTGACTGATTTGTGAAAACTCTTCCTCGCTGTCTCTGGATGAAGAAACAACAGAGCAGTTTTGAAACATCACTGATAAAATAAAAGCACTCGTAAAAAACGAAGCCTGAAAAACTCTTCGTCTGATTGTCGATCCTGTTTCCTGTATCTTATTCATACGTCCTCCAAATAAATGATATCATAATTCTAACTTAATTATTTTTTGCTCCACTTAAAATCCACTTCTCGACCGTGCTAATTTCGGTATCATAGTCCAGGTACCCATCTCTTGGCATGGGCGTTAGTCCTAGGTTGCTAGGATCTTGAACATTCATACGTTTAAAAATTTTACTAGCATATGTTTTTGTAACAACACCGGTGACGGGATTAATGGTCCTGAAATCTTGTCCAGGTTGTAGGACTCCACGGCTGACCATAAGTTCGTAGTCCGCAATATCGAATCCACCCTGTTGCATAGCCTGATCAGAGTTATGGCAACTGTTGCAATTGATTTTTAAGATTCCGTTGCTTGGGTTCATTAACATCGAGTAAGTGACTTCCGTAGGGCCTGGAATAGGATTTTTTTGTTTATTAAAAACAATTTGAACCACCGATTTCCCAAGAACAATGTTGCCCAAGCCAGCTTGAATTTGCACTGAAAGTAATTTATTTGATTCATAACGAATATCTTTTGATAAAATCACCCGAATCGTTTTAGAAGTTTCCCCAATTGCAAACACCATTGATATATTATCAAATTTATAATCCCAATTAAAACGATTAAATGGAGTCCCAGTCGCAGATCGAGCCTGAGTAAAGGCCAGTATATTTGGAGCACAAGACCCATTAGGACAAATCAGGTTATAAACATCAGGCATACAAGTGCTATTGTTCACGCTTACAAGCGTTGTCTCGGTCCCTGTTCCGCAAATGGCGCCGGCGAGTGCCGAGATAGAAAAAGAAACCACTTCAGCTGAAGGGCGATTCAAGGTAACTTCAATGTCGACAAAACCATTGCTATTAGCAAGAAGGGCGTTGGGCGCATTGATTGCTAACTGGACCGGAGGAGGGGGCGGAGGGATAATAGTAGATTCGAGCAGCTCAACCTCAAATCCAACCTGATCTGCAGGTGACATAGCTCCAGCAATTACTAAAGCGCCCGTCGAAATTAAAGAACTATTGTTATTTTCTAGGGAATTTTTTGGGATCGAGGCATCGACATATCTAAAGTTTGTACTGTACTGGATAAAGCGCCCGTTGATTTTTATAAATAGACCTTTAATTCGAACGTCTTGTGAAGAATTAAAAATTCGTGGAGAGTGAATGACGTAAGTTTTGACCGCGCCTTTAACTTCCTTTTTTACCATCACAGAAAAGCGAGCACCCGGAAGACTTGGTGCCGGTAAGTTTTTTAAAGAAATGACTTGAGCTAAGTTAAATTCCAGTCTTTTTTCTTCATTGTCTCTTAGGCTTGGAATGGTTTGATTTCCAATTAAAAATTGGGCTCTGTCTTCCAGAGACATATTGCTCGCAACATCGCCGGTCCCACCGTTGCAAATGTCGTATTCGGCCAAAGCTTTTACCCACGTTAAACGAAGATCATTGATCGCTTGTAAATGCTGAGGGCCAGAGTAGGGAGGATTGTGCGCATCACTGACTGCATTGTTAGAAACTTTTGAATAACCAGTTTGCATAAAATCACTATAAGAAGTGCACAAATTACTATTTGCAAATTGTCCCTTACCGGGGCCTGCTGAATGGCAAGTGGTGCAATTTTGCACAAGAAACTGCTGGTAGCCACCGCCGTAAAATCTCATCAGCTGATCTTCGCAAGCGCTAGCACCGTTGCAAGAGACCCCTTCAGATAATAAAGCTGAAGTCGAAGGGCTGCTCAAAGAAGAATTTGAACTTTTTCCTTTAAAATTTTCATCGGGACTGCAATTGTTAAAACTAAATAAAAGAGAACATAAAATTAACATGTAATTTAATGTTCTTTTTATCGTTTGTAACTTCATACTTCCCCCGCGCGGAATCTTTAGTTGTGATACAAAATCGCCGTACCCCTACGACGATTTTTTAGCTAAGCCTTCCTGCCATGAATTTTGACTACTTTATCTAAATTCGAGCCTTCAAAAATTCGTGCAGTCTCGGCCATGGCACTAAACTTACCAAGCATTCCATTGAATGATAGATAGTTCGCAAAAACCGCAGCGGCACCAACCTCAACGCTTCCTCCAACAAGGAAAGTGTCATCAGCAGCTTCGGCATCTGGATTGTTTTTCATATGTCCCAATTGCGAGTCAGATGTTTGTGTTGTCATTGTGGGATCGTACGCAATCATAAAAACGGCACCCGCATCACCGCGATCAGTAGTTGGATCTGCTCCAGGAGTATCAGATGCTGGAGCACCCACTCCGCCGTCCGAATTTACAATGATAAAACCTTTTGATTGCATAGCATGAAACGACTGAATCACTCGGCCGATCATTACGCCGGCAGCAAGATCTTTATTGTTGGTCGATGCTAAATCGTCACCGTGATAATCATATCCACCCATTTCAATGCCAATAGATCCTGAATTTCCATTTATGGCATTGTAAACAAGTGCCGCACTGACATAAGCACTGTCATTTCTTGCTGTGTTGGCGTTAAGTCCCCACACTTGCGCAAAGGCGGCGTTGTTACGAGGATCAAGATCTAAACCGGCCGGATTGCCGACCAGCTGAAGATTATCACTATTGGCCTGATTAACTAAGCCGGCCAATGTTGTTCCGCCGGTCATTGAAGCTAAATTCCGTGCTTGAAGCTCGGAAAGTGCAGACGTTGCTTTGAAAATATTTGTTTTTTGAACCTGAGTTAATGCTCCCAAACGATTTGCAATGCCCAATGCATTCGCTAATGAATCGACGCTTCCTACAATCAGAGGAGGTGGAGGCGCAATAAGAGCCGTAGAGTTGCTCACGCCAATTCCATTATCAACTCGTCCAAGCGCCGGGAGAATTCTTCCTTTAAGACCTGCTTTCGCAATCAAACCTTGAATATCAAATTTGTTTGCATCCGTATCATTTTGTGATTGCTGGCACACACCCACGAAATCGGCACTCATCAATGCTTGATCGGCCATTCCGGCAACAGTGCTTGTGCGAAGTCCCGCCAGCATTGAGCTTGAAGCGTAAAATGGCGCATTATTTCGAAAAGCTCTGGATATTTGTGAAGCTAAATTCGATCCTAAGCCAAGACCGATTCTGTGATATTTTTGTAATAATTCGCGGCCCTCAGTCAAAGGTATCCAATTTCGCGTTAATCCTGCTCCGCCATTTAAATTAATAGTTACAACAGGAGCCATTTTTTGCGTCGAGGAGGCACAAATTTCTGCAGCTTCGGCGACACCACCGCGACCAAGTATGGATAAGACCGATGGTACAGTGACATAAGCCATAAAAGGAATAGCACCCGAAGCTAAAAATTCGCGACGGTTGAGTGGTTTTCGACCATGGTACAAGATCGGTTTGCTCTCGACTTGGTTTTTTGATTTGTTTTTCATATTTCCTACCCCATTTAAAAATTTAAATATAAAAATAATTAATTCAGTAATGCATTCACACTTGAAAGCATTGAAGTGCAAAGCATCAGTGCTGCTTTTCTAGACGCGTTGGCCTCGGAAGCGCCAATAGCTTGAAAAACATTATCTAACAGAATTGTTCTTTCTTCGTTGGATTCATTTCCTCTCCAACAAGACAGAGCAATATTGCTTATGGCATCACTTAACTGTGCACTCGAAGGAATCATTGCTGCCTGCAGATTGATGCCATTGAAAATTCGATTGCCAGATGCTATTTCTTGATCAATTAAATCCGAACAAACTTCACCGGCGATACTGGTGATTGCCATCATCATAGGCGGAGTAATTGAATTTGCAGTTCCATATGTAGATATTGAACCTTTTTTCTCGTCATACACTGTTTGGGTGGAATCAGAAGGTACAGCCAGACCAATGCAATTTGATAAATGATTTAACAGCTGTCCCGAGGAGACAAAAGAAACTGTTTTTGCACCCGGAATAACTGTAATATCTGTAGCACTTTGACATTGAACACTGCTGGCGATAAATGCACCCGCATTGTTTTCACTACCACTGAAGCCGCCCTGTGAGCAGCCGTTACCAAAAACAACTAAAGTAAAGACCATGAGCGCCATTACTTGCAAGGCACGAAGAATTCTTTTTTTAATTAGGTCCTTCATATTAGTTTCCCCCTAAACATAAATCGTTAGAAACAATTCTTTCAAACAGATATCTGAGATCGTAGTTACGTTCAGGACTCGAAAACTCAGTCGCAACTTGTTTAATAAAAGTATTTTCAGTAGAAGTAGGCTCGCGTTTGCAAACTGTGAAGAAGACTCTTTTAGCCATACAGTTCGGGAATGCCTTGCTTTCCGCAATAGCTTTGCCAAATTGTGCAACACCAGTTCCGGATGTCATCGTCCAACCAAAATTATTTTTATTGGCACCGGAGTTAGCATTATTAACCCAAGCATCGCTGACAACAATTTTTCCTTCAGGAAAGGCTTCTTCGTTATGATTCATCTTACGAGTCACACGTGGTGCTTCGGGATGAATTCTCATTGCTGGCGAAGTGTCTTCATCCAGATTATTGGCTGTTGAGTTTGGCACAAGTGCAGAGTGCTTCAAATAGCCATTTGAAAAAGTCATATAAGCAAAGGCGGGTCTAAAGCCATCCAAGACAGTGTGGCAAGCTCGACAAGTAGTCGTAAATTTAGCCATGTTTCCACCGGGATTTCGATCAACATCGCGACCAATGACATCTTCGGGGCCGCTGGCATCGGCAGCATTTTCAAGTGGGATGCAGGCGAATTGTCGAAGAGAAAACTCGACGGCACGACGATTAGTTCCTGCAATCATATGAGCTGCAGCCCATTGTCGTGTTGTCAGCAATCCGGACGGAGAAACGCTCGGTGCAAAACTATTTCCATCGCCAGTGACCATGCTTTGAGTCTTTTTTACTAAGACATTTTTCAAATCAAAACCACCAAGCTCTAAAGCTTGATAATGGTTATTTGATTTTAATATGTCGGACAAAGGATCGCTAGGAACTGCCGCCTTTGCAGGATCAGCTTGGTAAACGATATCATCTGATAAAAGTAACTTGGCATTAATTTTATCTCGAACTGCACCAATAACAGTGGCGGTAAAATCATTCAGTGGAACGTTGATTGTTTCATCTCGATTGGACATTTTCGCAGCAAAATCTTTAACTGTGGATCGATAGAATGAAGAAGATGCTGAGTTCGCAGCTGATACAACCATCGGTGAGGAAGTGCCTCCCAAACTTGTCGGGTCGGTAATGAGCCGAGCCGCTGCAGCAGAGTCATTGGCATTAATTAAAGTTTCCATTTGTTGAAGTAAAGGATTAAAGATCGGTGTTTTTACGCCAGTCAATCGTTCGTAAATTGTTGAAGCCTTTAATAAGGCCGGAGTCACGGTCACTTTGCTGATGGGCAAGACTTCATTTTTAATAATTTGGAAAGCATCGCCGAAAACATCTTCGCGAGATAAAGCATCACAATAAATAGCTAGGCGATACAATTTTCCTTTCCAAAAGCGATTGGGATTATTTGCGCAAGCCGAAGTGAAAGGACAAAGATTTGGATTTCCAAATTGGTCTTCTTTAGACAAAGTATTCGCAATATTTGCATCACTGATAAAATCATTTGCTATATTTAGATAGGCATCGTTAACCCAACGACTGTAAAATTGGTTAGGGTCTCCACCGAAACCTGCAGCAGCCTCCTGAGCTAAAAATATATTTCCATTTTTATCTGACAAATAGAGTCGAGCGACACCTCCGCGACTCACGGTAAAAATAACTTTCTGTTTAGTACCTAATTTCAAAACAGTTGTGTCACTTTGTAAAGGCTGACTTAATAAATTGTTATTTCCAGCCGTGCTTACTCCACCAGCATAGAGATTTCCCATGTCATAAAATTGACCAAGAACAAAGTTAACATTTACGGCATTGGTTGCATTAGTGAACTGTCGCGAATAACTCACAATACGAAGAGGTTGTAAGACTCGGGTTGGATATTCCCCAGCTCGAAGTTGAACTGATTCAGAATTTTCCAAAATGGCTTCAATGGTTAAGCCTGTCGAAGTTGTTTTATTACAAGTGTTATAAATTTTGCTAGCGACATTGTCCGATCGAATCACCGACGCGGAATCCATAAGTATATATCGATCTCCTGAGCTATCTGCTCCACGAATAACAGAGCCTGCTTTTCTCGATAAATTAACAGCAGCCCCAAAAGAAGCTGCAGCGGAATCGACATAAGCATTTCCACTGGTTTCTTCAAATTCATAACGAACGACCGCTTTTTGTGATCGTAAAGTTTCCGAAATGTCAGCATATGAAAAAAATGGAAACAAGCTGATAAGTAATAACTTAATCAACATGAGCTGTTTCATTTTTTTCTCCCTCCTCTAATCGCTTAAGGAACACGGTAAATATAAGCAGCACCTGATCGTGACAATGGATCCGACTTAGCCGGTGCCCCAACAATAACATTTGAACCACCATCAGAAGCTAAAGACTCACCAAAATTTTCTGTTCCAGTCGAATCTTGACTGTACTGAATAAAACCCCCAGCGGAATTATTGCCATTTGGAGTGGCCGTCCCGCCAGCTGTTAAACTTGAAAGCATCAGTCTTGAAACAAACCCGGAATTGCCATTGCCATCTTCAGGGGTACCGCCGGAAGCTCCGACATAAAGAGAATCAGAACTCAAAGCGACAGCGCTGCCCAATTGTGTTCCGGCCGCGTTTCCATTCAGAGTGTAAGTGAGTCCTGCAGAATAATTGGCATAATAGTAGACTGCTCCCGTATCAGCATTGTTAGCACTATCATGTCGACTAGCGCCAACAGCTAAGCGCAAGCCATCGAAAGAAACTGATGAACCAAAAGCCGCAGCGCTCGAGAGATTCGCCGGTTTTTGAACAGTGCTGCCAGTCCATGTTCCACCATTATTAATAAATACGAAAGCAGCGCCTGAAAATAAATTTACTGCTCCTGGAGCTCCAATAGCGATGCCGGAAGCTGAAGCCGCAATGGATTGTCCAAAGTTGTAAGCTTGACTGATCGGAGCTAAGACTTGGGAATAAGAAAAACTAGATCCATTCGAAGAGTAAATATAAACTTTACCGGAATTACTGCCAGATAAAATATCCGAAGCACCCACGGCTAAAAAGTTAGAACGCATGGCCATACCTATACCGAATTTTTGATCTGCCACTGCTTCTGGTGGAGTTAAGTTTTGCACGAAACTCCAGTTATTATTTACATTTTGATAAATATAAACTCGGCCCATAGCTCCAAAAGTGGCGTTCGAAATAGCCAACATTCCACCTTTCAAAGCTACATTTGAAAGAGTTTGGCCGCTGGCTGCGCCATTGACAGAAATCTTTTGAGTAAAAGACCAAGTATTACCCGATTTTGAAAACATAAATACCGCGCCCATATTGTCTTCTTTCGGAGACAATACTGCGGCCCAATTTCCATCGATGGCAACTTTGTGACCGGCATTTGCAGAAGCCGAATTGATTGTGAGTGGCAGTTTAGTTTCATTCCAACAGGCGTTGGAAAAATTAGCGCGAACATAAACAGGATCCGAATTCATTGCTGCAGGATTTACGGCCACGTTGGCGGTCACCCGAACGATTACCCGATAATATAAAGTTCCTGCTCCACATCGTATTGAACGTTGGCCATCTTGAATATCAATCCGAAAAGGGACACTTGTGCCAGTGAAGGCGTTGCTATTATTTAAAGTAAAAACACGGTTAAGAATGGCGCTAGCGTGTGTGGCTTGATTGCCACCGGTTACCGGGTCACCCATGATTGTAACTCCAGAAGAAAAAATCGCAGCGTAAGAATTATTCATCGTTTCGGGAGCTACCAGTAAGGTGGCTACGGGTACGCAACTGTCAGCAGTTGCTGCTGATAAATTTGCAATACCTTTTGCCGCATTCACATCGACATTTACAACAGCTGAGTTTGAATCACCAGATCGCGTGCCTAATCCAGAAGTTAAATTTAGTACCGTTGAGCCAAGTGCCGCGGCATTTGTAATCACTGGTTTTTGAATATAAGTTTGGCATCTTGCCACTCGAGCTGCGTCGGCAATTTGTGCTGGAGTTAGACCAGTTCCTCCAGGAGGGGGTGGCGGCACTGTTCCCGGTGTAGGATTCTGGTTACTGAGGGTCGAGGATTGATTAACCGAACCTGGACCATTCTCGGCTTCAAATTTGCCACAGTTTTGATATGGCAAGGTCAGTATTGTCAAAAGGGCGAGTAGAGATAGATTTTTTTTATGTTGGCGAGGGATACGAAATTTTAAATTTAAATAGGCTTTTAAATTGTTCAAAACTATCCCCCATTTAGAACAACGGTCTTGTTAATCTAAGTCTAAAGGATATTTCGCTAACTGTTGAAAATCTTTTTTGAAATAGTGTTGTACTTATAAACACTTTCTTCTGACTACTTGAAAACCTTAATGAATCTCATTGTGAGAAAATCAGGATTTCTACAGTCTTTTTCAAAGTGAGAAAGTGAGCGAAAAATCGACATATTTTAAGTTGCTAGGGCGTGTCCTATGCAAAATCAATTTGAGAATATTTTAAAATGGACGATAATCAATAAATGCAAAGAACCTTGATTATTTATACATGTAAATTAAAAAAACCTATCGCGCTGCTTATTGCAGCAATTACTTTGTTTGGCTGTGGCAAAGTGTACACTTCAAGTACAAATGATTTGAATGTTTATGGATCTGGAGTAACAGGGACTTCTGTATTCCTGAATGCGCGTGCAGTACTGGCAGTAAATTGCATGAACTGTCATAGTAACTGGGGGGCCTATACCCAGCAAGATTACATTGATAAATTTCTTGTTATCCGTGCAAGCCCTGCAGATTCTATAGTTTATTCGCGGCTCCGCGGAAATGACATTGGAATTGCCGGGGATATGCCGGCAGGTGGTCGCCCCAATTTAACTTCCGAAGAAATGAAAAAAATTAAGGATTGGATCTCTTCAATTTAGGCATGCTCTAGTTAAGAGTGTAGTTGGCGCCTATGCGCCAAACAATGCCAGCGTCTTTGCTAAAACTACCGATACTTTGCAGCACTTCAAGTTTATAATTAAGTCTCCACCGGGTATCTACGAACAATCCGACAACGGGATTTGTCGGTGAAACAGGGTTATACCCCGAATCTGATCCCCATTTATTTTGTCGATAAAGAGCAGCGATGGCGAGGCCAAGTTCAATTCGATTATTTACCCGAGAAAAATAGCGGGCTCCAGCTCGTAAAGCGGACCAAGGCGCTCTTTTTTGATAATAAGTTCCGGCATCAGCAGCTTTACCGGCAATACCAAAGCCCTGAATATAACCCGCATTAAATCCGTAACCTTTTTCAGGTTGATAAACGGTGTAATCATAACCAATGCCGACCCCATAATAAGCGGCTTTTGTTTCTGTACTTATTCCCGACGAATCGGTAATTTTTAAAATTTCATACCAACTGTTGTAATCTAAGCTCACAGCTTTTTTTGGCCTAAAAGCTTTTTCAACATCAGCAGGGCCACCTTTTCTTGCTGAACTCGAAGTGCCTGGTTTATTTTTCTGGCTATTAACTTGGGCTTGCGCTTGAAAGATTGAAAAAAAACTAAGGAGTAAAAATATTTTTTTCATTTTTTAAAATTCCTTTACAGCGAAATATGCAGTTGCGAGTGAATGATTGTTTGATCATCCGTGACCCCAGAATCCGTCAAAGATCTTCCATTGACAAAACTCAGGCGAATTTCGCAGCGAGGATAAGGGAACATCAAAAATCCAAAGGCCCAGCGCGACTGATCAGGGGACGAAGTTGTCATTGTTTGATTGTAATATTCAACTTGCGAAAAAAGGCTGTAACCACGGTTAATTAAGGCGTTGCCCTCGAGCAAGCCATAAAATCCTGTTTCACTATTTGTTATCTTGGGTTTGTTTTGGATCATCCCCAATTCCACCAGAAGGGAATTTCCTTTACCGAAACCAATTTTATTGTGTCCCTCGAGTCGAACCCATTGCATGAAGTCATTGTTGGACATTAACAATGTTCCACCAACTCGATTGTACTGAGTTAAATCTTTTTCTGCCATGAAGGAAAAACCTTTTTGTCGCACGCTGGCTTCTTGTGTCATGTTGCCCATGAAGAGATGTCCAGTAAACTCATAGGGAGTCTGTATCTTGTGAACAATCACGCCATAAGTTTGATCATTTTGAGCATTCCCTGTTTTGTCTCTGCTAAAAGCAGTGTGATCTAAGATGCGAATACCAAAAACTTTGTCGGTTAGACCGAAATAAGTAAAATATTCGTCATTCACTTGCCAACGTAAATAATGTTCACGTGACAACCAATTGCTTGGTTTGCTTCCGGAATCACCTTGCCCTACAGGTGTTGGAATATAGCCAAATTCGCTAACAAAAACGTATTTTTGATTTTGATCAAAATGAATTGCGGCGTTCACACTGGCTTGCATAATGATATTTCGAACTTTGGTGGCCTCGCTGCCGGGGTTGCTTTGGGCCCACAGTCCACGGTATTTAATGCCTGGTCGAAACCACCACGGCATCGGTTTAGATGGTAGGAAGCCTGATTTTTCACCAAGCTGTTCGTCAGTCGTTCTTTCATTAATAAAAACACGCGAAGAAATTTCTGATGCCCATAAAGCCCGACCGTAATCATTGAGTGGGCCATTGCCTTGACCATTGTAGTGGCAAGTTAAACAGCTCGCATAACCATAACCAATAAAATCAGGGTAGGACCAGGCTCGGTCAGTAAGGATTAAAAGTAATAAAAAAAACAATGTTTTCATTTTGAATTATTCTAGGAAGGTCTAGCTGAGATATCAAAGTATCTTTGATTATCTGGCGCGCTCCGCCATATCCAAGCTTAAAGTATTCGTACCGACCTTAGTGCTGATTTTTTAGGCTAGTTTTTTACTTTTCTGCTTCGATCACTTAAGAAAATAGATTTTTTTTACGATGAAAGACTGACGTAAAAGTGGGTAGGTGTATGTCATTTAATTATAACAAAAATAAAGAAGCAGGAGCCGGGGATACTTTTTGGACCTCTTATTCTGACTTATTTTTGGGTCTTTCAACCATCTTTCTTCTTTTGTATGTGACGGCCAGCTTAAGGACAGGAACTGAAGGCTTAAAGAGTCAGGCTGAAACTCAAAAACTTTCCATGAAAGTGAAAGATCTGGAAAGTCAGTTAAAAATGTATGAGTCCGTTAAAAAAGATTATCTGCAAAATGAAGCTTCTAAAGATGAAGTGCAAGAGTACACAGAATTAATGGATAAGCTCACCTTATTGCAAGAGGAAGCTAAAGACGAAAATGAAAAGTTAAAACAAAGCGCTCTTCAGCATGATGAAAAACAAAAGGCCTTGAATAAATATCAGCAAATGGTGCGTAACGTATTGAACGCCAATAAAATGGCTAAAACCAAAATCATCAAAAGAAACGATATCATTGAAGAGCAAGATGATGAAATTGAAGTTCAAGACCAAGAATTGGCTCGTTTAGAAAAAGATGTCAAACAGAAACAAAACTTAATTGCCGAGAATGAACGAAAAATCGACGAGGCCAATAAGGTTGTTGAGCAAAAAATGAATGAGCTTAAGCGAAGTTATAAACAAAACAAAATGACTGCGAAAGCTTATCAAGCACGTTTGGCGAAAATCCAAGAAGAGAGCGAAGACAGAATTGATGCTCTGAGAGACACTCAAGAGACATATGAAAAACAATTGGCTAAAACAAAAAATGAGCTGGGAAGCTTGTCGAGTAAACTAAAAGAATCAGAAACTCAATTGGCGAATAAAGATTCAGAGTTAGCGCGAACAGAATCAGAAAAACAAAACTTGAAGGGGCAGTTGTCTAAAGCCGAAGCGGAAGCTCAGGCAAAGATCGCTGCACTTAAAGGTGATTTTAATAATCAAGCGGCAAAAGATCGAGCCGCATTCGAGAAAGAGTTATCGCAGCAAAAAATGGGCGCAGCGGAAAAGGCTCGTCGGGAAGCGGCTTTTCGAGGCGAAGCTGCAAAGAAAGAACAAGAATTACAGGGAAAAATCAAGGGACTCAGCGGACGGGTGCAAGGCCTAGCGGATCAGCTTAAAACGACCGAAGGACAATTGTCCAAAGCCAAATCCGAAATGGATGCTCGTCGTGAAGTGGCTCAACAAATTAAAAGAGGCTTTGAAAAAGCCGGAGTTAAAGCTGATATCGATATGCAAACGGGTGAAGTTCTCTTGGATTTTGGTCAAGCATACTTTGATAGCGATTCGGCCAGACTGAAAGAAGAAATGAAAATTGTTTTAGAAAAGGCTATGCCGGTCTACTCAAAATCACTATTTGGTGATCCTAAATTATCGAAAAAGATTTCCTCAGTGGAAGTGGTTGGATTCGCCTCACCGACATATAAAGGAAAATTCATCGATCCAAACTCGACGAAGCCCAATGATAAAGAAGCAATTAAGTACAATATGGATCTGAGTTATAAAAGAGCTAAGTCTATATTCAATCACATTCTAGATGAAAAAAGCATGGAGTTTGAATACCAAAAAGACTTAGTTCCAATGATGAAAGTTTCGGGACGAAGTTATCTTGAAGTTATCAAGGTCAACCGAAATGTCGCATCCGGAGAAGAGTTTTGTAAAATCAATGACTGTAAAAAATCTCAACGCGTAATTATTCGATTTAACATGGATGGAAAGAAATAAGGGAGAGTCGCTATGAAAGAACTCGCACTCGTCGATCAAATGATACATTGGTTCATATACCTATTACCCTATGTGTTATCAGTGATTTTTGTATTCGGAGTGATTTTCCGAACGATCATTTTTTACACAGTAAAACGACATGAATGGTTTGCTCGTGAATTTGAAAAGCGCGTGAATCGTTATGTTGAAACCGAAACTCCTGGCGTAGTTAAAGACGTTTCATTTTTTGCTTTGTCAAAAAAGATGCTTGAAAGAACTTATTATGAAATTTTCGAAGTGCGTGATCGCATGCAAAGAAGAAAGCCTGACCGCATGATGGCAATTAGCGATCGTATTTTTCTGATCAAACAAGGTTGTGCTTGGTTAGTTAAAGATATTTTAAAACAAGTTAAATTTTTAAAGTGGACCAATGAAACTCCTAAGCTTTTAAGCATCACCAAAGCGACCTTTCATCACAATCCTTGCTTCAACAAGATCTTTGGCATTATTCCGATGGCTAGCTTAAATGATTTTTTGACAATTCTTCCAGGCTTATTCGTTGTCGCTGGTATCTTGGGAACATTTTTGGGAATCAAAGGTGGTCTAGGTGCCTTGGGTGGAATGAATTTGAATGAACTCGAGAATGCTAAAAATACGATGGATGGTTTTCTTCACGAGATTGCTTTTGCCATGGCGTCGTCGATTGTTGGAATTGCATTTTCATTATCACTTCACATCTGGAATACATTTTTCTCTCCAGAGCGGGCCTATGTTTCAATGATTGATCGCTTTGAAAGTTCATTGGATCTTTTGTGGTACCGCAGTGATAACAACAATTTTCCAGCCTACGATAAACCTTTTGATGAACATAAAGATCCAGTTGAAGCCTTGGCCGAAGAGGCACTGAATCTTGAAGTTACGAAGGGACTTAGAACTCGTGAAATGGAAGAAATACGTAAAGTCAAAGCATCGTAAATGGGAGTTGAGGCATGGCTAAGCCTCTGAGTTGTTTCATTGTCACAATTCAGAACGAGACAGGGGTCGACTATAAAATCGTGGATGAGAGATCATTCACGATTGGTCGTTCATTAGAAGCCACTGTGGCCTTAAGTGATGCAAACATCAGTCGTGTTCATATTATGGTTGTTTCCAAACATGATCGCGTGTGGATCGAGGACCAGGACTCGGCCAATGGAACTTTTATTAACGGTGAAAAAATTCCACCCCGAAAATTAACTGCCGTTAATCCAGCGGATAAAGTCAAACTGGGAACTTCGACTATCGAGTTCAGTTTTAATATGCTTGAAAAGTATTTTAAAAAAGATGATCTGATGGAGAGTGGCCTCCCCAAGCAGGAAAAAGAATCCTTAATGGCTCTAGTGCATGGAGCCCATGCCGAAGCCCAACGTTTAGTTAAATTAGGGCAAGAACATAATGAAAAGCTAATTCAAAAATCTGAAGCCAGAGCGCAAACAATTGAACGTGAAGCTCTTGTCAAACGCGATGAAATCATTCGAGCGGCCCGGGATCAAGGGGAGCAAATCGTCCAAGAGTGTAAGAAAAAAGGGGCCCAAGTTATTTTTGAGGCTGAACAAAATGCTCGACAATCGGTTGAAGAAATTCACACCACAGCTGAAGAAACTCGTGAAAATGCAGATCAGTACTTCTTGGCTCAGACCTCAACGGCTCAGTTGAAGGCCGATGAGATCATCAGCAAACACACTCAAATGGGAAAAGATATTCTTCAAGATGCCATGGATAAAGCTTTGGTCGAAGCTGAAGAGTTAGAAAAGGAATACTTAAAAAAAGCAAAAGTTCAATTCGAAGCTGAATCCCATGCGCTTTTAGAGAAAATGAAAGAAAAATCCTTGTTCGAACACGATCAAATTATTACTCAAGCCCGAGTTGAAGTTGACAAAGTTTTGGCAAGAAAAAAAGAAATTGAACATCACATTGATGAATTGCACAAAAAGAAAAAAGGCATTGAATTTGAATTGAAAGAGTACGGCGATTCAATCGCTGGCGAAAAAGAAAAACTCTTGCGTGAAAGAGAAACTTCTATCCTTAAAGAAACCGAAGAGATTCTTGAAGAACTAGAAAAACAAAATCGTAAGTATGAAGAGATACGTCAGGACTTTGTGCGTGAAACTGCTGAAAAAAAGGAATCACAAGCCAAAGAAATTTTTCGTGCCATTAAATTTAAAAAGGACGAGCTTGCGCAACTGACCAAAGAAACGAATGAATTATCAAATCGTCTCGAGCAACGACGAAAAGTATTTGAAGAAGAAATGTCTCTGCAAAAAGAAAAAATTGAAAAAGAAGCTTCAAAACTTTACAACGAAAGGCAGCAGGAAATTGAATTGCTTACTCAGCAAAAGCTCAAGGAAATTGAAATTGCAAAAAGAGAAAAAGAAGAAGAAGCTCAACTCTTTGTGCAGACCAAACGTCTTGAGTACGAGAAGCATAAAAATCAAGCTGAAACTATGATTGAGCAACTCTTGTTAGAAAAAAATAAATTGACCGAGGAAACAACCGCGCAACGTAAGGAACTTGAATCCATTGTGAATAAACATCACGAATCAGAAAACAGAGTGCGTGTTTTAGAGCCTCAGTTTTTAAAGATGAAGTCAGAAATGCAAAGCTTCGAGAACCGTTCAGAATCTTTAAAAATTCTTGTTAAAGATTTAGAAAACAAAAAAGGGCATTTTGCATTGCAAGCGCAGGAGCTTCAAGAGAAAATTTTTAATCTTAAAAAAGACTATGAATCGCAAACCGCCGAGTATAAATCTAAATTAGATCAAGAATACAATCGACTTCAGCGCGAGCAAGAAGATCAACTCGATCGGTTGAGACATGACGAAACAAAACGTGCAAAAATTGTAAAAGAAGAATTAATTGAAAGCTTATTTCGCGAAAAAGATAAGATTTCTAAAGAGATATTTAATGCGGTAGAAATAGAAGTCGTTAAAGCGATTAAGCCGGTGGATTGGTCCACCGTTTCACAAAGAGTGAAAGAAAAAATATTTCAGACTTTGGAAGATCGCACGATTAGCATCTCTGCAGAAAATAACAGTGATGGCTCGGAAGCTGTTTCTATGCCGAAGAAAAAAAGAGCGGAAAGAATTTCTTATTTATCTCAGGGGCTTTTGGCAGGAATGCTTTGTCTGTATCTAGGGCAATCTGCTTATCATAAGTTTCAAGAAGATAGCAATCCCATGAAAACGGCAGCAGAGGAAGATGCAAAAATGCGTGCCGAAGATTTGGAACGTCGCAAGTTCAATCCACCGCAGACGGATGAGCTTAGGGAAACTTATGTCGATTCTGTAATTTACACGCAAGATTTTGTGCAAAAATATTTAGATGAAGAATTTCAGCGGAAATGGTTAAGAGCAGCAACAAATTATCTACTTAAGCAATGGCGCATTGAAGAAGAAAAAACAATTGGCATACTTTCTGCGGTAAACAGTCTTATTAAAACACTTGAGGAAAAGAAACAAATTATCCATCCCGATTTTATTGATGATGGCGTTGCCAAAATGAACACATTAGAAGCTGAAAGCGTAGAAAAATTAAAAGAGATGCTAGGCTCTGATGTTAAATTCCAAGCCTTTAGGCGTTATGAAAAAAGATTCTATACAAAAGAAAACTCAGGACGCGTTCCAGCAACGACGCACGATGATCATTCAGATTCCGCAGGCGAAAAATAACTTAAGACCGTCTTGACGGACAATAAAGACAACTCATCTTTATCCTAATGGAGTCCTTGATTCCAATGGAGGATGAAATGTCGTACCCAACAGGTGCAATCGCAGTTTTGCCTTTAAAAAATGCCGTACTTTATCCTGGAATAACCCAAGTTGTGCGGGTGGGTAGGGAAAAGAGCGTAAAGGCTTTGCATCAGGCATTTGAACAGCAAAATTGGATTCTTGTTTTTGCCCAAAAAGATTCTCAAAAATCGATTGGATCCATTCACGATTTATACAGCACGGGTGTGCTTGCAAAAATTGAAAATGTTCGCGGCTCGGCAGAGGCAGGTTATCAAATCACACTTCGCGGAAGCAAAAAAGTTGTGGTAAAAAATGTTATTAATCCCAAGGGTTTTTTTGAAGCTCATTACGAAACATTGGAAGACATTGTGGACGTGGATGCAAGCACACAGAAAGTTTTACTTGGAAGTATAAAAGATCTTTCAAAAGAAATTCTGAAGCTTATCCCAGCCGACACGGAGGCCCTGGCGGAGGGCATCAATTCGGTCGAGGATTTATCTTCATTGATTTACATTTGTGCGACCCACGCTGATTTTCCTATGAAAGACAAACAATTCATTCTTGATACATTAGGATTAAAAGATCGTGCTTTTTATTTACTTAATCTGTTGCAAGAACTCAAAAATAATCTCCAGGTGCAAACTGAAATACGAGAAAAACTTTCTTCTAAATTTGGACAGTCCCACAGGCAACAAATTTTGCGTGAACAACTTAAAGCGATCAAAGAAGAACTGGATGACAGCGAGACTTCTTTAGTTGAAGAATACAGAAAAAAAATTACGGATGCTAAAATGCCAAAAGAGGCGCTGGAATTAGCCAACGTCCAAGTGGACCGACTTGGTGATATTAACAATGCATCGCCAGAATATCAGGTGATACGCAGTCATCTTGATCTGATGGTGGCCTTGCCGTGGAGCAAATCGTCTCCAGAAAATGAAATTGATTTGGATAAGGCTCGTCAAGTTTTAGAAGAGGATCATGAAGGTCTTCACAAAATTAAGACTCGAATTTTGCAGCATTTGGCTGTGTTAAAACTAAAAAAAGATAAAAAAGGATCGATCCTTTTATTTGTGGGTCCTCCGGGTGTGGGCAAAACATCTTTGGGACAAAGTATTGCTAAAGTCCTTGGAAAAAAATACATTCGCGTCAGCGTGGGTGGAATTCGCGATGATGCGGAAATCCGCGGCCATCGTCGCACTTATATCGGTTCAATGTGTGGTCGTATAATCAGTGGCCTTAAAAAAGCTGGTGAAAATAATCCCGTTTTTGTACTCGATGAAATTGACAAACTATCACGAAGTTTTGGCGGTGATCCCGCCAGTGCTTTACTGGAAGTTATGGATCCAGAACAAAATAATAGCTTTTTAGATCATTATCTTGATGTGGGATTTGATTTATCAAAAGTATTTTTTATAGCGACTGCGAATTCTTTAGATGGAATTCCCGGGCCACTTTTAGATCGCATGGAAGTTATTGAGGTTTCTGGATACACTCGGGCTGAAAAATTATCCATTGCTAAGAATCATCTGGTGCCAAAAGAACTTGATGAACATGGTTTAACAACAGGCGATTTGCAAATTCCTAACGAGGTTTTAGACAAAGTAATTTCCAGCTATACCCGAGAAGCTGGTGTCCGAGAATTGCAGCGAAAAATTGCAACTCTTTGTCGGGCTTTCTCGGAAAAAGTCATTAAAGCCATCGTAAAACCAATTGTCGTCAGCCTAGATGATCTAGACGAGACCTTGGGACAAGAACGATTCTATAATGAGGTTACTGAAAAAGCAGTCATACCCGGAGTTGTCACGGGACTAGCGTGGACGCCAGTCGGGGGTGATATTCTTTTTGTTGAGTCAGCTTTAATGCCTGGTCAGGGAAAACTATTGATCACGGGGCAATTGGGCGATGTTATGAAAGAATCTGCTCAGATCGCCTTAACCTTAATTAAATCGCGTTTGCCTCTGTTTGGTCCTCATATTGATTTCTCGAAGCATGACATCCATATTCATGTGCCAGCAGGAGCTATTCCTAAAGATGGGCCATCCGCAGGTGTAACAATGTTATCTTCGATGGCCTCCTTATTTATTAAGAAAGGCGTAAATCCACAGTTGGCAATGACCGGCGAAATCACTTTAAGAGGTTCGGTCACACCTGTTGGTGGGATCAAAGAAAAGGTATTGGCAGCGCATCGTGCTGGCGTGAAAGAAGTTATTCTGCCTCGTCGCAATGAAAATGATCTCAAAGAGATTCCCAACGAAATTAAATCAGAACTGAAGTTTCATTTTGTCGATGACATTCAAAGTGTATTGAAAATTGCTTTAGGTATAGATGGGCTGCATCCTATTGGCTTTGTAAGCCCGATTGCCGCTGAGCAACAGTTTAGATGATCGCCTATTGCGGTGACTGCTCCGTTGACACAGGTTTGTGACTTAAGTAGCCTTCCTTAAGATTTAAAAAAGGGGGAAATTTGAAATTTCTAGTTAGTTTTTTAATTACTATTTTTGCAAGTGCTCAAGTGATGGCCGAAAAGGATTGTCCTGATTATGACTATAAAGAATTGGGTTGGATTATTCATAATTCCAGCGAATTTGAGACTATCCTTAATGACACACAAAAAATGACAGTTGATGGAGTTCTGAATTCCTCAATGGTCGAAGATATTGATGGCATAATGATGACTCAGAATAGTTCGATCGAGCCATTTCTTTATGTAAAGGTAAATACGTGGGATGTCTTATCAACAAGCCAAGATCTGATGTATGGTGATATCGCCATTTTTAGTGATTTAGTTCATCCAGAAAATGCATTAGAAGTTCGTTGGTTTGATGGAAAAAACAAACATATCGTGTTTAATGATCGATATATGTATTGCATCAGCACGAAACAACCACATTCCGCAAACACAATTTATTAGTCTTTAAGAGGTCTCATAAATAATGAGACTTGCTTCTAGTCTTTAGCGCCGTTTGCAATCCAAATTTTAATTGCATTGATTTCTTTAGAGGTGAGCGGTCTGTGCCCTGGTTCAGCTGGGGGCATTCGCCTGTTATCAGTTCGTGTAATAGCAATTATTAAGCCTGACTCATCTTGTGTGTTTCCCGGAAGAACTAAATCACGTGGAGAGTCTAATAGGGATTGTTTGTCTAATAAAACTCGCTGGCCAGGCTTTTCTGGCGAATGACAAATATTGCAGTGACGAACGAAGATGCGCTCATAAATTGAATCAAAGGTCGGCACCTTGTTTTCAAAAAAGACATTGCTATCGTCAGTCGCTCGCTCAATGTCTCTGGAGCTAATATAGTTACAGGCGCTTATTGCCATGCCTGTAACTAGAATTAATAAGTAATTAAGGAACGATTTCATAAGAAATAAATTTTGCGTCAAGACCAACATAGATATTCAAAGTTTGGGCTTGGCTAGAAGTTTTTACTTTTACGACAGCTACAGTTTTTCCACCAACAGTTGCTTTGCTCAATGAACTTTGAGTCATTGCAAGAAAATAGGGCTCAACTTGTTTGTTGGCTGTATTTTCAAGAACGAAGTGCATGCCAGTTTCAAGCAAAGTCAAAGAGTCTGCTCCGGTCCATAATGGATCAACACCAGAAGCTCCACCCTCAATTAATTTAAAGGCGATAAATTTTACCTTCGCATCGAAAGTCATCTCCATTTGAAGAGGAGCACCTGCTGCGGGTGCAGTTTGTGAAATCAAGGCTTTATAGGCAACCGGAGCTGCATTCGCAACGGCAGTAACTTCAACTTTTTCCAGTCGAAGCATGTAGCTAGCATCGATTTTTTTAAGTGTAACTAAACGCTCAATTCGGTGTGTAGCTAATTCAGCAACTTTACCGGTAGTTATTCTTGGGTCTTCAGCAGAAAGCGCTAAGCTTGAAAAGGCCATTATTGAAAGGCTTAATAGGACGGTTTTCATGTTAACTCCTGTGGTCGATCACTCGCAATTATTTGCTCGGAAAGCCGTAGGATCTATAGCCATAGAGGCTAACCGACTGGCTTCGGATCGAAGGTTTACTGCTTCAACCTTAGGGGAAGTTAGTAAATCAGAGACAATATCGTGCAACATGTGATTATTGTCAAAAGCTGCCGGTATACCAGGAAACATTTTCGCAAAAGTGGGGGCCTCAGTTGCGGTCTCGGGCATCATATCGAATTCAGCCGAGTCTGGTAGATTGCTGATAAGATTTTTAAATTCATCTATTGTCATTTTTACAGCAGCATCACGTGCCAGCAGCGAAGGTTTAAGAAGAGCTTCATACAGTTTAATTTGAAAATAATGATAACTCCAGATCAGTAAATTTAGACTTGGAAACTGCATCCGAAAGGCTTTTGAAAAATAATGTCCATCCATAAAGGCCATCGATTTACAAATAGGAGTTATAGCGATGGCTTTATTTGCCAAATAGATCGCATAAATTTCCTTCACTCTTCTGGTCATGTTGTCACCGCGAGATTGCGATGTTGCAAGAACATCAAGAACAAACTGATGAAGCATGTGGGACCAATCAAAAACTGTAACTGTTTTTGTGAAGGTGTAATAGTAATTAGGTGCTATATCTGATTCGTCTACTTTGACTTCCGGTGGATTTTTTAAAATTAAAAAAATTTCAGCAAGCGTTTCTTTTTCAAATTTTTCAGGATCAGTGATTTTTCCACGATTTTTAAGAATCTTTTCATAAACGAGGGCATGGCCGTAATCAAAGGCGAATAAAAGTCTTTGAGCTTCGGGATAAATTTCGCTAAACCGATAGGCTTCTACGGGAAGGGGATTCCAGATAACTTCAGCAAATGAAATTTGAGCGAAAAATAAAAAAAAGGAAACTAAAAAAGATTTTCTCATAAGCCGACCTCGAGATTTTTATAATACCCGGTCAGAGTCAAACGATTGAGCTTAGATTCACTGGCAAGAAATTGAATCTGACTGCTTACAATATTTGATTTAAGTTTAATAACGTCTTCAGAGTTGGAAACAATTTCCAGTAAAACTTCAGTTGAAGCGCTGCCCTCTAAGATAACTTTTTGTGCTAAAAGTTTTTTCAACGCCAGCGCATTTTTAAGATACAAGGCTGATGTTTTGTAAGTTTGAACCGCGTTGTTTCGTTCAGACATAGTGTCAGCACATTTCTTTTGCATAAAAGAAGCGATCTCTTTGCGTTTGATCTTCAACTCATTTTCGTAAGATTCACCAATACGAATCGAACTTGGCGTTCCCGAGCTCAGAACTCCATCAGAGCTGGGATCTAAATAAAGATAGCGTCGTACTTCGGTCTGGTGTTTGCTGGCTTTGATCATAAAATCAATGGCCGATATTTCTAGGGATTCAGTAAGGACAGTCTGAAAACAAGAATCAGGACTTAGTGCTTCGGCATGAGTCAGATCAATAGGGTTAAGGGGGGCAAGCATCAGAGGTTTTACAATCGGAAAGGCCACCGCTTGAGCTAAGAAAGTATTTTCTGTGCTAAGAAAAGTATCGATCTGCCCTTTATCCAAAGAAAGAGTTCCAACTTTCATTGAAAATAAAAGTGAAGTTCCTTGAGGAAGATCACCAACAAGTTCTTTCGTTTCTAAATTTTTTTGAATTTGTTTAAGCCATTCTAACTCTTGGCCAATGAATTGGGCGACCTGGATGTTGCGCAAATGAAGGTAGCTAAGGGTTTCAACCGCATTCATTTCGTTGCCGCGAAGAGCTGCGTAAGATTTAATTTCTGCTCGATGAAGTTCTTTTGATTCTTTGAATTTAAACCAATTGGAAGGAAATAAAAAAGGCATAAAGTTGCCAATCGACTCAACAAATGAAAGTGGTCCCTCCACTATAAAACCCAAAACATCTTTCAGATTAAGATGAGTAGATAGATTTCCAAGGGCAACAGCGACTCCCATTTTAGCGCGGTAGACTTCCTGAGCCTTTTGCCTGACCGTGTAGTTCATAAATTTTGCACGGCCAACAAGGTCATCGGTAGAGTAGGTGGTGCTTGCGTTAAAAGTATTGGTGTTATAGGTGCCAAGATCATCCGTTTTTTTAACATTCAAGCTAAGAATATTTTGTGATTCATCAATTTGTTCTAAGGAAATCTCAACGATGTTTTTATTTAGGCAAATTCGAATTTTTTCTTCAGCTGATTTTCCTAAATAGCAGGGCAGTGTTTTTTCAATTTTAAATGAACGAGTTTGATCTTTCCAAATGAGTTTAATCTGATTCTTATCATTGATAGAAAATTTTAGAACTTCGGGCGTGGCTGAGCCCCTTAATTCATTGATAGTGACGTCCATTTGCTGTTGATCATCGACGGTTTTTTGTTTGACGAACAAAACAATGTTTTGTTGATCTTTGTCCGAGCCAGAAAAAAGGACTCCTAAATATTGCCCTTTATATTCGGCGACGTCTTCGCATCCGGTTAAAAATAAGGCCGCTCCAAATAAAAGATTCGTCAAAAAAAATTTCATTTCTCTCCTATTGGCTTAAAAATGCATTGTATTCATTCCAACGCAAACGAAGATGAATGTCGATGGGTAGCATTATCGTCGGATCCTTAATCTTATAATATATATAGGTATCCCAAGTTTCCTTTTTTCCGCCATTAGCTGGCCAACCAGGATTCATCGGTCCTGTGCAGGTGTAATCGCCTACAACCAAATAGACCTCCATCAAGAATTTTGGGAATAAGGGAGAAAGATTTGGAATTGTACGATTATCCAAGCCACGAACAAAAACACAGGTGATAGGTAGTTTTTCAGTACCTATGGACAAGGAAGATTCATCAGTTGTATAGATTCGGTCCCAAAAATTAATGGAATATTCATTCGTCGAATTATCGAGACGAATGGGGCTAAACAAAGGCAGATCATAAATTGGCGAACCCAGGGTAAAAGTATAGCTAAAATTAAATTTTTCACCATTAGGCAAAAGCACCTGAAAGCTCGAATTAGGGCGAATTTGTGTTGATAACTCTCTGTAAGTATCAAGATTTTCAGCGCCAACTGGTAAAGGGACGGATGACGCAAGTACGGAAATAATCCCTGCTAAAAAAAGTGACAACTTCTTCATAGAACCCCTCTTGGGATTCTTTGCTGAAAAGAATTTGAATGCAAATTTAAAATGAGTCATACGGCGCGGCAATATAAGTTGCCTGTCGGGAATATCGCCCCGGCGCTAGGGCTGCTGTCGTAATTTTTTTACCAGTTCAATATACTCACTGGCGACAGACTCAACAATGGCTAAGAATTGATCTGGGTTGTTTTGAACCGCTTTTATATAATTGGCGGAAGAAGCTTGTCGAGAAACCGGGCGACCGACATCGTGGTAGGCTATATAGCTTAGAAACTCTCTGATATTTTGTTTTTCCTTGTCTGAAGGAGTCTCGCTAAACGAAATTAATTTTTTGAATCTTCGTCTCATGGAATAATTGTGGTTTTTCGAAATGGCAATTCCATAGGTAGGATCCTCTGCGTTCTTCCAAAAGACTTCATTGATGGCGCGAAGGCGAGTTTGGAAATCACTTTGAGGTTGTAATAGCTCAACGGCAGGTTCAACCATAAGTTTGAATTCAATAATTAATTTTTCGTTTTCCTTTTCGCTTTTGAGTAAAAACCAAAAGCGGGGTTGCTCTTTGCTGCCACCAGAAGTTTTAATTCGGTAGGCCTTATCTAAAATTTTATATTCAGGCAAAGCCTCCTTCAAAGCATCCTGCATGGTGGAAAGATCTTCCTTAAATATTTTTTGAACCTCTGGGGGAGCTGAAGAAATTTTCGCAAGTTTGGTTATTTCTTTATCAAATTTGAAAGAGTCGCCAGAAGTGTGTTTATCGACATATTTTTCATTGATTTTTTTTTCGTCTTTAGTCGATAGGTCACCGAGAATTTTTTTAAGAAAATCTGGCATTTCTTGTTTCTCGTTTCTTAAACCTGCTTGGTACATTTCAAAAAGATCCGCGGTCTTTATGCCAAGACGCAAAGCTTTAGCAGAGACCACGAAGCGAACGAAATCAAAAATAAAAGGACCTCGCCCGGAATCATCAAAGTCATTGAATCGCAGCTTTCGTTTTCCATTGATAGGGACATCATTATAATTTGTAAGGTTTGGATCTGCGCTGATAATGCCCACTGAAAGCAAATCTTTGGATAGATTTTCTTTAACAATCGATTTTTTCCACCAGTCGGTGAAATGAAAAAGATTTTCGCGAAAATCCATAGCCACATTGCCACCCGATGAATGCCAGCGAATTTTTGGATTGCTAAAAGTGTCCTGGCAGCGAAGCTCTGCTGTGGCCTTATTTAAAGGCGCAAAAATGATGCTAAGTGCACAAAATATATACAGAAATAAAGCTTTAAAAGGGTGCTGAATCGAATCAAATTGCATGGTTTTGTTAAATGCATAGGACATACCGTTGGAGATAGGAAATCGACTTGAATCATCTATTTCAGAGTGATACTTCAGGGAACAAAACCCATGGAGGAATAAGATGAAACTGATTTGTTCAATGATGATTTCTTTACTTTTATTACCGATGATTGTGAAAGCCGAGCTGCCAATTAAGACTGGTTTATATAAACCTGTAAGTAATCAAGCGTATTGTTGGGAAGAATTTCGCCAAGGTCTTGATGGCGAACTTATTGTTGTATTGGTTAATACTCCGACGCTTCCGTGTGAACGATCCGGTGTTATGGTGAAATTCCAATGCAAGAAAAATCCTGATAGTTTTCTTTTCTGTGAAAATAAAGTGAGTGATGAATTAACTAATCAATTGACGTTTATTAATGATTCATCTGCCTTGCAAAGAATTGTTCGCAGCGGAAGAACTGAGCTGGAAGTTCTTTTTGAACTTGCTCCTACGGTAGTATCGCCTTGAGTCCACGTCGACTAGACATTAATGCGAATAGAAGGAGTGTTTGATGTTAAAACTACTATTTGTCCTAACTGTTTTTGCCCTATTGACTTTAAAGGGAAACGCAAGCAATTCAGAATTACGTTCATCTGGAACTACTAAAATCGCATTGGGAGCAAAGGTTTTTGTAGCGACTATTGAAGAGCCAACCGCGGTAAAGTTAATTTCTGCGGAACACTGGACTTGCAAACAGAAGTTCTATCAAGTCGAAATTTTCTACGATGAAGGCGGATGTGCAAATGAAACTGGGGACCGAGTTGTTGTCCAAAAAATCGAAACACAAAGAGATAACTCAGTCGATTTTAGAGTGACATTAGTAATTCCGGGCAGTGATCAAGTATGTCCATTTGGTGAGCCGCGGTCTACTTCTCAAATTGTCGGAGCCGTCTGTTTGGCAAGTGAAGCTAACGAGAAGTACGCGTTAACGGAATTAGAGCGCAAAAATAATCCCGAGATATTTGGAGAAGAATAGATGCGTCATTTGCGACATCCTATTTTTTATTTTTAACCTGTTTTTCCTGAATTAAATAACGTAGCCCTACAATCGCACCCATATTATCTGCAGATTCTCCGCTTCGACTCGTAAAAGAATATGTGTAGCGAAGATCAACGACAATACTATAGGGTTCCTGATTCCAAACGTCATAGGCCAAGGACATATCCAGCCCCGCTTCGGAAGGATCGTGAGCTGAAGTTTCAAAAGTGCTGTCATTTGGCAAATAGCTTGTGGCTGTCTGAGGGGTCGCAAGCGGGTAACCCGAGGCAAAAGCTAAAGCCGTAGACCAATAATTATTTAACCAATAGCGATAGCCCATGGTGATTTGTAAATATTGAATTCGTTCAGAAAGATAATTTCCACCATCTTCGCGGAAATAGAGTTTATTAAAATAATTAATACAAATTTCTAAATTCCCTTTATCGCTAGCATCACCTTGAGCCATCAAGGAAAAACCACTAAAGATAGGCACCGGACTGGGCTTATTCTGCGAATTTCTATAGTTAGTTTGAGAACTATAAGAACCTATCACAGCATGAACATTGCCCTCTTTGGGGACATAAGCCCCAGCGGAGAGGCTAACAATTAAAAAAAGAATGAGAATTATAGCTTTCATCATACGAATTTGCTAACCATAGGTGCTCCATTTAAATAATTCAATTGGTGATGCAACTTTGAAATACTATTTATTTACTTTTCTAGTTTTAATTTTTTTGAATTCCATTTGTTTGGCGCAAGAAGCTCCAGCCGAGCAAAATGCAGAACAAAATGAAGAGCAAAGCAACGAAGAAAAATTCATCGAGAAAAATATCGAGATTTCGGAATGGTTTGACGACGTTGCTGAAGGTTTAGACTTGTTTTTGATTGGCAAAAAAGTGACGAAACGAAAAAATGAAACTACAGCCGTTGTAACAACTTCCGCATTTGCTAAAGATCGCGAGGACTCAAAGTTCAGTGGAGATTTAAATGTTAATTTACGTCTGCCCAATGTTGAAGATTATTGGCAATTGAAATTTACCAGCTACGATGCCAATCGAGAGCGAAGGGTTGTGCAAACAGGTCGGTTTCGAAATACTCCGCGAGAGCGAGATTACGGAGCGACTTTGCAAATCTTTCGTAATCTTGGCAATGTAAGAACTTCTTTTCAACCGCGCTTGGCATTACAAAGTGGCTTTAAAGTTTCTCATGTGCTGACTTTTGAAAGTATTGCGGAAAATAAAAAATATAAAATCAATCCTAAGCTACAATTTTTTGCCAATGCCGACGATGGACCCGGGATTTATTTGGCAGTTAATTATAATTTCCAAATTGATAAAACATTTTCACTCACGTTGATTAATGATGGTGATTACAAAGATAAAATTCACACTTTTGTGGTAACGAATGGGGCCAGCATTGGGCACAAAATTACCGATCGCAAATCTTTTTCCTACAACTTGTTTTTCGAATCAACTAACCGAGAGGAGTATCATCTGGAGGGCTATACAGCTTCGGTTGCCTGGAAAGAAATCATTTACAAAAATATATTAAATTACACAATCAGTCCGTTTGTCACTTTTCAGAAGCCTGAGGCTTTTACGGCGGCAGCAGGAATTACTGTCAGTGTTGAGCTACAGTTTTGATTCGATCACAATAAATTTATTCATAAGGGCCTTAGGTTTTTGGGCGGAGTTGGGCGAGGCAAGGGGAGAGGAATGGACGCGCCACCAGGCATACCTATGCGAGTTGTTGAAATAACTGTATGGTCGATCCACCAGTAACCAGTTTTTGGGATCGTACCGCCTCCGCCACCCCATTCTCCTGTGTGTTGAATTGCGCCGAATCCTCTATTGTCGCCGACATCACGGAAAGGAATGTTTGTATAATTTAAATATGGTTTATCATCAATCCAGATTTGCATTACTCCATCAGCTAAACCAGGAGTGTTTACCTTAACGCGCCCTTCGTACCAGTGCCACTCACCAAGATGGGCGTTTGGATCCCATGAAAATAATCTCTGGTCATAGGCTTTAGTTTTTATTCCCCAGCAAATCTGTGGTGTCATCCCAAGAATTAGACCTCCATAGCCCATTGATACATTTCTACAACCGGGGTTCGGTCCGGCGAGAATGAAGAAGTTTGCCTTATGACCGTTAGGATGAAAGGTGAAGGGATTGCTATAGCGCATCCAGGCTCCTAAATAGAGATCCATAGGCTCACCACTGAGCGAGTATTCCACGCGTCCCGCACTAAAACTAGTTTGGTAGGTTCCAGCGGGATAGGTAATCTTAAAGGAACATCCCCCTGAAGGACTTCGCGGTATCTCACAGTCAATGTCAGTTTTAGCGCCTCCGTAACTCCAAGGGGCACCGGGCTTTGATTCCCACTCGTTGACATGAATAACGCCAGCGTGGGCTGGAATAAAAAGCAGCGAACATATTGCCCAAATCAGCACCTGTGATAGCAGCTCATGCAAATTTTTTAAATTTATAGATTTATTCATATGTCCCCATAAGTAGATATATTAATTATAGTCTGCTCAGGAATTATAGCAAGGTTGTTCAGCGTATTGCTTTAATTTGAGATGATGTTTCATCCTGAGATGACTTTATAAAATTCTCAATAAATACAGCTATTTGTATTTGTGGGATTTTCCCACTTGACTAAAAGTGGGAAAATGGCGATACTAGGTGTATGGGTGCTACAAAACAAATAGATTCAAAAGGCCGGCTTCTTTTAGGAAGTGAATTTGCTGGAACCACATTTCTTATGGAAACGCAAAAAGACGGATCTTTTCTGTTGCGACCAGCAGTTACAGTCCCGGTAGAAACTGCTTGGTTCTTTAAAAATCAAAAGGCGCAAAATCTTGTAAAAGCCGGTTTAGAAGAAGCAGCTCAAGGTAAATTGAAAAAATCAAATTGGAAGTCAGATTCCAAGCTTGTTAATCAGTTGGAAGATGAGGAATGAGTTTTGAGCTCCAGTTCACACCGACCGCTGAACAAAAATATATATTCTTGAAGTCTGCAGCCGAGCAGGCCTTAGGCAATCGCATAAAATCTAAAAAGAAAAAAACCTCTAAGCAAGAAGGCCTTTTCAAACAAGTTTACAAAACACTTGAACTTTTAGCAAACAATCCAAGGCACCCCGGTTTGCAAACACATCAATACGATGCCATAGATAATCCATATAATTCCAAAGAAAAGATTTTTGAAGCTTATGTGCAAAATAGAACGCCCGGAGCTTATCGTATTTTCTGGTGTTATGGGCCAAGTAAAAATCAACTTACTATTATTGCAATTACACCACATCCATAACGATCGGAAGTAACTGGGCGAAAGCCCAAAAGCTTATGGGATTTCGCAAATTTTTAATTCCAATCAGGCTTCAGATGAAAGTTTAAAAAAGCCAGCACTAAAGATTTTCTTTCTTGTCAAAATCTTATTAATAGTAAGACGAGTGAGTAACGATAAACTCACATAAACACATGAGAACAAAGCGGCGCCACTGTGCGAGGTTTGTTTAGATTGATTTTCTTCTCCAAAATAGTTTTTTCGATTTTGTCGGTTCGCAGATTGTAGGTTTCTCTTTCCACGTAATTACCATTATTTTTTTCCTGTAGAACCAGCGTAAAAGGTTTTGCATCGTGAAAAGTCCGACGGTTATTTCGAATGGTATTTTCCAAAGCCTGCCGAATGGGTTGTGGATCCATTGTTTCTTTAAAGGCGGCAAATTTATCTTTCCACGCAGCTCTTGGACCAGGGCTGTACCTTCTCATTAATGCTGGTGTACTGCGGTTGCGAATTCGCGAAGCTAAAGCCATATACTTTTTCATATTGGGAATAGCAATACCCTGTTTAAGGGCTTCCTCGCCCATTTGAGATACAAAATCAACATAGCCTTCAATCAATTTTTTTCTAACTGTGATATTGGGAATTTCTGAAGTAAGGACCTGATTAAACCATTCCGCTAAAATTTTATTGCTTCGCAAAGGCTGAGCAGCTTCGAGCTCGGTGGACATCTTATTTAAAATTGCTTCGAGGTTATAAGTTCCAGTTCTTTTTAAATCGCCATCGAAGGCATTAAAGATTTCGTCATTTCCGTCTCTGGCAATTTGAATCAACGTGTTCGCAAAGTCCCGAAATTGAGCACTCTTGCGCATATTTTTAACCAACTCTTCGGGGGCGCCTGTCAAAAGAGCCATTTCATATTGTAAATCTGCTACGTAGATATTTCGAAAGAATTGAACAGCTTCAGGAATTGTTGGAACTAGTTTCTGTAATGCAACGGGGAGTCGCTCTCTTAAAGACTCAAGGAACTCTCGCAAAACGCTCTCAACAGCATTGGTATCACCATTTAGTTCATTGTCCTCTGGTCGACCGGCTCTCGTGTAACCATCAAGAGCCATAAACGCGCCGAAATCCAATGCTGCTCCAGATATTTCTACGTTGGAAGGACTAAATGCGCTGTGAAGAAAGTGATTTGCGTAAGAGTAAGCAGCTAGCTTTGACTGACGTCGAATAAATTCTTGAACACCCATAGCAATTCGTTCCTCTGCAGACCGTGGTGACGCTCCTGCAGGCAATGGCAAAGCTTTATCTATGTTTGTAAACACGGTACGCATGCGATTGATTTCTCTTGAAAGTTCCTCGGGGATATCATTGATGATAAAATGGGCAGGCCTCAAGGGATCTTCTCGGACAATCAATACTCGAGGTTCGCCAAATTCTGTAAGAGTGCCTGTGGCAATCAAAGCCACAACACGATTCGCTCCAAATGGCAGCTCATGATGAGCAATCTGCGATGCTAAAACTTCTATTATTCCCTCATAAAGACCAGCAGTGCCGCTTGAGTGTTCCTTATCGGTTTTCTCGGATTCATGAACCATTTTTGTTTGGCCAATTCCCTTAATTTGCAGTTGGCCTGTTGCGGCCGCTCGTCCACTTCCGCGATTGTTACCTATTCCGTCGCCACCATAATAATCTGAATAAAAAATCTTTGTTTCTTTTGTAAAGTCTAAGGGTGATTCACCAGCTACGGGTGCCGCAAATCCTAAGACATCTAAAAATTTTCTTTCGAATTCACCGACAGACTGTGTGCGGGTTTCATAGCCATTCTCGGTCAACCATTCTTTATCGACGTAAAGCAAAACAGGCTTAGCTAACTTGTAGATTGTTTCAGCTTGGTAAGATTCTTTTCCTAAAATTTTCACTAACTTTGGATAATCGGAGGCCGTCAAATCTGATAAGGGCTTTGTCTGTGCTAAGGACAGCGACGTGATAAAAAACAATGACAATATGATTTGACCGAAAAAACGACTCATACATTGCCAGAGTAACAAAAGGCGTGCCTATGTATTAAACTTAGAGCGGTTTTATGAAGGAGTTTTTGTTAAAAAACTCCTTCAATACTCTACAAAGGCATGCAGCTGTATAAAACTTCGTCAGACAATTGATTTCTATTAACCTTAATTGTCACTGACGTAGATAAAGTACAATTTACACCTGTAATCATACACCTAGTCTTAGAATATTTTTACTTTAGTATAATTGATATACAGAATTAGAGGCGTTTTTCGTTGGCATCCATTTGCATATAAGTCTGATATTTTTAACGTGTAACAAATATGACGGAGTTAGAAATGAAGGCAGTACGTAAGCTAAGTTTGACTTTGTTAATAATGTTTTCATTATTAGTTCTTTTTCCGAATGCTTCTTTTGCAAAAGAAGGATTCACAACTGGAAAAGATATACCTTCACATATTTTAGATCTTCAGGATTCGGTTTTTCTTGTACACATCCAACAAATCACAAAAATGACTGAAAAGGATGATGCTTATACATTAAAAACAGAGACAACAAGTGATGGGACAGCCTTTATTATTGGAGAAGATCAAACTTTCTTTTATTTCGGCACTGCAAACCACAACATTGAAGCATTAAATTGTCAAAAAATTTGCTCTGGACTCAGCTTATTCCAAAAAGCAAGGCTACGTCCTTCTATCCATTATTTTAATAACAAAGCCGTACCTTTTGGTCATGAATTATTCCTTGAAAAAGGAACTATTTCATTTGATCAAGTAGAGCTACTTAAGAGCACTAAAAATCAAGATCTTGCAATTATTCGAGCTTACAAGCGGCAAGATATAAAATATGCTCTCAAGTCATTTGCCTTTTCCAAGTTTTTTCCAAAAAAAGCAGATAAGCTATATACAATTGGCTTTCCTAATTTAAGTCTTCGAAAGTGCAATAAAGATCTTAAGAAGAACACAGGTATTCTATTTTCAAAAAATGTTGAGAAGCGCTGGAGTGAAGGGTTTTATGTTGATATTTACTCTTCAGACAACAAGCGTGATTCAAATACAGAATACTGGCTAGGAACCACAATAGATGCGGTGCCAGGAAATTCTGGTGGACCAGTCTTGAATGTTAATGGTGAAGTCGTTGGCTTGATGGTTCGTTCATTAAATGGTGGCGAATGTTATTCAGGTATTGAATCTTCAGAAAATTTTAGACCACAGTCATTTGCTACACCGTGGACGCATAAACAGAAATAAAAAAGGTTACAGATCGAAATCCTGAGATTGTTCACGGGATGAATTGGACATGCAGCTTTTTAACAATTGAAAGCCTACCGAAATTGATATCTGAGGTTTAAAAAGTAAATCAAACCTGGCGATTTTGGCGACTTGAAGTTGCTGTTTAAAACTTAAATCACAAAACCCTGTGCTGTAATAACAGCGGGGATGGGCTGTATAAAAAGCGGCTTTCTCTGCTTGATTGCAGGTAAAACCGTTGGTAAAATTTTTAATAACTTCCTCTTGCAGACATTTGGCGACAGATTGAATAAACATTTGCAGTTCAGGGTCCCAATTTTCAGCAGCCTTCGTGAATTGATGGCAATAAGCATAGCCAAAATTCGTGAGATAATTCGAATAATCATTTTTACGTTGAGTGCATTTGACGTTTTCTTCAATCTGCAAATAAATTTCACAGCGGTTCGGCTCTGCAGCAGCAGAAATTGTAATGGTCGCTAAAAGTAAGCCTAGAAAGTATCTCATGAAAGTTGTCCCCCTGAAAAGCAAAGATAAAATAACTTGTTTTTTCAGAAAGCGCGACAATTTCATTTCCTCAAGGTGATTTTTTTAAGTTTATTGAAATTTATTTTTGAATGTATAAACTATGTACAGTAAAAATGGACCCCGGACTGGGCCTAAAGTGTATTTCTAGGCCTAGTTTCTTTAGCTCTAATATATCGCAGGCCGCGTTTTTAGGATTAAGTCTAATTCACAAAACTCCGATCTAAATCTATAAGATAACTCCGGACCGGGTCAAAATATGATTTTAGAAATATTAATATATTTAACAACTGCGTCTTACGCCTTAGCTGAGGGTGAGTGGTTTAGTGCTTTGGAGAAACCCGAAAACATTCCGTATACTTCGGTCAACGGAATATCTCGTGAATCCATGTTACTCGAAATGAGTTCAAAATACTCTATGAGTACAGCCGCATGTAAAAAAACACCCTATCTGCCATCGGATATGTTGGCGTATTTACCATCTACAGAAAACGCCGGTCTACTGGGAGGAATATTATTAAATACTCATAGACAAAAAGAAACTCATCGCAACGAATTGAGTATTTGGAATATCGCTAATTCCTCACTCACAGTCGAACCTTATGCATTCATGAAAGATTATGAAGATAATACGTTATGTAAAGATTCAAGATTTATAAAAAAAATGGGAAATACAATTGCAAAACATGAACAGCATTCTGTCGATCGGGTTGCTGTTTGTGAGGCCTGGCACAATTATTTTAAACTCACAAAGACGAATAAAAATCAATCAATTGTACAAAAAGCTCTATGGAAAGCGCACTCCTTATCGCTATTTCATGTTTGGTTAACACGTAGACGTGATTTTCAAACCGCTCTATCAAGTAAATTGGTCCCACCTGAAGAGTTTCGACTTTGGATGTCTTGGAACAAAACAGTGTCCACGATTCTTCCCAGATCCAACTATAATTCTTGTGCATCATCGATGTGGCCCTATCTTGAACAAGCAATGCCCAGTTGCATTCTAGGCAAAAAAACTTTATGCGCGCAAAATTTAGCGCAAAGCTCCCAATGGAGTGCTGTTTTTGGGAAGACACTTCTAAAACCGCTTTTACGTTTATTAAAAGATGAAAATATAGATTCCGCAGTAAAGGCCATTTCTTATGAAGTACCTGCAAGCCAATAATGCTTGTCACCATTCCGAATACAGAAATTTGTCTTGGTGGACCTGACAGGGATCGAACCTGCGACCTGATGACTGCCAGCCATCCGCTCTCCCAGCTGAGCTACAGGCCCATATTTAAAGAATAAAAAAATAACTACAAAATCCCGAGATAGCAAGAAGATTACTGACGAATAAGGCCGAAACTAGTTGAATTCCTTCTTTTTTTTAATTTAAATGGGGTTCGAAAGAATGAGGGCTTTTACGATGTTTAAAAATAAGGCTATTTGTTTATTTTTGGGTCTGCTTGTAAGTCAATCCCATGTTGTTTATGGAAAAGAACTCGAAAACCGTTTGGGGATTGGGATCAAAAATAACACTTCCCAAGATTTACCGGCCTTAGCTGGGGTCTATTACCCAAATAAAGAAATTGGTTTCACCGGTGGGCTTGGAATTGACACTCAAAAAGACAATTCGAAGTTTACCTTTAATGTTGGAATCCGAAAAATTATTTTTCGTGAAAATCAAATGAATTTTTATTTTGGTGGTCAGGCGGGGATCGCTAATTATGAAATTGCGGCTGATAAACAAAATGGTTTTGAATTGTCGGCGATTTTCGGCGCAGAATTTTTTATGACAGGTTTGGATTCTTTAGCTTTTACTTTTGAAGGTGGAGCAGGAATGGCCTCTTTGCGCGAAGTCAGATTTCGAACCATCGCGGATCATCCTTTGCGCGCTGGAATGATTTTTTATTTTTAGAGAATAATTTTATTTATAAAAAGGAATGAAAAATGTCTAAAAAAGTTATTTTAACTCAAGAGGCCCCTGAACCAATTGGTCCTTATTCTCAAGCAGTCCAATTTGGCAATATGTTGTTTTGCTCGGGACAAATCGCCATTGATCCAAAAACAGGACAGGTCAGCACTGGGGATGTGAAGACTCAAACTGTACAGGTCATGAAAAATATCGAAGCTGTTTTAAAAGAGGCTGATATGAAATTCGAGAATATTATTAAAACGACAATCTTTTTAACAAGCATGAATGATTTTGCTGCGGTCAATGAAGTTTATGGTCAACATTTTAAATCTCAAGCCCCAGCCCGCTCGACAGTAGCTGTCGCAGGCTTACCTAAAGGAGTGCAAGTTGAGATTGAGGTGATTGCGCATCGATGAGTCTGATTGACACGTCTGTTTTTTTTACCAAAGTAGCACACTCGCGATTTCTATGGGCCATTTTGTTAATGATAGCTATAGGCATTTTCTTTTTTGCACGGGAATGGAACCGAGTTCAAAATATTGAAATGATTTCTTGGTCGCAAACTGTTTCAGCCGATTGTGGTGTGGTTTTAACGGGTGGACCTGGACGAATTCGCGAAGGCTTTGCTTTGCTCGAGAACAGTTCAATTAAAAAATTAATTATTTCAGGTGTGCATTCCCAGTCGCAACTTCGCGATATTTTTCCGTTGATGCCATTTTACACTCACGTGAATGAAGCTGATGTTTTATTAGAAAAAAAATCTCAGACAACATTTGGCAATGCTCAACAGAGCTTAGCTTTAATCGAAGCCTTGCAATGTCGGGATATTGTTTTGATCACTTCGAAATTGCACATGCATCGCTCTGAAAAAACTTTTAAGGCGACAGTCCCAGAATCGATTGATATTCGCTTGCACCCAGTTGTTTCCGGCAGCCTAAATGCTTCATTTTGGGAAACCAGCATCGAAGTGGTTAAATCACTCTTTTATTCTTTGTGGGCTTACTAAGGTTCCGTAAGTTTGTAAGAAACAAATCCCAACCTTGGTCGAGTTCCTTAAATTCAACTTTTACCGACAAGAATCAGGTAGAGGTTTTATGAGTTTTGTATTTAGCCGTGTCGATCAAATTGGCCGTTTTATAACCTTGAACATATTGTACACCTTTCGTGTGTTGCTGATGGTTTATACTTCCATTCGCGCGACAATTTTAGATCAGGCACAAGGACTTCGCACCATCGTGCGAGTTATCGCTGCACAAATTTATTTTACCGGATGGCAGGCCTTGCCCTTGATCACCACATTAGCCTTAGCCACTGGTGGAATTTTAATTCTGCAAGGCATGGGAAACTTAAGCATGCTGGGTTGGACGCAAATGATTGGAAACTTCATGGTGGCGGTCTTGGTTCGTGAAGCCGGGCCTTTGTTGACGGCGCTCGTGGTGATTGCAAGATCAGGAACGGCCGTCGCAAGTGAAATCGGCAGCATGCGCGCCAATCGCGAAATCGAAGCACTAGAAAGTATGGGAATTAATCCACTTAGTTTTATTGTGTTTCCCCGAGTTATCGGAGGAGTGATTTCCGTTATGTGTTTGGCTTTTTATTTTATTGCAATTGGAATTATCGGTGGATTTTTTCTGACCAAATTTTTACACAATATGACTCTGAGCTTTTATGCGGACTCATTAATGACTGCATTTACCAAAGACGATGTGATTATCTTTCTTTTAAAAAATAGTTTTAGTGGAATGATTATTTTTGTTGTCTGTTGTTACCAAGGACTATCCGTAAAACGAAGTCCTCATGAGGTTCCGCAAGCAACAACTGATGCCGTCGTTAAAAGTATAATTTATGTGACTGTGTTCAACTTGGCTGTAACAGCATTTGTTTATTTAGGACAACTTAAGAAATTTGGGGTGGTCTAATGGAGTCAAAATTTAAGTCTGAAAAAATTGAAAATCTAAAGTTTGAAAGTGTCACTTTTTCCCATGAAAATCATGATGCAACTTTATTTCAGGCGGATTTTGATTTTCCTATGAACGAGGTTGTTTGGGTTAAGTCCTACGAGGGTGAAGGCAAATCAACGGTATTACAAATGTTGGCGGGTTTGATCACTCCTCAAAATGGAAAATATCTGATTAATGATGTGAATGTGACCGAGATGTCCTTCGAAGAGTTCTTACCTTATCGGCTTTCCATTGGATTTTCATTTGATTATGGTGGTCTGATTAATAACCGAAGTGTCTTTGAAAATATCATACTCCCTTTGGAATATCATAAAGTCCTGCCTTATAAAGAAGCTAAGCTTCGTGTTGAAAGTATCATTCAACGCTTTGAAATTGAAAAATTTAAAAACGAAAGACCTGCTCATGTCCCTGGCCGCGTTCGAAAACTCACTTGTTTGATTCGTGCCTTGATTATGTATCCTCAGGTTCTTTTGCTAGATGACGCTTCTGTTGGGGTAGGCCAAGATAATTCTCAAAAATTGGCGGAGCTTATTACAGAGTTACGAAAAGAAGGTCATCTTAGGCATGTTTTCCTAACTTCTTATGACGAAAAATTTGTGAATTTATTTGATCATAAAATTATTCAAATTGATCAAACTCAACTGTTTCATCAAAATGCTAATTTGGAAAAGAAGGTCATCAATCTATGATGAAAGCCAAGTTTAATAAATTTGAAAGAGTTGCCGGGATATTTGTATTGACTGCAATTATCGGCACTTTTTTAGCTGCAGTGAGTGTAGCTATTAAGCAAGGTTGGTTTGATAAAAAACTTTATTTTACCACGGTGTTTATTGGAGCAGATGGCGTTCACTCGGGAACAGAAGTGCAAATTTCTGGTCTTCGCGCTGGCGCAGTCGACGATGTGGAGCTACTCACTGACAATCGAATTAAATTGGTCTTTTACGTTCAAGGAAAATTTCGAGAACGTGTAAAAGAAGATAGCGTTGCTCAGCTGATTAGGCCCTTTATCATTGGTGATCGGATTTTGGATGTCAGCGTCGGGTCTCAGAATGAATCCATTTTAGAGGAGCATGCGACAATGAATTCGCAAGAAACCACAGATTTAATGAGTTTGATGAGTGGTAAACATTTGGGATCAACTTTAGAGCGATTTGGTGGTATGGTTGAAAATATTCAACATTTAGCAGAAGCGTTTTTAAGTCGTGATCGAACTCGGTCTATGGTCAATATTTTTGATAGACTTGAGCCCTTGTTGCTGAGCTTGGATGTGATGTCGAAGGAAGTGACTCGATTATCCAAACAGGCCACTAAAGATGAAGGGTTGCATCAATTGGTTAAGCAAGCAGGTATTCTAACTAGCGAACTGAATTTAATTGTCCCTGAAATGAATAAACAAAATCCTGAAATGGCTAAAGAATTGGCTCATCTGACTAGCAATCTTTCGGTCATGGCCGAAAACATGAAAGCGATGACACACCTCTTTAAGGAACTTGGTCCAGAAATTCCGGGGACAGCACGACGAGCGATGGAAGCCTTGAATGAAGCAACGATCTTAATGAAAGCCTTGCAAAAGAGTTTTATGCTGCGAGGTAATGTTCGCGAAGTTATGGAAGAAGAGCAGCACAAGCGACAACCCGCAAGCAAATAAACCCTTGTCAAATCGCTCTTCTAAAATCAAAATACAAAGATGGTTTGGTATTTTTTCCGACGATTAATTTTTTCTGTGCGCGCTGGAGCGCTTGTTCGACGGATTGCTTGGCTGTCTTTAATTTCAATTACGGTCAGCACTTCCGCTTTTCTTATTGTCATTTTTGTTATGGGTGGCATGAATGAAAGCATTCAAAAAAGAATTTTAGCGCTTGAACCTCATTTGACAATTTCGCAAAAAAAAACTGACAAACGTTATCCACTTGAATCTTTGCCGGCTATTTCTGAAATAAAAAAAAATCATTCCGAGGTTCGCAGTTCCAGCTTTGAGTCTCAAGACGTTATACTTCGGACCTTAGATGGAAAGTTTCGGGGAGCCGTTGCTCGGGGAATGAATAAAGAAAGCTTTGAAGACTTTATTGAACAACTGAATAAGTTAGATCAAGGAAATAAAAATCGAATAAATGCCGTCGAGTTGTGGAATGCTTCCGAGGTGCCTGGTGTTGGTGAAATTGTTATGGGCATCGATCTGGCAAGAAGTCTTGAATTGTTAGAAGGAGAATTTATTACCGTTATCCCGCCGGAAGGATTAATTTTACCTCCGGGTGAAGCACCGTCTTTTGAAAAAGTTCGCATAAAAAAAATTATTTCAACAAGTATAGCTGACGTGGATGCTCAATTTATTTTTTATCAGCGATTAGCGGCTCTGAATAATTTTTCTAAATCGGGAAGTCGCCGTACGGGTATTCAATACTGGTTGCCAGATGGCCATAATGCAGAGAATTTTAAAGAAGAAATAATAGCATCCTTAGATGAAAAACAAAAAAATGAATTATCGATTGAGACTTGGCAAGAAAGAAATGGAGCTTTGTTTTATGCCCTTAAATTGGAAAAATTAGTGATTGGAATTTTTTTGGGTCTTGCGGGCTTGGTCGCAGGAACTTCGATCTTAACGGTGCTTGCTCTTTTGATGTCACAAAAAAAACGCGATATCGCTTTATTGATGACTTTAGGAATGTCAAAGTTAAGAACTTCTCAACTTTTTACAAAAATGGGATTGTGTTTGTCAGGAACTGGTTTAGGTTTAGGATTGTTGATTGGAACTTCAGTCAGTTATTACATTCAGGAATTTCCGATTAATATTTTGCCTCAGATTTATTACGATTCCCATATCCCCGCTCGGGTAGATTTGTTTGTTTTATTTGGAGTGATGATGGTCGGAGGGGTGATTGCGTTCTTAGGATCCTGGGTGCCGGCTCGGACTGTTCTTAAAATTGAACCTTCGCAAGTTCTTCGCCAAAAAAACTAGCCTATTGAAGTGCTCAGTATTGATACAGTATCAAATTAAGACAATTTGAAATCGATAAGTTTGTTCCTATATTCAAAATGGTCCTTAATGTAAAAAAGAGAAAAAATGGAGTCGAGTTTAGTGAAAACTCGGATAGAATAGAATGTCTAATCGAGTACATACGGTTAAGTAATGTATTTACGGTGACGATTAAAGATTGCTTAGGTGCTTTGGGCTTATAGGGGATGGGAAGCTATAATGAGAAAATTTAAGGCTATCTTTTTCATGTCTGTTTCTTTAATCTGTACGATTATTTTTAATCAATGCTCGGGATTTGATTCTGCGGTTGCTCCCAATATGTTATTATCAAATGAAAGTGCAAGTATTAATGGTGACCCCCCCCCGACGTTCGTGTGCCGGCCGGAACAACGGGAGTCCCTGAAGCGAATGCTCCAGTTTGTAGCCTGCCGTTACCTGTTTTAAATGCTCAGCGTTTAACAAAACTAGAATATAATAATGTAATTCGTGATCTTTTTGGTCTAACCGATAATTTTTCTGCAAATTTTTCTAATGCAGATATTGGGCCTTCAGGCTTTTCGACTGATCCATCTGCGCAAAATTTATCTGCTTCCATTGTACTCGACTTTTACAATGGAGCTAATGCCGTAACTGCTGCTCTATTTGCGAAAAATCCAAACCCGCTGTTTGCAACATGTAGCTCAGGTGACACTTGCGCTACGAGTATTATCGCCAATCTCGCAAGAAAGGCTTTTCGACGTCCGCCTACGACAGATGAAAAAACTCAACTTTTTAATCTTTATAAATCTGTAAATAGCACAAATATTAGCGATGGTTTAAAATTAGTTGTTACTGGTGTTTTGATATCACCACAATTTCTTTTCAGAACGTATGAAATCCCTACAACCAAACCAATACAAGCACCATTAACTGATTTTGAAATAGCTAGCCGAGTTTCATTTCTAATTTGGGGTTCAATTCCAGATGAAACACTGCTGTCATTAGCAGAAGCAGGAAAACTAAAAGATAAAGAAAATTTAACAGCGCAAGTAAAACGATTAATGGCAGATCCAAGGTCATCATATATAACTAAAAGCTTTGGCTATCAGTGGGCTAATTTAAATCGATTTGAGGATACTGTCTTAGATGTAAAACGTTTTCCAAATTGGAATAACAATGTAAAAACCTCAATGAAAAATGAAACGATGAACTTTCTAAATAATATATTTGTTTCAGATCAAAGTGTAATGGATATAGTTAATGCAAATTATACTTTTGTTGATCAAAATGTAAGTCAAATTTACGGAATTCCGGGTGTCAGCTCAGCCAATTTTGTAAAAGTCAACTTAGATACAAAACGTATGGGACTTTTATCTCAGCCCGCGATTTTATCTATGAACTCTCTCAGTGATCATACTTCGCCCGTATCACGTGGACAGTGGGTGCTTGATAGAATTCTTTGTTCTTCCCCACCTCCACCTCCAGACGATGTTCCCTTTTTGCCATCCTCACCCAATGGCAATCTAACTGATGAGGCTAGTATTCGCAAAAAGCTTGAAGTTCATCGTACTCTTGGATCCAGTTGCTATGGTTGTCATAAAGTTATGGATTTTGTTGGACTCGCATTTGAAAATTTTGATTCGATGGGATATTTTAGAAATCAATATATTAATGGAACAACAGTTGATGCTTCTGGGAAGCTTCCTACAGGCGAAGTTATTCAAGATTACTCGGATTTGGCTAATATTTTGAAAAAGGACGAGCGTTTTCCAGCCTGCTTTGCCATGCATTTTTCTTCTTTCGCTCAAGGTCGAGATATGTCAAATTTCAAAGAAATCTGTGGAACCCAAGCCATTGCAAAAAAATCAATTGGTGAAGGCAAAAAATTTTCAAGCTTAGTTGTAGACATTGTATTACAAAATAATTTTTTAAATAGAGTTGTGGGTTATTAACTTTTTTGTTTGCTCTATGCTTTAAAAAGGATTGGGAATAATATGAATAAATCCTGGAAAATACCTCGACGGACCTTTCTTAAAGGAGCAGGTGTTTCAATTCTGCTGCCTTTATTAGACATCATGGAAGCCGATGCGGCCATTAGCCAAAGCTCACCTCGCTTTGTGGCAATCTTCAATTCTTTATTAACTTATGGTTTAGGTTGCGACCTATCTAAGAATGATGCTTCAAGATATTTCAATGCAAAGCCTTGGGACAACGGAGGCATGGGAGCTTGGGCTCCTAGAGCGAGTGGTGCTCTCACTTTGCCGTTACCAGCAGGCTTAGCTCCTTTAGAGGCATTAAAACAAAAAATTTCAATTGTGAGCGGAATGGGTACCTTGATCGATGACCCTTTTGGTAATCTTATTAATCATTCATGCGCAACCACGGCATGGCTTACTTCAGCCTGGAAAACAAATCGTGCTGCGACTCTGATGAATATTGCTCCAGGTGGTGGCAAAACAGCGGCAAATGAAAAGCCTCCTGATTCTATTGACCAGGTGATTGCAAATTATATTGGAATTACCCCTGGTTCTAGCTTGGCGCTAAATTTATCTACTCGAAATGGCAGTGAACCTCAGATGGGCGGACACCTGGGAGCTATTTCTTCTAACTCCAAATTGGCAGCAAGCGGCAGTACTATCTTGCCAAGGATTGCAAACCCAATGAATGCGTTTAACTCGCTTTTTGGAAGTTGCAAACCAACAACAACGACGACTACGCCTCAAGTAGATCCTCGTCCAAAGAGTATTCTGGATTATGTTATCAATAGTATTCCAAATTTAAAAACTAAACTAAGCTCAGCAGATAAAGCCAGATTTGATTCCTATTTACAATATATCCGTGATCTTGAGGTAAAACTAACACCTGTTACTACTGGTGGTGGCACAAGTACAAAATCTTGTCCTAAAGCTCCCGTGCCAACTCCAGGTGGCGCTCTTGATTACGTTACAACTCTTAATATGATGGTGGATGTGGTCGCATTAGCCGTTGCATCAGGAACAATGCCAATTGCTTCTTTGATGTTAGACTCCGACGCCACGGGTGATGGCCGCATTGGCAGTAGTGTTTCATATCTGTCAAATTATATTGGTATCAATGGTAAAAAGGCAGTTTATCATAATTTAACTCAGGCTACTCACAACGATATCACTCATATGGAAAATGGAAGCAGCAATGTTCAGGCCATCGAGGAGCATATCGCGTACACTCAGTTTTGCATGTCCTTTACTAAGCGGCTTATCCAAACTTTGGATTCAATGCCCGTCGAGCCTAATGGTTTTACTCCATTGGATAATACTCTTATTTTGTCGGGCTCATGCCATTCAAACCCCTATCATCACAGCACTCATAACTTACCTACACTTCTGGCTGGTGGAAAAAGATATGGTATGAACCAAGGAAAGCATCTTGTTTTCCCGATGAAAACCGACATCGGAAATCTCTATTACAGCATAATGAGAGCGATGGGCGTGCCTGGGGCATCATTTAATGGCAACAGTACAGTTTTAAGTGGTATCTTCGGTTAGCTTAATATTTATCCAAAGCGTAATAGCGCAAGGGGGGAATTATTTATTATAAAATTGTCTCAAAATTAGATGCTTTCAAAAAATCTCCTTCAAAAAAAAGATATTTTTCTTCAATATTTATTTTGTTGATCATTCTTTTTTATCAAAACTGTTCCAATAAAGATTTCCAAACTATTTCAGCTTCAAGTACGCAACCAATTAATAATTCAACAAATGGACAGCTTTCTGATCCCCCAGCAAATTCAGAACCACCACCAAGTTCGGAACTACCACCAATTGTACCAACACCCACGATTGGACTCATGGTTACTAATGCCACTGTCAAACAAGGAACCAACCTCGAATTTGAAGTAAAAATAAGTTCTGTTAAGACTCAAAATGTAATTATAGAGTATGAAACTATAGACCATACTGCTGTAAAGTCCGTTGATTACACTGAAAATAAAGGCTCAGTAATTATTAGTGCCGGTAGTTTGAATACAAAAATTTCAGTTAGGACTTTGAACAACTCTCTTTTATCAAATAATAAAGATTTCAATCTCAAGGTAACGGCTACAATGGCAGAAATAAAAGAATCTGCAAATGCGATTGGGCAAATTCAACCAAATCAGGATCTGTTTTTCCCTAAAGGAATTGCCTCAAATAATATGTATTCCTGTATTATTACAGCAACAGGAACCGTTAAATGTTGGGACGGTAGTTTTAGCGTTTCGACAGATCTGGTAGGTTTATCAGGAGTTAAATCTCTTAGTCTAGGAAAGTCACATATGTGTGCGATCACGGCACAAGATACTGTAAAATGCTGGGGACAGAACCCTTATGGAGAACTGGGTAACGGCACAACTTCCAATTCCTCTGCCCCGGTAGACGTAATCGGAGTAACAAACGTAAAATCTATTTCCTCGGGTTATAGTCACACCTGCGCGCTTACGTTTTCAGGAGCTGTTAAATGCTGGGGTTTTAATGGGCCTTACCAGTTGGGAGTTATATCTACTGAATATTCTAAAACCAATCCGTTAAATTACGGTGGAGGAGCAGCCTTTTCATCTAAAGCGATTGATGTGCCCAACCTTTCAGATGTAAAAAATATTTCTTTAGGCGGATTTTTTTCGTGTGCTTTAAACACTCAAGATACTATAAGGTGCTGGGGGCATAATGCTTTAGGACAGCTCGGCGGAGGAGTTGGAGGCGGTGGATATGGTGGCAGTTCTCTTGCGCTAGTTAATCCTTTTAATTTAACAAATATCAAGCAAGTTTCAGCCGCAGCGTATTTACGGACATGTGCATTAACTACTCTTGGTGACGTAAAGTGTTGGGGGCAGTCATACACCACTAATCAGTCAATAGGTCCCGCAAATATCCAAGGTCTTTCAAATATTAAATTTATTGCAAATGGTGAAATTAATGGCTGCGCTATTACCGCACAAGATACCGTCAAATGTTGGAACCATACTGATAAAGCTATAACAGAACTTGCCGGCATTAATGGAGTCCGTCAAATTACGAATAGCTGTGCTATCGATTCAAAAGGCAAAGTTCAATGTTGGAATAGCAAATTTGTAGTGAGTACAATTCAAAACTTATAAATAAAAATTATTGGTTAAACTGAAATCTGATAATCTCGCAGCGCCTGAGTCAGCGATGTCTTTAAATCCGTAGATTCTTTTCTTTGCCCAATGATCAAAGCACAAGGTACGCCGTATTCACCGGCAGGAAATTTTTTATTTTGAGTTCCGGGAATAACAACACTATTTTTTGGAACATGGCCTTTTTTCTCGACCGGAGTAGAGCCAGTGACATCGATAATTTTTGTACTTGAAGTCAAAATTACGCCAGCACCAAGGACCACGCCTTCTTCTAGGTGAACTCCTTCGACGACGATACAACGTGAGCCAATGAAGGCATTATCTTCGATGATTACGGGTTGAGCTTGGACTGGTTCTAAAACTCCGCCAATTCCCACGCCCCCTGAAAGATGAACATTTTTTCCAATTTGCGCGCAAGAGCCAACGGTGGCCCAAGTGTCCACCATGGTGTTGGCACCAACGTAAGCGCCGATGTTAACATAGGAAGGCATCAAGATGGCGCCGGATTCGATAAAAGAACCTTGGCGCACAAAGGCCGGTGGAACGACGCGCACGCCTTCTTTGCCGGTCCATACTTTTGTTGGAATTTTATCCCAGAATACAAAATCACCAGCGTGCATCAGCGACATTTTTTGTATTTGGAAATAAAGCAAAATCGCTTTTTTTATCCATTCATGAGTTTGCCATTGATCAGAAACCTTCGAGGCGACTCTTAGTTTTCCGCAATCTAGTTTTTGAATCACCTCTAGAACAGCTTTGGTTTCTAATAAGGTGAGATCCTCAATTTTTTTTCCATTTTGAAGATCATGATCAAGTTTTATAATCGAAGCTTCAAGGGGCATATTTTGCCTCACACACTTTCAACATTTCAAGTAATGCAGGAACATGAGTTTCTACCACTTCTTTTAAATTCATGTCGCGTTGAATTTCATAGGTGATTGTCGGTAAGTTTTTTTCCAGCCCTGCGTATGTACCAAGCGAGCCCGGTGTAGGATATCCAATATCTGTGTCAATTTTATATCCGGTAATATTGGAAAGAACTTGCGCTTCTTCCAGGCAAGGGCCATTGACATTAATCATTGGTTCCCACGAGTGAAGGCTGGTGATCATTTTCACATTCCGGGATTGTAGAAATTGAACAAGGCCCTGGTTTTCGGGTTCACTGAGTGGCTTTGGTCCCGGATTGTAACGTACTGTTTTCGCTTCAGGCGACCAATCCTTGGTGGGAAGATTGCGATTCAGATCCACACCATTGGCGTTCATTCTTGTCTTGTCGATGATTCCATCCAGATTAAATTCAGGAACTAAGGTTAAATTCAATTTATAGTTAAAATTCTGCATCAAAATTTTGAGTAAACCCCAGGCCGCGGTGACGCCTTCGGGTTCATCGCCGTGAACTCCACCCAGAATTAAAATTTCTGGGCCTTTATTCTCGAAAAAATAGCCCAAAATGGGAAGTCCGCGGCTGGTTGTGCTAAAGAGACTCGTCTTCATCGTTGTCATTTCCTTTAAAGCAAGAGTAGGATATCTGAGACAAATGACTCAAACAAGAACAAATACCTTGCATTACGTGAATCAAAAGCTCCATTGGGGAGGATCTCATGATTTATCAGCATGGAGTGAGCTCGCAAGAAAGGCACCAGTCTTTTTATACGATCTAAAAGGAATTGAGTCTCGCTATCTTCAAATGAAGTCCGCATGGAACGCTGTGAGCTCGCAAAATAATATTTATTATGCGATGAAAGCAAATTCCCATCCAGAAGTTTTAAAAACATTTAAAAATTTAGGATCGGGAATTGATGTCGTTTCCGCAGGTGAAATCAATCGAGCCATAAGCTGTGGATTTGTCGGCAAAGATCTGGTTTTCAGCGGCGTGGGAAAAAGTCGTGAAGAGATTGAGCTAGCGATAAAAATTCCAGTTTATCAAATCAATGTCGAAAGCATTCCAGAATTGTTGCGAATTGCGGAAATTGCCAATCGTTTACAAAAAGAAGTGAATATTGCGATTCGTGTGAATCCGGATATTGATATTGCAACTCATCCTTACATCGCCACCGGACTTGGAGAAAATAAATTTGGTTTGGAATTTTCGGTTTGGCCGCAACTGCGAGAAATTTTGCTTAAAAATCCACGATTGCGTTTAGTCGGACTCAGTCTTCATTTAGGTTCGCAGATGCTGGAATTTTCTGGCTTTCAAGACGCCTTAAAGTTAACAAAAAAGTTTTTTAAAGACTTACGTAAAGAATTTACCTTGCTGAAAAGACTTGATGTCGGTGGTGGTTTAGGTATTTTTTATGAGGCCCATAATTTCGCCGAGGAAGACAATGTTCTTGATAAGTACATCAAGACTTCACAAAATGAGCTGCAAGACTTACTTGCAGAAAAAGATTTTGAAATTCAAACCGAGCCCGGGCGCTGGATTGTGGCCCACGCTGGGGTTATGCTCACTGAAATTCAATATGTCAAAGAAACGACGAAAAAAAACTTCTTGGTTGTGAATGCAGGAATGACTCATCTGATTCGTCCAGCTCTGTACGAAGCTTACCATCAGATTTTTCCTCTTATGGAAAACCCCAAAGCAGAAAATAAAATCTATGATGTGGTCGGCCCAATTTGTGAAAGCTCGGATTTTTTAGCTAAAAATAGAAAACTCAAAACCTGTCAGCAAAATGATATTCTCTGTGTCGCTGATGTCGGGGCCTACGGTGTAAGTATGGCTTCCGATTATAATTTGCAAGTGAAGCCTATCGAAATTTGTTTATAAATTCACAAGTTCAAATTCTTGCGGAGCAAAAGGGGATAATAATTTCCTTGCAAGATTTTCAAAAAAATCGGAACGATCCGTACTGGCTAAGCGAATCAGGGCTTGCTTTTCCTCGCCTCCAGATTGTGGATTTATTTTCCACCGGTTATTTTTAATATCTTCATTTAGTTTTGCCGCCAGAGCCTCGCCAGACTCAATCAATTGAATATTTTGTCCCACGGCTTTTTGAATGGATTCTCGTAAAAATGGATAATGGGTACAGCCTAAAACAAGACTGTCCATCATCTCGTCGTCGTCCTGATTTCGTAAGGATTGAATGTAGCGAAACACAATCAGATTTGTGATCGGGTCATCATTCCAATCTTCTTCAACAAGCGGAACAAACATGGGACAGGATTGCACGATGACCTTTGCCTTCGGATCATATTCATGGATTTTTTTTACATAACTTTGACTTTGAATTGTCGCCCTTGTCCCCAAGACTCCGATGACTTTTGTTTTCGACGTTTGCAAAGCCATTTTACTGCCAGGAGCAATAACATCATAAACGGGAATGCCTTGAAATTCATTTTTATGAAAGTGGCTCGAAGCTGTATTGCAGGCAATAATTAAAACTTTGCAGTTGCGACTGGCCAACCATTTTAAGTTTTGCACAGTGTACTGTTGAATTGTTTCGGGGGATTTAGAACCATAGGGCAATCGCGCGGTATCGCCCAGATAAAGAAATTCTTCCGAAGGAAAACGCTTGGCTAGCACCTTAAGTACACTCAATCCGCCTAAGCCAGAATCAAAGACTCCAATCGGGGAATTATCAGAACTCATGGGCGCACCATTTATTTAGTTAGACCATGAGCTCGGGATTCGTGAGCTCCATTAGAAGACATTTCAATGAAGTGAGCTTTTTCGCGGATGTCTTCAATTGTCGTAGCGTTGATATAGCTCATGCCACTGCGGATTCCGCCGAGGATCTCGAGTAACACGTCCTGAACATGGCCCTTAACACTAACTTGAGTGGATTCTCCCTCGGGAGCCATGCCTTCGGGAACGCCGCCTCGCCATGAAACTTGGGCGGATTTTGAGGCCATTCCGCGATAATGTTTTTTACCATTTTTAATTTCGCCAGGAGTTTCAATGGTGCCCGCGAGCATGCTTCCCAACATGACCGAGCTTGCTCCGGCAGCAAAGGCTTTAACAACATCGCCTGAAGTTTTAATTCCGCCATCAGCGATGATAGGAACGCCGTAAGTTTGAGCAATTTCTGCGCACAAGGCAATGGCCGAGAGTTGGGGAACTCCGCAGCCGGTAATAATCCGTGTTGTGCACATAGAGCCAGGTCCGATGCCAACTTTTAAAGCATCAGCGCCAGCCTCGGCCAGATCCCGGACGGCTTCTGGTGTCGCTAAATTTCCGACAATCAGTTCAACCTGCGGGAATTGATCTTTGAGGAGCTTGATTGTCTCAACCATTTGCACGGAATGACCATGAGCAATGTCGATGGTTAAGAGATTAACTCCGGCTTGGACCAAGGCTTGAGCCCTTTGTTTAAAATCGTCATTCACGCCAACACTGGCGGCGATAATTTGAGCGCCGCTGTCTTTGACTTTTCGAACTTGAAAGCTTTGATCCTCAATGGATAAAAAGCGATGAAGAATGCCCACTCCGCCAAGTTTGTTCATAGCAATGGCCATATCAGCTTCGGTCACCGTATCCATATTTGCTGAAATAATAGGCGTGTCCATTCTTCTGGTTTTGGTCAATTGAGAACTTAAAGAAGGATCTCGGCGGGAACGCACATCTGATTTTGCTGGAACAATCAGGACATCATCAAAAGTCAAACCATGACCGCGGTTTTTAATATCTTGCCAACTAAAAATGAGACTCATGCAAGTCCTCCGCTCTAAGTAGTCTAAAAAATATCAGCGTTATACACTGAAAGAATAGAATATGAATTAAGGTATCAATGAAATGCAAGCCCAAAGCGGGTAGTGGAGTGATCCATATCAAGCGATATTGCTCAAACAAGCTGGTCATGACTAAAGGAATGATGGCGACAAAGAGAAGCATTAAAAAAAACATTTTCACCCAAACTTTGCGAAAAAAGCGGGTGGAAGTTTGCAAGGCATCAATTTCGCCTTTGTCATAGGACGGATGAAGACAAACTATCCAGGGAATGAAACTGTACTCAAGAAATTTCCAAAGACCGGGAATAATGAGGAGCAAGGAATAGACGATGCACTTTCCCCAAGCTCGTAATGTTTCAATTAAACTTTGAGAAGCAAATTTTTCGGCGAATTCAGAGTAGGAAAGCAACCATGAGCTGTCTGTCTGAGTATTTTGTCGTTTCCAAGAAAAGAGCAGTAATAAATTTGCAATCCACGGAAAAATTAAAGAGTTAGCTAAAGAACCTGAAGCCAGATACCAAATTTTTGCGGTGACACCTTCAGGACTTCTGAGCTCGTCTTCTAGGGCTAATGTAATGATTTGATCAATTGTCCCGGAAAATAGGGTAAGAAAAAAGATTGGGATAAGGAGTTGGCGAAGAAGTTTGAGGTGTTGTTGCAAGAAATATTTCACGAATTATTTCAACCTTGAATCCGAATTAGAGTCAAAAATCTCGGCCTTTTGGCCCAGGTCGTCAATTCAATTTCCAGAGTTGATTCGTGACATTTCAATAAAAAAATGATTTTTTCGTTGGTTCTTGTCTTTAGTTCAACTGCTAAAAATGCTCGAGTGGCGAAACTGGTAGACGCACAGGACTTAAAATCCTGGGGTTCGATAATATCGGCCGTGCCGGTTCAAGTCCGGCCTCGAGCACCACTTCAAAGATTTCACGTACTTAGTTCATATTATCATCAATCATCAAAACCAGACCAAAGTAGTGAAAAAGAGGGCGTAAGAGCCCTATGTGACACACGGGTGACACACACTCGTTCAATTCTTTCATCGATAATCATCACACAATTTTTCATCAAAGATTTCATCCTGGGGGCGGAGCATGGCGAAGCGTTTTACTGATACATCGAAATGGGCAAAGGAAAGCTTTTTTGATCTTTCATTAAAGATGAAATTGGTCTGGATATATCTTTGTGATAATTGCGATCACGCTGGGGTCTGGGACATCAACATAGGCCTTCTATCTTTCCAACTTGGCCAAAAAGTGACCCTCGAGGAAATATTTAAAAGTCTCGGCGATAAAATTGAGAAGCATGAGAACAAAATTCTTATCCCTTCGTTCATCGAATTTCAGTACGGTTCTTTGAATCCAGCCAACCGAGTTCACCAATCTGTTCTTTCAAGAATTGATAAACTCTCAAAAAATAAGGACCTATTAAGCCCCTTAGAAGGTGCTAAGGAAAAGGATAAAGATAAAGATAAAGACTTGGATAAAGATAAGGATAAAGAAAAAGAAGAGCGTTTAGATTTTGAAATTCTTTTCGCAGCGTATCCAAACAAAATAGGTAAGGCCGAAGGATTTAAACGACTTCGTGAACAAAATCTTTCTCGACAAGATCTCTTAGATTTTATGGTCGCGACTGATAATTTGATTCGATTCTTAAACCTTCCAAAAAATAGGGGCTGGCGACAAGCACAGCAATTTGACGTATTCGTGGGCCCTAAGTCCAAAGAAATCAAACCATGGCGCGAATGGATCAAACCAGATCCATCTGTGTTCGATGATGTTAATAAACGAGAAGGCGCCGACCTATCCTCAATCTTCGGCAAAGAGGAGGGGGCGTGAGCATTCAATCATTGAAAGATTGGAAAGATTTAAAAAAATGCGGTGAGCGTTTGAAACGACAAGGCTTATCCGAGCGGGTGTTTACACTTGTTGACGAATTTAATAAACCAGAAAACCGTTCCTACAAAAATGCAATGGTCCTCGCAGGGCGACTTAAAGCAATTGCTCAAGCTGCAACATTCGACAGCTATTGGGATGAGAAAATGTCCGCTGGATTTCAATTTGAAAAACAAGATCTAGAACATTGCTCACCAATCGGAACTTTGCCTGAAAGAGATGAAAGCTGGTGGATCAAATGACAGAACTCGAATTCAAGCGTGAATATAAAAAACTCGAAGATGTATTTCCACAAAACTTCAATAGCAAATTTAAAGAAGAAGCTATCGCTAACTACATCAAGGACATGGATGTGAGATGGTGGAAGGCTTTAGTCAATCGAATGATTCTTTCATCAAATCCCAGACTCGACATCGACGATGCGGCTCGAGGTGAGCGAATAGCTAAGAAGCGCGCGGAAGATACCAGAGCAATGTTGCAGCTTAATGATCAGCTCAACGAAAAGATTTCAGAAGATGGATTAAATAATGTTTTAAAAAACCTCGGCGCGAAGTCGCTCGAGGAAGCAGTGATTAAAAACAAAAACAACGAGGGGGCGTGATGGAAGCATACACAAAAGGTATTTCAAAGGAAGATTTCGTGAGCGAGATGAAGATGCATCAAGCAGCAGATAATTTCCTTAAAGGAACTTATGACGATGGAGATCAAGCATGCTCTGTCGGCTGTGCACTTAAGTCAGTCGCAAAGCTTAAAGGAATTTCATTAGAATTTAATGAGCATAAGGAATTTGAAAATCATTTAGGAATTCCTGAATGGATGGCAAGACTTAACGACGCTATTTTTGAAGGAGTTTCGCTTGAAAGGTCTAAACTGTGGCCAGTCGAATTTGCAGAAGCAATAAATGATGGTTCTGATTTAGATAAAGTTAAGACTCCATTTCTAATTTTTATTCTTAAAAACTCTTTGGCAAGTATTCGAAATGCAAAGTACGACCAAGACAAATTTTCAGATGTTAAAAATGCAATAGATCAGACTGAATCTGCAGTTATCGAAATGATAAGATGCCACGAAAACGGATTAGACTTAACAGCAGCAAAGTCAGCAGCAGAGTCAGCAAAGTCAGCAGCAGAGTCAGCAGCATGGTCAGCAGCAGAGTCAGCAGAGTCAGCAGCATGGTCAGCAGCATGGTCAGCAGAGTCAGCAAAGTCAGCAGCAAAGTCAGCAGCATTTGAAATGTATGCCGACAAACTTTTAGAATTAATTATGGAATGTAAATAACCAAACAAGGAGAAATGAAATGAAGAAAACATACCGCCAAAATGTAGGACAGATCACCAGAAAAGAATCAGGCAAGAGCGAAGCCAAAATGGGCGACTCTATGCAAATTGTAAATGGAGTATAGGCCTAATAGGGGTCGGTGTAGTCGGCGGGGCTCTTAAAACATGGTTCTCTGAAAACACGACTCATGAGTTAAGGTGTTTGGATCCAAATAAGAATTTTAACGACCCGCTAGTGGACTGTGACGCCATATTTGTGTCTGTTCCCGTTCTTTCATGCGCTAACGGCCAGGATCAGGGTGTACTGAACGATATGGTTCGCCTCGCTAAATCACATACAGGTGTAGTTTTTATTCGTTCCACGGTTCTTCCAGGAACTGCAGACAAGCTTGGATGTATCGCCATGCCTGAGTTTTTAACTGAGCGCAGAGCACAACAAGACATGAATAGGGATTCTAGAGTTAGAAGCAGAAGTTTTTTATTAAGGGAGAGTAATGGATAAACGACTTATTACCGCGCAATCTATAGGAAGGGAAGTAACTTACGGAACATACGTAACTGGCACAGCAGGACTTAATGTCATATCAGCATCTTTAAAAGCAATTAAAGACACTAAAATTTTAGAAGAGATTCAAACTTCTAGAACGAATTCTAATTTTATTCAGTTGGGAAAAACAATTGAAGGCGAGATTGAATTTGTCTGGTCGCCACGAAATGCGGCAAGTAACTACCTTTTGCAAAATGCCTTTGGAGGCGGTCCGGTAACTAGCGCAACGGCAACGGGCGAGACGGCGGGAGGCGCAGCGTTTTCTCATATTATTAATGTGGCAAATTTTGATCAAACTTATTCGAGCTTATCGATTAACATGCGAAAAGGTGACTCTGCTAGTTCCAAAATATTTCAATACTCTGGACTAAGAGTAAATGAATTCTCTTTTTCTGCAGAAATTGATGAGCCACTAATGGCCAATGTTTCATTAGTCGGGAAAGACGTGTCCATTACTAGTAACGATGTTTCGGCAAGTTTAAATACAACCAGTCAAATTCCATTAAGTTTTGTTAGTGGTAGGTTGTCAGTAGAAGCTTCAACTGCAGCACTTACGACTACTTCGTTTTGGCATGTTCAAAGTTTTGAGCTAAAAGTTGCAAATAATCTGAAATCGGATTCATCAGCAAGACGAATAGGAAGTGATACCTTGCAGGTTCTTCCTGCAGGTTTATCACAATTTGAATTTAGTTGCACAATGAGATTTGATACGACGACAGCGTTTGACGCCATGATGGCAGGAACTCGTTTGGTTGGAGAGTTCGAATTCCTTGGAGATACATTAACGACTTCAATTATCCGACAGGGCTTAAAAGTAAATATGCCTTACTTAATTATAAAGGATGCCGGCGATCCTGAAATTGGTGGTCCCAATGAAGTTCTTACATCAGAAATTACTTTTGCAGTATTGAGAGACCCTACTTCCGGTGGTTATGCGGTAAGAGCGCAAGTTACAAATGATACGAGCTCATATGCTTAGTTGGCTTTTTGGCAAAAAGATTGAAGACATATTGGATCAGACAAAGGTGATTAAAGTTAAGGGCGTTAAATTTACCATAAAAAAAATTAACGTCCTTGATCATCTAAATGGTTCAAAGGTCATGACTCAATTTTATGACACATACAAATCAGGCAACTCGGTAAAGCCAGATGATGTGTCAGAGAAGAAAATACGAGAACACTTTTCTCAGGTGTTAATTTCAGGAATTGTGAAACCTAAAATTTCATTAAAAGAAGGTGGTGAAGGGGTCTTTGTTGAGAAGTTGTTTTATGATTGGGATTTAGTAAATGAAATATACTCGGAAATTATGACTTTAACTTACGGTAAAAAAAAAATCAATCAACTACTCTTAGCAAAGCAAAACTAGAAGAACTCGATGTTATAGCCAGAAGATACGGTATTAAACCGAGCAATCTGATGGAAGACGATTTAGTTAATTATCAGTTTAATTTATTGGTGTGCGTAACTGGATTGACAGCAGAGAGAAAAGCTCAAGAAAAAGCAGGAAACAAAGGCAGGGTTAGAAGCTAGTGGGTAGGAACGAAGAAGCAACATTACTACTTAAGATTAAGACGGCGGGCGAAGAGGCCCTGTCTAAAATCACCATTACTCTTGGCGATATAATTGGTATCGCTAAAAGTTTAGGGCAAGCTTTAATTAAACCAGTACAAATGTTTAAAGAGCAAGAGGAGGCAACTAACGCCTTAACTCAGGCCATGATTAATAATGGTATCTACTCTCAAGAGCTTAAAAAAGATTACCTAGACCAAGCATCTGCTCTTCAAAAGCTTTCTACATTTGGTGACGAACAAATAATCGCCGCACAAGCTGCAGTTCAACAACAAATTGGTCAACAAAGAGTTACTAAAGAACTTACTCTAGCCATCCTAGATTTTGCAGCTGCTCAAAAAATGGACCTCGCTTCCGCTGCAGAAGTTGTTGGAAAAAGCATCGGCACATCTACGAATGCGCTTGGAAGATACGGAATTGAAGTAAGTAAAAATGCTGGACAAACAGAGAAGATGGCAGAAGTTGTTCAAGGATTAAGTCAAAAATTCGGTGGACAAGCCGAAGCTGCCGCAGATGGACTCGGTAGTCTTAAGCAATTAGAAAACGCTTTATCCGATATCGGCGAAGAACTCGGTGGTAGGTTAGCGCCTGTTATAAGTTTAGTTGCCAGGTCATTTACAACAATGGCTCAGGATGCAACCAATTCAACAAGTGCTATTTCAATTATAGTAGGGAGTCTTCAGTTTTTAACGACGATTGCAACGTCAGTGATATTTGCCTTCAACAGTCTAGGAACTACGATTGGCGGTGTCTTAGGTACTCTTGCGGAATCAATGAGCCAGCTTATAGATGGGGAATTTTCTAGAGCCAAACAAAGTCTAGTTGATGGATTTACTGAAATCGGAAAAGAACGAGAAAGAATTCAGAAAGAATATGACGCAAAAATCATTTCTTTAAATGAATCATTCGCACAAACGCAAGAGCAAAATCAACAAAAGGAATTAGAGAATTTATCTAAAAGCTATGAAAACAAGGCCAAGGTTTCTGCTGAGTTCGCGGCTCAAGAACAAATTGCAGACCTTCAAAAGCTTTCAGAAACTCAAGCATTAAAAAACGAACTTATCGCAGCAGATCGAGAAGCATCGTTGGCTCTTTTAGAACAGGATACGCTTGCAAGAGAAACGCTTTTAAATGCAGCAGAGCAAAAGAGAATCGAATCTCAAATAGCATTCTTTCAAAAGCAAGCTGACAACGAAACAAATAAAATCAAGAAATTAGAGGGACTTCGTAAAGTCGCAGACCTTAAGGAAGAACTGGACGAAAAAAAGAAGACTGAGTTTCAGCTTCAACAAGATAAATTACGTGAGCAAAATAGAGCAGCTACTCTAAACACAATCGCCACCTTGCAAAGCTCAAATAATTCACATTTGGTGCTTATCGGTAAAGCCGCTGCTTTAGCACAAATTGCAATCGACACTCCTGTTGCGATTGGCAGAGCACTGGCTGCGGCTCCACCTCCATTTAACTTTGGTTTAGCTGCGGCAGTCGGAGCTGCAATGGCCGCACAAGCAGCACAGATTTCGGGTATCCAGTTAGCAGAAGGTGGAATAGTTATGCCTCGTCCTGGTGGAGTGCAAGCAACAATCGGAGAAGCAGGGCAAGCGGAAGCAGTAATTCCATTGGATCGCGCGGGAGAGTTCGGGCTTGGTGGTGGAGGTTCTAAAAATATTACGATAGTAGTTAATGGTGGAATGTTAGGCGATGAGGCTAATCTCGATAATCTCTTTGGCCTCTTTGGCGCCAGCTGCTGAGGCAAATTGTTCGTCGACGAATAGAAACCCCAATAATAGGATCATTGTTTTTATAGCGTTCTTCATAAAATCTCCTTACTTATTATTAAAAATATTCTTCTTACTCCATTAAAGTGTTCAAGGCCTGTGCCAATGGGGGCAAATCAGATATATTGAATTTAATTTTTATTATTCTCAACTTGAGATGATAGGGCTGTTTATTTTCAATATTCGAGGGTAGGATCGAAAAATTTGAAACACAAACTTGTTTACAACCGATATCGTGTTGAGCGTAATTCGTCATTCATCTTCTCAAATTGAGACAGAAAAAAATAGCTTCGATTCTACTTGCTCGTATTCTTCTCAAATTAAGATTTAAATTTCCGATATAATCATATGCGATTTATAATCGATTTCACATTATTATCTTTGATAATACTTTCTTTCCTACTGCCAGAAAGGTCTTACGCAGAAAATGATCCCTTTGTTAAGACCTACATAGGAATAAGTAGTAATAGACTCTGTCGCACTGTTCCTGACGATGAACTTAAACAGTTAGATAATTCCTGTAAATATCCTTTCAAGGATCTTTACAGGTCAAATGAAAAAATTTTTGAATGGTCAATCTTTCAAAAAAGCGCTGCTTTACAAATTCAAAAAAATAAGTGCATTAGTCAACGTCTGAATGCCATAATGAATGATAGAGCTTTATTTGATCAATGGATCGGATTGCTCGCCACCGCTTGGGCAGGTCGAAAAAAAGCACAACTCATTTTATCAAAGTGCGAAGAAATTAAACTTAATACGAATGAAAGACTTGGCGCGCGATTAAATCCCAATTTCAGGGCAAGAATAAATCCCAATTCAAAAACATTGAGTGAAAATGAAAAAGCTGAACTCACATGGCAAGAATTATGTGGAAATGAAGAATCTATGGCAGCTCTTTCAGCAGCCGATAAACTTTTTGAATATGCGCTTCCTGCTGTTGGTGGTTCCGATTTTTTTAATTTTATCGAAAAAAATAGGGGCTTATTAATTAATATAAATACGGACAAAGCTTTGACAAACAGCGAACTCCTCAACGCAAAGATGGACCCTGAAGATCCCTCATCCTTTGTCAGGCCGGATGAAACACGCAATGGCCTTCGCCTTAGACTGAACTTAGATCATCAGGTGAAAGGAAAATTTACTGAAATCATTGAGGAGAGAAATCGGGCCAATCGAAAACTGATATCGCAGAAAAAAAATGAGATCTATGATTTAGATTCAACCACAAAAAATTATATGTTTGACGATAAAACTGTTTATCAAACCCTTACGAGTTTAAAACAAATGGATAGCCTAGAATTTACTGATGAAGATCTTAATGATCCTGAAAGTTTTAAAAAAAAACTATACAATGAGCCTCAACTTTCCATGGGAACAAAGTGTTTGCTCAATCACTTTGAACCAAGCCCCGGCGGCGAGCTCACAGAGTTTGCCCTTTTGTCCTTTGGCTTTGCTGGACTGATAGCAAAAATTTACCGCCTCGCGACTCTTGGAAAGCTTGGCGGCTTGAGCAAAGCCCAGCTAACAACTTGGGGAACTTTATCTGCTAGTACTATTTTAGGTTTGAGACAGTCTCTAAAAATATGTTCCTCTAAGTTGTACCAACACACAAAACTTGCTGACCAGAACAAAGACATTCAATCTCATATCAGTGAAATATCGTCACTGCCAAACCAAACCAGTTTTTCTCGATTTAAATTTGAAATTCCAATGGAAAAAACTCCAGAATGTAAAAATTTAGAAAAAGACTTTATTGTAAATGATATGGCAAGTTCCGGTTGCTGGACTACCGCTTTGATGTCCCTTGCCCCATTGCAAATTTCCCTGCCTGTTGTGGGAATTTCTAATGCCCATTAACCTTGTTGGCTCGGCAGGAACTGTAGTTAACTCGTCCATTGAAGTCATCAGTGACTGCATTCTTTAGTGAAATTAAAAATGAGTTTGTTTTAAATTGATTTCAGGAGTAGTAGCAGTGTGAGGATAGGCTCAAATTATTTAATAATCAGAAATGATAGATCTGCTATCAACTTGGATGGAGAATATTAATTTTTATAAAGGGATGAGACATGAAAAGAAGAGAGTTTATTGTAAAGTCCACAGGTTTAATTGGATCAGTTTTAGTTTTTACTCGATGTTCTGGCAGTGGATCAGATACTCCTAATACGCAGGCTCAGAACAATAATAATCAACAAGGAAACCCTTCTTGCGCGAATGGTGGGGGGATCACTTATACAAACCCAGGCCATTCACACACGGTAAGCAATTTAACAGTTAATGAAATTACTCAAGCTTTAGCTGGAGACTATGCGTTGTTGGGTGGAGGGCATAGTCACACTTTCACATTGACAGCAGCTGATTTTCAGAATTTAAAATCCGCTCAAACCATTTCTAAAACTGATAATGAAGGTCATGGCCATATCATTAATATCCTTTGCGTGTAATTAAACTAAGGTACCAGGTCCTGTTTGTCCGGTTCTCTTCGGCTCTTCTCGCTTAATGGCCCACCTTAAAATTTGCTGGTGCACATGGGCGACTCGCTGGGGCAGGCTGAGGAGAATCTCCCACTAACCCAATGCGCGAATCACCAACTGCGACACGATCATAATAGAAATTACCTAATCCACTTTGGATAAATATCTGCATAGCACAGCTGTCACGTTTTCTCGGGATCCATAATGTCGAGCTACAGCATATTACTATTTTTTATAACCGAGTTCAAATAAATCCAAAGTAAGCACGAAAACGGCTTCATCTTTCGCTTCTGAAATAATGGGCTCTGAATTTTCAATGAGTTTTAAAAGCAAAGATTGAATTTTTTCCGCAGCAGAATGGGAAATGCTCATTACAGATGAATAATTTAATTTTTCGGGACTTTTGCGATCAAGCGATCTTATTGCTTCCATGCGCCAGTTAATATGATGAGAGCGTAAGCTCAATGATTTTTCTCCAAGATGAAGTCTTTTGGAGGTGGGGTGAAATTCTGATCCTTTTCGTTGAACAAGACTGAATTTTTCTAAGTCAGAAAGAATCTCAGTCACTTCGACCAAAGGAATTCCCAAATATTCTGACATTTGAGCGGGCTTTCTTAGATGGGGCACCAGTGTGCACATGTGAATGCCATTATAAGTCCAACGACTATAGTAAGTATTTTTTTGTTCTTCTGTGAGTTCTTTGGTTTTCTGAATTCGACTCTGGATTTCTTTTCGCTGATTTAAAATCAAAGTTATTTTATTTTGAAAGAATGTTTGAAGTTTAACAGATCCCGCACGATCTTTTTGCATGAGCAGTAAAAAAAATTCTTCTTCTTCGCTGTTTAAGTGTAAAAATTCACTAATTAAAATTCCGTGCTCAAAACTAAAATCAGCGCTTCCACTGAGCACCTGAGATATAAATCCTAGCTTACAGTTAAGGAAGTCAGCCAGGCGAGTTCGTCCACCGCGTGAGGGCCCCTGAACGGGCAGGCTGGCGCGAAGAAACTCTTTATAGTTTGTAAATTCAAATACATAGGCCATAGATATTCCTTAATTAAATATTAAGTAATTACTTAATATATTATCATATTATTATGAATATTGGCAATTACTTTAATAATGCGATGCGATATATTCCTTTTGAAGCGAAATGTTTAAAACTAAAAAGGAGAAAGAAAATGAAAATTTCAAAGGGTTTAAAGAACAGTGTTTTAGTAGGTGCTTTAATGACGGCACAAGCATCAGGTGCAACGGAGTATGTAAAGGACATCCTGTCTGTTGAAAAGCAAAACTGCCAGGTCTTGCTGAAGAATGATCAGGGATCAGTTAATTACCAGAATATAGGAACTGCCATCGCGACCTTTTCGCACACATGGACAGCCGATATTCCTGTCGAACAAAGAATGAGTGTGCAAAATGAACTTAACAGTAAAAGTATTTCCTTTTCAAAAAAGGCTTATCAAAAGACTGCAGGAAATATCTATTCGGCTTGTTTGAGTTTGGTCATGGCAAAAAATATTTTTATGAGTACAGAGGAAGCTGATGATTTGCTTATGAAGACTTCTAAAAATACTTGGTTGGATATTTGCGTAAAAAACAGCGATGGATTTGATGCTGATAACACTAAGATAGAAGCTCGTTCGGAATTTATTTTTGTCCAAAGAGGTGTTGAGAGTGGACGAGTCTCCTTAAGCAATACTTCCTCTCGAAGTGCTGGTGTTGTTACAAACTCTGGAAAAATTTCAGGATCTTACAGCGGAGTTCAATATGCAATTAGCTGTGAACTAGAAAAAGGCGAGGAATAAAATGAAGACACTTATAATAACTGGACTGCTTTTTTTATCATCCATCGTTTACGCAGACTCCAATCCAGTAGTGCTCGAAGGCTTTATCCGACAGGCTGAATGTAGCTCTAGAACTCAAAAGGGAATTTTTGAATTGTTGGTTAAAAATGGAAGAGAAATAAAATCAATGTGGTTAAAAACAGATGCGCCGGCATTGATTGAAAAAACGCAGGAACAGGCTCTGCTTTTTGGTAAAGTCTGTATCCTTGTTGCGATTGCCGCAAATAACTCTATTTCACCGAATGTAAACCTGTCGAAAATTATTTTAGTTGATGGAATGGTAAAAGAGATTGATTTTTCAGACGAGAAAACCATCGATGTAACCAAATTTTTCGAGAGAAATTCTGAAATTATCTTCATAAAAGATCAGGCCCATGAGTGGTATTTTCGTTCAGACAAATAGCAGGCTGGATCAAATATTGAAATAGATCTTTGCTAAACGGTCGAGGGCAAAATGAAACTCGTAAGAAGCAACACACTGAGTTTAAACAATAAAAAGCCTGGGCATTTGATGTCCAGGCTTATCATTTTTTGTCTGCTGTCAACTTTATTGACACTGTTTTGTTATTCGCATTTTTCATATGCTGAGGAAGGTGGAGCAACAAGTGGTGGTGGCGATGAGGATGGGATCGACGCTCAACACGTATTAAGAATTGTTACGGATTTTATTAAATTAGATGATTTTTCAATTTATTCCGCTGAACAAAAAAAGTTACTTTTAACGAAATCTTCCCTCGCAAACATCATAATGGTTGATAAAGAAATTCCTGTGAATACTTCAGTTGGAATTCAAGAAAGTGCTGGTTTTAGTAGGTCAAATAAGAATAAGGACGAGAATGTAAATGTGATTCAGATTAATCGAAAACGTTGGCTAGGAATGAGGACCATCGTCGATAACGAAGTTTTTATTCATCACGAACTTGCCGTCCTTGCTGGGATTGAAAAAACTGGAGATTACCATATAAGTGATACTCAATTTAGAAAATTTAGATCGATATTGTGGGAAAAATTATTTTCCAAAAAAATTGTTTGTGTTGTCAGTCTTTTTAGCAAAGAGATTGATACTCAGTCGGGAAAATTTCAACCCCACCACCTTGTTGGCTCGGCAGGAATTGTTGTTAACTCGTCCATTGACGTCATCAGTGACTGGAGAATTGTAAAAATGAACTCTAAAGATGAAAATAAAAATACAGCTGTTATTTTTCGGTATGTGGCCTCGGGCAATGGCTACTTACGAGGAGTGTTTTCAGATGCCACCATCCTAGGCAATCCGGGACACACCTTCTTTAGTGAAATTAAAAATGAATCTAAACCAAGGGTGTTTTTCACGCCTTATAACTTATTAGAAATTGACCGAGAAGCCTCACTTAAAGAGTGGGATGATTATTTTAATATGGTCTCTTGCTCGAAGATGTAGATCAAAGACCTAAACAACGAAGAGTTTGACCTGAATTCGAAGTTAATATAGGGTGCAAAAAATCATATCAAGGAGAACTCATGCTTTACGAAATAACCATTCCACAATTTATTAAAATGCTTGGAAATTTAAATAACCTTCTTACAAAAGCTGAACAATACGCTCAAACTAAAAAGTTTGATACTGAGGTTTTAGCTCAATCTCGGCTTGCGCCGGATCAGTTTAATTTTATTCGACAAGTTCAAATTGCTTGTGACACTGCAAAGCTTGCCGCTTCCCGATTGACTGGAAAAGAAGCCCCTCAACATCCTGATACTGAAAAAACCTTTACTGAGTTGAAAGAACGAATTACAAGCACTATTGCTTACCTTAAAGATTTTACCGAAAAAGATTTTGTATCGGCACCAGAAAAAGCAATTTCGCAACCTCGATGGGAAGGGAAGTATTTAACCGGCACCGAGTTTACTTATCAGCATGCCTTGCCTAATTTATATTTTCATATTACCACAGCGTATGCAATTTTACGGCATAACGGGGTTGATGTTGGGAAAAAAGATTATTTGGGTCCAATGCCATATAAAACATAATTTTAATGAAGCTCAGTCAGCTACTTGAAGGTAATGATGCCTGTAAGTCTTCAAAGGGAATTCCAGGAAACTTTGGAGATTTCTATCTTTTAAAAAACAATCGAATTTATTCGAGTGTGCGATCCTTAGCAATTGAAAGTGGCTTTCAATACAGTCTCGATAAAAATGATGCTTATTATGCGTTGCCATTGAGCCAGCTGGAATCAGTACTTGAGCAGAAAAAAATTCCATACTTTGATAATGTCAGTGTTTTAAAAGAGATTGAATCGCGTCTAAAAACGGGTGTTTTCTGGGATGATATTTCTGATAATTTAAAAAAGAATCATGTTTTTCACGAATCTTGTCATGCCGTGATCCGTAGTCGTGCGAGTCATTTGTTAACAAATCAGCCGCAAGAAAAAATTCTGAAGATTCTTTTAGAAGAATCATTTTCAAATACTTGTGAGCTTTTAGCGATTGCCGATGTAAACCATTCACTTCATCGTATTTTTTTCGAATGGAATTCCTATACTTTTTTATATGATGAGAAAACTAATCTTAAAAATGCCATGAATGATTTGGGCGAAACGTTAATTTTTAAATATCTTTTGTTTTGTTATTTACATTCAAATTTTTTGTTTAATGAGTTTGATGAAAAGACATTTAAACGTGTTCAAAAAGTAGTTTTTGGTAATGCAATTTTTGATTCTAAAGCAATTAAGTCTTTAAGAGCCTTGGCGAAGATGGCATTCACTCTCGATCGGCGGTTTCGCGAAGTTACGACTGGTTTTTATTTAAGACTTTGTGGATTTCAAACTCCATTGAATGAGTTATTAGATTTTGATTTTATGCAGACTCTAGAAAAGCGTAAAGACTATCAATTGATGATTGATTCTGTAGTGAGCAGCTTACTGAGAAAAAACAAAGATAAATAAGGATTATTACAGCGATAGTTAATATCAATTATCTTTATGATTGATTTTTAGCTATAAAGAGCGCGGAGGAAAAAATTATGAAAATGAAAATGCTTTTTTTTATTGCTCTAGTGATGCCTAGTTTGGCAACTGCCCAGACCGTTTTTTTATCTCAGGGACATGGCTATTATTGTTATCAGACCTATGATGAAGCCTTGGCCTCTGCTAAAACAGATGCTGATAAACGTGCACAAAGTATTTGTAAATACCAACGTGCCTGGAGAATGTCGGACTACAGAGTAGCCCCCAAAACTCCATCACCAAGCTGTCATGTTTTAGTTCAAGCGCAATATTTGTGTCGATGACACTTCAATTGCGCCCTACTTCCTATTTAAAAAAATAGCAAGTTATAACTTGACCATCTTTAGAAGTAATAAACTTGTAGAGATAGCTTTGATTCGCTATAGTCACCGGTCACTCATTTTATGAAAAGGTGATTTTTGGCCGTTATCCGACTCGAAAAATTAATTCTACGCTATCCGCAGTCAATTTTTCTTGGAAAAGGCCCAGGACTGGCGACTCCGAAGTCCATTGAGCTTCAAAAGCCAAACGAAACTTTTTCGAATCAAACTTTACGAACCCGCTTATCTGACATTCCAACGCAGATTTATTCGAAGTGGTTGAATCGCATCGTTTACCATAACTCGTCCAAAGATGACTATTTCGAGTCGATCTTTTTTGTATTTTCTGATGGGCAAGTTATTTCTTTGCTCAGTTTGCCCTTAGCTCCTCAAGCCTATTTAAACGCCTTGCCTACAGGAATTCGTTGGCCCGATTTAATTCAAGCACTCAGAGGATCCGAGACAAGCGAGGCTAACTTGTTATGGATGTCGCATGGTCCTTCGGATTTGAATCTCAGCCCACGTCGTGCCTTAAGGCTGATGTTAAGAAAAGATCCCTCATATCGTGCTTTTGATTCTTTGATGACCGCCATATTAAAACATTTCTCTGAAAAAACATTTTTCAGAGATTTGGAATTAGGGATTGGTTTTATTGAAAACAACAGAAATGTTTATTATCCAGTTTCAAAAGTGGAAATCAGTGAAGATCCTTTTTATGATGTGAAGATTAGCCGGGCTGCTTCTGAAGAAGCTTTAAGAAAATACATTGTGGATTTTCAATTAAAAAATGAAAATGCTGATCTTAAATCGGCGTTTTTCTGTTTCAATTCTGAAAGCGGAATTTTAAAGATCCATGCCAATGCAAAATCACGTCTGATGAGTGCCTTTCAATTTTTTGATAAATTGATCTCGAATGGCCGAGAGTTGACGAGTGAATCTCAATTTGAAAATCTTCGGTTTGAATCGGCAAACTTGATGGATGTCGCTAATGTTTTAGAGCTTGATGCTAATACCATCAAATTGTCTTTGCCGCCCGAAGAAGTCAGTGGGAAAGCCATTGTTAATTGCAGCAATGATTTAAAAGAATTTCAGGTTCGTTTAGACTTGCCCGAGCGAAATGGCACTCTTGCAAACTTTGGTCATCTGAGCAATTCAATGCTGAAAAATGCCGAAGAAGGCTTGCGCACATTTATTCCTGAACAGGGCAAATTTTTGATCACCCCAAGAAGAGGTCGGCAACGCGAAGAAGAGATGAAGCTTCTGAGACATCAAGGATGTGCTCTTTTATTAATTTACGAGACTTGTTTGTACGTTTCAGGAAAAGATCAAACTTCGGGTGAGCGTCTAAAGTCAGATGAGGCTTTCATTGAGTATATTTTCCAACGCTGGCAAATCGTCATTAATTCAAAAGCCGAAAAACAAGTTCCAAGTGTGTGGAATCGTGAGTTAGTTCTTACTTTAAAAACTTTGGTCATTCAAGTGGTGGGAAATTATCGTCGAAAGATCCCCCATTTCGATGCCAAAACTGGTGATGCTCTTGGAACAATTTCAAGTTGTGAAGCGCAATTGAGTAGTGCTTTGATCGAGCTTTCCTTGCGAATTCATGGCAACAGCATTTTAAGTAAACAAAAAACTTTGTCTTTGAAGGATTTTTTCTTGATTGAAGATGAAAAAATCTTGCAATGGCACCCCTTTGAGTCGCCTTTAAAGGGGCTTCATCGCTGTAAGCTTAATGATGATGCTATTGGATGGCAATTGGTTCCTTTCCTTAAAAACAATGGTTTTGAAATCGAATTTAACGGCGTGCCTTTGGCTGAACTTACCGAACACGATCTTCGCGGGGTCATTTCGATACGTGCGACGCCATCAGATGATGAGTCCTATTTTTCTTTGAATCCAAGCGTGTACTTCATGGGGAAAATAGTAAATCCCGGAGAGCTTATTTTTGACGGCAGCGGCGAATTTTTACGCTACCGCAATGAAATTTATTTTGTTCAGAAAAAGAATTTACCTGGCGTTCGTTCGTTGATGGCTTTTTGGCAACGTTTAACTGTTGGGAAAGAAAAAGAACAGAGCTTTCTTGAGGGAAAATATGTTCAGCTTCCTCGTCACGGAATGTTGGATGTTTTGGCCATGGCCAATCAAGGTGTGAAGCTGGAATTAGATGAAGACTCTGGAAAATTGCTCGATTACTATCGCAATTTAGGAAAACAATCTGTGGCTGTGAATGAAGTTCACTCACAAATTGAGTTAAAACCTTACCAATTGATCGGCATACAGTGGATTTGGGATCTTTACCAAATGGGTCTTGGTGGAATTCTGAGCGATGAAATGGGTTTGGGAAAGACAGCTCAAGTTTTAGGTTTCTTTGAATTGCTTAAGAAACGGAGCAGCTCGACTAAGACGCCAAATTTAATTATTGTGCCCACTTCGCTTTTGCACAATTGGACTTACGAAGCTAAAAGATTTTTTCCTGATCTTGATTTAAGAATTTTAGGATCGGGTAAAGACATACGAACACAGTTGAGTGAAGAACTTAACTCAACGCAAATTTTCGTTTCAACTTATGGATTGATGTACGAGCATCGTGATATTTTATTGGGTATTAAGTGGAACGTTGTCGTATTTGATGAAGCCCATCAGCTCAAAAACATTGTGGCGCAAAGAACGGGTGTAGCCCGACAGTTGAAGTCCCGATTTAAATTGGCGATGACGGGAACACCGCTGGAAAATAATTTAATCGAATTTTATTCCTTGTTCGATTTAATTTTGCCTCGCGGTTTGGGAAGTCTAGGCGAGTTTCGCAAATTGTATGTTGAGGACTATTCGCTTTTTAGAGCCGCGCAGATGGAGCATTTGCGTTTGCGATCGAAGCCAGTTTTGATGAGGCGAACCAAACAATCCGTGCATCTCGAACTTCCCGCTAAAATAGAAACCCTTGTGCCTTTAGAGATGGAAAAAAAGCAAAAAGATTTATACCGACGGATAGCTATGCAATTTAATTCTGAAGTGCTCGCAGTCATTGATCGGAATGGTGAGGCTTCGGCGCAGTTGCATATGCTGTCCGCTCTAATGAGACTTCGGCAAATCTGTTCGCATCCTGGGGTTCTTGAATCTGTGAACTACTCGGCTGTACCGCCAAAGTTAGAGTATTTATTAACAATGCTTCCAGATATTATCGATTCAGGCGAAAGCGTTTTGATTTTTACTCAATTTAGAAAAACGATGGATTTGATTTTACCACAACTTAAAAAAATTGGTCCGACCTACAATTTACACGGAGGAATGTCTTCAGACGAAAGAAGGAAAACTCTGAATGAATTTTCAGGCTCTGATAAAGCGAGCATTCTTTTGATGACACTTAAGACCGGTGGAGTCGGTTTGAATCTAACGAAAGCAACTTATGTCTTTCATTTAGAGCCATGGTGGAACCCAGCGGCCGAAGACCAAGCCACCGATCGGGCTCATCGTTTGGGGCAAACAAAAGCAGTGAATGTTTACCGTCTTTTGATGCAAGATAGTCTTGAAGAGCGCATTCAAGAAATGAAAGCTAGAAAACAAAAAATGTATTCCGCCTTGTTGGATGAAGATTACAGTGAGAACATGGAAATTAAAGGGTCTCAAGGACTTACTAAAGATGATTTTTCATATTTGATTGGTAATTTGAAAGATTAACAAACAAGCCTTTAATCTAGGCAAATCTATGTTGCCCGGCTGCGTATTGGAGCTTAAATATCTTTTTGATAGAGTCTTTGCACATCTATGATTGAAGTTCTAATTGTCGTATTTTGCCTTTTATTGAATGCTCTTTTGTCACTTGTCGAAATGGCTTTTGTAAGTGTGAGCAAGCCAGAGCTAAAACATTTGTCCCGCAGTGGACACGTTCGAGCCAACACTTTGTTAAAGTTACGTGAAAATCCCGAGCGAACGTTGTCGGTTCTGCAAATTGGAATCACAATCGTTGGGGCTCTTTCAGCCGCCGTAGGTGGGTCGGGAGCTCGAGAAACCTTAGTTCCCTATTTAATTCAAAATTATAATATCTCGGGTTTAGGTGCGGATATTATTGCAATGACAATTGTTGTTTTACCTCTGACTTATTTTGGTGTCGTGCTGGGTGAACTCGTTCCTAAAACAATTGCTTTAAGATATCCTATGAAGATTGCTTTGGTGGGCGCCGCTTGGCTGGTTTTAGGGGAATGGCTACTCAGTCCATTTGTTCGGCTTTTGGAAAAATCAACTCAGTTGGTTTTGCGAATTTTATTTCCGACCTGGAAGAAAAAAGAATTTTCCACTACGGAAGAGGCCGAGTCTGTTAATATTGCCACTCTTTCAGGAGCTCATCGCCAATTCGTTATTAACTTAGTTCACATTGAAACAAAACGTATTCGCGACATCATGCTGCCTTGGAGTCAGGTGGATCATGTTAAGTTGACGGACTCTTTGAATGACGTTTTGAGTGTTGTTATTAAAAGTGGTCATACACGCCTGCCGGTCATGAGCGAGGATAAAGTGATTGGTCTTCTTCACTCTAAAGAATATCTCTCTTTTGTTTCTTCCGGAGATGACAACTGGAAAAAAATTATTCGTGAAGCGATTTTATTAAGTCCTAGTGAAGGAATCTTAAAAACTTTAAAAATGATGCAAGAGAAAAAAAGCCATTTAGGCATAGTTTTCCAAGGCAGTAGCATCGTCGGGATTGTAACCCTCGAGGACATCATCGAAGAAATAGTCGGCGACATCTCTGACGAAGACGACGACGGCAAACTAAAAAGAATCCTCTCCGCCAGAGTCATGCAAAAAACTTCCAAACTCTAACAAAAATTTATCCAAATTCTAAACACTAGAGAGGTAGAGCGGGTGTTTTAGATTTGGTTGGACCTTTACCTTTTTCCAAAGCACGCCCATGGATGGGCGCGCTTTGGAAAAAGAAAGGGGCAGGCTAAAAACCTAAAACCCCCACTCAACTACTTATCTAGGTTTCAAGTGTCCACATTGTTGGGCGCTTGCCAGAATAAGTTTTCTTTGCGCCTGAAAATCGCGTTGTGTGATTGCGTAACCATTTAAGGGACAGCGATAAGCCATTAAAGTATTTCGAATTCCAAGGCTTTCATTTGGCGTGAGTTCAAGTTTCCAAATTAATTTAATAATCAGCCAGTTACGAACATACTCACAACGGAAAGACTCGTTAGGCGGAAGCCATCGTTCCGGTGATTTATCGCCTTTTGACATATTGGCGCTGCCCTGGACGGACATAAGATGGACGGCGTTACCTGTGTAATTCGCATACAAACACCGCGTGTAGAAATTCCATTTCCAAGCACCTGTCACATAAGTGTTTTTAAGTGGAACGACATGATCGATTTGAATATCGCTTGAGGCCGTGTAAGTTTTTCTGGTGTAAGGATCATTCCAAGTTCCTCGGTCAACGCTGCAGTTTCGCGGCCCCTTGAATGTCACTGGAGTCTTGGAATCTCGTACCAGGACTCGGGCACGAGTGTTGTAGCAGGTGTCATCGTTGGGATCATTGATCCAAGTCCCAAAGTGTTTAAGCCGATCATAATCCTCATAAACTTGAGTTTTCTGATTTTTAAAAATGGTCCATTTTAATAAATTAAGCGAAGCCTCGGCTACCCCTTGGGTCCAGGTTTGACTCATTAGGCTTTGAGGTGAATTAAAGTTCGAATTTCCTGTTTGAAGACTGGCCGAGTGGACAGGCTCATCGATTAGGAAAAATTCAGACTCTGATTTCCCAAGTGCAAAAGTATGACTAAGAAATAATAAATTAAGGGCCAGAAGTTTCATTAAAATTTTCATTTTTGATCCCCCGATTTCCTTTGTAGATCTGCCGGGTTAAATCAAACCAGATAACCCCAAAGCTGTTCAAGTTAATAAGCTATGAAAATAAGTGAATTGCATAACCACATGTATTTTCAGTATATTTGCGCATCGTATAAAAAGTTAAACGTCTGTTTAAATTACATTGCCTGGAATTAATTTCATACTTAGCCTTTAGCAATGATAATCACGGATGAAAATAAAATCCCACCCCATGCGGACCTGGGTACGCGGGTTCTTTTGCTCAAAGTGGCTACCAGGCTCTTTGCAAAACAGGGAATTAAAGGCACCAGTGTCCGTGAAATAGCCAAAGAGTCCGGACAAAATTTAAGTTTGATCAGTTATTATTTCGGAGGCAAGGAGGGGCTTTACCAAGAGATCCTTCGCCTAAACATCCAAGATATTCGTCAAAAAGTGATACTGGATAATCGAAAATACAGCGTCTTAACTCAAGAGATATTTCGACAAGAGATCCTAAGGCTGATTTCTGCTATGGTTAACCTGAAAATAAATTCACCGGACTTCCTATTGATCATGCAGCGCGAACAACTCGAGGGCATGCCCCGCGCTCGTGATATCCATCAAGAGTTAATCGAACCAGTTGCCGAAAAATGGTTCCAGATGATGGAGCAGGCTCAAACCCAAGGTTTGATTAAAAAAGAAGTGGATTCACGCAGTTTTTTTATTCTGATGATGCAATCCATTTGGGGATATTTTTTGATCGACAACTGTCAGTTGAAGGGTATTCGCGGCAAGTTTTCTTTTCCTGAAGATAAAGAAGAATTTAAAGAATTTATAATGAATGTGTTTTTAGAAGGAATTTTTCAATGAGCATCAGGATTCTACAAATAGGCTTTAGTTTTTCTCTACTCATTTTTGTTCCTCAAATTTTCGCGGCGACGACGAAAACCATGGATTTAACGCAGTTTCTTCAACAAGTGCAGGACAACAATAAAAGTTTTAAGATGAACCAAAGTTCAAAGGAAGCAGCCTTAGATAAAAAAACCGCTGGCGATATTTCATTGGTGCCGGTGTTAACTTTTTCAGGCTCTTATTTATCAGATAAAAAACAGCCTGTATTCACTGGAGGCACTGAAACTATAAATACCCTTTACAGTCTGGGCTTGGCTAAAAAATTTTCAACCGGCACGCAAATTAAACTATCTGGTAATTTATTTGAAGCCACTGGCAAAGATATTTCTAATCCTGCATTTGCATCTGTGTTTGGGCAGTATTCAACAGGATCTTTGGGATTGTCTTTTTCGCAATCACTTTGGAAAGATGCTTTCGGGCGTGGGACTGGGCTTAGGCAAAAACGGGAAACAGAAGTTGCTGAGCTTGAAGTGAGCGCGATCGATCTTCAAGAAAGACAGTTATTGATCGAAGCCGAATCGGCATTTTGGGATTTGATCTATTTACAGCAAGAAAGACGAATTCGTGAAACGTCCTTGCAAAGAGCAAAAAGAATTGAAACGTGGGTAACTAAACGGACTCGAGATGGAATTGGCGACCGTGCGGATCTTATGAATGCAAAGGCTTTGGTGGTTTCTCGGCAAATGCAATTATTGAGTTCACAGGATGATAATTTAGCTGCACAGAAGAAACTTCAAGATCTGTTAGAGTTGAATGCCAATGAACAGGTACCAACATTAGTCGCTAATTTAGACCAGCCTCGGCCCTTGAAAGAGTCTTTAAAGGGCGCTGGTGAGATTATTCGATTAGATTCCTATTTGAGCGTCCTGGAAGCTAAAGTAAAAAAGTTGGGCTCGCTTGAAGCAAATGATAATCTTCGCTCTGATTTAGTTTTGTCGGGAAGTTACAATACAAATTCTTATGAAAATCAGGGTAAAATTTCGGATGCGCCAAAGAATATCGCCAATACGAATACACCGACGTCCGTTGTGTCGTTAACTTGGACTTACCTGTTTGATACTAAGGTTAAAGAAGCGGCATTGAATCAGGTTAAAAAAGAAGCTCATGCCGCTGAGTTGAAAAGCGAAAGAAAACGAATTGAAAGTAATTCTTCATGGTCGGAAATTCAACGTCGCTATGAAGAGCTGGGGAAAAAAATTGAAGCGGCTAAACAAATTGCTGAGTTTCAAATGGAAAGAACAAAGGTCCAACAAGACAAATTATCTAAAGGACGATCTATCACCTCGGAAGTAATTACTTCCGAACAAGAAGCGGCCGAAGCCGAACTGACTTTAAGCAAGCTGAAAGTTGAACAAAGAAAATTAGAAGCTCAAGTGCGAATGTTTATTTTATTAGGTGAAAAAATATGAATTTGGCGGAATTGTCCATTAAAAGACCGGTATTTATTATTTGCATAGTAGTTTCGATGTTAATTGTCGGAGTCATGTCATTATTTAAGATGCCGGTGGATCTTTTTCCTGATGTCACTTTCCCGACAATGTTTGTGCATGTTGCTTATCCTGGTGCTTCACCAGTGGACGTTGAAAAGCAGATATCAAAGCCTCTTGAGGATGAGCTCAGCAGTTTGTCAGGATTAAAAACAATTACCTCTAATAATTTAGACTCGGTTGCTGTGATCGTTCTTCAGTTTAAGTTAGGTACTGATGTTAAAGAAGCGGAACAGCAGGTCCGAAATCGCATTAACAATGCCAGAAATAAATTACCTAACGACTCAAAGGCTCCGGTCATACGAAGATTTGATCCGGCCGATCAGGCGGTGATAACTTTAGCGGTTGTTTCAAAAATAGATCCTGGAAAACTTTACGATGTGGTTGATGAATCAATTAAACCTCAAATCGAAAGAATTTCCGATGTCGGCCAGGTGAATATCGTTGGTGGACGTAAGCAAGAAATCCATGTTTTGGTTAACAAGAAAAAAATGGAAGATCGAAATATTTCGATGCTACAAATTGCCAAACGGATTGAAGAAACTTCGAAAGATGTACCGATTGGTAAAATAGAAAATAAAAAGACTGAAACCGTGATGCGAGCATTGGGTGAATTCAATAGTCTTGATCAAATTAAAAACGTCAGTGTTAATTTTATAGGATCTGATCGCGCCATAAAACTGCACGAAGTGGCAACGGTCGAACGATCGCTCGAAGATCAAAAACGATCTTCGTCCATTAACGGTGAAAATGCACTTTTCCTTGAGGTCTTTAAACAGTCAGGATCGAACACTGTCACGGTTACTCAAGCTGTTAAAAAAACAATGGAAGGTGTGAATCGATATTTAACTGACAAAAAGCTTGATGCGAAGTTGATTCTTGTTCGAGACTCGTCGATTCCAATTCAACTCAATATCAAAGATGTTACAGAAAGTATCTTACTTGGGATTTTACTTTGCGTGGTCGTGGTCTTTTTCTTTTTGGGCTCGGCCCGTTCAACATTTATTACTGGAATGGCCCTACCCAATTCTTTGTTAGGCGCCTTTGTCATCATGTACATGATGGGATTTTCGATCAATATCATGACCCTGTTGGCGTTATCCTTGGCGGTGGGTTTGTTGATCGATGATGCGATTGTTGTGCGTGAAAATATTTTTCGCCATCTCGAGATGGGAAAAGATCCGGTGACAGCGGCTTTGGAAGGAACCAAAGAAGTTACTCTGGCGGTCATTGCGACTACTTTTGTGGTGGTTGCCGTGTTCGGACCTATTGCTTTTGTGTCAGGCGTTGTCGGTCAGTTTTTTAGACAATTTGGTTTGACGATGGTTTTTGCTATGTTGATTTCCTTATTTGACGCTTTCACCATGGCGCCAATGATGTCAGCTTACTTAGCAACTCCAAATGAACATCAGCGGGGGAATGGTTTAATCGCTCGAATGTTAGGAGCCTTTGATCGATTCCAAACTCGTTTGGAAGTGTTTTACGAGAGAGCACTTCTTTACACACTCGGCAATAGGAAAAAGATATTGTTTTCCGCATTGGCACTTTTCTTTGTAAGTATGGGACTTTCTGCATTTGTTCCAAAAACATTTTTACCACCTAATGATATTGGTGAATTTAATATTCAAATTGAAATGCCTTTGGGATCTTCATTGAATTCGACCCGAGACTTTATGGATAAAATAGAAAAGGATTTGAGTGCAGAAAAATCCATAGACCTTTTAGCAAAAACGGTGGGTTCGGTTGATAATGAATCAAACAAAGGTAGCTTTTTCGTAAGATTGGTCCCAAAGAAAAAGAGACAAATGAACACGACTGAATTTAAAGATTACATTCGCACTCACTTGCAAACTTATGCTGCTGAAGCAAATACATCAGTCACTGACGTGGACATTGGTGGTGGTGGATTAAAAATACTCAATCTGTATTTAACCGGCGAAAACTTAGATGAATTGGCTGCCTATGCGAATGCTCTCAAAGACGAAATGAAAAAAATCCCAGGACTTGTCGATATAGAAACCAATTTTCGCAGCGGCAAGCCAGAGTTTCATGTTGTTTTTGACCGCGATAAATCCGAGTCACTGGGAGTTTCAACAACCGGGGCAGGGGCTGAGCTTCGTGCTCGAACTGAGGGGATAGAGTCCGCCGTCATTCGAGAAAATGGAATTGAATACAATGTTCGTCTACGATTTGAAGAAGCGGATCGTGATTTACGAACGAATTTTGCGACGACCTTAGTTCCAAATCAAAATTTCAATATGATTCCCTTGCATCGCGTGGCTCAAGGCAAAGAAGCCCTCGGTTTTTCGCAAATCAATCGACAAAATAAAGGGCGATTTATCGCGATCATGGCAAATCTTGGCCCCGGAGGGAATTTAGGCAGCATCACTAATGAAATTGAAAATATTATTGCCACTAAAATCAAAGCTCCTTTAGGAGTCAGTTCTGGCTTCGTCGGACAGGCTGAAGACTTTAAAGATCTCATTTCAAATATGTTGATAGCGATGCTTTTAGGAGTGTTATTCATTTATCTTGTGCTTTCTTCTCTGTATGAAAGTTTTATTACTCCTTTGACTATTTTATTAGCTTTGCCCCTGGCCATTTCGGGAGCCATGATCGCGCTACTGATAACCGGGAAATCCATTGATATTTTTTCCATGATTGGATTGGTGATGTTATTGGGTGTAGTTGCTAAAAATTCTATCTTGTTGGTGGATTACACTTCCCAACTTGTTCAACAAGGGGTGGAAAGAAATAAAGCCTTAGTCAAAGCATGTCGAACTCGATTGCGCCCAATCCTGATGACCTCCCTAGCATTAATTTCAGGGATTACGCCGATCGCCATTGGAATTACCGAGCTTGGCAGCCAACGGATGTCCATGGGGATCGCTATTATCGGCGGAGTGATTTCATCGACATTATTGACCTTATTGGTTGTTCCTGCGGCCTATGGTTACGTTGAAGATTTTAGATTTTGGCTTCGCCCGAAAGTAAAAAATAAATAGGCAAATCAGGTCAGGCCCTAGGAATAGGCGCCGCGAAAAGAACGAATTTTTTTAATCTTTTCGTGGAAAAGAGTCCAATCGTCAGAGGATTCAATTTGGCTCCAAACACTCTCGATCTCTGCAATCAATAAGGTTTCGGGTTCAGTCCTTCTAAAGTAGGCCAGGTTTTGTTTGTTGCTGTCTCTAACCACGGCGCTTTGCAAATGATTTCGTAAAGGAATAAAATTTTCTTTGAGATACAAATTGGCCAAAGGCGACCTGTTCAATCGTTGGGAATCAATTCCCGAATGCAGGTCGAAAAAACTTTGTTCAAAAAGAGCACTCTCGGTATGAATAAAATCAAAAAACAAAGACAAAAGCTCTTCTGACCATTTCGTTTCAAATCCAGCAGGGGGTTGAACATTCAAACGATGTTGAAAATGACGAAGTACATTTTTATTAAAGTGATTTGAAAAAAGATTCAAACTTTCAGTTAGATTTGCTTCGGGGGCTGCGGACTTTAAACTTTTTGCCAATTGCTCTAAATTCCAAAAAAAGACAGAGGGCTGTCGTCCAAAAGCATAAAGTCCTTGATGGTCAAAGTAAGCAGCGACAAAATTGGGATCGTACTCGGGAAGAAATCGATAAGGTCCATAGTCAAAAAGTTCACCGGTGATATTCATATTATCGGTGTTCAGGACTCCGTGAACAAAGCCCGCCATCATGAGGCTGGCCACAAGATCAGCATTTAACTCAACAACGCGTTGAAAAAAACTTTCGATCTTCTCTTCATTGGAAGAATTTTTAAGATTTGCGAAAAGATCAGGAAAATAATTTTTAAGTGAGTATTCAACCAGTTTAAATATATTTTCGCTTTGTTGAAGATAGGCCAAACGTTGAAATGTTCCAAACCGAATGTGTGAGTGGCAGAGTCGAGATAAGACGGCCGAACGGGTCGGGGAGGGCTCATCATTTCTTTCTAAGGCTTCGCCAGTTTCGAAAAAAACTAAAGTCTTAGAAGTATTCACTGCCAGACTTTCAAGCATTTCTGTAGCAAGGGCTTCGCGAATCGCCCCTTTAAGTGTTAAGCGACCATCACCACGGCGAGAATAAGGAGTGGTTCCGCTGCCTTTCGTTCCCACATCGAGCAGTTTAAAATCATTGCTAACAAACTGAGCATATAAAAAACCACGTCCGTCTCCAAGCTCGGAGTTGTAGTGCATGAACTGGTGGCCATGATAACGAAGAGCCAATGGCGTTGGTAGATTTTCCTTCATAGCGGAAAAATGCCAAAAGTACTTTTTTATTTCATCTTCGTTTAATAAATCAAGCCCAAGACTCTTAAAGGCTTCACTGTTGACATAGCCGAGCTTAGATCGAGGAAAATGAGCCGGTTTGACCTCGTCATAAAAATCATTGCCGAGTTCTAAAATGCGGGGAGCGTTTATTGGCATCGCCTATTTTTAACTTTGTACAAGAAGGGTCAATAAAATTCCATTTGAAATAGAAAAGAAATTGAGTCACAGTTGAAGTTCAATCCAACAAGGAGAAAGCATGTTCGAATCGGCCGCCAAAATAAAAATCAATATTAAACGTCGTCAATTTTTTACTAGTCTCGTGCAATTAACTGGAGCTGCTTTTTTAGCACCAGCGATCCTGAATTCTGTTGCTCGTGCCGAAGAAAAAAGACGAGGTGCAAAATCGGAAGCTGCGGCTGCGGGCGGAGCGAAGGAATTAGGTTTACCCCTTGTTGAGCCAGGAAAAGATACGGCCTTGGCCATGCGCTATTACCACAGTCATGATGAAGCTAAAAATGACACTCAAGTTAGCAAGGCAGAAAAATCAGGAGTAACTTGGGATAAACAAACTTGTGGAAGCTGCAGTTTTTATAAAAAAGTTGGAATGAAAAAATTAAAAAGTGATGGAAAAGACCAAGAAGTTGGAACCTGCACTTTATTTCCACAAAAGTTGGTTGCCGCAGCTGGCATATGCAACTCTTGGGCTAAAAAAGCTTAATAGTCTATGAGGTATGGTGTTGGAAGACCCTAAAGTGAATACAATTGAAGGTCAGCGACTTGAAGAACTTAAGAGTTTCAATATTTTTGGTTCTTCGGTCGAATCGCAATTCGACGACCTCACATCACTGGCGGCTTTAATTTTTGATGTTCCCATCGTTGCCATCAGTTTCATTGATCGTGATAGGCAGTTTTTTAAATCAAAAATTGGAATTTTAGAGAATGAGACCTCTCGAGAAAAGTCTTTTTGCAAACTGGTCATGGAAAGCAAAGAACTGCTGGTTATTTCGGATGTGAATACCGAGACTGCATTTAAAGAGATGGCGCAAAATATTTTTGACCCCCAAGCCCAATTTTATGCGGGAACACCGGTGATGACTAAAGAGGGTCATATTTTAGGTACCTTCTTTATTATGGATAAGAAACCACGACAATTGAGTTTGAAGCAGATCGGTGGACTGAAGATGATGGCTCAATTGACGCTGCATTTGCTTAATATTCGAAAAAACGCAAGCTCTCTTAAGTTAAAAGTCCGCAACGTTGCTCATGAAGTAAATAATCACGCTGCTATAATCAGCGGCAGTATATATTCATTATCCGAGCTAACTGCAAAACAAGAAATCAGCGTCCAACCTATTCAAAATGGGGTGGACAGGATTCGAAGTGCGACGCAAAAAATAGTAAAAACTGTTAAAGATCTTCGCGCTGTTGTGATTTCTTAACAAGGACCAAGAACTATTTGTTTCAAAAAATAATCATTTTTTTCTTTTAAGTTATAAATAAATGTTGAACAATTGGTGATATTCAACTTTGAAAAAAGCAGAGGAGTTTTCGATGAGGAAGCAAAAAATTGATTTTTTACTAGGTTTAACTTGTTTTGGCATTATGTCCGTAGGTATTTTTGATACCGCAGTAGCTGCCGATGATCCTGGGGCTTGTGCTACAGCTAAAGTTATCTCAGGAGAAGCTTGTAAAGATTTGAAAATAAAATTCGATCTTTCACAGTGTAAAGGTGGAGGCTCTGCTGATGCGCAAGTGAAATGTGGCAGTGGAATCGGTTCGGCTTCTGCCGATAATGGCGGTGGTTCTTATACTGTCGATATTAAAGAAACCTGGGGTGGAACTTGGGCCATTTCTGGTGCAGTTAAGTTTGCTTCATCCGGGTCTGCTGCGGCAACAGCTGGTACTCCAGCAGTGGCGGGTGCGGCACCAGCCGCAGGTCCAGCGACACCATCTGGTGCAACAACGACATTTTCGGGTGTGGCAAGATTACGCTATGACGATAATTTTGCGAAGGCTACGACAGGGGCACTTCACACTAATTACACCAGTCTTCGTATCCGGCCTAATTTGAATATTAAGGTAAATCCTGATGTGAGCGTGATCGTAGAACCTCAGTATACAAAAACATTTGGAGCTGTGGCTTGGGTGCCATCGGCGGCAGCAGTCAATACTCCAACAGAAACAGTTGGGAATGCGGCTTATACCGGTGATCCGATAACTATGAATCAAGCTTATCTGGAATTGAAAATGGACTATGGTTTGAGTCTGCAGGCAGGACGTATGGCTTTACGGTATGGCGATCAATTCATTTTAGGATCAGCTGACTGGGCGGACAATGGACGAAGCTTTGATGCTTTAAAATTCCGCTACACTCAAGACAAAAGTTATATTGATGTTATCATATCAAAAGTTATTGAGAACAATAAGACTACGAATGCTCCTGCTACTGGCGATGATAAAGATATGAATGGGATTTATGCGAGCTGGTTTGTAAATGATAATTTGAAAACATTGGATGCTTATTATCTTTATCAATATGATCAACGAAGCGCCGCTTCTGTACCAGGTGCTGATACATCTACGAACCCTCGACCTTCTTCCTTCTTTGGAGTTCAAGGCCTTCGTTTTGTGACCGCCTTTGATAATGTTGGATGGAAAGCCGAGTTGGCACAAAATCTTGGATCCGATGGAACATCATTTATAGCTACAGGACAAAAAGATAAAAATGATATGCTAGATACTGAAGTTTCCTACAATGTAAATGATTCTATGAAAACTCGTGTAGCCCTTCAGTATTTTAAAGGTGGACAAAATTGGATTGAGTTTTACCCTACAACTGCAAAACAGCTTGGTATTGTAGATGTGGTTGGACGACGTAATTTGAGTGGTTTCGGATTGCATTACACAGCTACATTTAGTGAACGTTATGCAATGGATGCTGATTATTACTCATTTAAAAGAACATCGACTGATGCCACCGCCTATTCTTTAGGGGGTGCAATTGGTACTACAGCAGCCTCAACTTCCGACGACGTAGGACAAGAGATTGATCTTGTTGGTAGATTTATGGCGAGCAAAAGTTTAACTTGGTCACTTGGAATAAATATTTTTCAACCGGGTGCCAATATTAAAGACATTCAAAATGCGACAACAGCGGACAGTGGGGGACGAGTTTCCCATTATGGATATATAATGGCTGACGTAAAGTTCTAAAAATCAAATTTGCAACTTGATATAAAAAAAGGCTGGTTTTAAACCAGCCTTTTTTATTAGTCTATCCGAACACAACCTAGTAAGAATCTTTTTTCTCTTTTTCCCAAATGTTTGCACCCGAGGTTTCTGTTTTCACTTCGGGTTTGTCTTCTTTTTTAGGAGGGGTCACTTCAGATTTTTGTTCTGGTTTTGCATTTGTGGTAGGTGCTTCTTCTTTTTTAGCCTCTTTCTTCTTTTTAGATTTCTTCTTTTTTTCCTTAACTGGCTCATCAGAAGAAACATGACGAGAAGGGGAGTCTGGCGAATTCTCTCGCGCCAGAAGTGGGCCAATGTCGTCTGAAAACTCAACTTTGCCAGTACTGAGGCTGTAGATGCCTTGAGCAAGAGTGAGGTTATTTTTTTTCAGATGTTCAAAAATAATTTTTGATTCTTTAACTAAATGTTTTGAAACTGCGAAAACATTGGCCTTAACTGCACTATGAAAAGTTTGATCAGATTCAGAAATTTTTCTGAATTTTTCAATTCCTGGTCGAATAAATGCTAAGGTTTTATCAAGGTGACGAGACCCAGCCGATTTTCCTTCAGGAATTTTAAAAGCAGCTCGAATAGCATCGCAATTGTCATGTCCCATAACCACGATCAGTTTAGCACCAAGATGCTCTACGGCATGTTCGACGCTGGCGATGGCACTGCTGTCTAAGACTTCGCCGGTCAATCGAATCGAATAAATTTGTCCGAAGCCCTGGTCAAAAATGTATTCCGGTGGTACTCGTGAATCTGAACATGAAATAATAACGGTGTGGGGATTTTCCCTATTGGACAGTTGCGAACGATAATCTTTGCTGGAATTTTCTCGGACTGATTTATCTGTAGTAAAGCGCTCATTTCCTTTTTTAAGAAGAGATAAGGCCTCGGGTCCAGAGTATTTTATATCCGGCTTTGTGTCAGCATGACTGGCAGATCCTGCACTAAAACTAACTCCAAAAATTGTTAACACAATTATTTTTTGAATAAATTCGCTGCCGTAATTCACATATACCCCCACATGTTAAGCTGCATTTCTCTCTGGTAATGTCCCAAGCTCTGCCAACTGATTATTTGAAAGAGCTTTGACAATATCAATTAAAATGATCACTGTGTTTTCCAATTTACCCATGCCTAAAACAAATTCAGTTTCAGCTGAGTTTCCAAGATTTGGAGTGGGTTCAATTTGATTTGTGAAAAGTTCGATAACACCACGAACTGAATCCACGATCATACCAACTTGACCAACGACAGTTTCAATAACAATGATGCAGGTCTCTTTTGTGTTGTTTGTCCGTTCAAAACCTAATTTTGATCTTAAATTGACAACAGGAATGACCTTGCCTCTTAAATTCATAACCCCAGCCACAAAGGAGGGGGTTTTTGGCACAGGAGTAATTTCACTTAGTCTATTGATTTCCCTTACAGTTCCAATGGGAACACCATAAAGTTGGCTGTTAAGAACGAAGGTTAAATATTGACCAGGTTTTGCAGTTCTAATTTCAGGAGTGTTTGTAGACATTATTTTATCTCCATCTTATGATTAAAATCCATCCGTTGTTCCGACCTTGCCATTTTGTGGCTCATCGTCATCAAACGGAATAACATTAGTGGCCGAAGTTGATTTTTTTGAAGGCTTGCTAGCTTTTGGTCTTGTCTCTGAGGCTTTTTTCATAGGAACAACATTGTATCGAGGTTGTTCTATCCTAGATGCTGCCTCGGGCAGTGGGCCACTTGACCCACCGTCGATGACCGAGCCTAATTGTCCAACAAGACCTTGAAGTTCGAGGGCCTGTGATGACATCTCTTCAGAAGAAGCTGCTGTCTCTTCAGCAGAAGAGGCATTTCTTTGTGTGGCTTGATCAAGTTCATTCATCGCTTTGCTGATCTGAGAAATTCCATTTGATTGCTCGGCACTGGCTGAAGCAATTTCATTATTCAAATCAGAAACTTTTTTTACTGAGTTTACGATATTTTTAAGAACCTCACCACTTTGATCGGCAATTTTACTGCCATTCGAAATTTGTTCAACACTGTCCTTGATCAAAACTGTGATGTCTTTTGCTGCTGAAGCGCTTCGTTGTGCAAGGTTTCGAACAGCTTCGGCGACGACTGCAAACCCTTTACCTTGTTCACCCGCGCGGGCTGCTTCCACTGCAGCATTCAACGCCAACAGATTAGTTTGGAAGGCAATATCGTCGATGACATTAATGATCTCTTCAATTTTTTTAGAACTCTTTGAAATATCTGTCATAGCACCAATTAAATTTCTTATTTCGCTTTCGCCGTCTTCGGCAGATTTACGACTTGCCTGAGACAACGATGAGGCCTCTTTAGCATTGTCCGCATTTAATTTGACCATGCTCGAGAGTTCTTCAAGTGAAGAAACAGTTTCTTCTAGGGAACTTGCTGCTTCAGTGGCGCCAGACGAAAGTTGTTGGCTGGCTGACGAAAGCTGTTGGCTGGCCGAACTCACTTGTGTTCCTGAATCAGCTATTGATCGAGTTACTAGGCCAAGAGTCCGTGCTAAGCGTGATGCGGTAAATATACCTATAAAGAATATGGCTATGGAACAAATAACGCCCGTAACAGAAAGAAGAGTCTGGACATTATGAGCTGATTTGATTTCAACTTCCGCTTCGCTTTTAGCACTTTGCAATCGGTATTCATCCATTTCAGCTAAAGCTTTTCCTATTGGAACAACACATTGACGAATTTTAGTTGTAATATTCAATTTTCCCGCTTCATCATCCTTAGGAGTGGCTTTGGCAAAAATTGCTAATGTCTCGTTTGTATTTTCAACAAAGAGTTTATAATTTTCTTCTACAGGTTTAAACATTTCTTTTAATTTGTCAGGACGGGGTAGTTTTAAAAATTCTTCATAAGCGGTTTTGAATTTTTCAAGTTCACCTTTGGCCTTCTCAATGGCTTTGTTTCTTTCTACCACGTTGCCTTCAGCACCATGGGTTACCCATAACCAACGAATAGTTCCGTTAACTGCGGTATCCATGTCTCCTGAATACTGAGCTAATGGTAAACGCACGAAACTTGCATTTTCTAAACTGCCCGCTAAGGTTTTTATTTGAACAAAGGAAGCCATGCTTAATCCGACGATAACCAGTGCCGGCAAGGCGACCAAAAATAGCAATTTACCCCGTAATCCGCGAAACCATACAACCATAGAATTCACAACGGCCTCCATTTTTTTGTTTTAAAAAATTATATTTTAAATACGTTATCCACTCGGTTTTAAAACATGAACTCTTGAGAGCGAATATGGATTGTTAAGAAAGATTCACAAAAAACTAAGATTAAGTATTTTTAACCCGCCTTTTGGTTTGGCTGCTAATCAATATGTATCATAATGGGATTGTTAAATTCATGTATCTTATTAAAATAAGACTCAATAAATAAGGTGCACTACCGATGCCTATAATATCGATGGTTTTATAAAAATGAGGCGGTAGCATCATGAGTTCTGCTAAGCAGTTAGTGAGCAATTTCATAGTTGACTCTCAAAATTTAATGGCAAAACTTCAAAAAGATGAAGGCGGATTTATAAAACTCGCTGAAATTTTGAAGTCCAACGCCGGCATAAATATGGTGCTTAATGATAAAAATTTAACTTTGATGGCAAGTCGCTTAAATTCAGTTTTAAAACAGCATCAGCTTCCTGGCTATAAAGAATATATTAAACTGATTGAATCTGGTGATCCAAAATACTTTACTGAATTTATTGTTTCTTTAACAACTAACACCACTCAATTTTTTAGGGAACCAACCCACTTTAGTTTTTTAGAAACAAAATTACCCGAAATATTAGCACAAAAAAAACAACAAAAAAATAATAACTTAAGAGTGTGGTGCTCGGCTTCAAGTACGGGCCAAGAAGTTTACACATTGCTGATGGTGCTTGATAATTATCTGCAAAATTTATCTGGTTGTAGTATCAAATTTTTGGCAACAGATATCGATCACGAAGTGCTCGAGAGAGCTTCAGATGCAATATACAGAGAGAGTGAGATTGGTGGAATTCCTAAAGAATATTTAAAAAAATATTTTCATTCTTCGGAGGATGAAAAAGGGATTAAATTCCAACTGAAATCAAATTATCGAGATATGATTCGGTTTGCGACTTTTAATCTTTTGACTGAGTCTTATCCCTTTCAGTATCCATTCGACATTATATTTTGTAGGAATGTTTTAATTTATTTCGATCGAGCAACTTGTGAAGCGGTGATAGAAAAATTAGCAAAATCCTTGTCTGTTGGTGGAATTTTGTTTTTAGGTCATTCTGAAACAGGAATGATGAAAACAAAATTATTAAAGACAATTTCAAATGGTGTTTATATTAAAGTCTGAGGTGTTTTAATGAGTAATAAAAAGTACGTTGATTTCGCAGAACCAATCCTGATTGTCGATGACGAAGAAGGTATACGCAGTGATGTGCAATACTTAGCAGAGAGCCTTGGCTTAAAAACAATCACTGCGGAAAGTGGTCCAGCGGCCCTAGAGTTTATAAAAGACAATCCTTGTCTTATTATCTCTGATTTTCGTATGCCCGGCATGAATGGGATAGAATTCTGTATTGAAGTTAGAAAAACCCGAGGAGATATTCCTTTTATATTAGTGTCTGGATTTGTCGATAAGGAAGTTGCTATAGCCGGGATTCAGTCTGGAGTAACCGACGTTCTAGAAAAGCCTTATGACCACGAAAAACTAAAAAGTCTAATTCAAAAAATTGTCGACAGTCGCATTCAGTATCTTGAAGCAGATGCCCGAGAAATGGATGAGATTCGATTGCTATTTGTGGAAGAAGCTACAACTCTTCTTGAGGATCTTGAAAAACATATTTTAAGACTAGAAGAAGAGCATTTAGATCAAGCTGTTTGCGATTTGTTATTTCGAGCTGTCCATTCTGTAAAAGGGGGGGCGGGGGCGATTCCAAATGGAAAATGGCTGGCTCAATTGGGGCATTCATTTGAATCCTGTTTGTCCATGATAAAAAATGGTCAATTGCGTCTTGATGGCGCGGGTATGGAAATCTTTTTATTAAGTTCTGATTTGTGTCAAAAGTTAATTCAACTCATTAAAATTAAGTCTGAACCCTCGGAAGAATTACGTCAAACTATTGATTCGTGCATCCAAGCACTGGAAGCATTGAAATCAGGAGAAGCTTTGCCCGGAGTTGCTAAAGCACCTCCAGAAGCCGCTTCCGCAACGGCTGCAATACCTAAAGCTGAGGCCGCAAATAAAAAAGAGGCTGCCCAAGAAAATGATGGTGTTTGGGTATCAAATGAAAAACTGGATTCCTTTATGAAATTATCCGGAGAGCTGATCGTTCTAAAAAATTACTTTCAGGTTTTAAGTCAAGAAACTGAAATGAGAAATTTATCAACAAGACTAACAACAAAAAATACAGATTTTTCATACTCTTTAAATAAAATTACGGACCATCTTCAAGATCAAATTATGTCCATAAGAAAAGTTACACTCGAACGTGCTTTGAGCAAACTTCCTCGAATATTTCGACAAGTAACCAAAGAAGTGAATAAAAAAGTAAAATTGGTGACGGAGGGTTTTGAGCTTGGAGTGGATCGAACAATCGCCAATGCGTTGAGCACTTGTATGACTCATATGTTAAGAAATGCCATTGATCATGGAATCGAAAAAGCTGAAGTTCGCGAAGTTGACGGCAAACCTGCAGAAGGAACCATTGTCATTTCAACAAAAGAAGAAAAAGGCATGATTTATCTTACTATCGCAGATGATGGTGGAGGGATTGATCGTGATCGAGTTATTTCTAAAGCCATAGAAAAGGGACTTTTGGAAGAAACAAAAAGAAACGAACTGACAAACGAAGAGGCTTTTGACCTTCTTTTTCTGCCAGGATTTTCGACGGCAGAAAAAGTTACCGGAATTTCCGGTCGAGGCGTTGGTATGGATGTCGTAAAATCCGAGATCGTCAATCTTAAAGGTAAAATCCGAATTGAATCACAATTAAAAAAAGGAACTACGTTTAAAATTGAAGTTCCAGCGCCAAAAACAGTTATGGTTGAACAAACTGTACTGGTAAAATCTGGAGAAACCTTGATTGCTGTCCCGCTGAATGCGATTGCACAATTAACTTCCAATTCAACATTGATCATTTCGACTGTCGGTTTTCAAAAAACCTGTCAGTTCCAAGGAAGAACAGTGCCGTTGAAATCATTTTCTGAAATTTCAGAACAAATTTTGACCGGTGAAAATGCAAATCGCCACCAGATTACGGAAACATTAGAGTCTGCGTCTGTGGTGATACTGCAACATAAAAATGATTTTATGGGTTTACTGGTTGATAGCATTCACGATCAGCTCGAAGCTGTTATTCGCCCCTTTGATAAAGTTACAAATAGTTTTGCCGGATTTAAAGGAACAACTGTATTGGGAGATGACAATATTGCTTACGTAGTCGCGCCAGAGGAATTTGTAATACTTGGCTTGGGTCTTACTAAAACAGCGACAACGGTTGAAGCAGCATAACGGGACGGGTGTATGAATCAAGACGAAAATAATTTTTTAAGAGAATTACAAGAAGCTTGTCTAAAAGAGATGGAAGATTATCTTAATGAATTCCGGGAAATACTGTCGGATTTTAAAAATGATCATCTTAAAAGTATAGAGTTAATTCAAAAAGTAATTCATTCCATGAAGGGAAATTTACAAGCTGTAGCGTTTCTAGACTTTGGTAATTATGTTCACGAGCTTGAAACAATTCTTGATAAAAAAGCGAAATCTTTAGTGGCATCTGATAAAGCTGTTCCTGAATTTGAGATGCTGATTTGTGAGTACCTTGTTTCTAGTATCCTTGAAGCCATGATCAGTTATCATGATGAATTACGTCGCGTGGGTGTCGATTCGCCAGAATTCGCTAAGGCGCGAGCCGAGCAATTATCTGCTTTAGATAAATGGGTCCCTAAATTTGAATCTGCTGACGAGCCGATGTTCACTCCTCCTGAAAAAATTAGTTATGAACAACCTGACATTGATGCTTTAGTTTTAGGAACTGTTGAAAATAAACCTATTTTGAATTTGGTACCTCCAGATTTAAACATTGAAGATCCTGCCGTCGAGGCTCCTACTGAATCTATTCCATTTGTTGATAGTCCAGTTTTGCCTGAGGTTTCAGTTCAGGCCGTGCCGGAAGTTAAACAATCGCCTGAAGTTAAATCGTCAGATGCAAAATCGCCGACGGATAAGCCGCCAAAAGAATGGGAAAATTACAGTGGCTCTGGACTCTTCTTATTATTTCAAAATCAGATGAAGTACTTTGCAATTGCAATCGAACACATCGTCGAGGTTATTAAATCTCAACCTTTAAGTTCGCCACCTCATAAACGAAAAAATCTCAGTGGTTTGCTTAACTTAAGAGGGGAAGTTCTTCCAATACTTAATGTTGAGGAAATATTAAGTGAAGGACAAAGAAATCCCACTTACGTTGTTGTTTCTCAAGTTGACGACTTGCGATTTGGTTTTCTAGTCGAAGCCGTACACCAAGTTGTAACTTTAAATCCCAAATCATTTCAAGCGGTGGATGGTATATCTGCAAGTCAAGGTGGTGTCGTTACTCATTTTTGTCAGACCGAAGACAAGACAATCTCAATCTTAAAGCTTAACGAGTTGGTTGCCGTGTGAAACAGATTTATCTATATCCTGGACAATGGGTCTACTCAAAAGAACCGGCTGAAATTTCCACGATATTGGGATCTTGTGTCGGCGTGGCGCTTTATGATTACAAGTTGCGTACTGGCGGTTTAAATCATTATCTCTTGCCAAATGTTTTAGGGAATGAAGTTCCATCACCCCGATACGGTTCTTTTGCTATATCGACTCTGATTCAAACAATGTATAATAATGGGTCAGAAAAAAAATCAATTCAAGCAAAAATATTTGGTGGAGCCAGTGTCCTGAGCGGCGTAACAATTGGTGATGGAATTGGTCATCGTAACATCGAAATTGCAAAAAAACTTCTCGATGAAAACAGAATCCCCATAGTAGAAGAAAATGTAGGTGGTTTAAGAGGGCGAAGAATCTGCCTGAATACGGAAACTTTTGAAGTCGTTCATAAACTTCAAGGTGATGAAAAAGGGCCAGTTGATATTACGGGCTTTGGATTAATCGAATTAAAAAAAACAATTCGTGTTGTCATTGTTGATGATTCAGCCACAGTAAGAAGTCTCTTCCAAAAAATATTTACCAAACTAGGAATCGAAGTGGTCGGCACAGCAGCGAACGCTTACGAAGCGCGAGACATCATAGTAAAAACCAAACCTGATGTTATTACTTTGGATTTAGAAATGCCAAAAATGAATGGAGTGGTTTTTTTAGAAAAATTAATGAAACACATGCCAATACCAGTGGTGGTTGTTTCCTCTTTGGGAAGTCAGGGTGCTGCAGCTCTTCGTACTTTAGAACTAGGTGCTATTGAATTCATTCACAAACCTTCGCAATTTGATCCTATATTACTAAAGCAACTCGGAGAAATGTTAGTTGAAAAAATAAAAGCCGCAGCATCGGTTGATGTGATTAAAGAAAGTCGAAAAAGAAATGCAGTTGTTTCTGAAAAAAAGGACAAAGTGCCTTTAACTTCTTCATCACTTTTGACTGTTTCCCAAGCGGAACTGAAAGCTCTCGTTATTGGTGGAAATGCAGGATCTACAGAGAGTCTGCGTTTACTTCTTGAAGACCTCCCCGCGGATACCCCACCTGTGGTCGTCGCAAATTGTACAATTGTTCCATTTCTAGAAAATTATCTTGAAAAATTAAGAAGAAGAGTAAAGTTAACTCTTTGTGTAGCTAAACATGGCGACATACTAAAAATGGGTAATGTTTACTTTGCTCCACAAGATTCACAAACCAGAATCGTTCAAACTGGTGCGGGACTTAGTGTAGATATTAAGAACGAAGCTCCCGTGTGTGGACAACAACCTTCGAGTACAGTTCTTTTTCAGTCCGCTGCTACCGCCGTCGGTGCAGGAACAATTGCCATCTTATTAGGTGGATTCGGTTCTGACGGAGTCGAGGGTCTTCAAAAAATTAAGGCCTCAGGCGGAGTGACCTATGTTGAGGATCCAAGCCTCGCTGCATTTCCTTATGCGCCTCAGAAGGCAATTGAATTGGGAATTGCAGATCAAGTGTTAAATGCTAGCCAAATGTCCGAGGCTATAACTGATCTTCGTAATCGAAGGGTGGCTGCGTGAATAAAAAAATCCGTGTTTTAATTGTTGATGATTCTTCGGTGATCCGAACATTATTAACAAAAGTTTTATCCTCAGACCCAGATATAGAAGTGGTTGGCACAGCGCCAGATCCTTATTTTGCGCGAGATAAATTAATAACACTTAAGCCCGATGTGATGACTTTGGATATTGAAATGCCCAAAATGGATGGGATTACTTTTTTGGGTAAAGTCATGCAGAGTTCGCCGGTAAGAACTTTAATATTTAGCAGCTTATCAACAAAAAACTCACTCTCGGCGATGAAGGCAATTGAAGCGGGTGCAATTGATGTTATGGCGAAGCCGGCCATTGATGTCACAAAGGGGTTGTCCCTATTGGCCGCTGAAATAACCGCAAAAGTGAAGATGGTTGCACGAGCAAACCTAGTCACTAACCAAAAAGTTTTCCATGCAGAAATTGCCAATAAACAAAAACTATCGGCCTTAGCCTTACAAAAAACGACACATCAGATTATTGCGATCGCCTCATCAACCGGTGGAACAGAGGCCTTAAAAGAGGTCTTACCTTACTTACCTGAAGATTTGCCAGGCACTGTGATCGTGCAACATATGCCACCCGTCTTTACCAAGACCTATGCAGAATGTTTGGACCGGATTTGTCCTTTTGAAGTTAAAGAGGCCGAACACGGAGATCGTGTAATCCCAGGACGTGTGCTTATTGCGCCTGGAAATTTTCATATGGAATTGACACGAAGTGGAGCCTATTATTCTGTGAAACTACATCAGGAGCCTTCGATTCATGGAGTTCGCCCCGCCGCGGATTATTTAATGAAATCGGTAGCAAAATACGCAGGGTCAAACGCAGTTGGTGTTGTATTAACGGGAATGGGCAAGGACGGCGCCGAAGGATTATTGGCGATGAAAAATGCGGGAAGCTACAATATTGCTCAGGATGAAAAGAGCTGTATTGTCTATGGAATGCCAAAAGCCGCGGTCGACATTAATGCCGTACATCGAGTTTTATCTTTAGAGAAAATTGCTGCGGATATCATTGTTCAGATCAAAGATCGGGCGGTGGCTTAAAGGAGCCGTATTTGTTCTGACAAGCACCTGTGTAGAAGCTCGTTCCCATGAGTTTTTTAGAAATTGATCCTGATAGCGGGGATCGATAATAAGTACCGAATGGGGATGCATGCAGGCTTCAAGACGGCGGTGAAAACTCTTTTTAGCTATATCAATTTGTTTTATTTTTCCAATAAAAATAATATCGAATTTATTTTTAAATGGCCAAGTGGTTTCACTTGGATCAAGTTTCGCAAATTGAATTTTTTGTGCACATGAAGATTTCGTATATTTTTCTAAAATTTCAATATCGGGATCAGTCACTAACATTTTCAAATGAGATCCGCCCTTTAAAGCAACTTGATCTGAAAGCTGTGCTAAAGATTCAAGGTCAAAATCTTCGGCTATATTAAGGCCCCACACACGAAGTTCATTTTGATTGGGCACAGAATCTAAACTTAAGAGGTAAAAATAAACGTTATCCCAAAATCGTGTGCGAGGATGGATGTCGCTTTTTAGGGGAGCAACTTCATGAGTTTTTGTCTTTTTAAAGTAAACAAGCAAAAGAGTTGTGCCCAATAAAATGGCAAACAATAAGGTTCCCAGTTCAAACCGAGATGCGAGGAATCCAAAAATAAAAGAAGAGATTATAAGGGCTAAGATTTTTTTCATTAATAAATATTAACAAGAATAAAACATATTTTCAAACTTCTTAGGGCGCGACTTATGTCTAGAAGTCGTATTGCCAATATGAATTAATTCCATGATTCGTCCGAGATATAGACGAGATAGTGGAATTTAGTTCTCGGAGATCAATGTGTCAACGTTTTTGGATTTAGAGATAGAAGCAGAGTTTGAGTTGGGAAGAAGGCTGCTCTCGGCAAGTCTTGCCCATGTTTTTCTCATAACGGTAGTTCTATTTTCGACTGATCACATTTACGACAACTTTTTTATGATGGTAAGCGTATCTTCGGTGATTTTCATTGTCAGTTTAGTAAGGTTGTTTTTAAGTTTAAAACAAAAAAAATTTTATCCACACAAACGAAAATTATGGTTACTTTTATTTGATTTTTGTTTGGTTACATTAGCGGTTTCTTGGGGCATTTTGTGTCAAGAAACAATTCGGCGTTATGGTTTAGTGAGTGAAGCAACGACTATCCTTTTTCTTGTTTGTAGTGGGATTGCTTCGGCAGCATCAAATTCATTAAACACCCATTCGGCAAAAGCAAAAACTTTTATTTCAATTACTTTAGGCATTCCATTCCTAAGAATTTTATTTACAAACACTTCGTCTATTTTTGCGTTTGAAGCCATATTCATAACCTTTTTTATGTTTTTGTATTTTCAAATCAGTGGGCAATCGACAATTTATTGGTTTTTGTTAAGCGCAAAACGAAATGCGGCAGACCAAAAAACCAAAGTTGAAAAAGCTTTGTTGATAGCCGAAAATGCAACTAAAACTAAATCTGAATTTTTAGCAAACATAAGTCATGAGATAAGAACTCCAATGAATGGCATAATAGGGATGTCCAGCTTATTAAAGGATTCCGAACTAAATCCTGCACAAGAAGAAAAAATCAGTATTATTCAAAGTAGCGCGCACGCGCTCTTGGAATTAATTAATGATGTTTTAGATTTTTCGAAGCTCGAAGCCGATAAAATGACCTTGGAAAGAAAACCATTTGCCATACAGCGTGTACTGAATGATGTTATTAAACTTCTTGAGATCAGGGCTAATGAGAAAGAAATTCTTATAGAGTGTGAAGTTAATAAAAATGAAGAAGAATGGGTTTATGGTGACCCCACTCGATTTCGTCAAATTGTAATCAATCTTCTTGGAAACAGCATTAAATTTACCGAAAAAGGTAAAGTTAAGATTGGATTTAGTTCTAAAAAAATAAATACCAATGATTTAGAATATAAGTTTTATATCACAGATTCTGGGATAGGAATCCCTGACGAGGTAAAGGAAAAATTATTTAATTCATTCTCGCAGGTTGATGCGGCAACAACCAGAAAATTTGGAGGCACGGGGCTGGGGCTTTCGATTTCAAAGGGGCTTTGCGAACGAATGGGTGGAAAAATTTGGTTTGAAAGTAAGGTGGGATCTGGAACAACATTTTATTTTACTCTTGTCACTCAAATGGCTGCAGCTCAACAAGTAAATCTTGAAAGCAATAGTAAAGAACTTTATAAGGAGTTGTCAAAATCGCACCCTTTGCAAATTTTAGTTGTAGAAGACAATGCCGTAAATCAACTGGTGCTAAAGGGCTTATTGAAAAAAATGGGTTATTCTTGCGAACTTGCGATCAATGGTATTGAGGCTGTTGAAAAAACGAAAAATAAAACCTATGATTTAATTTTTATGGATTGCCACATGCCGGAAATGGATGGTTTTGAAGCCACGAAAAGAATTCGAGCTCAAGAAAAAGTTGGCTTTAAGTCCAGAATTGTTGCAGCGACGGCAAGTGTTATGCCTGCTGAAATCAAAAAGTGTTTTGATTCAGGAGTGGATTCGTACATTACGAAGCCTATTTTAACAGAGAACATCGAAGAAGAAATAATTAAGACACCTAAGCTTAAAAGAATCTCAAAAAATGAAGAAAATGAATCTTTTAACGACATTAATAACTTTGATGAAAAAGAATTTAGATTAAGATTTAAACATCACGAAGACGTCGCAGAGCAGGTTATTCAAGAGTTTATCAAGGGTGCTCCGCAATTATTATTGAAAATAAAAGAAGCGATTATAGAAAAAAATGCTCCAGAACTTGAAATTGCAGCGCATACTTTAAAAGGAGCAGTTTCAAATTTTTACTCAGAGAAGTCTGTTAGCTTAGCAAATCGACTTGAGATAATGGGTTCTGAAAAAAGTATTGATAATGCGATGATTTTATATTTAGATTTGGAAACTGTGGTCAGTGATCTGATCAAAGTGATTTCAAAAATCGAAACAATTCGGCGGGTGGCGTCGTGAATTCTGCTAAAACCATTTTAATTATTGATGATAGCGAGCTTGATCGAAATACATTGGCGACCGTACTTAGAAAAAATAAATTTAATATTATTATTTCTGAAAACGGAGAAAAAGGTTTGGAAGCTATTTCAAAAGCGAAACCAGATATTATTCTTCTTGATGCTTTAATGCCAGAGATCGACGGCAACGAAATGTTACGACGTCTTCGAAAAAAGTACAACGCTATTGAGCTGCCAATATTAATGGTCACGGTAAAATCCAAATCTTCGGATATCGTAGAATCTTTATCGCTGGGGGCGAATGATTATATTACGAAACCTGTCGATTTTGATGTCGCTTTGATGAGGATAAGCACTCATCTTAAAATTGCCGAACTTTCGCAAAGTTTGGGGAAATTAAAAGAACTAGAAGCAGTGAACGCAATGATTGCAACTTATAATCATGAAATCAACAATCCATTGTCTGTGGCCTTAGGGGCCTTACGTCGACTGGAAGGCATAGGACCCACTGCCGATTATGAAAAGGTCGAAAGAGCGCTCTGGAGGATCACGAGCATAGTTAAGGCGATCAAAGAGGTGGCTAAGAATGGCAATATCGAATTTAGTGACTACACAGAAAAATCCAAAATCATTAAAATCGATTAGAAGCGGCCTAATAAATAGTGATCCGTCGTTGCCTTCGTCGCATTCTCCCTGCGACGTCCAGGAGGACGCCTCAGTCGAATACTCCTCGTCGCCTCGGCTGACTATTTATTAGACCGCTTCTAAAGTCAGATGAAATAGCTCTACGGCGTTGTGCCTAGTGGTCTGAGTTTTTTTATGGCAAAAAAGAGTGGATGAAAAGTTTCTTTGGAATATTTTTTCCTTTTTTATTAAGTTTAGAATGCCACACAAAAGAAATGGTTTTAGTTGATGCTGGGTATTTTAAAATGGGATGCAATGAAATCTCAGAACACAATTTAAGTGCCGAGCGTCTTGTGTATCTGGATGATTTTTTGATTGATCCTTTTGAAGTTACGAATAAAGAGTATGAAAAAAAATATCCCGAACATAAAATTAAAAGACATCCGACATCATTTTGTGACAACTGTCCAGTGACCAAAGTGAGTTGGTATGAAGCCCGACAGTATTGTCAGAGTGAGGGAAAAGATTTACCAACGGAAGCTCAATGGGAAAAAGCGGCTGGTGAAAACGACCGCTGTGCCTATTCTTGGGCAGGACCTTTATTTCAGGATAAGCATGAGGCCCGAAGTTCTGGACGGGTTCGGGGAGGATTTGAATTAGATGATGGCACCTCCCCTATAGGAAGTTATCCTGCTAATAGGTATGGGCTTTACGATATGCTTGGCAATGTGTGGGAATGGACTCGGGATTGGATGTCGGCGGGGTCTTTTGGCGAATCAATTAATCCAGTTGGTCCACAGAGAGGACACTTCAAAGTGAGACGAGGGGGAGCCTGGTCTGACGATATTCGAGGGCTCATGGTAAGCTGGCGAGATTGGTCAGCTCCAGAGACCGCATTTTTTGTCGACATCGGTTTTCGATGTGCAAAGGTGCCCTAATCTCTTAAGGCTCTTCGTAAAATTTTTCCAACATTTGTTTTTGGTAATTCAGTTCTGAATTCAACAACTTTTGGAACTTTGTAATTTGTTAATGTTTTTCTGGCGTGGGCAATAACTTCTTCCGGTGTCAACGAGGGATCTTTTTTAACCACGACCGCTTTAACGATTTCTCCGGAATGCTCATCGGGTTTTCCAATTACTGCTACTTCCAGAACCTTAGGATGAGATGCAATCGCATCTTCAACTTCATTGGGGTAAACGTTAAATCCCGAGACAAGAATCATATCTTTTTTGCGATCGACGATTTTAAAAAAACCATCTTTGTCAAACGTAGCGATATCACCGGTTTTAAGCCAACCTTCGGAATCAAGTACTTTTGCGGTTTCATCTGGTCTTTGCCAGTAGCCTTGCATAACTTGCGGGCCTTTCACGCAAAGCTCTCCGGCTTCTCCTGGTCCCAAAACTTTTCCATCATCAGAAATCAATCTGACATCAGTTTCTGGTACAGGAAGACCAATTGTACCAGCACGGTCGGTTCCATCGATGGGATTCACACACACCGCTGGTGAAGTTTCGGTAAGCCCAAAGCCTTCAACAATTCGTGTTTTAGTTAATTTTTCCCATTTCTCGGAGACCGTTTTTTGCAATGCCATAGCACCAGCCACACTGACTTTGACTGTAGAAAAATCAACCGACTGAAAGTCAGGATGATTCATAAGAGCATTGTATAGTGTATTCACCCCAGTCATAACTGTAAATGGGACGCTTTTCATAATTTTTATAAATGCAGGAATATCCCGAGGATTAGTGATTAAAATATTCTGTGCACCATATTGCATAAAGGCCAAACAGTTCACAGTTAATGAAAAAATGTGATACATCGGCAAAGGAGTCAGACAAATTTCTTCTCCTTCATTCAATCGGGGACGCAACCAGCTGCAAATTTGCAACATATTGCTCAGGATGTTTTTATGAGTAAGCACAGCACCTTTTGAAACCCCAGTTGTTCCCCCAGTGTATTGTAAAAATGCGATGTCTTCTTTTTTTACAGAAACTGATTTGTGTGTTTTCAATGAGCCCAGTTCGAGAGCTTTTTTGAAACTATAGGCTTGAGGCAAGTGATAGGCTGGGACCATTTTTTTTACATATCGAATAACTGAATTTACAATCAGATTTTTTGGGAAGGGAAATAAATCGCCAATTTCCGTAATGACAACAGATTCGATATTGGTGTCTTTAATAATCGACTGAAGAAGGTGAGCATAATTGGACAGAATAACAATGACTTTTGCTCCCGAGTCTTTAAATTGATGTTGCATCTCTTTAGCCGTATAAAGAGGATTGGTGTTTACTACGACCAAGCCGGCGCGAAGAGCTCCAAAAATGGCGATGGGGAATTGCAAGACATTCGGCATTTGAATGGCAATGCGATCCCCTTTCTTTAGATTTAATTCATTTTGAAGAAAAGAAGCAAAATCCCCGACCTTACGATCAAGGTCCTGATAACTTAAGTTGACCCCCATATTTGTGAAAGCCGTGCGATTACGGTATTTTTTGTTAGACTCATCGAAAACATCCATAATCTGTTCATAACGGTCAAAATCAATGTCCTTTTGAACAAGAGCGGGATAGTTTTTGACCCAAGGTCGTAGATTTGTTGTCGTCATCATCAGCCTCCAAAATTTATCTGAACAAAATAAAGTTTAGGGTGTAGCCTGTAAAAAGCAATATCTATAATCAGGATTTTTATGGACTTTTCTATAAAAGAAATTATCTTCAAATTATTCTTATTTTTATTTTCTTTTTTATTGATTTCAGCAAGTACTGAACCGAAAATAATTAAAAAAAAATCAGATGCCCATTGGTCCAGGTTAATGACCATCATGAGGCAGCTCGACTCGATTGATCGAGAGGTTTGGTGGGTACTGGTCGCGAAACGCCCCCCTCTGACGCAATCTTTATTTGGAAAAGTACTGCGAGCGGCCCAAACGACAGAAGGGCAAAAACTAACTCAAAAGCAGCTTTTTTCATGTGATAAATATAGCTCTCAAAGAAAAATTTTAACACAACTGGGATATCCTCAAAAAATTTCTATGTTCAGTGTGTGTCGAAAATCCCAGGATCTTTTTGTTGAAATCGATTGGCCGAATAAAAACCAATTGAATATGGTTTTCAATCCTGAACCGCTTTCTGACGTCTTGGGGCTGAGTGCTTCGATTCTTGGTAAGAAAATTATTTGCGAAGTTCGAACAGACGATCAGGCTATCGTGCAAAGTTATTCCTGTAAAAATATGATTAAAAATAAAGACAGTTCGGAAACAGTTGAGCTAGATATTTACGAGTTTGAAAAGAAAAAAGAAAATCAATTAACTTTAAAAGGAAATGTCACAGAACAACTTAAAATAAAAAGAAAAATTGAAACCACGGTGCCTTTGTCGGGAAAAATAATAGTCACAGAAACAGAGATTGCGCCACCAGCAGGATACCGTCGCAAGATCCCTGGAGCAAAGCCGCCGGTAAATAAAGCTCCGGTGCCTATCGTTGCTCCAGCGCCTCCAGTAATTCCAACACCACCGATAACTCCGGGACAAGACCCTTTGCATTCTGAAGAGGCTGTTCCGCTAAATCCTGACGTTTTAGTTCAGAAAGTCATTGAAGAGCATAATTTAAAAATGCAGGGCACGCCACCACTTGCTGAACCCGAGTATATCGAAGAGGGTGCCGAGGAGCCGCCGCCTCTACAAAATCCGACGGAACCTTCGCGCCGGTAGCATTTTGGTAAGGACGGTCGTCTTAATATCGCTAACTTAAGCCCATAATATTTCCCATTCTCCAGATGATAGTCCCTTCAGCCTCAGTTTTCGGTAAGGAATATTCCCCAAAGCTTCCTGTTCGTTGAGTCTGACATAACTCACAACCGTCCGATACGACTTCCAGCCACGAATAACCCGAGTGAAGGGTCGGTATTTCCATAGTTTTTTTGATTTTTTGGGCGTTAGCGTGGTGTCGGCTTTTTTTTCTTGGGTATCGGTCACATTTTTATTTTGATTTAAATCCAATAAACCATTTTTTTGAAATTGCTGAGCTATTTGTCCCGTGACGACTCGAAAAA
>JBBTCO010000003.1:0-65815 GCA_038043185.1 Bdellovibrionota bacterium
GGGTTTTAGGATTGCAATTTCATCCTGAAGTGGCTCATACAGAATACGGCTCGGAAGTACTTTTGAACTTTGCTGACTTTTGTGAAGCCAAATCATCTTGGCATGCTCCACATATGGTCGAAACTCTAAAAACAAATATTTTACAAACTGTTGGGAATCAATCCCATGTGTTGTGCGCTTTAAGTGGAGGAGTTGATTCAACAGTCGTTGCAACTTTACTGACTCGTACTTTAGGACGGGAACGAGTTCATTGTGTTTTTGTAAATAATGGTTTGCTCAGGAAAAATGAATTTACCAGCGTCTTAAAAAACTACGAAGGCCTTGGCCTAAATGTTCGGGGCATTGATGCAAGTAAAGAATTTCTTGAAGGACTTAAGGGATTGAGTGATCCCGAAGCAAAAAGAAAAATGATTGGAAAGCTGTTCATTGAAATATTTGAAAAATCTTTAGACCCCAAGTGGCCGTTAGACTTTTTAGCGCAAGGAACATTATACCCTGATGTGATCGAGAGTATTTCCAGTGTAGGCGGAAGTGTGACGATTAAAAGCCATCATAATGTGGGTGGGCTTCCTGAAAAAATGAAATTAAAATTACTAGAACCAGTTCGTTTGCTTTTTAAAGACGAAGTTCGAAAGATTGGCGCAGAGTTAGGGCTGGAAAAATCTTTGTTATGGCGACACCCTTTCCCTGGGCCAGGTCTTGCCATTCGAGTTATTGGCGATATCACAGAAAAAAAATTGGAAATTCTTCGGGAAGCCGACGATATTTTTATATCCACTCTGAAAGAAAAAAATCTGTACGATAAAATTTGGCAAGCTTTTTGTGTGTTATTACCCATTCACACTGTTGGTGTTCAAGGTGATGGACGAACTTATGATCAAGTTTTATCCTTGCGAGCTGTGACCTCCAGTGATGGTATGACCGCAGATTGGTATCCCTTCGAGCATGAATTCCTACGCGAGGTTTCTAATCGAATTACCAATCGTGTGCGTGGCATCAGTCGAGTTGTCTATGATGTCACCAGTAAACCTCCAGCGACGATCGAGTGGGAATAAGCATGAGCTTTGTTCATTTGCATGTTCATTCTGAATATTCTCTCTTAGAAGCCGCTTGTAGAATCAAAACCCTGGCGAAAAAAACAGGGGAATTGGGTATGCCGGCCGTAGCACTTACTGATAACGGCAATATGTTTGCGGCCATTGAGTTTTATTCTGCGTGCAAAGATAATAATGTTAAACCCATCTTGGGTATGGATGCTTATCTGGCGCCAGGATCTCGCTTAGAAAAAAAACAAGATCGTGATTCTGTTCAGCAAGGGCCACGTCGCTTAGTTCTTTTAGCGCAAAATCTAAATGGTTATCAAAATCTTTGCAAACTTTCGACCATTGGTTATCAAGAAGGATTTTACTGGAAACCTCGCATCGATTATGAAGTCATAACTAAACACAATCAGGATTTGATTTGTCTCACAGGCGGTCTTCGCGGCGAGATCGCCGAAGCTTTTCTTAAAGAAGGTCCTGATGTTGCATTGGAAAAAATTAGAAATTTAAAGAATATTTTTAATGATCGTTTGTATCTTGAAATGAATCGAACTGGACTTCCGGCATGGAAAAAACTCAATGAATTTATTCTTGAGGCTTCAAAAATATTATCGGTTCCTGTTGTCGCAACAAATGACGTTCATTATGTGACACCGGATGATCAAATCGCACAAGAAGTTTTAATTTGTATTGGTACAAACAAAACCTTACAGGATGAATCTCGGTTTCGTTTGGGAACGAGCGAATTTTATTTTAAAACCGCCGAAGAAATGACAGCCCTTTTTAAGGATGTTCCGGAAGCAATTAGCAACACTTTGGAAATTGCCAATCGTTGCGATGTCAAATTTAAGATGAAAGATGAAAATGGAAAACCCATTTACCATCTTCCTTCTTTCCCCACTGAACTTGGAGCTACTCTTAAAGATGAAATTGCACAGCGAGCTCGCCTTGGGCTTGAACAAAGACTGGAAGAATCTTTGTCACGACAGGAACCTATTCCCGAAGATAAAATTCCCGTTTATCATGAACGCTTGAATTTCGAACTTTCTGTTATTGATCGCATGGGCTTCAATGGTTATTTTTTAATTGTTCAAGATTTTATAAATTGGGCAAAAAACAATGATATTCCTGTGGGCCCTGGTCGAGGATCGGGAGCTGGTTCATTAGTTGCCTACAGTCTTCGCATCACTGATCTTGATCCTATTCCTCACTTTTTACTCTTCGAGCGTTTCTTAAATCCAGAACGTATTTCGATGCCCGATTTCGATATCGATTTTTGTCAGGATCGTCGGCAAGAAGTCATTCAGTACGTAACCGAAAAATACGGTGCGGCTTCGGTTTCTCAAATTATCACTTATGGAAAACTACAAACTCGTGCCGCACTTAAAGATGTCGGACGAGTTTTGGGAATGACTTTTCCCGAAGTCGATGTCGTCAGCAAATTAATTCCCGACAAATTAGGTATAACTCTTAAAGAGTCTCTCGAGATGGAGCCGCGAATTCGCGAAATGATGGAATCCGATCCACAAATTGCAACACTCTTGGATCTCGCTCAAAGGGTGGAAGGCCTGGTTCGTCATGCAGGAATTCATGCCGCAGGAGTCATCATTGCCGATGGTGAGCTAATCAAACATGCTCCTCTTTATAAAGGGGCCGAAGGCGAAAATGTTGTTCAATACGACATGAAACATGCCGAAAAAATTGGTTTGATTAAGTTCGACTTTTTGGGATTAAAAACTTTGACTCATATCAATCATGCGCTTCATATGATCGAAGCCAATCGTGGAAAAAAAATCGCCGCAAAAGATATTCCGATCAACGATCCAGGGATTTACGAATTAATGTCGAGAGGAGACACTGCCGGAGTCTTTCAATTTGAGGGTGACGGCATCACCGACGCGACAAAAAAAATTAAACCTACAGGTTTTGCAGATATAACCGCAATTACCTCTTTGTATCGTCCTGGTCCGATGGCGAACATTCCGGATTTTACTAAAAGAAAAAATGGTGAGAACCCAGTTGAGTATTTGATCGACGACACTAAAGAAATTTTACAAGAGACCTTTGGAATCATGGTTTACCAAGAGCAAGTTATGGGAATTGCTTCAAAGATTGCCGGTTACAGTCTTGGAGAAGCAGATATGCTTCGTCGGGCCATGGGTAAAAAGATTAAATCCGAGATGGATCAACATCGTGAAAGATTTAAAAAAGGCGCTCAGATCCACGGTCACGATCCAAAAAAATCAGATGAGTTGTTTGATCTGATGTATAAATTCGCTGATTATGGTTTTAATAAGTCCCATGCCGCCGCTTATTGCGTGATTACGGCTCAAACAGCTTGGATAAAAAATTATTATCCTGCCGAATTTTTTGCGGCTTTGCTGTCGACCGAGATCAGTGACATGGATAAAGTTGTTAAATACGTTAAAGATGCGCAGAAGCGCGGACTTAAAATTTTGCCTCCACATGTGAATGTTTCCAATTATCTTTTTACCGTCAAAGCAGATGACGTTTATTTCGGTCTTGGAGCCATTAAGGGTGTGGGACAAGCCGCAGTGGACGCAATTATTGAAGCGCGGGAAGCTCAGCCAGACAAAAAATTTAACACTCTTGAAGATTTTTTTAATTCCTTGGATTTACGTCGCGTTAACAAAAAAGTCATCGAGTGTTTAATCAAAGCCGGCGCTCTGGATGGATTTAACGCTCATCGGGCGCAATTGATCGGTGGGTATCAAGCCTTTCTTGACCGCGCTCTGGGGATCAACAAAGACCGATTGTCAGGACAAACTTCTTTGTTTGATTTAGACCCTTCAGAAGTACCTGAAGTTAAATTATCCGAATGTAAACCTTGGGCAAGAACCGCTTCCTTGGCTTTTGAAAAAGAAGTTTTGGGCTTTTATTTGAGCGACCATCCTTTGAAAGGCTATGAAAGAATAGCACAAATATGGACTTCGGGAATGACCAGTGATTTGGCTCGTCTCGCGCAAGAATCACCGTCCTTGGCCTCTTCACCTAATCCAAACCCCTATGAACGAAGAAAAGATCAAAAACGTCGAGTCATTCTTGTTGGTTTAATTACCGAACTGAAAGAACTGATCACTAAAAAAGGGACTCGAATGGCTTTTGCCAAGATCGAAGACCTAGCCGGAAGTTGTGAGTTGGTGATTTTTCCAGATACTTTTGCAAAATATGAAGCTCTTTGTCGGGAAGAAGGACCGGTCTTGATCGCTGGTCTCTTGGAGTCTGGCGAAGGAAATATTAAAATTATGGTCGATAGTATTTCAACTATGGATGAGGTTTTAAAGAAAACCAAAAGAGTCGTGATGCGATTGGACCGTGTCCAAGTCGACGAATATGAAAAGTTAAATTCCATATTGCAGGGTCACCCGGGGAGTACATTGGTGGATTTTGAAATTCTTCTTCCAGATGGGAAGCAAAAAGTGAAAATGGATTTAGAAAAACCTTTATCGGTACAGATGAGCAATGATTTTTTTGAGTCTGTTCAAACGGAGCTCGGACGCACCGATTTTATCGAATTGAGGCCCTCGTGATAAACAAGATATTTTTTTTAGTTACTTTATTTTTCTTTGTGGGGACAAATTTAGTACAGGCTCAAGAAATTGTTAACTTAGTTGAAAAATCAATCACCGGAGATTCGGATGATCCCAGTGAAGTTGTCGCAAAAAAAGAAATTCAAGAAGAAGCTATTAATAAGGTTACCGAAGAAATTCTAAAAGATCTTATTGGTTCCGAACGAGTGAGTAAAAACAATGCCTTAATTCAAAATAAAATCTACCGTCAATGGACAAAATACATCCCTTACATAAAAAATAACGAAATCATTTTAAAAGATAAAAAATTTCATATGACGGTACAGATGAAATTATCAGTATCAAATTTGCGTTCACTACTGAAGTTGCAAGGTTTGTTAATTGAAGACTCAACCACGCCAATTTTTATTCCTCTGGTGACTTTTGTTGACCGAGTGAATGCTCAACAGTACCAATGGTGGAGAGCCGAAGTTTATAAAAATTCGACATTTCTAAATTTACAAAATCAAAAATTTGAAAAAACTTTGGGCCAAGCCTTTTTTAAAAGCGGTTTGAATCTGATTGAACCCAGCTCTCAAAAATTACATGAGCAGATTCCCTTTGCTTTTCAAAATGAAAACTGGACCCTTGAAGACGATCAATTTTTAGCACTCTATTTCCTGTCAAATGTTGTGTTGGATGGACAAGTGGTCATTGAAAAACATCCTGATTTACGTGATGTTTATAAAATTGATTTTAAAATCGCAGCGATTCAAGTCAACAATGGACGGTCTCTGGCAGAACTGCAACGGCGAGTGGATACTGAAAAAGGTTCATATAATATGGTTGTTGAAAAGAAGATGAATGAGTTACTTGAAACTCTTATGGCGGATCTGTCTACTCAAGTTTTTGATGTTTGGCAAAGAGGTTCTATTGGCGCTACTTTAATCCGTTTATCCTTGAAGGGAAAACTAAGCCCATTAAATCAAGAAGCCTTAAAGGAAAAGCTTAAATCCAATATCACTCAGATTAAAAATATCAAAGAACGTTTGATTTCGACAGATATGCTCGTTTATGAAATTGACACCACTTCAAATCCAAAAGAGTTGTCGCAAAAGATACAGGATTTAAAAATTCCAGGCTTTCAACTGCAAAAACTCAACGACACTGACAAAGAGATCGCATTTCAAATTTTAGGGGGCTAAAAGATGTATTCAAAATTATTTTTATTTTTTATTATTTGTTCAGCTTTAGGCTGTTCACTATTTGAAACAAAACAAAACCTTCCCCGAAAAGAAATTAAAGATTGGAATCCTTCTAAAGCCGTTGACACAGGTTCTCCGCGAAAACGTTTGGCTCTTTTGCCTTTCCTTGACAAGAACCCCAATCATCCTACTGATTTCAAAGAATCGTCTCGCCGCGCTCTGATGCTTGATCTTAATAAGTCAGGTAATCTTATAGCAATGTCAGCCGACGAATTTAATTTGGATCTTACCAAAAAATTAGCTGATGGAACCTACGATATGAAAGAACTGACTAAACAAACAAAAGATACCGGCGTGTCCGCATTTCTGGTTGGCCAAATTGTCGCTGTTCGAATTGAATCCAAAGCTGGGCAAATCGGTATTATTCGCAAATTAAAAACAGGAATTGAAGTGGATGTGCAAGTCAAAGTGGCTTCCATTCGTGGTGGCAAAGAAATATTCAATACTGTTAAGACCGTTCGCATGGAAGATGAAAATGTACGCGTCGCTGAAAGAGTCGATACCGATAGATTCGTCAAAGCAAATACGGAATTAATCCAAGTGATGATCAAAGATGCCTTTTTAGAATTTACTTCACAAATTATTGCTTCTCTTGATCGCATCACCTGGGAAGGCCGTATTGCTGCTGTTCAAGGCGACCGTCTCTTTTTAAATGTGGGAAGAATCTCGGGACTTCAAGTGGGTGACCTTCTTAAAGTCTCAGAAGATGGTGATGATATTTACGATCCTGATTCGGGAGTTCATATCGGAAAGAGTCCGGGTCGCTTAAAGGGAACTTTAGAAATCATTAGTTATTTCGGCACGGATGGTTCTATTGCAGTTATTCATTCGGGAGCTGGTTTTAAAGAGAATGACAAAGTGGAAGTTTACTAGTGCGATTGATTTGGTGGGGCCAGCAGAATTATGAAAAAATTCAACAACTTCAAAAAGAAAAGGTTGTTGAATTGGCTGGTCAACAACAGGTGGAAATTTGGGGTCTTGAGTTTGAACCCACGGTCACTTTGGGTCTACGGGGTCGTCGCGAACAAGATTTAAAAATTTGCAATGACCAACAATTCCAAGTTTTACAAACGGATCGGGGAGGCCGGGCCACACTTCATTCCCCAGGGCAGTTGGTGATTTTTCCAATGCTTGATCTCAAAAGCTATAAAATAGGTGTGCAAAATTTTGTCGAACTTTTGTTTCGCACAACTCAAAGCTGTTTAAAAAAGTACTCAGTCGAATCGCACTGGAAAACCTCTGAAGCGGGGGTTTACACGTCTTTGGGAAAAATTGCTTTCTGTGGTTTAAAAATCGATTCTGGAGTCGTTCGCCATGGTCTTTCCATCAACATTAGCAATGACCTGAAGCTATTCGATTCCTTGGTGCCCTGTGGAAACTCAGCACTTTCCTTGGATCGTCTGATCGATCATTGCAACGACCAAGCTTCCCATTCGCTTGTTTCGCCAGAATTATTTTTGCAGGATTGGTTCGAATGTTTTAGTGATGAATGGAAAAGAGTGAGTTTTTCTTGAACTGAGAGTATGGGTTTGCTATACAAAGTAGAAATATCTACGCGCGATCTTAGCTCAGTTGGTAGAGTACTTGCATGACATGCAAGGTGTCACAGGTTCGAGTCCTGTAGATCGCACCAATCTTTCTTAAAAGACAGAATGCAGACTTCAGAATTCGGTACAGTATTCAGAATACAGTTAACAGTATTCTGAATACTGATCTGTATACTGAATTCTGTATTTATTTTCCGTGAGCTTCAGGCAATATAATTTCCGTCGATATATCCACAACTACAGGATAATGATCCGATGGAATCATATTAATAAGTTCAGGCGGTGTGTCCATGGGCAAAGGCCCGTTTCTACCATTTATCTTATAAGGATAAACAAAAGCTTGTTTTACAAAAGGAGCTAGGGAAGGACTCATCATAATAGCATCTACTTGCCGCAGAACTCTTCGCCCCTCTTTTCCAAGGAAATAACTTGTAGCTCTTCTAGAAAAAGGAACATTAGCGATATCAAAAGCTTCTTTCAATTGATTTAATAGCGGTTGTACTTCTGAACCAGGTTTAATGGTTGCATTAAAATCTCCACCCAAAATTAGAGGAACATTTTCGCCAAATTCCTTTTTAAGAGATATAATAATTTTTTCCATAGCCGACATTTCAGCGCGTTTTAATGATGCTGAATTTGGATCATTTTTTCTACTTGCTTTGGAATGACCATGGGCTCCTAACGCAATCATAAAGGGTTGTTTTTCATTCTTACGTCGAAAAATCAAAGCTGGGAAATCTCGTGTAAAAAGAATTTCTTCCTGGTTATTATTCGATGGATTTTTCCATTTCATGTCTCGATGAGTTCTTGTCTCTACGTCAACAGGAATGTCTTCTTTAATTAAAAATCCAATTTGCCTTTGGTCATTGCCTTCAAATAAAAAATGAGTCCATTGATTTTTTAATTTTGCGCTGGCAAGATACTCCATAGAAACTTGATTTACTTCTAGAAGGATCACAAGATCAGGCTGGGTATCCTTGATTAATTCAGGAATAGCATCAACCATTGCTTCGACTGTATCTGAAATCGGAAGTGCTTCATTTGGCTTCTGTTCGATATTCTTTAAGTGTTTTTTTACTTTTAAAAAGTAATCTTCCGCATTCAACGACATAAACCTCATGCTTTTAATTTTATTTAGTTCTCGATAATTATAAAAAACTTTAGAACAAGATTGAGCATAAGTAATAGAATCGCTAAATAAAATACCAGCCAATAAACCGATGCTAATTAAAATAAATTTTTTCATGGTCTTAAATAGTTACCTATTCTAGTAAAAATGTAGTTTTTAAGATCATTTTCTAATGGAGTCGTCCGTAAACGAGCCATAGCCACAGTTGATCCATTAGAGATTTTATAAACAACCAAAGGAACAAGCTCTTCAACATGACTTTGAATTGGTGAACGAATTTTAACATTGAATTCCATTTTATATTCGTCACGTGGAAAATCATGGAGCAAATAACCAGCTAACATTACAGTTTCTGCATCGCTGATTGTTTTTTGAACAAAGCCATCTTGTTCAGCTATTTCTTTGCCTTTTTGAAATGCGGCAAGTAGATCAGGATTTTTTGTAGCCGTCCCTGAACCTGAAATCAAACTTAAAACCTCATTACGAGTGGCAATGAAAGAAGAGCAGGGACCAGGTTTACAAGAAGCTAAATTAGCGTCAGAAGAAACAAAATCCATTAATAAAACTTCATTTGCGAAAAAACCAGCGTCGACGCTTTTACCCTTGCGAGTTGTTGCCACAACAGGAAAAGATTCGGGCAAAATACCCAATTGCGGAATTGATGGAAATTGAACACTGGCTTGGTTTAAGCTTCTTGCTCCTTTATAATGAAGAGCTAAATAATTAAAATATTCTTTCTTTGCTTTTTGTAATTCTAAATTCACCAAGCCAACGTCTTTCGCTGAAAGTGACGGGCCACCTCGAGCTTTTGATTTGTGATAATTTTCCCATGATTTTGATAGAGCTTGAAACCTTGTCTGAAGTTGATTCAACTTGGGATCCAAAGAAATCTGGCGAGCATATTCTTCAGGAGTTACAGCCTGACTTAATGTTTTTAAATAGGGCTCAGTCCCTTTTGCTAGAATTAAATCATCAATTCCTACTTTAGCTCCATCAAAAGCATCAGGAAGGATCCCGACTTTAACCTGACTGAATCCAGCCTGTTTTATTTGTTGCGCAATAATATAAGCGGCTCTTTGGCTATCTGTAATACCATCCGTTCGCATTAAACCTTTACCGCGAGGATCACGATCCAATACAACTATAACTTCCTTGGGTTTGGCTTGAACAATGGCTTTTGCTAAATTGTTATCAAATTGAGTGATCCCAGGGATTCCTAAAGTTAAAATTCCAGTCGTTTGATTTGCTACTAAACATTTAAATTCACCCTCAGTGATTACAATTGTTTTTCCTTCAGCTTTATTTAAATTCCAAGCATTATAAAGAGTTTCATTCGGAGCGTATTCTCGATCAATCGAGCGATCCATTTGCCATCCGATATATTTTTTTCCGTCATCTCGTTTTTCAATGTTACGAGTTCTCCAAATGGGGATCCCGGACTGATTATTTGATGAAAAGTAAGGGATCTTGATCGATTCTTCCTTAGGGATGTCATAAAAGGGTCGACCAGACTCATCGAATTTCATTAAACCCCATCCAGCGTCGCGCATTTGTGCCAAAGAATAACCGTTAGAGTTGGCCCACTGCTGAATAGAAATAATATTTTCACTGTAATAAGCTAAGCGTGCGACATCTTCCAAGCCTTCGGGCCAATTTCTTTTTTGAGCGAATTCTTTCAACTTTTTTTGGGCTTCTGGATTTTTCCTGAGATCAGATATCAATTTATTATTAATTTCTTCGATGACTTTCAATTCCTCAATGCTAAGCGCTCTTCCAAAAATATGAGAACGCAGCTCTGTAAGCAATTCCTTAGAGCCAACTCCTATCTCAAGAATCTTACCATTTTCACCGACGGCAATATAATTCACGTTAGCCAAACGACGAAAATTTTCCTTCTGATAGCCAAAATCAATTTTTTTATAAATTTGTGTTCCTGAAGGCAAAGCTATCGTGGGGGAGTGACTGATTGAAAAGATCGTATCTTCATAGGCTTTCGCCTGAGTAGGAAAGCTTAAGTTTAACTGTCTTAAGTGAGAGGGGGGTCTAAATTGAAATGGCTGTTTAAGTCTTAAATCCGTTGAATTTCTTAATGAAAGAACTGTTTGTTGCCAGGACTCGTGCTCGTTTAAAAAAACTTTATCGCAACTCAAATCCCCCTTTGCAGAAAGGATTGGCAGTAAGAATAAAAATAAGAGGAGTGAAAAGCTTTTGTTCAACATATTTTCCTTCTAGCAATGAAATGCAAATAGATGTCCTTCTGGAGGTTTATGGGTTGGCTTTGAGGTTGTAAAAAGCTTGTAAAAACAATTAGAGCTAACAACTGTCTAAAAGTTTGACGAAACCAAAAGTTAATACAGGCAACTTAAACCCATAATATTTCCCATTCTCCGGCTGATAGCCCCTTCAGTCTCAGCTTTCGATAAGGAATATTCCCCAAAGCTTCTTGCTCGTTAAGCCTGACATAACTTGCGACCGTCCGATACGCCTTCCAGCCACGGATAACCCGAGTGAAGGGTCTGTATCTCCATAGTTTTTTGGATTTTTTTGTGTTTCTTTGGTGTCGACGGGGGATCGGTCACCTTTTTCTTTTGATTTAAATCCAGTGCAAAATTTAATAAACCATTTTTTTGAAATTGCTGAGCTATTTGTCCTGTGACGACTCGAAAAAAGCTTTGGTAATCTGTTCTGCGGCTGGCCCGAATTAAAAAATGGACCAGTAAGCTCGGTTGAATCAAAGCGAATAACTAGGTGGAGAAGAGACGACCCTCGAATGGAAGTCTTATTGTCGATGAATTTGAATCTATGAGAATGCATTTATTGTTTTACAGACTACGCCACGCATTATTATCTAAGATTCACAGTGACCTTTAAAAAAAACCTCTCATATCATAAGGATATGAAAAAATATTTATTTATAATCACTTTGGGATTTTCATTTTTCAGTTTTGCAATGCAAAAAAAACCAACCAACAAAACGACTCAAATCCCCACCACTCAGCAGATCCGACAAGAGCGACCGACGAGCCAAATTTATAGCTTTGAAGCTCCAGAACAAGGCGAGTTTCAAACACGAATGGATCTTGGTTTACTGACTGGCACCTTAAAGTTTTCTACCGAAATTCAAACTCAACGAATCGAAGGAATCGATACTTATTTTTCTGCTTCCTATGGCCTTACTGATGTTCTTTCTATAGGAGCTCGCGGTTCCTATTTGAATTCATCCAGCGGTGGGACAGTTGCAAATACAAGTAGAGCTAGCGCAAGTAAAGCTGGCCTGGGGGACCCAGAAATATTTTTAACTACAAGAGTTAATCCTGGTCGCATGCAACTGTATTTAATGATGATCGCCGGGATAATGGCCTCAGATTTTGAAGTTGATAATCTACGGGGAAGTACAACAAACTCGAGTGGCGCCTATTATGTTGAGCCTAAGTTTTCAACAAGCATAACCATGGGCTCATTTTTATTGGGCGGCTCTGCCAGCTATCGCTATCATTTCAATCGTCAAGTTTCTATAATTAGCAGCTCTGGAACTGAATCACTTCGTTTAGATCCAGGGAATCGTATTCGTGCAAGTATCAATTCGGAAGTTCTAACTTCGTACCCTTTTGGTTTCGAAATAGAATACCTTTTGCAGGATCGTTATGAAGCTTTTTCCCTCTCGACTCCCGGTGGACAAAAACTGACATTTGGAAATACCACAATATTGGGAGCATCAGCTTATATAAGATTTTTAACAGATATGGGTTTTGGCAACTTTGAGCTTGTTCCTTGGATAAGCTATCAAACAAATGTCGGCAAAAAACGAGGAACTGCTAATGTCGAGGACGACCAGTTGATGACATTTATATTGAAACTTCAGATGATGTTTTAAGATTATCCTGTGCCGGTTCTGCTTTTAATTCTTTAAAATTTTGCAAATTGTGATCAAGCAGCTGAGTTGGTTTAATATTGCCCAGCGCTTTAATGATAGAAGCTCCAATATGCGGAATTTCTTTTTCTAGATCTTTAACTAAATTTTTTATTTTTTTGCGTTTAAGTCCCTCTTGCGAACCACAAAGATTGCAGGGAATAATTGGGAAATCCCATTCGCTCGCCAATTCAATAATTTCTTTTTCAGCCACATAACAAAGAGGTCGAATCAAAATATTTCGACCGTCATCCGATTTTAATTTCGCCGGCATGCTGGCTAAATTTCCGGTGTAAAAAAGATTAAGCAGGGTGGTTTCAATCAGATCATCACGATGATGTCCCAATACAATTTTGGAAAAACTATGATCAAAAGCAAAATCATACAAAATAGCGCGTCGTAAGCGAGAACAAAGTGAGCAGTAGGCAGAGCCATCGGTGATTTTTTCTTTAACGATGGAATAAGTGTCTTTTTCAACTACATTAAGTTTTATTCCTAAACTTTCAACCCAGGGTTGAAAGTCCTTCAAAGAAAATCCCGGTTGTTTTTGGTCCAAGATGGCCGCTTCTAGTGTAAAATTAATTTCTGCCCGTCGTTGGATTTCCTGAAGAAGAACCAGCAAAAGGCTGGAATCTTTTCCTCCGGATACACAGACCATCACTTTATCGCCTTCTTCAATCATATTGAAGTCCGACAAAGCACGAACAATTTCTTTTCTTATTTTTTTTGCTTTATCTGATTCAAGATTCATAGATTATTTAGGCCTCGGTTTTGGAATACTCGACATAGGGACGTGCGAGCGATATAGCACTTTTTTGTAAATCTTCAATCCCTTTTCGCAAAACCTTATCACCAATCACGTATTGTAATCCATAAGAATCGATAAAATAAACAAGCTTAAAGCTGATGGCATTATCATTAGTTTCACTGACATAAGCCAGGGGAGCGGGAATACCGCGGACTTCGGGTATATCTGAAATCGAGCGTTCTAAAATTTCTTTAACTTGATCAAAAGGCGAATTCAATTTCACGCGAAAGACTTGGCTGCGAATAATCGGTTGATCCGGAGGCGAAAAATTTGAAATTTGCGCCGTCGCAATCGCGCGATTAGGCATAGTGATTAATTCATCGGAATGCCCCATTAAGGTTGTCGAACGCCAAGAAATTTCTTTCACTTGTCCGACGGTTTTTTGCATACCTTGGGTTATTTCTAACCAATCGCCAATTTCAAATGACTTATCAATTTGTAAACTGACCCCCGCAAATAAATTTCCCAAGGTGTCCTGAAGTGCCAAGCCAAGAACGATTGAAAATGCGGCCGAAGTCGCCAACAGCGGGCCCAATTGAATTCCAAAAATACGAGAGCCACTCCAAAATAACAAAATGGTCGATAACAGGAGCGAAAAAATATTCACGATCAACAAGGGCACTCCGGCGCGCATCGAACTCATGAACATGTACAATAAAACCAATAGACGACAAGATTTTACGAATACAAAAAGTCCCCAAAAGAAGCTGACCATAGCAATATAGGGTTTGATGCGAATAAATCCGCTCCACTGATCTTGGGATTCGTTCAGGATTATATAGATGAAAAATAATAATGAGAGCGCCAAGAAATTACGGAAAAGCCCACGAAAGTGAGTTTGAATAATGCGATGTCTTTCTTCGCTCACTTCTTGCAAAAATAATTTATAAAATAACCAAGTCACAAGGATCAATGAAAAAATAAGAATGAAAGGCTCGAAGTCTAAAAGACTGTAGAGCATTTGTGTTTGTATGATTTTTTCTTCCATTTCATTATTGAAGCAGGAACAGGACTTTAGGTCTAGATTTGTGTGTTTTGGCTTAGAGCAAGGTCTAGATCTTAATCCTTTGGTCTAGCTTCAGAAAGGAATTTTGCACACAAAGTACGGATCTTATTTGAGTATTTTAAAAAAGGACCGATTGAGATACTGAAGAAATAGGTGAGGTGTTTTTATGAAAGCAAAAAGATTTTTAACTGATATTAAATTCTTTCGCTTTGGTTTTTTCTTGTCATTGATTTCTATGCTTGTGATTGTCACCGGCCCACTGGCTTTGGCAGAACAGACAAAAAATCAGCAAAAAGAAGCCATCAACATGTTTATGAAAGAATCCGGTCTTGCCAACAACAAAAACCTGACGATGGGTGAAGTGTGGAAAAATATCCGCAAAAATTTCCCCGCAGAAATGCAAGCCAAATTGGATCTGCCATTTGCAATATATAAAGATGAAAAGTTTCCTCAAATTGATTTTTCAGAATTGAAAGACTCAAAAGGAAATGACGTTCTAGCAATGAACGTTTCGGATGGCGGCGATACGGCGCGAGTCGAAATTCTAGGCAAAGATGATGTCTTCATGAAATTCAACGGAAAACCCATTTCTGCCAATGAGCTTCGTGATTTAAACGCCTTTGCAAATAAAATTAAAGATGAAAAAATTGTAAAAAAAGATGAAGAAAAATATAAAAGAGCTCTTCTTAGTCAGCCCACGGTTCCGACCTACGAACAATGGAAAATCATGAGCCCGTACGAGCGAGCGCATTTTATGGTCCTCTTTCGTTTGATGGTTCGTGAAACTCAAGAGGTCTTGGCTTTACATGAAGCCACGAAGCCCGCTTCTAAATCTTCTCAGCTTGAAAAAGAAATTGAAGTTTATTTGAAATTATTGACTGGCGAAAATGCATTTGCAGCTGAGGATTACACTGATAATGTAAAAAATTTAGAAAGAAGTAAAAAGAGCCAAGAGGCATACGAGAAAAGGAAACAACAATCTGCTCAGCCGCAAGTCAGTGCCCAATCTAATGTTCCTCAAGACAAACCTGTTTCAAAGAAAAAGCCAGGACGCTCGGCTGAAAGCAATACTACCAACAAACGTAGCACTTACACTGCACCAACACGTAAAATTGCAGAAGGAGAGTATTGCATTATCGGTGGTTATCCTAATGGCAGAGTGACATCAAAAGGCATTTGTACTTTAGGCTCGAACCCCAAACCTCAATTTACTAACAACTGTCCGTCTAAAGGAAAGCCTCAAATCTCGTGTAATCCTGTTCTCTATGGTTATAATCGAAATGCAGGTGGTGGACCACTTTGTTTTCCATATGATGTAAACAATCCCGAGACCACTGTGGCTACAAGCAAATTTTGCGAAAATAACTCCCTACTTCGTTCCGGTGTTGCTCAAGATTCTTATGATATGATTCAGTCTATTCTGAAAGAAAAAGGTGTACAGGAAAATGAATTAAACCTTTTTAAAATCTCCAAGGATAGTGGAAAAGAAATTGTTACAGTTGAAAAAGCGGCTTACAACAAATACATGTTAGGGCCCGATGGTATTCTCGAAAGATTCGAGGCAGAAAAAAATCAAGCCATGGCTGTTTGTAGGAAAATAGAAGCCAATCCAAGTCATTATGAAAGAAAAGAGACCCGCCAACAAACTAAAGCCTGCGATACTTTAACAAAACGCGTGGTTAGTGTTGCGGAAGCAATGGCTTCGGTCCAAGAAGTTACTGCAGGACCCGCCACAGGTGTAATTGCCCAAGATCCTTGCCCTCCAACAGCCGCCGTTTCTACCCCTGTTGTGACAAGCCCCGGTGATAACACTGGGGGGGTAAGTCTAAATACTACTCCTATAGCGACCGGCCCTGTATCTGGACCACCCGTTAGACATACAGCACCGCCGAGTCCTAATACGGCCTGCATAGGTGCAGGAGCAGGTGGCGCAGCAGCGAGTAACACCTGCTCCGACGGTAAGCCATGTGATGGAGAAGCAGTTACCAAAAGTGAAACAACAGAAAAAGACGACAAAAAAGGCTTCACATTACCTATGTGGGCAAAAACGAGCCTTGTCATTGGGGCTATTGCTGGATTCGCATTTCTTACTTGGTGGGGATTAAAGAAATTATTCAAAAGAAAGAATCCGGTGTACACGGCCCCCGCAACTAGCGTCGGCGGCGGAGTCGCAACGCCAATAACAACTCCAGTTATTACTCCCATTGAGGGGGGAACAGGGACTTCTTCGGCAACAGGCGGTGGCGTTAGATAATCTACTGCGAGGACAGCTGCCAAAAGCTGAGGATCTCGAAATGTTTTGTCTGAGGAAATTGATCAAATAAGGCTATTCTCTGCAAGGAATAGCCTTTTTCTTTTAAAATACGAACATCTTTTTGCCAAGACTCTAAAAAACACGACATCAGAAAAATATCTTTCGGCCTGTTTAAAGAATAACTCAGTGGCTTTAAAAATTCGCCAAGACCCGAACGGGGAGGGTTTAAAATTAAAAAATCACAATCGCTAAAATCATAATTTGCAATCCGCTGAAAATCTTTAATGGCGATTTCTGTTTTTTCTTCCTGGCCGGTTCTTTTGAAATTTTCCTTAAGAGCAATTCCCCCTTGCTCATCAAAATCGACCGCGCAAAAGTGCACGGACTGATTTAAAAAGATTAAACTTAAATTCCCGACACCGGCACCGAATTCAAGGGTCTTGCGAAATGTTTTATTTGCATAATGTTGTTCCAGAATTTCGCCCAAGATTAAATTGGCTTTACGACTGGGTTGAGTGAAGGATGAAACATAAGACAGCAGTGGGAAATTTTTTCCTTGAAAGCGAGTTTCAAACCATTCCTTCATTTCGGGGTCAACCAGTTTGAGTTTTCCGTCTCGATTAACCAAGACTTTTGATTTCTGACCAATCTCCACAAAGGCCATCTTCATTAAACTTCGCAAATGTGTTTGTTCCTCTAACAAATTCTTGATGTCTTGATTAGCGAAGTCTAGCCACACACCACGCTGACCATCGACCCCAAGCCTTAGGCGAAAAGATCCCTTTTTTATCGGCCAGGAAATTTTTCGAAAATTCAAATAAAACCGCAAAAGTTCAGGGGAAAGTTGTCCACATGTGTCTAAATCCTGGATTCTTCCTTGGTGCGAATCATAAAGGCCAAAGCGACCTTCTTCATAGACAAAATCCAAACGGTCTCGAAGTGCAAAATCCCCGGGAGAAATAAATTCAACCTGAGGGGAGCTTAAACCAAGTTTCGCCAGGGTTTCGGTCATTTTTTTTATTTTAAAATCTTTTTGCTGCCCTAAATTTTGCCCTAAAAACTGACATCCTTGGCAGTGTGTTTTATGAGGGCAATCTCTTTGGCTTTCTAAATTCAAAATTCCCCCATCTACAAGATTGACCAGCCTTAACAACTATCCTAGCCTGTTACCCATGAAAAAAACAATTTTGTTATCCCTGATTATTATTTCGTTCCCATTTATACAATCAAAAATTCACGCTGAATCGCCTCAGAAAACAGCGGAAAAAGCGCAAGCGGCCACTGCCGCACTTTATGCGACTAAAAACACCGCACTGACAGAACCTCGGCAAATCACCTTTGTTGGACCAAAATCGGGCGAAGGTTATTTTAGCGCGGATGGCAACAAAATGATTTTTCAGAGTGAAAGAACTGCGGAGAATCCTTTTTACCAAATGTTTGTGCTTGATTTCCTAACAGGCAAAACAACTCAACTCTCTCCGGGAAATGGCAAAACCACTTGCGGCTGGATTCATCCTAACATGAAAAAAGCTTTATGGGCTTCGACTCATCAAGATCCAGATTGGAAAAAGAAAAAAGATGAAGAGTACGAGAATCGCACCAAAGCCGTCAAAGCTAAGTACGCTTGGAGCTTTGACGATACTTACGACATCTATGAATCGGATCTTAAGGGAAAATCCCGCAAGAAATTAACTAAAGCAAAAGGCTACGATGCAGAGGCCTCTTACTCGCCAGATGGAAATTGGATTGCTTATGCTTCGAATTCTCATGCTTACTCTGAAAAATTAAGTGAAGAAGACAAAAAGTTATTTGCCCAAGATCCCTCGAGCCAAATGGAAATCTACATTATGAAATCCAACGGCCAAGGCAAAAAGCGATTAACAAATACACTGGGTTATGACGGCGGACCATTTTTCAGTCCTGACGGTAAAAAAATAACTTGGCGTCGGTTTGCAACCAATGGAGCTACTGCAGAAATTTTGACGATGAATGTTGATGGCAGCGATCAAAAACAAATCACTCAGATGAATGCACTTTCCTGGGCGCCATTTTTTCATCCTTCTGGCGATTACATTATCTTTACCAGCAGTGTTTTGGGATATTCCAACTTTGAATTGTTCATTATCGACAGCGAAGGAAAACACAATCCTGTGCGTGTGACTTTCGATGAAGGCTTTGATGGCTTGCCAGCTTTTCATCCGCGGGGTGATCAAATCACTTGGACTCACCGAAATGAAAAAGGCGAGAGTCAAATCTTGTTGGCACATTGGAACGACAGTGAAGCTCGAAGATTACTTGGCCTTCCAGGCAGACCACTCAGTTTCAAAGATTTATCTCCGCAAATATCATCTCAAGATGCTCGAAAAATCATTCGCTACATGACATCCGCCGAGCTTGGGGGACGACCCACCGCTGGATCTCAAGAAATCCCTTTTGCCGAATCTTTGGTTCAGCTCTTTAAAGCCTGGGGACTTAAAGGCGGCGGCCCAAAGGGTGAGTTCATTCACGAATTTGAATTCACTTCGGGTGTAAATTTAGGTGCGAAAAATTCTTTTCAAATTTTGCGTGAAAAAAAATCAGAAGTGAATCTAACCGTCAGCCAAGATTATCTTCCTTCATCGACTTCGGCCTCGGGAACTTTTTCCGAATCGGACGTCATTTTTGCGGGATATGGTTTAAAAATTCCTTCAACTCATGACACTCAAGCCTATGATTCTTATAAAAATATCGATGCAAAAGGGAAGTGGGTTGCGGTGCTTCGGGATTTTCCCCTTAATGCGAGTCCAGTATTGAAGCAGCAGATGCTGAATTTTTCGCAACCTCAACACAAAATCACCGTCGCGAAAAATGAAGGCGCCATTGGCGTTATTTTTATCAATGGTTATAAGAATGGTCTTAAAGAAAATTTCAGCCAACTCAAATTTGAAGGCAGTTTAAGCGATAACTCCATTCCCGTGGTCAAAGTTAAAACGGCCATTTTTGAAAAAATGATGGGGGATCATGAGCTCTCGAAATACGAAACCCCATCAAAAGCAGATCAAGCGGTCCAGGGTTTTGAACTTGCGGGAATCAAAGTAAAAGCAGAAATCAGACTTGATCTGCAGAAGTCCAAGGGGCGAAATGTTATTGCCCGTTTACCTGGAGGCCTTTCCAAATCCGCAGTTCTGATCGGTGCCCATGGCGATCATCTTGGCACGGGCTTATTAGGAAGCTCCTTAGCCACATCCAAAGAGCAAGGTCAGATTCATCCCGGAGCTGACGATAATGCCTCTGGAGTCGCGGCCGTCTTGGAATTGGCTCATTATTTTTCTTCTCAGAAAAAAACAAATCCAAAGTCTTTGCAAAAAGATTTGTATTTTGCCGTATGGTCTGGGGAAGAAGTCGGTGTCTTGGGATCGTCTCAATACGTTAAAGATTGGGGCGATAAGTTTAGCAAAACTTTTGAAGCTGGAATGAACATGGACATGGTTGGTCGTCTGCGTGAAAAACTTCATGTTCAAGGCGTAGCCTCTGGGGATCATTGGACTAATTTATCCGAAGAAATTTCTCTGCGAACGGGTATGCAGCTATCGCTGCAAGAGGATCCTTACTTACCAACAGATTCCATGGCTATTTATTTGGGCAATGTCCCTTCAATTAGTTTTTTCACGGGCGCGCATCCCGAATATCACACTCCACGCGATGTCGAGTCTTTGATTAATTTCGATGGCCTACAACGAACAATTGAAGTGGTCAAAACCTATACTCAACTTCTATCCGACTCTTCAGCCCGAATTGTCAGATATAAAAAAGTCGAGTCTAAAGGAATAAACCGGGGAGCCGGACAATCTTTTCGATTGTATCTAGGAACTATTCCCGATTATTCGCAAGAAGGCGTTAAAGGCGTTCGCATTTCTGGAGTTAGCAAGGGGAGCCCTGCTGAAAAAGCTGGACTGAAAGAGAAAGACGTTATCGTCGAGTTTGCCGGAGCTAAAATTGAAAATATCTATGATTATGTGTATTCACTGCAAACAGTGAAACCATCGATTGAAACCTCGATTAAAGTCAAACGCGGGGATATAACCCAAGAACTTAAGATTGTTCCTTCCGTTAAAGAATAGGAATTTTTTTGACGGTTCGGTTTTTTAAAAGATTTCTTATTTTACTTAATAAGGACTCACCATCCATGGTTGCCGGCTCTCGCCCTCCTGGCTCGCCGAGGTCCTTATTAAGTAAAATAAGAAATCTTTTAAAAAATAACAGCCAAGAAAATTTTGAGGTGGGCAGAAGGAATAACATTAAGTTTTTGGGTTATATTTTGGGTTTGTACTTACTGCAGGAGCCAGTGGATTTCATTTATGAGTTTGTTCAGGGAGTCGTCTTCGATAGGGCCGCCATAGTGTTTGGTTCCAAGACTGTGGCCGCGATTTGGGTATGAGTTGATGTGGATGGGGGAATTGAAAGAGGTTTGGTAAAAATGGAGCACGTTGAATTCTCTTTGCGCGGGAGTGGCGCCGTCCACATCGCCATTGTTAAAAGATATTTTTCCATTAAAGTTGAAAAAACTATTTAAATTGTTTGGTCCATCGGTGAAAAACAATTTCCACCAATTGTAGTTGGCCCAAATAACACCGTATTCGCCAAGAAGATATTTGAATGGTTCGGAGTCGGAATGAGTGAACACTTCATCGCGAGTCGCTTGGTATTTTCTGATAATTTCTTTCTGCAAAGAACTTTCCGTCCAACTTCCAGTTGACGATTTTAAGGATTCACACTGATCTTGAGGCATCGCATTGGTTTTACAAACTGTACTAATCTCGTTGTTTTCGATTTTCTTATCGCTATTGAGATCCATTTCCCAGTAAGCGTCAGCCATTCGTGACGTAAATTGCCACTGAAAGAGGGCTCTTGGGCTTTCGGCGACAAATCCCATCATTAACAGTCCCTTTGGTTTAATAAGGGACTTAGAAATAAGTCTGGATAAATGAATTGTTCCTTCGGAATGGGCAAAAATAATGATCTGAGCAGCATCAATCGTTGGTTGATTCATTAAATACTTATAAACACTTGCAGCATCGTCCCCTGGATTTGTCGCTGTCACGGTAGCGCGAATTTTATTATCTATACAGCTATTAACATAATGTTGAGTGATGGATTTTTCGTCATTACATGTTTTACAAAGAGGAACAGTTCTTTCACTGCAAGAAACACCTCTGTAATCATATCGTGCCGCTGCAATCCCATGTTTATTCAAAAATAAAGAAAACTCTTTAAAAAGAAGATCACGGTCCGTATTGCTTGAGCCATAATTGTAATCACGATCAAACAACCCAGTTCCACCAACCATTAACACTATCGGAAATTTGCGAACGGAACGGGAAGCCGGCTCATCAGGGAGATCAACTTGACCATGAATTTGAGTGATTCCATCCTCAGTGGCTATCGAAAATTGAATTGTTTTCGAAAAGCCACAGACTGGAAGAAGTAAAATTACTAGAAGATTTATATAACCCAAAATACCCATAATTCCCCGACCCCAAGTGCCCACAGGAAAGGACTTAACGAAGTTTATTTAACGTAACAATTAAGTTTATTTTTACCTTCTCGAAGAAGATTTAAATGCGCTACTCTTAGTTGAGCGAATACACTCTGAGCTTTAATATCCATGATAAGTTGAGCGTTGTAATAATTACTTTGATCAGCACTAACCAATTGCGTAATTACACCACCTAAAATTTCGCTTCCCATTAAAGCAACTGGGAATTCTGCTTTTCCTTTTACCGTTAATTGTATTATGGGTACTTGTTGCCTGTTGTAATAAAAAACCGCGATTACATCATGATTTGGCGAGGTACATGTAACTCGTTGGTTCTTTCCAATCCCCTGTGAAAACGCAAGTTGAGACAAAGATAAAACTCCTAATAACAAAGCACTTTTTAAAAACTTCATGGCTAGCTCCTTACGATTGATACCGTTCCCAATAGAGTGGATTAATTCCCCTTACTTCAAAGTAGAACGGTTTCTTATTAGGTCGTAAAATACATTAGTTTTCAAAAAGCTTCTACTGTTAGCCTTTCTGACAGGTAAAAACTACAAGCAGCAAGCAATACGCGCGCTCGCACAGCCGCCCTCTAATCCAAACCCGATCCCAAACACACCCCAGGAAGTGATTTTTTCATTAGGAAAAGTTCTTTAGAGCTTCCTCTATATAATAAGGACCTCGGCGAGCCAGGAGGGCGAGAGCCGGCAACCATGGATGGTGAGTCCTTATTATATAGAGGAAGCTCTAAAGAACGGCTTGCTAAAGCAAAACAATCACTTCCGATAAGTTATATTATGTTACAAATTGAATTTTGCAGTCTATCGACCGGCTTTTATCACTGGAGAATGCTTAACTCTTCCTTTTTGATCAACAATAGCATCGTTGCCATTTCCAACTTGAGCAAATGACATGTATCCCAAAATAATATCGTCAGGCGGTCGTTTTCCGCCGGTTTTTTCTCCGTATTCCTTTAACATGACTTCAGTTGGTTTCCAGGGATACTCGCCCAATTGGATCCCAGCTTTTTTAAAAAAACCAACAACCTTTTCAGGAGTCGCATATGTTGGAGCGGACTCCCAAAATCCATAAGATGAACTCGTTAAAATAAGGCCAAATAAGATGCTAAATAGTATTTTCATAAATTCCTCGTTACTATGAGGGATTTCAAGATTTAAACCAAAAGTCCAGGGACTAACTTATTGATTTGTTTTGTTATTTATTTTCTTAAATTAGTTTTCTATTTAAAAAGTCATCCAGCTGTTGAGCTTTTCTACGTATCACTCTGATACAACACTCAATCAACAGTCCATTCCTTAAAGCCAAGTTGTATGGCTGCTGGTAAATCCTTGCGGTCGATTTCAAAAACGTTGGCCTGACCTGTGGGGCTTCCGCAGAGTTGCACCCTCATCATGCCGTCGTGGCGTTTCCAGCTCTGATAGACACGAATTGAACCTAAGGTCTTCTGGCTTTGGCTAAGCGACTGACTATGCCCCAAGCCGCACTGAAGGCTGCCGTCAAATTTATAGATGCGAACTCGATCCGCGCTACTTGTTTTTATGTTTGCCACAGGAACCTCCGGGCTAGCCACAGGTGGACCCACATCCGTTTTTTTTGCCGCATCAGCCTCTCGCACATATCGACAATGGCTGTTTGCACAAGCTTGAGCAGAAACTGCAAAAAGAATAATTAAATAAAGCTTCATCATAAACTCCCAACTTTCAAAAACTTACTTCTAGGGAATATAGGAATTCAGAGGCGTCCAATTCCATCGGGCCTCAAGAGCATAAAGATTGGCTTCTCCAGAAATAAAATACACCCGGGATTTTTTTTCATCCACCAATGGCGCTGCTAAAATTCCGCGACCAGGTTCGAAGTGACCGACTTTTTTCCCAGACTCTGGATCTAAAAAAACCAAACTGGATTGAGACTCACCAAAAACAATTAAACCTTTATAAGGTTTCACTTGAGTGGCTAGCCCTTCGGAAAGTTTATAATTCCAAAGTTTATCTCCATTTTCCTTATTCAAGGCCCATAATTCACCACTGCTGGTCGGATAAAACAAACGGTTGCCGACAATTGTTAAAGGACTATAGCCCCCAGTTTCGACCTTCCATATGACATCCCCTTTTTGAATCGACAAACAATAGAGGCGGTCATCGTAACCCGAAACGTAAATTCGATCTCCATCAACTAAAGGCGAAGAATCGATGTCGCGAAATTTTTTATTTTTGTTGAGATGATTTTCCCAAATCACACTCCCCGATTTTGCATTAAACGAGACCAAAGACCCATCGCTGAATCCAACAAATAAATGATCATCCTTTAAAGCCGGTCGCGGTCCACCCCGAATTGAAAATTGAGAAGTGTCTTGTCGGGTGTGAATCCAAATCTGGCGACCCGTATCCGCTTCTAAAGCATAAACAACGTTGGCACTGGAAACAAAGTAAAGAATCCCGCTGCGATCGTCTAACAAGGGCTCGGATAAGTTTTCTGACTTCGTATTCACGCTCCAAATTTCATTTCCCGTTTTTGAATCCAAGGCATAGAAAAATCCGTCGCTAGCTGCAACGTAAGTTCGACCTTTAAACTCAAGAGCGGAAGGCTCGACTCCGGCGTGAATTTTCTTTCGCCATTTTAATTTTCCATCATCTGCCGAATAAGCGGACAGACCATCAATGGCATTTCCTTGAAGAAGCAATGAACCAGCTAAAACGGGAGTCATGCGATTGATTTTACGATAACGTTGATTTTCAACAGCTGTCGTTCTTTGGGTCCAGATCGGGTGAACCGAGAACTTACGATTTTTTACCGACTCGTCCAATTTTAATGACGAACACGAGCTAAAAACCATAAGCCCCAAAGAAAGACTAATGAATTTCAACATAGAATTAGGACCCACGCTGATCCTTTTTAAGCTTCAGTAATCGTAAAAACTTTTCAGCTTCACGACTGGCAATTTGGTCGGTACTGGTATTTGGAGAATTGCCCACCTGTTGGCTTGGATTTTTCACTCGATCAATAAGCTCTTTGTAAATGATTTCGGCTTGTGGAATTTGGTCCATTTTCTCGTAGCACAAAGCCATTTTTAATTTTACGTCAGCAGTTAAAAAAGAAAGTCCATTCGAATTTTGATTCAACCGCTGCCATGTTTGCACAGCTTCTGCGCATTGATTTAAATTCGCTTGAAAATTTCCTTTTGTTTTTATTGCCAGTGCACTTAAGAGGCCGTTCACCTTCGTGCCCTTGGTGACTGGGTCCAGCGACTGAAGCGCCTCTTCAAGTTTATTTGAGTTACTGTAGATTTCACTTAGGAAAAGAGCCGACAACAAAGCCGCTTTAGATGAAGGGCTAGCCGCAGTTAGCTCCTTTAGTTCTTTAATGGGACCAGCATAGTCAACATCAGGATTTGTGCTGGGCTTAATAACAATTTCAGGAGTTTTATTTTTCTTTGTGGCGCCTTTGGTTGCCGCATCCTTTTCGTTCACTTTCGGAGCTTGAGCTTCCTCAAATTTTTTACGAAGATCGATATATTTTTTTTCCGCTAAGTAAAAATTTTCTTGAAGTTTATCTTCTGTTTGCTGTTGAACTACTGAATAAACAGTCCAACCCCCACCAGCAAAAATGAAGATTGCAAGAAAAGTTAAAACGGCTTTACTGTGAGCCGCTGACCATTCAAAACCTGTTTTAAGGTTGGCCAAAACTTTATCTGGGTTTTTCAGTTCTGCCTTCGTAAATTCAATCTTTTTGTCCAAAGTTTACTCCTTGAGTTGCAAAGTAGATTCTTTGAGCGCTCGGGACAAAAGTCAAGGCATCAACGATTATGCACTTCTCTCATTGTCGTAAAAGATCGGCTGGATTTTCCTTGATGTCTTTGTTTTAAACGCCCGATTGTCGCAATTCTTTCCTCGGCCAAGCGGTCTGCTGCGCGATGCGTTCCGATGCTATCTCTTTCAGCAATTGTGAAAACTTTCATTACGTTATCGTAAACTTTTCGAGTTTTTTCAAAAGCTCGATCCCCGGAATAACCTTCCAGTTCAACAAATACATTCATCAATCCCCCAGAGTTGACCACATAGTCTGGCGCATAGAGAATTCCTAACTCTTTAAGCTGATCGCCATGGCGGGCTTCGGCCAATTGGTTATTCGCACCCCCAGCAACGGCTTTGCATTTTAACTTACCAATTGTTTGATCATTAATAATCGCTCCTAAGGCACAAGGAGCTAGAATCTCGCAATCCTGGAACAAAATGTCATCGGGAGACACCGCTTCGATTTTGTATTGGTCGACATGAATTTTAACTCGATCTTGATCAATGTCCGCAACAACAACCTTTGCCCCTTCTAGGCTCAGATATTTTACCAGATGAGACCCGACGTTTCCCAAACCTTGAACCGCGATTCTCATCCCTTTTAGATTATCGCTTCCTAGTTTCTTTTGCGCTGTCGCTTTGATCCCCATCAACACACCATGGGCGGTATAAGGAGACGGATCCCCAGACCCACCAAAATCTTTAGGAATTCCAGTAACCCATGGAGTTTCCATAAAGATATTTTCCATGTCTGCTTCGCAAGTGCCTACATCTTCAGCCGTGATGTATTTACCATTTAAGGAGTTAACAAATTGTCCGAAAGCACGAAAAAGACCTTCGGTTTTTTGAGTTTTAGAATTTCCGATGATAACAGCTTTTCCTCCGCCAAGATTGAGCCCCGCAGCCGCTGCTTTATAAGTCATCCCTTTTGATAATCGCAAAACGTCGGTTAAAGCATCTTCTTCAGTTTTATAGTTCCACATCCGAGTTCCACCTAAAGCCGGTCCCAGAGCTGTGTTATGAATTGCGATGATCGCTTTTAGTCCCACATTGGGGTCATGACAAAATACAACTTCCTCGTGTTCCCCGTGCTTAGAAATCATCTCAAATGGCCCCAATTCCTACCTCCAAAAAAAGTTCAAATTATTGTGGGCGGAGTGTTAAACATCTATTCAAAAAATACGAGCTCTTACGCAGAGCGGGGTAAATGACTAAGATTGAAGCAGTTAAAAATCCTATTTTGAGATTAATACGGTAGGGCTCTTTAGTAGCCCCCTAATACGGCCGATAGTCTAGTATCTGCCGCGGCTATCTGAATATCAGGGCAAGCGTTAAGAGGTTCGAAACTCTTGCAGATAAAAAACGAGGAGGATCTGTGCTAAATGAAATCCGAAGGCCTCTGCTGTTGGAATTGGTAAATCGACCCGAAAGAGGTCCGCCAAAATGAGGTAAGGATTAAATAAATTCGGAATATAAAAAACGCTCGGATACCCCGGGCGTTTTCTTTTTAGAGCAGGTCCTAAATTGACGGCAGGAAAATCGACTTCACCAGTCTTCCAATTAAAATTCCCACCAAAAGAAGAACAGTAAAAAACAAAGTCTTAACCGTACGATTTTGACCGGACATGCGGTTTTGCAAATCCAAAACAAGCAATTGCAATTGATCCAGCCCCTCTTCCCTTTTCTTTTCGGCTTCTCTTATTTGATTTTCAAAAAACTGGGCGTCCAGCTGCGAGGCCATTTTTATGGTGTTTGTTTTGCCCTCAACAGGCACGACCGCTAACCCCGGAAGTTTTTCCCGAATAATCATCAGCCATTGAAGTGCCCGATAAATATGAGGAGGAGCAGACTCGCCTTTTTTTACCCATCGGGTCCAGGACGAAGGATCAACCATTAATAAGCGAGAGATTTGTCTTTGGGACAAACCCAAATCCTGTCTGATTTTTTCTAGATCTCCAAATTGATTTTTAATCAAAGCCACCTGTCCATCATAAGAAACTCTTAGACCTGTTTTAGCTTTGTATTTTTGCACAGGATGGTAGGTTACGACCGAAGAAGATTCATTTTCCATGTCTTAAAATTACACCAGGACCCTTGCTTTACGCAACACCTGCTGTTGTGTCCTGCAATTAAGTCCAGGCTCTTAGCCGGTCTTAGCCTGGATGAAATGATGACTGGTAAGATTGGATTAAAAAGCCGGTATCAAAAAGCTCTTTTCGAAGCACAGCTAAGGTCTCGGTAACATCCGCGGGATCAGCACATTTTTTGAGTGAATCTTGCGCCAAGTATTCTAGACTTTGAAATCGATTATCGACATTTTTTAAGAAGTCCGCATTTAACGAGTTCGAGTTATCTTTAAAGTCTTTTTTCGCATTTCGAATTTTAACAACAAATGATGAGAGGCTATCTTTAATATCCGCGCATGAGTTTTTAACCAGGTCCGGGGATCTTTCAATAAGTCGCTCAAGATGTCGATTCTCTAGAGCACGAATCGCCGGGTCTTCTTTTGATAATGAAAGATTTATGGTCTTTAGCAAAACTTCAGGCGCACTGAGTTTTCTTGCCAATTCATTGGAAACAGCGGCTTCAACTTGTCCTAGACCAAAGAATGATACAATTAAAACAGCAAGATAATGTCTCATATCTGTCTTCTCTCTTAAAATTCACGATCAGCGTTTTCAAGCTCAGTCGCAACGCGATCCATTTGTTTTTTTGCGGAAGGTCGATACTGATGAACTTCTTTTTTAAATCGTAATTTTTGTGAGGGCACACTGTATTGTGAAAAATCCTCCATCACAGTGACTTTGCTTGGACTAGCTTCACGAACGTTTTGTCGAGCCAGATCCATATTTCCTTTTACTTCCTGATGAAGAGTGTCTTGGGCTTTGATGTTTTCGTTAATCAAATTATTAAAGTCTGCAACCTTAGCAAAAGAGCTTAGGGTGAATAATTGGCTAGACACTAAAACTGTAAATAACACTAAAAAATTTGTTTTCATAACATCTCCTGCTTTCATAAAGAGCAATCAACTGACCAAGAGAAGGATCGATTCAATGCATTTGAGCCTAAAAAATTGACTACATTTTATACAGGTGCCGTCCTAGGGAACCGCGTTCTCAGAATGAGACATCTTGTTGAAACCACTGAAGTATTCACTTAAGGCAGGATCTTGGTTTCTACTTAATTTAAGACGTTTGAAGGTTCTTCCTGGAAAACAAGCGAAGCTTGCCCGTTCGCTTAAGAAAGAGTAGATTTTTTCACATGAACCACATTTTATTCGCTAGTTTAGTCTATCAAAGTCGTCTGAATTCCCGTCCTGCCAAAATTGTTTCCGAGCTTTTAATTGAAGCCGAACAAATTAAAAATGCCGATAAAAAGGGCCTGAGCTGGTCAAAAAAAAACTACCCTGGTGGATACACTTCTTATGGCTCCATGGATCAGCTTCATCAACTTTCCTCGACTTTCGAAAAATTGCGCAAAGAAATCGATGGTCATGTTGTTCAATTTGTCAGCCAACTTGAAATGGATATTTCTTCCAAAGCTCTGCAAATGAATAGTTGTTGGCTGAACATTATGCCTAAAGGCACAAGTCATAGCCTCCACCTGCACCCTCTCAGCGTAATTAGTGGAAGTTTTTATGTAGAGGTTCCCGAAAATTCCAGTGGGATTAAGTTCGAGGATCCTCGATTGATGAATTTTATGGCCTCGCCGCCCCGGAAAAAAACAGCTCGATTGCAGAATCAAAATTTTTTCGAAATCAAACCTTCGGCTGGCGACCTAATTTTATTTGAAAGTTGGATGAAACATGAAGTTCCAAGAAACAAATCCAACAAAAATAGAATCTCAATTAGTTTTAATTATGACTGGGTAAAAAAGTGATTTCTTTGCAAAATGTTTCAAAGAAATTTGATTCCCTTTCTGTTCTTCGTCATGTGAATTTAGAAATTCAACCTGGTGAATTTTTAACAATCCTTGGCCCTTCCGGATGTGGAAAATCCACATTGTTACGATTGCTGGCAGGGCTGGAAAAACCAACCGAAGGCGAATTGGTAAGACCAAAAAATAATTTAAATTTTTCTTTTGTTTTTCAGGACTCAGAGCTTCTTCCTTGGCGAAACATCGAAGAAAATATTTTATTACCTTTGGAATTAACTCTTAAAAAAGAATCTTCTGGACAGCTCGAGGACATTCTTTCTTTAGTCAAACTTTCCTCATTCAAAAAATACTATCCTCACCAGCTTTCGGGAGGAATGAAAATGAGGGTTTCTATCGCCCGCGCTTTGATGACAAACCCTAGCTTATTGTTAATGGACGAACCTTTTTCTTCGCTGGACGAGAACACCCGATTTGAAATGCAAGATCAGCTGTTACATTTACAAAAAACTAAAAAGATAAGCATCGTCTTTGTCACTCACTCCATCAGCGAAGCTGTGTACTTAAGTGATAAGGTTCAAGTTTTTTCTTCTCGAGAAGGCTGTTCGATTTTTGAGCAAAAAATCTTATTTGATGGAAAAAGAAATGATGAAATACGGTTGAGCGGAACGTACAACAATTATGTTACGATGTTATCGCAAAAAATGAAACAAGCCGTAATTCCATTCCAGACTGGAGACGCAAATGCGTTGCCCTCTTAGCTCTCATCTCAAAAAGGCATTACCACCATTCGTGAGCTTCCTTTTGTTTTTTTCTTTGTTAGAATTAGCTAACCGCCTGAACTTAATTTCTAGCCAATTACTGCCACCACCGAGCCAGCTTTGGGTCACTTTTGTCAGTATGTTTTCAGATTTTAAGGAAGCCTTTTTACAGACTAGCACCAGCGTATCTGTCGGCTTGATTTTGAGTGCCTTATTGGGAATTTCTGCAGCAGTGGCATTTTCGCTTTCCCCGATTTTACGTCGTGCAATTTTGCCTTTTGCAATTTTTTTTCAAACGGTTCCAATTATTGCTATTGCACCCTTGATGGTTATTTATTTTGGTTTTGGCCAACCAACGGTGGTCGCTTCTTCTTTGATTGTGTCGATATTTCCGGTCATTGCAAATACCTTGATCGGCTTGGAAAATGTTTCGCGAGGCAAGTTAGATCTTTTCCAAATTTACCACGCCAATCGCTGGCAGACTCTGTGGAAGTTGCGCTGGCCCTCTGCCTACAACTCGATTTATGCCGGCCTTAAGGTGGCCTGCGGGTTGGCTGTTATCGGTGCAATTGCCGGAGAATTCGTCGCCGGTGGAGGTTTAGGTGCAATGATTGATTCGGCTCGAACTCAGCAAAGAATTGATATTGTTTTTGTCTGTCTATTCTTACTTTCTTCTCTTGGTCTTTTTTTGGTTGGCGCTCTTCGCTTGTTAAATTATTTTATGCAGACGCATTTTCACTATGGTTTAACATTAAAGGATTAATCATGTTAAAAAAGATTTTTTCAAAACAAAAACTCATCTGTTTTTTACTCGTTTTGATTCTATTGAATTTATTGAAAATAAATAGTTTTGCCCAATCTTCCCCTAAAAAAACGACGACGTTGACGCTGGGATTGAACTGGAAACCTGAACCCCAATTTGGTGGTTTCTATGAAGCGCAAATCGCGGGTGAATTTACACAGCGTCAGTTGGAAGTTAAAATTCTCGAAGGGGGCTCGGGCACACCAACAGTGCAAATGTTGGCCAACAATAAAATTGATTATGGGATTGTCAGCGCTGAAGAACTCATTATAGCGAATGAAAAAAATCCCACTAACAAACTGATTGCATTGTATGCCGTCTACAAAACTAATCCCCAAATGATCCTGACTCATGATGAACGCGGCTTTAAAAATCTTAAGGATATTTTTCAAAACGATGGGACCTTGGCCGTCCAACAAGGCTTGTCCTATTTTCAGTTTTTAAAAAAACTCTACCAGCCACTGAAAGTTCGCCTTGTTCCCTATCTTGGAGGCATTGGAAATTTTCAAAATGATAAGAATTTTTCTCAGCAAGGATTTGTGAATTCAGAAAACTTATTGGCAGAAAAAGCTGGCCTCAAGATTAAGATTTTTTTAGTCGCGGAATCTGGATTTAATCCTTACACAACAGTTCTAGCCACCCAAGCGGAGCGACTGAAAAAATCGGCGCCACAGGTTCAGCAAATGCGGGAAGCCGTCCGTGCAGGATGGACTCGATATCTTGAATCCCCGAGCGCCTCGAACAAATTTATGCTGAGTTTAAATAAAGCCATGGATATTTCCGTTATGGAAAAAGCAGCAACCGCGCAAAAAGATTTAATCGAAGTTAAAGGCGAAAAACTTGGCGAAATGAAGCTGTTGCGCTGGAAGAAGCTTCAGGAGCAACTGAAAGAGCTTGGACTCATAAAACAACTCGACGACCCCCAAGAGTACTTTTTAAAGCAGTAGTTTTTTCATTACATCAGTGGCAAATAACGAGGGCTGTTGACTCTGTGAATCATTAAGATTATCACTCCATTTTTCGGAGAATTCTATGAAAATTAATCTATCCGACATTCCAGAAGATGGCCGTGAATATCACTGGACTCGGGAATCTAAAGAACTAGATCAAGTTTTAATCGACGTGATTGATAAAAACCCTTACGAAGCCAAATTCTTGGTTCATCCCATGAATCATCGTGATTTCGAGATCTCGGGCAGTCTAAAAACTTTAACCAAAGAACAGTGCTCGCGATGCGGAATCGATTTCAAATTCAACATCATGGAAAAATTTCACTCAATTATCATCCCCGAACAGCCCCAGGATCGCGTTGGAAAGTATGCCCGTGTCAATCATATCTCGGAGTCGATCGAATCGGGACCTACGGTTGCAGAGTATCCAAGCAATTTCATGTTCGATATTGGTGAATATCTTCACGAGGTCGTAGCGCTAGCCGTTCCCTTTAACCCCTCGCCGGAAGAGGACTCTATGGGGAATTGCCGGGAATGTAAGATTCCTGTCCATGAAAAAACCTTCAACTATAATGAAGAACTTCCAAAGGAAGACAAACCTAACCCTTTTGCTGTCCTGAAGAATATTAAACTCCAATAAGAGGTTGATTTTTTACCTATTTTGTAACACTTTGCAGGACTCATTATTTAGATACTTATTAACGAGGTTAACATGCCAACTCCAAAGAAGAAGACATCCCGCTCACGTCGCAATATGCGAAGATCTCATGACGGTCTTGATATGCCTTCAACAGCGACTGATAAAAAAACGGGCGAACTCGTTCGTCCTCACCGCGCTCACAAAGGTACCGATGGTGCCTACTACTACAAAGGCAAACAAATTAGCGCTTCTAAAAGCTAATTCGATTTATGACAACTACGAGTAATTCAATGGCAGGGGCTTACCGATCTCGAGTGGCAGGAACAGGCTCTTATCTTCCTGCCGACGTCATCACCAATTTTGATATCGAGAAGTTAGTCGACACTAACAACCAATGGATTATCGAACGCACTGGAATTGAAAGACGACATAAAGCTGCCAAACACGAAGCTTGTTCTGATCTGTGTTACGAAGCCTCGATCAAAGCTCTTAAAGCAGCTGGAAAAACAGCACAAGATTTAGATCTTATTATTGTTTCTACTGTTAGCGGCGATCAAGTTATGCCATCCACGGCCTGTGTTTTACAGCATAGGCTAGGAGCAAAACAAGTTATGGCTTTCGATCTGCTCGCGGCCTGTTCTGGTTTTGTCTATGGCCTATCGGTCGCGGACCAATTCATCCGAACTGGGATGTATAAAAATATTTTAGTTGTTGGCGGCGAAGTCTTACATCGATTGGTGAATTACAAAGATCGTGAAACTTGTATTTTATTTGGCGATGCCGCCGGAGCCTGGGTCATTAGCCGTGCCGAAGAATCAGATCCAAACATTATCATGAGTACACATCTTCATGCTGACGGTGGCTTGGGTGATCTCTTTGTTCTTCCTGGTGGTGGTTCGCGAATGCCTTTTAACCAAGAGGTTTTAGATAGCGGAAGTCATTACGTTAAAATGAAGGGCCGCGAAATTTTTAAAAACGCGGTGAGAACTTTGACTCAATGTTGTCACGAAGCTTTAGAAGCCAACAATGTTAAATCCCATGAAGTCGACTGGCTCGTTCCTCATCAAGCCAATGTTCGAATTCTTGAAAGTGTTGCTGATTATTTTGAATTTCCAAAAGAGAAAGTTATTTTAAGTTTAAAGGAAACCGGAAACACCTCTGCGGCCTCGATCCCTGTCGCTTTTGACTTAGCCCTTCAAGAGGGAAAGATTAAACGTGGACAATTAATTTTATTAGCTGCTTTTGGTGCTGGACTTACTTCAGGTAGCGTCCTTATGAGGTTTTGAGATGACATCTTTATCACTTCTTTTCCCAGGACAAGGCAGTCAAGCTCCGGGCATGGGCAAGTTTCTTTATTCCGAATTTAAAATTGCCAAAGAGACTTTCGAAGAAGGCAGCGAAGCTATTAAAGTCGATATGAAAAAATTATGTTTCGATGCTGCCGAGTCTGATCTGGCTTTGACTGAAAATACGCAGCCTGCACTTCTTTGTGTATCTACGGCCACTCAACGAGTTTTGCGCCAAGAAATTCCTGTTAAGACTTCAGCTTCTGCAGGTCATTCCATTGGTGAGTATGCGGCGCTTGTGGCCGCTCATTCGATTTCCTTTTCTCACGCTATGAAGGCTGTTCGTCAGCGCGGCCAAGCTATGCAATCGGCTGTTCCTAAGGGTAAAGGTGGCATGTGCGCCTGCCTAGGTCTTGATCCAGAGCAAGCCAAATGGTTGTGCGAGTGGACGGAAAAAGAATCTGGATTTAGCCCTGTCAGTCCCGCTAATTTCAACAGTCCTGGACAAATCGTTATCAGCGGCTCACAAAAAGCCTTGGATTGGTTAAAGCTTAACTTTAAGCCCGAGTTGATTCCGGGATCCCCGAAAAGGGCGAAAATAATTCCTCTAAATGTTTCTGCCCCATTCCACTGCGCCTTAATGGAGCCCGCTGAAAAGGAAATGCGCCAAGTTTTAATGGCCATGGACTTTAAGGATGCCGAGTTTCCGATATTTCAAAATGTAAATGCGAAACCTGAAAAAACGGCTTCTTTGCTGCGGGAAAATTTAATTCGCCAGATTTCCGCTTCCGTTTTATGGACTCAGAGCATGGAAGCAATGAAAGCACAAAATTTTTTCAATATGATCGAGTGCGGGCATGGGCAAGTTTTGAAAGGTTTACTTAAGAAAATTGACGAGAAATTCAAGGTTTACAGTCTTAATTCAATCGAAGACTTAAGGAATCTGGAAAAAGACTTGAAAGCACCGGCTCATTGAAAGATATTGATAGGGAAAACTGAAATTTAAACGGTAAGGAAATTGTAATTGGGTTCATCTTTAAAAGGTAAAAAACTTATAGTCACCGGAGGCAGTCGCGGTATTGGCGCGCAGATTGTTCAACTGCTTGCCGCTGAAGGCGCGCAAGTGGCATTTACCTACTCGTCTAAAGAAGAATCCGCTACCCGAGTCGCACAAAGCCTCGTTGGCGAGGGCCATTTCTTTTTGCAAATGAACGTCAGTGACGAAGCTTCCATCGAAAAAACAATGACTGAAATTGTCAGCCGATTGGGCGAGGTCGACGGCCTCGTGAATAATGCCGGTATCACTAAAGATCAGCTGCTCGTCCGTATGCGAACCGAAGATTTTGATCAAGTGATCAACACAAATTTACGTGGTACTTTTTTAGTTACTAAGCATATTGCAAAATACATGATGAAAGCCCGCAAAGGTTCTGTGGTCAACATCACTTCGGTGGTTGGCCAGACCGGCAATGCCGGGCAATCAAGCTATGCGGCAAGTAAAGCCGGAACCGAGGCTTTTTCCAAATCCGTTGCTATGGAACTCGCTTCGCGAGGAGTTCGCAGCAATTGCATAGCTCCAGGTTTTATCGGGACCGAGATGACTGAAGGCTTATCCGGTGATACAAAAGAAAAAATTCTGGCAGAAATCCCAATGAGTCGATTTGGGGAAACTATCGACGTGGCCCACGCCGTACGCTTTTTGTTGAGTGATGAATCTGCCTACATCACTGGACATACTTTGAGTGTTAATGGCGGAATGTATATGAATTAAAATTTATTTAAAGGAGGATTAATAATGGAAAAAGAAACTGGAAACCAGGAGGAAAAAATGTCTATTCACCCCAAAGTAAAAGATATCATCGTCGAGCAATTGGGCGTTGATCCGGAAAAAGTTAAAGCTGAAGCTTCGTTTATTGATGATTTGGGCGCTGACAGCCTGGATATCGTTGAACTTGTTATGGCTATGGAAGAGGAATTCGATATTGAAATTCCTGATGAAGACGCTGAAAAGTTAAAAACTGTTCAAGACGTTGCTTCATACCTTGAGAAAAAAGGAAAAGCCTAATTTTTATGAACTCTCGATTCGAGCGAGCGCCTCGCCCTAATAAAAGAGTCGTCGTTACAGGTGTTGGAGTTGTAAGCCCTCTTGGGCTTAACATTGAAGATACCTGGAAGAATGCACTGAAAGGGCAAAGTGGTATAAAAAAAATTACCAAGTTTGACACCACAGGTTTTGACGTCACTTTTGCCGGAGAAGTTCAGGGATTTAATCCCGACCCTTGGATCGAGAAAAAAGAACAAAAGAAAATGGATACCTTTATCCATTATGCCTTAGCTTGCACAAAAATGACTTTGCAAATGGCCAATCTTGAAATTACTGAAAGTTTGGCTCCCCGTACAGGCGTTATTATCGGCGTGGGTATTGGGGGACTTCCTTTCATTGAAGAGCAATGGTCTAAACTCAAAGAAAAAGGGCCTGGTCGAATCAGTCCTTTCTTTATTCCTGCTGTAATTACAAATTTAGCAGCAGGTCAGGTCAGCATAGCCATTGGCGCAAAAGGCCCAAATTACTCGATAACCTCAGCCTGCGCTTCTGGAATTCATTCCATTGGTGAAGCTTACAATTATATTCGCAATGATCTATGTGACGTCATGCTTACGGGTGGATCTGAAGCCACTGTCTGTCAATTGGCCGTTGGTGGCTTCGCAGCTATGCGAGCACTTTCGACTCGAAATGATTCTCCGGAAACAGCCAGCCGTCCTTGGGATAAAGATCGTGATGGTTTTGTTTTAGGCGAAGGTTGCGGCATGTTGTGCTTAGAATCTTTGGAGCATGCTGAAAAACGTGGCGCTAATATTTTGTGTGAAATTACTGGTTACGGAGTTTCCTCTGATGCCAACCATTTCACAGCTCCAGCCCCTGAGCACGAAGGTGGACAACGGGCTATGATTATGGCTCTTAAGGATGCTGAGCTCACTCCAGATAAAATAAATTACATCAATGCACATGCGACCTCCACTCCAATTGGGGATGGATTAGAAAGTCTTGCCGTAAAAAGAGTCTTTGGCGATTCCGCAAAAAAAGTATGGATATCCGGCACTAAATCAATGACTGGACATCTGCTTGGTGCCGCTGGTGCTTTAGAAAGTGTCTTTTGTGTGATGAGCATCAAAGAACAAATCGTGCTACCGACGATCAACCTGAAAAATCCAAGCGATGATTGCGATTTAGATTATGTTCCTGGGGAAGCCCGCGCTGGAAAAATAATTCATGTATTAAATAATAGTTTTGGATTTGGTGGAACTAACGGTTCATTGATTTTTTCTAAGTTGAGTTAACTATGATTTTTATTGCTGCCGATCATGCCGGCTTAGACTTAAAAAATGAATTGATTCAATCACTCCCCGCCATCCCATGGAAAGATCTTGGCCCCTTTAATAAGGACTCTGTTGATTATCCCGATTTTGCAGATCTCGTTTGTCAGAAGCTAACCACTCAGTGGAATGCTGATAATTTTGGCGTGCTTATTTGTGGTTCAGCACAAGGCATGGCAATGAGAGCCAATAAATATCCTCATATTCGAGCAGCTTTAGTGTGGAACCGGGAAATAGCTCAGTTATCTCGAGAACATAATGATGCGAATGTTCTGTGTCTTCCGGCGCGATTCATTTCACCCGAAGAAGCCACCGCGTGTTTTAATGCGTTTCAGAAAACGAATTTTGCTCAAGGACGCCACAGCCAAAGAGTTGCTAAACTCAACAAATCCACTCATACTTCTTAGGATCTGACCTCATTTGGTCCAAAAAAAATTGAGGAGTTTCATTTGAAAAATTCTTTAAGCGGGCCTTTGTCCGAAGTTGATCCTGAAATTTATAAAATTATTCAACACGAAGAAGTCCGTCAAAAAGAGGGACTCGAAATGATTGCTTCTGAAAACTACACATCAAGAGCAGTTATGGAAGCTCAAGGTTCGGTCTTAACTAATAAATACGCCGAGGGTTACCCAGGAAAACGTTATTATGGTGGCTGCCATAATGTGGATGAATCCGAGACTTTGGCCATCGAGCGGGTTAAAAAAATATTTTCTTGTTCCTTTGCTAATGTTCAAGCTCATAGTGGATCCCAAGCAAACCAGGCTGTGTTTATGGCTGCGATGCAAGCTGGAGATAAACTTTTAGGCATGGATCTTTCCCATGGTGGCCACTTAACTCATGGATCCCCGGTGAATGTGAGCGGCTTAATCTACAAAGCGAGCTCTTACAAATTAGATCCCGAGACCGGCAGATTGAACTACGACAGTATCCGAAAGACGGCCCAAGAAGTTCGTCCAAAACTGATCATCGCTGGTTACAGCGCTTATCCCCGCTTTTTGGATTTTAATAAATTTAAAGAAATTGCCAATGATGTTGGCGCCCAATTGATGGTGGACATGGCTCACTTTGCAGGCTTAGTGGCCTCGGGACATCATCCCTCGCCTTTTCCTGTGGCTGATTATGTGACCAGCACCACTCATAAAACATTACGAGGTCCACGGGGTGGAATTATTCTGACCAACACCGAAGAAAAATCAAAAATTATAAACTCAAGAATTTTTCCTGGCATTCAGGGCGGCCCTTTGGAACATGTAATTGCCGCCAAAGCCGTAGCCTTCGGTGAAATTTTGCGACCCGATTTTAAAATCTATATCGATCATGTTGTTAAAAATGCCAAGGCTCTGGCAGAGGAACTTTTGTCACAAGGATTTAGCTTGGTGACGGGCGGGACTGATAATCATTTATTATTGATGGATCTTAGCGCTTCTGAAGTTACCGGAAAATTGGCTGAAACAATTTTAGATGAAGCTGGAATTACCGTTAATAAAAACACAGTTCCAAATGAAAAAAGATCTCCTTTTGTAACCAGCGGAATTCGTATTGGCACCCCAGCCTTGACCACTCGTGGAATGAAACTTCCCGAAATGAAAATCATCGCACGATGGATATCACAAATTCTAAAAAATCCAGAAGACCAAAATTTGCGCAGAAAAATTAAAGCGGAGGTTAAAGCTTTAGGTCAGGATTTTCCCCTATACGATAAATAGTTCTATTTCAGAAAAAACTCGACCTTTGGCGGGTTTCTAAAATGGCGATTATAGTACAGACTTAAAAAAGCAAAAAGGGAGCTTTAATTTGATGAATTTAAAAACCTTATTTTTAGTTGTTTCCTTATTATATATTTCGGCTTGCACAACTTCCAATCATGCCTCTTCAAGTGGTGAAGAAAACTTAAATCAGCAATCCTATTCAAATGATAACTTAACAAGTCCACCAAAGACTTTTACTTTTGATTGGCCAGTTAACGAAGCTCGCTTAACCCGTGGATTTTTACCAAACAAACGAAGGCCACATCTTGGACTTGACCTTGCCGCACCCAAAGGAACAAAAATTTTAGCCTCTCATGATGGGATGGTTATCTATGCTGGTCGTGCTTTTAAAGGCTTCGGAAAAATGATTCTTTTAGAATCGGGTTATGGCTGGGCTACTATATATGGTCATTTAGACAAGATCAGCGTCCGCGAAGGACAGCTTCTAAAGCAGGGCCAAGTTTTAGGGCTTATGGGAAGAACCGGAAGATCCACCGGAGTTCATTTGCATTTCGAGATTCGTAGAAACAAGGGGCCGGTTGATCCACTCCCCTTGTTACCTAACAGCGAAAAAGTTGCTCAGAAAGTCGCTAAGAAATAGGGGGGGGCAAGCCCCCTTAACTTACAACAGATTGATATTAGCTGAAAGACCAACGTTTGTTCGCTCTGCACGAACATCATTTGGAACAAATTGTACGTTTGGATATAAATAGAAATCACGTGTTACGCTGATTCCGATTCCCATCGATTGATATGGGGTTGCTTCGCTAAATGAAGAAGCTGCTAATGTCTTTTCATAGTTGAAATATCCAAAGACAGTTCGGAAAGAAAGTTTATCGGTGAATCCATATTCTGCGAAAGGATAAATGCCCAATGAGTATTCTGTTTTATCTTCAACTTTGTTTGAATAAGGATTAAAAAAAGTTTCTTTAGAATCAGCATAGCCCTCACGAGATATCGCAACAGATATCCCACCTGAAAGTCGGCCAGAATCTAGAATCACAGTTTGATCAACGCCAAGGCTACCAGTTCCTTTACGAACATCAACATCGAATGATTCTGTGTAACCAGTCACGCTGGCACTGGAAACCATTTGCAAATCGCCAACTTTATAAGCGAAGTTACCTTCAAGGTAAGGATTTGAAATGTTAAAGTTTTCACTCTTAGAAGTTGCTTCATTAGAGGTGCGATGAAATGGTTTCATAACCGTGATACCAGTTCCAAGATTTAAACTTGTTCGATCAGTCATGCGATATTTCGCAGCAACATTCATATAAGAATAAACATCACTTCGAGTTCCAGTAGAAGAACGATAATTTGGTCTTTTCTCATCTAATGGTTTTTCTATCGAGCCACCTTGGTAAGCCATAGCTGTGCGGATACTCCATTTTGATTTTGAACCCAGCTGAGCGCGTAACTTTTTATTGGTGATTTCCTCGTCAGTATCTTTCAGATCTGAATTTGCAGGCTTCACTTCTGATTGTTTAACAGTTGATTGATTCGACTGTTGTTCTGATTCTGTTTGCGCCATAGCAAAACTAGATAATCCCAGAACGGCCCCGATAATGACTAAGTTCATCTTTCCCATTTTTTCTCCTTAAAGTTTGTAAGAATTTCGCTGAGTTAAAGTCCTCGTACGAGACCGCGTGGTTATTCCATCAAATAGGAGGTTTTTCAATAGATAAGTGGGAAGCTTAGATAAAATTCCCTAAGATGGGGACTGGGAAGGCTTTCTTATTGCCGCTATTAGCAGCGGCAAAAACGACACAAGGATAACAGCGACAATAACATAGTGGAAATTACTCTTAATTTTAGGAATATTACCAAAGAAAAACCCTGCACCAATAAAGCTGGACATCCATAAAAGAGATCCAAGACAACTGAACAAAATGTACTTCTTAAGTGGCATGCGGGCGACTCCAGCTACAAAAGGGGCAAAAGTTCGAAAGATCGGCATAAAGCGGGCAAAGATAACTGCTCGAGCTCCGTAGTCCACGTAAAATCGTTGGGTGCTGACCAAGTGCTTTGGATTGAAAAGAAGTGATTTTGGCCTTGTAAATATTTTAGGACCCACCGCCTGCCCTACCTGATAATTGACATTGTCGCCTAACACCGCAGCAAAGACCAGCAAGCACCAGACTGTCATCACATCTATGCCAGAGCTAGGAATGCTTGCCAAAGCGCCTACAGCGAAGAGCAAGGAGTCTCCAGGTAAAAAGGGCATAAAGATAAGACCTGTTTCACAAAAAATGATGAGGAAAAGAATTAAATAGATCCAAGGCCCATAAGCGAGCGTGAGCTCGGCGAGGTGGACATCTAAGTGAAGAAAATATTCTAAAATTGTTTGCAACATGAAGAAAATAACTTTTGCAATATCGCCTGGAAATGTCAACAGCCGGAATCAAGGACAGGCCCTAAGTTATAATTTTAATTTATCGCACTCAAGATGGTAAGAGCGCACTCTTTCCGTCTTACTGTCGACATTCATTTGCAACGGGCACTGTGGCGAAGCCAATCTGAGCATCATTTGAACTTTTTCACAGGCTTCAACACTGACAAATTTAAAAGCACCATGAGCCGATCTTAAGCGGGGTTTTTCTTCGTCTTCACAGATCAAAAAACCTTTGGATTTTTCCGAGCTTTTCGCTTTCGCGTTCCATACGATGGCGTGGTCAGGAATTTCAATTCCTAACTCTTGGGGCGTAACCATCATGTACTTAGCGGCAAAGGCTTGGCTGCTTATTAAAACTAATATTTGTATGAACATAAACACTTTCATAAATCCTCCGAATTGCTTACTTCTAACAAGTCCAAGATTTGCGCCAAATCCGACCTTTTTGGCCCAAGCTAAGTTGCCGTGATCAAAAGCTAATCTCACAATGAGATTTTTTAAAAAGTGTGTTGTTTTGAGAAATACCCAAAAGTGACAATTTTGCGTTGCTTGTGAACAAGCTGTGTTCAGAGAGAGACTGCCTATGGAGTTTAAATCACCGTCACCATTGGCATAATTGTCGCACTTTGAAGAGAAAAGGAATCAAGCCGATGAAAACTTTATTTTTTATATCCTATTTATTTTTTACCCTCTATGGCTCAAATTCCTATTCGCAAGCAATTGAGCCATTAGATACAACTGAAATTAAAATCCCCACAACTTTGTATACTTGGGTTTCATTAGAACGCTTTAGAGGCATATTAGAGGACTTTGCGAAGGGAAATGCCATCCTTCGCCCCATTGATCCAAAGTACCACGTCGCTAAAACTAACCCCGATCTTGCAAATATTCCTGCTCGATTTTTCTGGACAGATCCAATGACAGGAATAGCGAGCAGCCCAAAAGAAATTTATGGACGAGGCGAGGTCCTTATGCGTTTTGACTTGGATCCAAAAAAAATAAAATCTGTTTCTAATATAGAAGCCCTTCCGACTCAAGCCACCAGAGATGTTGATATTAAGAAAGCCAAAAAGGGGGATCTTGTTTATTTCGGAATGTACGGTATCACCGAACAAGGTGAATATTATTTATCCTATCAGGAATGGATCCTGCTCAATCAAAATATTATTAAAAAAATAAGTGCCGATCCGCAGGAATTGATCCCTGTCCTTAAAGAAAAATTAGCTAAAATGGACCGATTGAGTAAAAATGGAAAGCCAGTCAAATACCCTGAAAATCAAATTCATAACGTCAAGGCCAACTTACCTAACCAACAAAAAGACTTTTTAAGAGAGATCATCCAAACATATATCGATGTTCACGCACCGGCGATACAAAATATTTTACAGCAACAACCTTTAAGCTCTGGCTCTTGCCGCCGCACCTTTACGAACTAGGTTGTCTCCTAAAAATCCCCTAATTTTCTTAACTCTTCCAGTCGGTTTTTTACTTCAACTGGAATAAAGACCCCAGCGCTGCCTGAATAGTCCAAAGCTAAACTTTCTTCAAGTTTTTCGAAGCATTTTTTGGCCCACGGGTTTTTGGGATTGCGCCGGATGCAAGTTTCAAAATACTTTTCATCCAGATTTAAAAACAAACTGCTCTCGGTTTCTGAGTAGGCCAAACCAAGTAGATACATAATTTCACTAAGTTCATCTTTTTTAAGTGGCTTTAAAAGCAAATCATGCAAATCGCTAAGACTTCGCAGGACCAAAACTTGACCCGCTAAGCTTCCGCCTTCAAAGCGTCGAACATTGGCCTGATCCAGTCTTTTTCGAATCGTCGTAACTGACAAATTTGTCTTTTTTTCCTTCTGCCAAGCTTTAACATCCGCTAACCAAAGATCTAAAGATCTCTTCAAGTAAAGTGGCAAGTTTCTGGCAGATTGCATGGATTTGATAAACTTTTCTGTATGGTCTTGGCTTTTTTGAAAACGAACTGTGATCGCCATTGCGGATTGGGCGGCTTTCTCGGCTTTTAAAAAATCATTATATGAGTTATTCGAGTTCTTGAAATACTCGTTGTATAAATCGAGGGCTTTATCAAAATTTCTAACTGCCGTTAGATATTCTGCTCTTTCAAGTACGCTTAAGGTTTGCAACTTCTGTGATAACTTTTCAGATCCAAAAGAAGGTCCATAAGAATTACGGGTGTGACATTCAATACAATAAGAAGACAGATGAAGAACGTTGAAACGAGCAAATTCTTTCTTTTTATCGACAAAACTAGACCACGTCATATCCATCTGTTCTTTGAAATCAATCGAGATAAATTGCAAACTTGGATCTGAAATTTGCGCCATCGGGCTGTGGTTTACGTCTCGTGCCAAATCACGAATGATTTTTAAATTCGCTTCGATTTTCTTTTCATTTGCGGGATTATGAAACTGGGATGAATCAAAAGCCAAAGGGTAAAGTTCATTCAAGGCCGATTCCAGCGACTGCATTTGATTTTTCCAACTGGCCCCTCCCGGGACATCAGCAGCGACTATCACCCCCGCATCCGTTTTTTTTTGTTCCTGAACGCAGGAAATAACGAGAAGACTAACCATAAAAATATAAAATGCTGGAAAAATAATTTGAGCTTTCACTAGTTCTCCTTTTAGAATATTCTGCAGGAGCAATGAACTGAGGTCAAAGCTGAAAACATCAAAAGCACAAATTGGACTTGTACTTTCAGGCGGTGGAGCTCGTGGCGCATACCAAGTCGGCGTGCTTAACGCCATCTCACAGATTTTAATCGAAGAAAAAATCGACAGGTCTGTTGATATTATTTCTGGTGTCAGCGCTGGAGCCATTAATGCGACCATGCTTGCCGCCAATGCCCAAGATTTTCATCTAGCTGCAAAAAAACTTTCTGACCTTTGGAGTAAGATCACCGCTAATCAAGTTTTTTTCACCGATGCTTTGCACATTGGAAAACTTGGTTTTAAATGGATGAGCGAGTTATCATTGGGGGGGCTGTCGGGCTCAAGCCCGGGTCGTTCACTTCTCGACACCACTCCTTTAAGGTCTTTATTGAGCAACAACATCGCCTTTGATCAAATTCAAAGAAACCTTGATGAAGGGCATTTAAAAGCCTTGGCCCTTACCGCTATTGATTACCGAGATTCTACCGCTGTTACTTTTGTTCAGTCGAAAATGGAAAAGGGCTGGAAAAAAGCCCGACGCTATTCGGAGCCCGCGACAATCACCACTGAACACATTATGGCTTCCTCGGCAATTCCATTGCTGTTTCCACCTGTCAAAGTCGACACCCGATTTTTTGGCGACGGTTGCGTCCGGAACACTCACCCCTGCGGACCAAGTATTTATTTGGGCGCGCAAAAACTGATTGTTATCGGAGTTCGCTGCCAAAACGTCAATGCCACCGAGCGAGGCAATGCGCTTACCCGAGCGCCTAGCGTAGCCAGGGTCCTTAATATCCTCCTGAACGCTGTTCTTCTTGATGGCGTTGATCTGGATATCGAGCGCCTCGCGCGAGTGAATGATTTCATTCACGGCGTACCTGCAGAACACCGGACAACAATCAATTACAAGGCTATAGACTACGCCTGGATTTCGCCTTCGATCGACATCGGAGAATTAGCATCGGCAAAAGCCCATCGTTTGCCAAGAATGATTCGTTATTTGATCAAAGGCCTAGGAACGCTCGAAGAAGCCCACGAGATTATCAGCTACTTGTTGTTTGATCCTGATTTTTGCACTGAGCTGATTGATCTGGGTTTTCAGGATGGAATGAAACAACGCCAAGAAATTTTAGCCTTATTTACCGAAGATTAAACTTCAATCTGAATTCCCACTTCAATCACTTGATTCGGCGGAATTTTAAAAAAGGCGGTTGGTCTTTGCGCATTTCGCGACATAAAAGCAAATAAACTTTCCTGCCAAAGCGACATTGAAGGATCATTACTTGGCAAAATCGTTTCTCGACCAAGTACAAAAGTTGTTTCATTTACATTAAAATGAATATTCTTTTGGCGGCAAGCTTCAAGAATATGTTTCATCTTCGGTGTTTCCATAAATCCGTAATAAACTAAGATACGATAAAAATTGGGAATAATTTCTTGAATATCGACTCTTGCTAATTTCGAGATCGAGGGAACTTCTTTAGTCATAATAGTCAGAATAGCGATGCGTTCGTGCAAAACCTTATTGTGTTTGATGTTATGCAAAAGTGGCACTGGAACTCCCCACGGATCACCAGCCATATAGATAGCTGTACCGGAAATTCGTAGCGGCGGTTTTTGCAAAAGTCTTTGGCAAAAAGTTTCAATCGAAATGGACCTCTCTTTAAGTTTTTTATAAAGAACCTTCCGACCTTTTTGCCAAGTGGTCATCAACAAATAAATAATTGTACCCATAAGAAGGGGAACCCATCCGCCATCTTGTATTTTTAAAATGTTAGCGCCGAAAAAAGCCATATCAATAATAAAAAATCCACCAAAAATAAAAATGGCTCGACTGAAACTCCAATTCCATTTATTTCGGCAGACTACATAAGCCAAAAGCGTTGTGATCACCATAGTTCCGGTAACCGCAATTCCGTAGGCCGAGGCCAGATTGCTGGAATTCTTGAATGTCAAAACGAGCCAAATCACACCCGCGAATAAAGCCCAATTTACAAATGGAATATAGATTTGTCCTATTTCGGATCTTGAAGTATGCACAATTGTTAAGCGCGGCCAAAAACCCAGTTGTATCGCCTGACGCGTGATCGAAAATATTCCGGTAATCAATGCTTGGGAAGCAATCACTGTGGCGGCCGTCGATAAGAGCACTAATGGAACCAAAGCCCATTTTGGTGCTAATAAATAAAATGGATTGGTAATGGCTTCGGGATTGTTCAACAGCATCGCGCCTTGGCCAAAATAATTTAGGACTAGCCCTGGAAGTGCAACAACAAACCAACTCCACCGAATAGGCCGTCGGCCAAAGTGTCCCATGTCAGCGTAAAGCGCCTCACCACCCGTCACAACCAGGAAAACACTGCCAAGGACTAAAAAAGCATTAAACTGATTATCGATAAAAAATTGAATCGCATAAATTGGAGAAAGAGCATACAAAACTTCGGGATTCAGCATAATCCCATGAATTCCCAATGCCCCAATAGCAATAAACCAAATCATAATTATTGGCCCAAAGACACCACCAATACGAGCCGTCCCAAATCTTTGAACAAGAAAAATAGCATTCATAATAAATATTGTTAAAGGAACAACATAGGGTTCAAAAGCAGGTGTAATGAATTTTAAACCTTCAACTGCAGAAAGAACCGAGATCGCCGGAGTTATAACTCCATCACCGTAAAGCAAGGCCGCTCCAAAAAGGCCCAGGGTTAACATCAACAATTTTCCTTTTGTTGATTGATTGCCCGTTCCACTTCTTACCGCCAGCGCCATTAACGAAAGAATTCCACCTTCACCTTTATTATCGGCTCGAAGAACAAAGATCATATATTTAATACAGATGACGAGAATGAGAGTCCAAAAAATTAAAGAAAGTACTCCAAAAATATTTTCTGGCGAAACCGCAACGCCGTGTTCATGAGCAAAACATTCCCTTAATGCGTACAGAGGACTTGTTCCGATATCTCCAAAAACAACGCCCAGCGCACTTAAGGATAACCATAAAAAATTTCGATGCGAGTCTTGATTTAATTGGTCCGATGTTTTCGTATTGATGAAATACTCCAAGTTGCTGACTTAACTTTAAGAAAGTCTAACACTAATGTCATGAACTCACTTCACAAAATTAATCCTAGATTTAGGATCGCGTCATAATCTCTGCTTTACATTTTTCTGACCTCGACTATCGTTTTGAGTTGAGGGGGCTCACATGAAATTTATTTTTATATTTTTTGCTATGTCTTACAGCGCGATAAGCTCGCAAGCACAGGAATTACCGTACATTGATAATCAATTTGCCTGTACGAATGCCGCGGAAGCCAACCAAATGATCGCTGACTTTAAAGTCAATGTGTCTTCATTTGGCGGCCTCGAGCTGTGCAATGAGAAAAAAGATATTAAAAAGTTATTCAATGATTTAACCATTATTAAAAATGGTCGTTTCACGAATACTGGGTCTAATTTATTCATTCGAAATTTTATTGCTTCGGATCGATATTACGATTGGATGAAATCGATGACTCGAGGAATGAATCGCGGTAACGATATTCCTGCAGCCACGGCCTACAATCGCAGTGGTCATTTCACCATGCAAGATGGGTGGACTAAATTATCAACTCTTGGTCGCGTTGGAACTGTCTTGCATGAAGCCAGACACACCGCAAATTATGCTCATACCCGCTGCAAACATGGCCCTTACATGAACACGAATTCCGCTGGTTGTGATGAAGATTACGCCTACGGCGGCTCCCATGCGGTTGAAATGGAATATTACGCCCGAGTTTCTGTATTAGGACAAAACTTTCACCCAGTCTTTAAAGCAATGGCCCGTTTGATGGCTGTGGCTCGCAGTAATTTTGTTTTTAACACTTCGCCCATTCAGACCCGTGAGGCTCTTTTAGCCATCAATAGCTCCAACCAAGGAGTTCTTTTTGATAAACAGAACGTGATCCAACGAGAAGTTCCAAACGCGAAAGGAACTCTTAAGCGCACATCTTATGGCGCAGCGATTTTTACCGGACCACAAGCTTATTCCATAGAGATGTATGGAAAAACCGGACTTCCACCTCTAATCCTTGATACCTATTCGTATTTTAAACTTCTTTTAAGTTTAGATAAACAAATTAAAGATTTCGAAGAGTTTGATACCAACCAAAAAAGATATGTTGTTGGTCTTACTGAAGCTAACAAACTGGTTTCTTTTAATTTTCCACTTGGCGAATGGAACCCCGAAGTGGACGTCAATTTTACTCCTCATCGGAGTGTAACTACGGTCGAGACCGGAGCTCAAGGTTACTTCCTTATCGATTCCAATATGGACATTTACAAATACGATATCTCGACAAAAAAATTATCCGCGCCGCTCGACTTTAAATGGAACCCGGAATACATCAACATCGCGAAAGTGGATAACCATCTCTTCATCCTAAAAAATGATGGGAAAATTTATGAAAAATTAGCCTCAGGAAACATCGAATTGAGTCGCTTCCCTGCCGCAAACTATTCAAATCTTGTTTCTGTTCCTCTTTATGATGGATTCGAGGTCACTCCCTAGTTATGAAAAATCGAAAGGTTTTAGGATTCATTTTTATTTTAATTGTTCTCGCGGTTTACCAACTGCGTGATTTCAGCTCTCGGAATGCTTTTTCAACTAGCCCCGAGGGCTCTGCTTCATCTTTTCTTACTCAAAAAAAGCCCACCGAGAATCCGCCGGCTAAAAATCAAGATCCTCGTCAAAAGGATTCCTCTTCCCCGAATCTCCTTCAATCATTTGAAACTGAAGTTGATGAGATTGGACAATTGGATGAACACCCTGACCAAACCGAAGCGAAGTTAAAGAACCAAGCCGGCACTTTAAATGAAGCTGAGCTAAAGGAACTTAAATCTAAAGCTTTGGATCCAAATCAATATGGTGACGATCGGATGTTAGCTATTTACATGTTAAGTCTTTCACAACATCCCATTTCGGCCCATCTTCTTGAAGAAATCGCGCTTTCCCCGTTTGAAAAGGATGTTGGCCAAAATTCAAATTCTGCTTTCGAGATTATTACTCGCGCCCAAGCCATCGAAGGTTTGCAAAACCGCGAGGACAAACAACAAGCTGTGAAAAGTCTAAGCAAACTGACTGCCAAACTTTCGGATAGCAATTTGTTGGATCGCGCTCAACGAGCCCTTTCACACCATCATCATGCCACCCCACGAGTCGAAGACCAGGACCTTGAAGCTCTGGAAAAGTTTGTTCGCTGAATTTTATTTGACCGCTTTTAGTCCCTGCTTTTAAATATTCCTATGAATGAAAAAATTTGGTTTATCATGAAAGGCGATCAGATCACTGGTCCCTTTGAAAAGCTCCAAGCGGAAATAGAACTTAATGCTGCTCCCAAATGCTTAATTTGGGGAAAAGGAATGACAGAATGGCTTACCGATACGGAATGGCAAGACTATAAAAACCAACCCCAACCGCAAGTTGTATCAGAAAATTATCAATGGAAATACAAATTCAGTGATGAAACTATAACGGGCCCTATGGGTTATCAAGAAATGATCTTTTCTCTTAAAAAAGTTAAGGATTATGAAGATCTCCAAATATGGTCTGAGTCATTTGAAGATTGGAAGAGCATTTTTTTGCTTCCTTCAGTCTCTGATGATTTAGGAATTTCGAGAAGAAAACACTCTCGCGTACCGATCATGGGTTTGCTGGAAGCAGAACTTGACGATAAGGGAACTCAATCCTTTCGTGTTATCTCGATTAGCCAGGGTGGTGTGGGCTTAAGCGCCGCAAAATCATTAAAATTGGGTGCTAACTTCAAAGGAGTCATAACAAGCATAAATCTCAACAATACAATTCACTGCGACTGTAACGTCACCTATGCTCGGGAAGATGGCTACATTGGCATTGAGTTTGGCAGTTTGCCCGCAGAGTCCTTGAATACCATTGTCGAGTACGTAAAAAAATTTGAAGAAGCCTATTAGGTCGTGCTCTCATTTGCCTGAACTACTTTAAAAACTCCCCGCCGGGCCTGGGTTGAATTACGTTTTCCCAAAAAACCATCTCTAATATGAATTTCATAATTGCAATTCTTCAAAGCTTGTTTCAGAGAAGCACGACAGGCGTAGGTTCCAAATAAAGCATCCGGAGCTGAGCACACCATCAGCTTCCGGGTTAAAAACTCTTCAGTCCATAAACTTTGATTCGTTTTTCCACTGAAAGCGTCATAAAGCAAAACATGACAAGATTCTTTTTCCGAAATCACCGAGAAATCCCTGTCAATTTTCCAGCGCCCCTCATCCCAAGCCTGAACAAGGCATTTTAAAATTTCCGAGGGTGCTAATCGAAAGTTTTTTTCATAAAATGTCATCATCTTCTGGTAGGTCTCTTTCACCTCTAACGCTAATATTTCACCGCGACAGAAGGATAAAAAACTTGAAATTAATTCAGGGACGATCTCGTAACTTTGCAATCGAAAGTTTTTTTCGATGCCATTTTGAATGCTTGTCGCCGCCACTAAAAGTTCATTGTATCCAAGTCCCAAACCCAAGCTCAAAACACCTACGGGCTGTTTTTGTGGACTTAATTTTCTCATGGCCTCATTAATAATTTCCCCGTAAATGTAAACACTTTCGCTGTAAGCCCCTCCGGAATGATGCATGGACTCGGGCCGCTCTTCCGTGGACTGACTGAGCGGTAAAAGTCTGAGCGTTGGGCTACCATCTTGGGTTTCTTCGACGGAAAATCCGATTTCTTTCCAAAGAGAGAATTGACTTTGCACTCTATTCATCGCACATGACCTCTGAGGAGTTTAACACCATGGAAAAAGGTTGGCCCGGTCTTCCCTACCATACCATAGCTGGACATTACCAGAAGCTATTTGGCCAAAAGGTTTACAAGATTCCTGTCAGCGTTGTGGATGATTGTCCTAACCGTCGCGGACTGAAGGGCATGCAGACCTGTGTTTTTTGCGATGTGTGGGGTTCTGCTGCAAACTCGGAATCGGCTTTGATGAACCTCAAAGAACAAATTGAAAAATATCGCACACAAATTCAAAAAAAATACAAAGCAAACAAGTTTTTGGTTTATTTTCAAGCCTACACCAATACTTTTACTAAAATTTCTGCACTGAGGGCCAATTTCGATACCGCCCTTTCTTTTGCTGATGTTCTTGGTTTTGTCGTCGGTACACGTCCCGATTGCCTTTCCCCAGCTGTGCTTGAACTTTGGCAGGAATACCATCAAAAATCATTTGTTGCTGTCGAGTTAGGTGTGCAAAGTTTTTTTGATGATCAGCTTGAATTTATGCGTCGTGGGCACACTTCTCAGGATTCTTTGGATGCCATTCGCAAAATTTCAAATTCAACCAATGTTGATCTCGGCATTCATTTAATTTTTGGTTCTCCCGGCGAAACAGACGAACATATTTTGCAAACAGCTCGCATTGTGAATGATTTACCCATCACCAATGTCAAATTGCACAACCTTCATGTCCTCACTCAAACTCCCCTTGAAGAATTATTTCACCAAGGAAAATTCACGCCGATCGAATTTGTTCCTTACGCAGAACGCGTGCAACTTTTTATCGAAAACTTACGACCTGGAATCGCTCTTCATCGCTTGGCCGCGTTTGCTCCACGCTGGGAAGAACTTGTCGCACCCAAATGGACTGCAGACAAAATGGGAACTCATCAAAAATTGGTGGATTATTTGCGCGATAAAAAAAGCTTTCAGAGCAAACAGTTTTCACTAGATAAACTTTTTTAATTCCAGCTTACAGTTTTTTACATATTTAAGATTTTTTCAGAAATTGCTTTTTTTCCAAGCCAGCGATGGCTTGGCTGATTAAGGTTTCAGTTTATTGACTTAAGTCTTGCTGTAAAAATAAGCTCGACTGCAAAAACTAAATGCAAGACAGAATTGTCAAGAGTCTGGTTTTTTATGCCTATTTGATCAGCAGCATCGAAAAAAAGTGAAAAAAAATATTGAATCACACTTGACCGGAAAAAAATTCCTCCGCAAGCTTTAACTCAAGCAGGGTCTCTATATAGTTGGTTTTGCCTAAGCATGCCTACTAGGTATAGTCGACCTTTAGAGTCAAATAGAGTTAAATTTTGTACTCCAGAGGAAAGCCTGCCCGCCTAGACTCCAAAAAGAGAAAATAAAGAGTTAGGCAAATTAAAAATAACATCATCTGACGAAACTGGACTTTCGATAGAAGATGAAAAGAAACTGTCCATCCTAAAAGCTGAAAGGCTTTTTCGATTAACCAAAAAGTCTGAGGGGGCCTTTTGGGATTCATTCTTTCAATGACTGAGAGAATGCCAAATGAGGGGAAATAAAAATGCAAACCGAGATGAATAGCTATGCCGACGGCGTGCCTCACGTAATGAGAGTAAAAAAACGAGATGGCAGCCTAGAGCCCGTTGATGTAACCAAGATCGTAGAACGCGTTACACGATGCTGCCAGGGTCTTTCCCAGATTGATCCTTTGCGCGTGGCTACCAAAGCCATCAGCGGCTTGTATGACGGCGCCTCTACCAATGAACTTGATAATCTTTGTATTCAAACGGCTTCTTTATTGATTAGCGAGGAACCGGAATATTCTCGGCTAGCTTCCCGACTTCTTGCGACTTATATTGACGAGGAAGTTCGCTCGCAAAAAATTCAATCTTTTGCTGATGCTGTCAACTACGGTTTCAATGCGGGGTTGATGGCTGAAAGCTTATATAAATTTGTCATGGCTAACAAAGCGACCCTTTGTGCTGCTATTGAACCTTTTCGCACCGATCGTTTTGAATACTTCGGTCTTCGCACTGTTTATGATCGTTATCTTTTAAAAAATCCTCAATCTCGCCAAGTTTTCGAAACCCCTCAATACTTTTTTATGCGCGTGGCTTGTGGGCTCTCGAAATCTCCAGAAGAAGCTATCGAATTTTACCGTTTGATTTCTTCCCATGATTACATGCCATCAACACCAACCTTGTTTAACTCAGGCACACTTCGCCCACAGATGAGTTCTTGCTACTTACTGGATTCCCCGCTTGATGATCTGCAATCCATTTATAATAAATACACCGACATTGCCTTATTATCAAAATTTGCTGGCGGCATCGGCGTGGCTTATCACCGCGTTCGCTCACGCGGCTCCTTAATCAAAGGCACGAACGGTCATTCCAATGGCATTATTCCTTGGCTAAAAACTTTGGACAGCTCTGTGGCTGCAGTAAATCAAGGAGGCAAACGAAAAGGCGCGGCCTGCGTTTATCTCGAGACCTGGCACGCTGACATCGAAGAATTTTTGGAAATGCGTGACAACACCGGTGACGAAGCTAAAAGAACTCATAATTTGAATTTTGCAAACTGGGTTCCTGATTTATTTATGAAACGGGTCGAGGAAGATGCTCTTTGGTCACTTTTTGATCCTCGAGTTGTGCCCAATTTTACTGATATTTACGGCCCCGAGTTTGAAAAAGCTTATCTTGAAGCCGAGTCTCAAAAACTTTATTTCAAGCAAATTAAAGCTCGTGAACTTTATATGCGGATGATGAAAAGCCTGGCGCAAACAGGAAATGGCTGGATGACTTGGAAGGACGCTTCCAATTTAAAATCAAATCAAACAGGAAAGCCAGAAAACACCATTCATCTTTCCAATCTTTGTACAGAAATATTAGAAGTCACTTCCAATAACGAAACGGCTGTTTGCAATCTGGGTTCCGTTAATCTTTCACGCCATATCATTGATGGCCGATTTGATTTTGATAAGCTTGCCCGCAGTGTGAAAACGGCAGTGAAATATCTAGACCGTGTGGTCGACATCAATTTTTATCCAATCCCTCAAGCCGAAAGCTCGAATCATAAATGGCGCCCCGTGGGTTTAGGACTTATGGGATTGCAAGATGCTTTTTTCCAACTGAAATTGCCTTTCGACAGTGCTGAGGCTCGGCAGTTATCGACAAAAATTCAAGAAGAAATCTACTATAATGCTTTAGCAACTTCTTGCGAGCTCGCCGAAAAACAAGGTCCCCACGCCGCCTTTGCGGACACCAAAGCAGCCCAAGGTGTTTTACAATTTGATCTTTGGGGGATAACTCCATCTGATTCCGTTCGCTGGACGAACCTCAAAGAAAAAATTCAAAAGCACGGCTTAAGAAACTCACTGCTGATTGCGATTGCACCCACAGCAACAATCGCCTCGATCGTAGGTTGTTATGAAGCCACCGAACCGCAAATCAGCAATCTTTTTAAACGAGAAACCTTATCCGGCGAATTTTTGCAAATCAATCGCTACTTAGTTTCAGATCTTAAGGCTTTATCGCTTTGGAATGAAAATTTAAGAAACCAAATTAAAGCTAAGGAAGGTTCGATTCAAGACATCGCGGAAATCCCCCCGACCTTGAGAGATCTTTATCGTACGGTTTGGGAAGTCCCAATGAAATCGCTGATCGACCTCGGAGCAGAAAGAGCTTCCTATATTGATCAAAGCCAAAGTTTAAATCTTTTTATGGAAAGTCCTACCATTGGAAAACTTTCAAGCATGTACATGTACGCCTGGAAAAAAGGTTTAAAAACAACCTACTATCTGCGTTCACGTCCTGCGACAAGCATTGCAAAAACGACCATCAAAATGATGAGTTCTGGATCTGCTCTTGAAAGTTCAAACGCAGAATCCATGAATGCTTTGGCTGAAAAGAAAACTTACTCTGAATCTGAAATTATCGCTTGCAGCCTAGACAATCCAGAAGCTTGCGAAGCCTGTCAATAATCACAACACACGGAGGTTTTTGTTATGTTGTTAGATCCTGGATTTGATTTAAATTTACGTCCGATGAAATACCCTCTCTTTTTTGAAATGTACAAAAATGGGATCAAAAATACTTGGACCGTTGATGAAGTTGATTTCTCGACAGATCTTGTCGATTTAAATTCGAAAATGAGCAAATCTGAAAAGCATTTGATCAATCGGCTGGTCGCATTTTTTGCTACCGGAGATTCCATTGTCGGAAATAATCTTGTAGTGAATTTATACACTCATGTTAATTCTCCGGAAGGAAGACTTTATTTGAGTCGCCAGCTTTACGAAGAGGCTTTGCACGTTCAATTCTACTTAACGCTTTTAGATACCTATATTCCTAATCCTGAAGAGCGAGCTTTGGCTTTTTCTGCAATCGACAAAATTCCTTCAATTAAAAAGAAAGCTCAATTTTGTTTTAAGTGGATGGATTCAATTCATAACTTAAAAACTTTAAAAACCATCGAAGATCGCCGCCGATTTTTAATGAACATGACTTGTTTTGCGTCTTGCATTGAAGGGCTGTTCTTTTTTGCTGCTTTTGCTTACGTGTACTTTCTTCGATCTAAAGGTTTGTTAGCTGGACTTGCCACGGGAACCAATTGGGTTTTTAGAGACGAAAGTATGCACATCGCTTTTGCTAATGAAGTGATCCACACCGCCAGAAAAGAAGAACCAGCCTTAATGAATGAACAAATGAGTGAGATGGTCGTGCAAATGATGGAAGATGCTATTGATTGCGAAATGGGTTTTGCTCAAGACATTCTTGAGCATGGCATTGCCGGCCTTTCAATCAAGGACATGCGCCAATATTTAGAATTTGTTGCCGATCAACGTTTAGAAGCTTTAAATATTGCTCCACGATATCGAGTAAAAAATCCATTTCCATTTATGGAACTTCAGGACATGCAAGAACTGGCTAATTTCTTTGAAAGAAGAGTCTCGGCCTATCAAACAGGAGTCTCTGGGCAAGTGGCTTTCGATGAAATTTTCTGATGCGTTGGAAAGAGTTTAGTTTTTGGCTTCTCTTTTTATTGCTGTGCTTTGGAGCTGGATACCTTCATGGGAACTTACCCGATTTTCGACTGCAATTTGCTTTTTCAGAGCCAGAAAAAGTACGTATCGTTGTTTTCGAGAAAGCCCTTTTCAATCCAGCCATCATTCAGCTTCTTGAAGAAAAAACCCACACTCAAATTCAAATTGATGAAGTGAGCAACTGGCAAGAAGCTCGTTTAAAAACAGTTCTCAATCCCGGAGCTCATCTTTTATTTCTTCCTTCCTATTGGATTCCTCCACTTGTGCGGGAAGGACGACTTCGCACCATCACATCAATAACGTCCTTACTTGATTCGGAAATTGCACCTGAATTAAGGCAAACCAACAAAGAAAAAATCTATGAGGTCCCACTGTTTTGGACCATATTCGAATTTGCATTTGCAGAAATATACAAAAATGAAAATCTTCAAAAATTACTTGAAGGTACAAAAATAAGTTCTATTTACATTTACTCTGATCCCGAGTTGAACCAACTTCGATCACATCAAGAACCATGGAATTATCCAAAAATTAAAGTAAAAACAAAAGCCACGCTGACTTTGGAAAATAAATTTAAAACTCTAGCTGATAATGAAGTTGTGGAAATTTCTTTACATGCAAAGAAAGAACTAAAATCCGTTTTTTATCATGCTATTGATAATAAAAAGCCACTTGAAATATTCTCGCTGGCCGTCCCCAACAACAGTCCCCAACGAACCACCAGCTTAGCCTTAATCAAAGCTCTGATTAGCGACGCTGATTTTGATTCGATTTATGCCGAACTTCCGGCAGGATCTGGTCTTAAAAGACTGGATTTAAAACTAGATGATCGCTTAAAAAAAGCGAGCTACCTGAAAGAGTTGTCCTTTAAAGAGCTGTACCTTCCAGAGATGACCCAATAATTTTTTAATAAAAGGTTGCCGCGCCGGAGCTAACGACAAACATTTGGATCGAGTGCAGCGATACGACTAAAATTCACCGTAAAAGAGGCATCGGCATCAACGACCTGCTGAGTTTGATCCAGAGGTTTTAAACTGACTTGCAAACTATAACCCGAGAGCGAGTTAAACTTACAGGCATCAACAAAAATATAAAATCTTCCCATTGAACATTTTGGAACTAAAGCTGAGGTCCCCAGATTAATTGCGTAAAAACTGACTGAATTCCCGCCCGAGGTAACTTCAATTCTATTATCAGGAAAAGTCGAGGAAGAGCACGATCCACTGATTTCTAAGCTGCTATCTAAAGCACCTAGGAATATCGAGTTGCTATTATCCCTTTGCAAATAAACCTTTTCCGAGCTTGGTGCCGCATCCGCACAACCTGTTGTTGGACATCGCGCCGACGAATTCATATCACCCAGCAAGGAATTATCACGAGAACTGCTGCAGGAAGAAAGCATCATTCCAGAAAATACCAATAATAAAATAAATCCTAAGCGAAGATTATTCATAGAATGAACCAATGATCCCCCTGCTCTTTAGTTTATCGGAATTCTTTGAAAAGAGTTTGATTTTCTTATTTGAATGCCAACTTTTGTCTCATTTCGAGAATAAGACGTCTCAAATCGAGAGGGTCTATAAATACAAAATAAATAGATAATATGACCAAAGAAAATGCCCAAAGAGACATAAGAAATCCAATACCAATATGAAAAAAAATCCCAGCGACCAGCCAATAATATCTCACTTTTTTTGAAAGCATTGCGGCCGGAAAATAAATTTCAAAAACAATCGTTAAAAAAGCCATCGCCGGCAAAATCCAAGAAATATTTTTAATAAAACTTAAATCCATCCACACCATTTGGGGATTTGCAAAAATACTCCACAAAGCGGTCCCATCCCACCAGGTCACTCCTTTTAATTTTTCAAAGCCGGTGTACGCATAAATCACAGATAGTTGAATTTGTAATAAACGCAACAGAGCAGTTGAGATAAAATCTGAAGTGGGCAAGTTGGTTATAAATAAATTATTTTTTTTAAAAAAAGAAAAATTTTTCATCTGGGGAGGCGTCTCAATCAAAACAAGATAAAATAAGAAAATTCCCGCCATCACATCGGCACCAAAAACAATCGCATAATTTCTTTGTAAAAATCCCATGTGAACAATCCACAACAAAACCCCTAAGGCCCTTCCGCCAACCCCAAAAACCCAAAGGAATAGTCCTAAACAAAAAAGGCCATGCACCGCCAAGGACCAAGAGTCTGGCCAAAAAGTCCAACTCCAGGCAGGCCTCATCATCTCTGGAAAAAGCAACAAAGCCTGTTCCTTTGGAAGCAAAGCTTCCGAGGTTAACAAGTTCATATTTTGAAAACGAAAAAGATAAGTTACAAATAAAGTTAAACCCAGTGCCATTCGAGTCAGTGCAACACCGGTCAAATCAACTGGATCAAACCAAAATTTTTGCCAAAATGAACACTTCATAAGCTGACCTCATCCAAATCTTGGCAGTTAAAGTCTCGGTCTACCATTTTGATTAAACTCGGTGCTGATTGAGTCGCATTTTCGGGATCAAAAATTACATTGTCCAACATAGGAATTGGCTCAATCTTATGTTGGACATGAATGTTTGCGGCCTCGGGATGCATTCGACAAATCCAAGGGCCAAGTAAGGAATCCACCCGCCTTTGATCAATAATCACAAATCTCATTGCGTACATAATTCTGCGCTCGGACACGCCAAATGGACCCTTGTTCTTTTCGGGAGGAATAAAGAAGTCCGGGCTTTCTTCATTTGGGTCCTGATTTTTTTTTGTAATATTATATTGAAAATACATAATGTGGGCAGGATCTGGTGAAAAAAAATTCCAACTTGTGTTGAGCCCCAGGACATTGGCATAAGGAAGAACCTTATCCCCCATCAACCGAAGCAAATAGGAACTCGAGTTCGGCATAAACACAATGCAAAATAAATGATAAATTATCCAAACACTAAGAATAGTTTTAATTAAATATCTTGTTCTAGACCCATCATCCTTGGTCACCAAGAAATCTCCTGTCAGGGTCCTTCCAGCTCTTCGTCCGTTGCTAGATTAGGTAATTCTTCATGAGTTTCACTTTCAAAAAGAGATTCAACTTCCACCGATGTTTCTTCGACAAATTTTTCTTCTTGAAGAGTCACAGTTTTACCTGCCGCTAAAATTTCATCATATTTTTTTAACCAATTCAGATCTCGGTTTCCAACTGTTTCTCCAAGCGCCAAAGCTTCTCGAATATTCTGCGCTTTTTCGAAATCACGTTTTTGACGTTGTCGCTCTTTTTCTTCTTCAAAAAAACGGCTGGAAGTAGTAATCACTTCCAGTTGTTCTTGAATTTTTGTCAGTTCGTCCTCGCCTTGCGAATAACTATCAACAATCACCTCTTGCGAAAGCTGGGACGTCAAATCACTTAATTTTTGCTTTTCAACTTCGTCTTCTTCGCCGATTCCGTCAGGCAATAGTTCATCAATCTGACTTAAAGTTGGAAGCTCTTTTAAATTTCTGAGACCGAAAATTTCTAAAAACTTTCGAGTTGTTCCATATTGCATCGGCCGTCCTGGCAATTCGCTTTTTCCTTCGAAATTAACAATCCCACGCTCCATTAAAGCGCGAAGCAAATGTCCTGATTCAACTCCGCGAATGACGTCGATTTCAGATTTAATAATCGGTTGTTTGTAGGCAACAATGGATAAAACTTCCATCGCTGGTCCAGATAACCTAAAACTTCGTGCTTTAATATTTCGACGAATGAAGTCCATGTTATCAATTTTTGTTCTTAGCTGATAACCGCCTGTGACTTCTTCTAAACACACTCCCCGTTTGGCACCAGCATACTCAACTGATAATTGCTCGATAGCACGACGAATATGATCCGTTTTAACGTTGGTTCCTTTAAATGCAACTTTAAGTGAACTTAAACTCACAGGCCGATCAGAGGCAAAAAGAACACTTTCAACAATAGATTCAACTCGTTCTTGTTCAACAAAAAGAATATCTTCAATCGATACCGATTCAAAACTTTCAAGTTCGGTGCCTTCGACATCGGCCTCGATATTAATCTCAGTTACAACACTCGCATCAGCCTGAACAACAAGCCCAAAGGCTTCATCCAGCTGGACAAGTTCGATTTCTTCATCTGGAGTTTCTTTACGTCGTGACATCTTCCCCCTCAATTATTGATCCGCCTGAATTTATTTCTAGCTCTGCGGCCTCAATTTCTTCATCTGTGGCCATATCAGCATCGGCGACTATCGACTCCACAGAATTAACATCTTCAGTCAATAGATCATCCGGGTCCTCATTCAAATGCTGGACAGTTTCTTCGGCCGATAATATTTCCGATTCGTCAAAAATTCTTTGTGCTAAACTTTCGTTATTTACAGTTTCGTATTCTTCAACCCGGGAAATAACGTCATAATCAATGGGTCGAAGCGCTTCGACCCAAAGTGTGGAATAAGCTTCTGTTTGATACAAAGAAACAAATCCCAGTTTGCCAAGCTCGAGCAAGGATAAAAAAGTAATTAAGGTTTGGCGCATTTGATTTTGCATGTCCGTCACCAGGTCCTGAAGGCTGATTTTTTGCCCCAGAATGAGTTTGTCCTTAAATTCTAAAATACGACTTGCAACGGATTGAACTTTCGTCGTCACCTGATGAATGCGCTTCTGTGCCGTTTTCAGCATCATCCGATAGGCTGAAATTAAAGAAAACAAACCATTATCTTCGATGATGATTTCTTCCTCTTTTTGAGACTCAAAGCTTTCACGCACGCCCCTCAGCCAGATATCACGTCCAACCAAAGGCCTCTCATAAAGTAATTTTGAAGCCTCTTGATACTTTTGGTATTCCAAAAGTTTTTGCACTAATTCTTTGCGAGGATCATCAACGTCGACGATCTCGCCATTTTCGTTGTATTGAGGCAACAACATATGACTTTTTATCTGAATCAAAGTCGCAGCCATTAAAATGAACTCAGCTGCGACTTCCAGATCCAGTTCTTTCATCAGTTTTATATATTGAAGATACTGCGAAGTGATCTCATGGATTTTAATATCCATGATGTCCATTTCTTCCTTGCGAATAAGATACAGCAAAAGTGCAAGCGGTCCTTCGAATTTAGGCAAACTGATCTGAAGACTCATATTGTCACCATTTCATACATGTTCGAACAATTTCAAGAGTTTTACGCGCTTCTTTACGCGCCTTTTCATTACCCATTTCCATGATCTCACTTAATTTTTTTTGATCAGCAAGTAATTCTTTTTTTTGTTCACGAGGGCCACTGGTTAATTTTTCGATATTCAAAGCCAATTTCGCTTTGCAGTCACCACAGCCTATACCAGCCGTCCTACAGCCTGTGGCCGCCCATTCCTGATCTTCGCTTGAAGAATACAATTTGTGATAAGTAAAGACCGGGCAGATCTCGGGGTTTCCAGGATTTTCTCTTCGCGCCCGTTGCGGATCTGTTAACATCATATTTACTTTTTTCTTCAAAGTTTTTTCATCAGGCTCAGTCAACAGCAAGGTATTACCATAGGATTTTGACATTTTTCGACCATCCAAACCTGGCAAAAGCGGAACTTCAGTCAATAAAGGTTTTGGTTCTGGCAACTTGGCTTTGTAGGTGTGATTGAATCGCCGAACAATTTCACGCGATATTTCCAGGTGAGCCACTTGATCTTGTCCCACGGGAACTTTTTCTCCTTGATAAATGGCAATATCTGCCGTTTGCAAAACAGGATAAGCAAACCGTCCCAAATTATGAGTGTCATTGAGCTTAGCTTCTTCTTCCGCATCTTTCCATGTTGTGACTCGCTCAAGCCAACCCATAGGAGTGAGGTTAGCAAAAATCATAAAGAGCTCCAAGTGCTCTTTGACCTGACTCTGCACAAAGATCGTATTTTTAACAGGGTCAAGACCCCAAGCTAAAAGCTCGGCGTACATTTCTTTTGTCCACAAAGCTATTTCGTGCGAACTGCGATAAGCCGTGGTCATCCCATGCCAATCCATAACACCGAAATAACATTCAAAATCTTTTTGCAAAACAAGCCAGTTCCGGAAAGCACCCCAATAATTGCCGATATGCAAAGGACCAGTGACCCGAATCCCACTCATGACTCGAGGACTAGGCATGGAAAAAAGCTCCAAAGAAATTTAACAGAACCTGATAAGAAAAATACACCGGATAGACTAAAAATCGCAAGGCCCCGGAAATAAAAAGTAACAGCAATAAAAAACTTAACTGTTGTTGATTTTGTTCTAATTTGTAATTCCATGCTGTCGGTAAAAATCGCGCCAATACTTTTCCACCATCTAAAGGATGAATTGGAATCAAATTAAAAATCGCTAAAAATAAATTTGTTAAAATAAACTGCGACAGCAACATGGCCATAGGTTGCTGAATATCCGAAGTTTGCATTCGAACCGCAATAGCGCTGGCGATGAACGCGCCGATGATCGCCAATAACACATTTGACATAGGTCCCGCCAAGGCGATCCAAAACATGTCCGTTCTTGGCTTCTTTAAATTTCTTTCATTAACAGGCACTGGCTTGGCCCAACCAAAAAAGATATTTAAATTAGTAACGATTGAGAGAATGGGAAGGATAACAGTGCCTAGCCAATCGATATGAGCCATTGGATTCAGCGTCAGCCGACCCATCATCTGAGCCGTATTATCGCCTCGCAATTTTGCGACGTATCCATGAGCAAACTCATGAAAACAAAGTGCAAACAAAAAAGGCATATAAATAAGTGCTAGCTTAGCGCCGATATCAACAACATCCATATTTAAAAAGGCTAAACAACTCCTAGAGCAATGTCTAGTTGTCCAATCAGATTGATCAAAAGATGGACGTAGTTTAACGCAACATGTTTTGATCTCTCGATTCAAATGAGAGAAGGTGCAGTCATGTCAACAGCAAACCCTAATGCTCGCCCTGCTTTAACTATTTTCTCGGAAGAAGAAATAGCCTTCCGCGAAGCTATTCGACAATTCGCTGAAGCCGAGATTAAACCCCATGTTAATGCCATGGACATCGCTGCCCAAATGAAACCGGAAATTGTCGCCCAACTTTTCGCGATGGGTTTAATGGGTATTGAATCTCCAGAAAAATACGGTGGTGCTGCTTCCACCTTTACAATGGCTTGTCTTGCTGTAGAAGAAATCGCCCGAGTTGATGCAAGCATTGGAGTTTTGGTCGATGTGCAAAACACTTTGGTTACCAACGCCTTCTTGCGATGGGGAAGCGAAGCTCAAAAAGAAAAATATCTTTCAAAAATGTCCAAAGAATGGGTTGGAGCTTATGCTCTTTCGGAAAGCTCCAGTGGATCTGATGCTTTTGCATTGAAACTTCGTGCTGAGCAAAAAGGTGATAAATACATTTTGAATGGCAATAAACTTTGGATCACCAATGGCAACGAAGCTAATGTTTTTTTGGTGTTTGCAAATATCGACCCCTCAAAAGGTTACAAAGGCATTACCGGATTTATTGTCGAAAAATCATTTCCTGGTTTCAAAGTTGGCAAAAAGGAAGATAAACTTGGAATCCGCGCCAGCTCTACCACCGAATTGTTATTTGAAAACTGTGAAGTTCCAGCCACCAATGTCATAGGCGAAGTTGGCAAGGGTTACAAAATAGCGATTGAGACTTTGAATGAAGGTCGAATTGGCATTGGCGCCCAAATGTTGGGTATTGCTCAAGGCGCCTTTGAAGCCACGCTCGCTTATATTAAAACTCGCGAACAATTCGGCAAACCAATTGCCCATAATCAAGGCGTGCAATTTCAGATAGCAGAAATGCGCACGGAATTGGAAGCTTCGCGCCTGATGGTTTACAATGCAGCAAGATTAAAAGATCAAGGGCTGGACTTTATCGAGGCCGCAGCTATGGCAAAACTCTATTCGTCGCGAGCTGCAGAAAATATCACTTCAATGGCAATCGACTTATTTGGCGGCAATGGCTTCACTCGCGAATATCCGGTGGAAAAATTTTGGCGCGATTCAAAAATTGGACAAATCTATGAAGGCACCAGTAACATGCAACTTCAAACTATCGCTAAAATCGAACTCGAACGGTAATTCCAAGCCCTTCAAATTTCTTTTATTTCTTTTATTGATTCCTCAACTTGGGATAGCTGCTTTTAAATTGCACGTTTTAAAAGAACCCTTGAGTCTGGATCCCCAGTCTCAGGGTGGCGCCGTAAGTAGCTATTTGCTACAGAATCTTCATCGCGGACTTTTTAAATTCGATAATGAAAAAGGTCTTGTCCCCGATCTAGCCGAAAAAAAATGCACTCGCAGCTCTAAAGACTTAAAACTTACCTGTAAACTTAAAAAAAATCTTAAGTGGAGTGACGGCACAGCCTTAAAATCGTCGGACTTTGTAAACGCTTACGAATTTTTGCTGAAGAATCCAATTAATTCCGGGCAAGGACTAAGTTTGTTAAGTTTAAAAAATGCAGAAAAGTTTATTTCCACAAAAACCAACTTCAATGAAGTGGGAATTAAAGCGATTGACGATAGAACTTTACAATTTGAATTCACGGAGCCCCAGCCCGAATTTGAATACAACTTATGTCAAACCACTTTAAGTCCTCGACCCTCGAACCCGAAACAATTTAGCGGACCTTATCAGCTTAAAGATTGGAAAAAATCCAAAAGTCTTTTGTTAACTCAAAATCCAAACTACCCTACTGGAAATTCCAAACGACCTGATGTTGAGTTTCTTTTTATTATCGATGACTCGACCGCACTTAAGCTTTACGAGAAAAATCAGCTCGATTTTTTACGTCGTCTGCCGACTTCACTTTATCAACAATGGAAAGATAAACCCGATTTTAAATCCTTCGAGATTTTGCGTTTTGATTATTATGGATTTAATCAAGATCTTGACTCAATCGAACAACGGAAACTTCTTAGCGAAGCACTCGATTATGAGGATTTACAAAAAATCTTTCAATCCAAAGGACGACCAGGCTGTGTGGCTTTGCCCTCTTCCTTTTTTCAAAATGGCGAAATCCCCTGTGTTAACTTTAAATCTACTTCAACCCCACCGCCAAAAATTTCTTGGCCAAAAGATATGGTTATCAGCTATTCCGCGCAAGGTGGCGATGATCATCGCCGACTTGCCGAATGGCTGCAATCACATTGGAAAAAACGCTTAGATTTAGATTTTCGAATTCAAGCGATGGAAAACAAAGTCTTTATTTCACAACTTCACAGCAAACCCACCTCCGTGTTTCGCAAAGGCGTCACCTTGGACCGACCCACTTGCCTTGCCGCACTTGAAATTTTTCATCACGCCCATCCCGAGAATTTTTTAAAAATTAATTCTAAGGACTATGAAAAACTACTTTCTGAAATCAAATTGACAACCAACGAATCAAAAAAGAAAGTTCTGTGCACGCGTTCCGTGAAATGGCTTATAGATCAATATCAGCTTATCCCTTCCGGGCGCTTTGATTTTTTTACTTTGTTGAAACCGAACTACAAAGGCTTGCAATTGAACTTAATGAATCAATTGAACTTAGAAGACTTAACCGTTAATTTAAGCCCATAATATTTGCTATTCTCCGGCTGATAACCCCTTTTAATGGCGATAATCAGGATCGATCCAAAGATCTGAGCTTTCATGATTATTGAGCGACAGGTTAAGTAGTGTTTTGTAACGTACTTTTAAAATAGTGCCAGTTGTGTTCTGAATCTTGAAGG
>JBBTCO010000004.1:0-13427 GCA_038043185.1 Bdellovibrionota bacterium
GAGGATTAAAAAGAAAAAATAACCGCTAACCTGACAGCATTGACCGATACCCCCACAAACCAATAGGAGAGCAAAAACTCTGCACAGGGCAAAGGCACTAAAGATTTAAGTCGCCATGGGTCCGGGGCTCGAAAGCGCCCCGCCATTTCAATTAATCTTCGTCTGCTTCAAAAATCTCTCAGCCTCAATATACTGCTCGGGCGCAACATAAAGACGATCGATAATCCTGGTGCCCTCATACTTCGAGAAAATCTGCGTGGATTGATTGATCGGAGTAGGCACGTCCCAATAATCGTATTGGTCACGGACGTAAATATCTAAAGCTTTATCTTCGGGGGAGCCCGAATGGTATTTAGAGAGTCGAGCTTTTGACGAAGCCCAAATCACTTCGATATTGCGGGCTTCAAGAGCTTTTTTGACCAACTCGGGACGGGGACTGTCGGAAGTGTTGTGCATTTCTAAAAGAACTTTGAAAGGTCTTCGCTCTGAAACTCGCTTAGCCCATGGATTTGTCACGTTTGAAAGATGTTCGTGCAATTTGTAATCGTTGTAGCCGATGTATTCTTTGATATTCCCGGGCAAAATGAATTTGCAATCAGCAGATGCTAAGTAGCGATTGAGCATTTCTTCATAAATGATGCTTTTGTGATGAAAATAAACCATCAAATGCATGTGATGACGGGAAATTAAAAAATCATCAAAAGAATAAAGCGCTCTTCGATTCAGTGCTAAAAACATTTTTCCTTCGACGACATGAAAAGTTAGATTTTGAATGAGCCATTCCAAATCGACGCGACCATAGTTTGTGCCGCAGTAATAAGAATCTCTTTCGAGATAATCCATGCGATCAACGTCAAGCTCCGAGCTGACAATCTGACTTAGAATCGGGCGAAAATCAAAATCCCCATCCTTAAAAAAATCATCCGACACTTTCAAAGTCTTATCGACCAGTGCGGCTACGTGCAAAGGCAGAAGATCATGGAAATTCTTTTTAATGGATTCAGCGATACTGGATTCAGTGATTAACTTAATCGTATAATCTTCATGATTAGCGCGACGATTATTCTGACTTCGATCTGAGTAAGCTTGTATGTCGAGACTCTTTAATAGAGGCATCACTTGTTCGGTGGAATGACTTAAAGGTCCATGGCCAACATCGTGAAGAAGTGCCGCAAGCCTAACCGCATGTCGCAGTCTTAGTTTTGTCGAATTTTTCGTGAAGGGATAGGCCCTGAAAATAGAATCAAAAGTCAGCCCGGCTAAATGACAAACACCCAAAGAATGAAGATAACGATTGTGAGTGGCGCCAGGAAAACTAAATTCCGAAAATCCCAATTGTTTTATAGCTCTTAGGCGTTGGTATTCTGGAGTATCCAGAATAGATACTTCAGCTTCTGAAAAATACATAGAGCCGTGCAGGGGATCGCGAATTTCCATAGAATGGATTTAAATCACTTTGGGCCTTTAGTCTAGATTTTCTCATTTTGGCTCAAGTTTTTTCGTTAGTGTTCCGAACTGAGACGTAAGAGCAATTTTACCCATCGGAGTTCATAATGAACTCCCCGGTCTCATGGAATGAGACTGTGCATCTTCAAGGAGGAGGACGAGTTATGGGTTTACGTATTAATACAAACACGGCTTCGTTAAATGCCCAAAAAGTACTTTGGGGAACGAAGATTAGTCTTGATAAGAGCATGGAAAAGCTCGCATCAGGATTCCGCATCAACCGCGCTGGGGACGATGCTGCCGGGCTAGCGATTTCTGAGAATTTAAGAGCTCAGATTCGCGGTCTGAAGCAAGCTTCCCGGAATGCCCAAGATGGTATCTCACTCGTGCAAGTCGCAGAGGGATCGATGAACGAAATTTCATCAATCTTAATTCGGCTTCGTGAGCTCGGGGTCCAGGCTGCCTCAGACACGATCGGTCCTGTTGAAAGACAGTTCCTGAACGTGGAGTATGATCAGCTGGTCTCAGAGATTGACCGGATATCAGAAGGTACTGAGTTCAACGGAACTCAACTTTTGGCCGGAGTCGGGTCTATCCTCGATTTCCAGGTGGGCACGCGAAATAATCCAGAAATCGATCGGATCTCTTTTGATGCTTCAAAAGCCGATGCGAATTCAGCAGCTCTCGGTGTAAACCTGACGAGTGTGGCCGATAAAGCCTCAGCTCAAAATGCCTTGTCGGCGATCGACAGCGCTATTGTCAGCGTTTCAGCGATGAGAGCGGATTTTGGTGCCATCCAGAATCGTCTGCAGTCCACAGTCAGTAATATCCAGGTCGGAGTAGAGAATATGGCAGCAGCCAATTCACGGATCCGAGATGTCGATGTCGCTGAAGAGACTTCAGAGATGACTAGAAATAATATATTGTTGCAGGCAGGAACCTCGGTTCTCGCTCAAGCAAACCAGCAGTCTAATGTCGCACTTGGACTCTTGAATAAGTCATTTCAGTAACTAATAGTTTCTGATGATTGACTGGTTCTCGATCTTGATAGATCAAGATCACCCTCAAGAAGCCCAAGCAGGCCATAACGGTCAGCTGTACTTTGATCTGTTTCCTGCGCAAGGGCCCACAATTTGTGGGTCCTTATTTTCAATTCAATCTAATTTAATAGGACTTCCCTTTGTCCTGTTCCCTTTTTTTACATCCAGTAAATTAAATCGACACATTTTTAAAAACTAGACTCAACTCTAAACCAATCGTTCCGAACTGAGATATGTAGCGGGATCTAGTATGGATCCTAAGTGGCCAAATGGAAGGCCAACATCAAGGAGGATGTGAAATGCAAGGAGGATAAATGGGTTTACGTATTATGACCAATGTGAGTGCCCTGAATGCACAGAAAAATCTGTACATGACTGGCATCAATCTGAACAAGTCGATGGCGCGATTATCATCTGGCCAAAGAATCAATCAGGCAGCTGACGATGCTGCAGGACTCGCGATCTCTGAGAACTTAAAAGCTCAGATCCGAGGACTAAGACAAGCGAACCGAAATGCCAATGATGGTATTTCCTTGGTTCAAATTGCTGAGGGAAGTTTGAACGAAGTTTCAAACATGCTGATTCGCCTCAGGGAACTAGGTATCCAAGCCGCTTCGGACACGATCGGCGATACCGAAAGAAAATTCCTAGACGTTGAGTACCAGCAACTCAAATCAGAGATTCAACGGGTGACCGAATCAACTCAGTACAATGGCTACGATTTATTGAATGGAACAGGTTCTATTATCGACATCCAAGTGGGTGTAAATAATGATCCATTCAAAGATCGCATCTCATTTAATGCGGGGGCGGCGAACTCGACTCTTGAAGCCTTGGGAATGGTTGCAGAAACTGTTGGTACGAAAGAGGGCGCACAAACCACTTTGTCCGTGCTCGACGATGCAATGACTTCGGTCAATGCGATCCGAGCCAATTTCGGAGCCATGCAAAACCGATTGCAATCAACCTCAAGCAATTTGCTGATTTATGACGAAAACATGTCAGCAGCTAATTCGCGAATTCGGGATGCCGATATCGCAGCCGAAAGTACCGAGATGGTGAGAAATAATATTCTCATGCAGGCGGGTACAGCGATTCTTGGGCAAGCCAACCAAGTGAATCAATTAGCACTGAAATTGTTAGGTTAATTTTTATTCTTTTCGATTTTAAAACCCTCCTTGCAATCAGAGGATTTGGTTATTAACCATTTCCTCTGTTATCTTTAGCCAAAGCTGAGGATTTAAAAGTTCACTTCCCAAAAGCCATACGGGCTCGGCCTCTTTGGATTTTCCTGATCTTGCTTCCGAAGGAAGAAAACCGGTACCTCCTGGACTTTTGAACCATTCTTTACGAATCACCAATGAATTTGAAATCAACATATGTTTAAAACTACTTTGAGTTTTTCTATCGGACTGACCATATTCAAAAGTACTCATCACAGAAAAATCTTTATGAGTTTGAACCTTCTCAAGATGTTGAAAGCCAAGCTCAAGACAATGATGAGTTTTTTTTCGTCCAGGCTGTTTTGAAGAAAGAATTAAATCTAGGTTGCCGTTTAAAAAATTGGCATCCAGTTCGCTGAGATCATAAATGTCTAAAAATATTTTATGTATACCAATAGAATCAAAACACATTTTTGCCAACTTCAATGCCGTGGGAGCAAGACCTTCCAAAGTCCCCAGGTGCACTTCTGAAACCATCTGATCTTTGCTGACTGAAAAAAGATCAAGTTCCAACCGCTTTGCCGATTTTTCAAAAATCTGTGCTAAATGTCGAGCCGCCGGAGTCCAGCCGGATTTTCTTTTGGTGGATCGATCCAACAAAACAATTTTTAATTCCAATTCAATTTTAGCAATAATTCGAGACAACTGCGGTTGACTAAGACCAACATGCAGAGCCGCTGCGGAAAGATTTTTAAAATTAACAGACTTTGCAAGCACGCTGAGTTCATAAAAAATTTGCTGCATATTTAAGGTTTCCTGATGTAGTTAAAAAAACCAACAACGCCCAAAATGCCGGCCAAGGAATAAAGAATAAATGTCAACATAGGCATGCCTAACATCAATTCTTGATTGGGATGAACATAGACTAAACTGCCACTCAAAATCAATGCAGCAATAACAACGCCAAGGAAAAGAAGATTAAATGAAGACTCGATGGATCTCTTCATGTCTTCCAACTCAACCAATTGAAAACGGAAGTGATGATTGGGTGAGTTTAATTTTCGAATCAAGAAATTCAATTGTCGAGGCAAGGCATTCAAGAAATTTTTTGATTCCCGCGCTACCTGCGACATATCATGGGCAATTTTACTTGGATCAAATTGATGTTTGATTAAATCAGCAGAAAATTCCAATGAGTATTGAAGAAAATCAAATCCCGGAGAAATTTTTCTGCCGATACCTTCAATCGCAATAATCGATTTAAAGAACATCATCAGCTCGCTAGGTACAACCAAACGATGGCGAGCGGCGATACCCGCCGATGTCATAAGTAGTTTACCCAGGTTTACATTTTTTAAGGTTAAACCATAGTGGGGCGCGATCAGTTCGCGAAGTTCGCGGGCAAAAAGATCAACATTAATTTGATCCGTAAAGGGAGCCAAATCGACATATTCATAAGCAAGACGTTCGTAATCTTCTTTGGACAGCGCAAAAAGCATGTTGGCGATCGCCGTTTGAGTCTTAGGATTTAGACGCCCAACCAGGCCAAAATCGATCAGTCCAATATGATTGTTGGGTAAAACAAAAAAATTTCCAGCATGCAGATCGCCATGAAAGAGTCCATCTATAAATACCATTTTCAAGTAAGCGGAAAGTCCCAGCTTGATAATTTCTTGAGGAGCGATGGTTTCCTGATGTAAAGCTCTGTCATCTGACAAGGGGATCCCGGTCATCATCTGCATCACCAGAATTTTTTCGGTTGTCAGTTCGTAATAAACTTTTGGAATTCGCACTTCTGGTCGCGAGGAAAAGTGCTCTTGAAAACGACGAATATTATTAGCCTCAACAATGAAATTCGTTTCCAGCTCTAAGGATTTAAAATACTCATCGACAATGGCCAAAGGATTAAACATACGAGTTTCAGGAACATATTTATAAAGTAATTCGGCCAGGAAATACAAAACTCCCAGATCATCATTGATGACTTGAAGAATGCCAGGGCGTTGCACTTTGATGACCACATCTTCTCCGGTCAATAATTGTGCGGCGTGAACTTGGGCGATACTGGCAGATCCCAAAGGATGAGGGTCGATGCGAAGAAATTTTGTTTTATAATCGGGACCTAGTTCCTTCAGTAAAACAGCTTCGATTGTTTCGAATGGCAATGGATTTACACTGGCATGAAGCTTGGTGAATTCGACGACGTATTCTTGCGGAACTAAATCAGGTCGCGTCGCCAAAAGTTGACCTAACTTTACAAATGTTGGTCCCAGTTCCTCGAAAGACATGCGCACACGTTCAGCGACCGAGAAGTTCTCGATTTCCGAAGAGGCGCTCATTCGCTCTAGAAGAAATTGCCCCAAACGAATTTGTTCCAAAAGTTTATGAAAGCCATGTTTAGCAAATACGCTGGCGATGGTGCGAAGTCTTGACGCATTTTTGAGAGTCTTTCCGAAGGGATTTTCTCTTAAACTAAAAGCCACGTTTTAAAATTCCTTTATTACCGACTGTAAATCTTAAAGCGAAGACCACTGCGGGGATTTTTCGAAGATTTTTTTCGTGATGGGCGGTCCTCATCCCGACGATCTGGTTTGCCTTCTTCGTTTTCTCCTCGTTGTTGCGTCCGCTTTTGATTAGCTCTTTGTTCAACGGCTTGATCTAATTTTTCAAAAAGAGTTTTTTTGTCTTTAGCACGAATCGGTTCCATGACGACTTTTTCTTGGTATCTTTGCGTGGGTTTTTCTTTTCTTTTTTGCATCTCCGGCTTGCGCGATTTTGCATTTTGTTCGCGAGATTTTTCGCCACTGCGATCTTTATCTCGGCCACGATCCTTACTTCGTCCGCGATCTCTATCGCGTCCACGACTTTTTTCTGGACGACGATCTTTTCGTTGCTCCTTACGATCTGCAGATTGCCCTGGGGATTTCGCCGGAGCATCTTTGAGTAAAAAATTAATTTGTCCCAGATTATGATCTGCGGACTCGACACGGATCTGCAAAGTATCTCCGATCGAGTAGCTTTTTCCCGAGCGACGGGCATAAAGTCGCAGTTTTTCTTCATCGTATTCCAATTTGTCTTTGGCTAAATCTTCGATGCGAACCAATCCATCGATATCATATTCGCGAAGTAAAACGAAAACCCCAAAACGAGCCACAGAGCTGATCACTCCGTCGAATTCTTGTCCGACAAATTTTTCCATGAAACGGGCTTTTTTAATGGCTTGAATTTGTCTTTCCGCTTTGACAGATCGTTGTTCACAAGCAGAGAGCCAAGTGCCCGCTTGGATCAATTGATCTTCATCCATGCGTTGATAGCCCATTTTTGGATGGACTAAACTTTTAAGCAGACGATGAACAATTAAATCCGGATAACGTCGGATCGGCGAAGTGAAATGGGTGTAGTTTTCGAAGCCTAAACCAAAATGCCCAAGATTATTAGGACTGTATTTGGCTTGGCTCATCGAGCGAAGAGTTAAAATATTCAAAGCCAAAGCGGCGGGTTTGCCAGAAAATTCTTGCAATGCTTTGGTTAGCCTTTTTTGCAATTTACCACTATTAAGACTGATGTTGCCACCGAAGCTTTTCAAATAGCCTTCCAGCAAACGAATCGCATCGGCATTCGGAGCTTCATGGACGCGATAGATAGCAGGAATTTCTTTTTTAACAAAAAATTCGGCCACGGCAACATTGGCCGCAAGCATAAGTTCTTCAATTAAGCGATGAGCGAAGAGTCTTTCGGAACGAATCACATCGACCGGCACACCCGAGGCATCAATTTCAAGTTGAGTTTCAGGAATTTCCAAATCAAGGCTGCCATCTTTAAATCTTTTTGCCATCAGGATTTTTGCTAAGTCCGCACAGCGAAGAATATTTTCTTCGACGTGTTTTAATTTAGCGACGTCGTTTCCTTCGATGATTTCTTGGGCTTCTCCATAAGTTACCCGCGCCTGACTTTGCATGACCGCTTCATAAAATTTCGAAGAAAGCTTTTCGCCGGTAAAATCAAATTCAATTTCCGAAACCAAACAAAGTCGTGGCACCTGCGGCATCAAGGAACAAAGTCCATTACTTAAAACCTCAGGTAACATAGGAACAACAAAGTTAGGAAAATAAACCGAAGTCCCACGCTCGTAAGCTTCTTTATCTATCGCTGTGCCAGGGCGGACATAATGGCTGACGTCGGCAATGGCAACATACAGTCGAAATCCCTGAGGCGAAGTTTCCACATATACGGCATCATCAAAATCTTTAGCCGTAACGCCATCAATTGTTATAAGAGTTTTTTTTCTAAGGTCCACACGGTGAGCATAATCTTTTTCCTCTGGGACAGTTTTGAAAGCTTTGGCTTCAGCTTCAACTTCCGGTGGAAAAACATTGGGAATTTGATTGGAATAAATAACCCGACGGAGGTCATTCATTGGTTCTGCCGATGAGCCTATGACTTCAATGATACGACCAAGAAAGGGTTTGTCTTCGTTGGGAAATTGCAAGACTTCGGCGGCAACCAATTCGCCTTTTTGCGCATTTTTTGTATCGGTCATGGGAATTCGTAAGTCTTGTCCCCAAGCATGAGACTCATCTTTAATGAAACCAAATTTTTCATTCAGCGGGAAAAACTGTCCGACCACATGTTTAGTCCCACGAGATATAATTTCTAAAATTTCGCCGCGGAAACGTTCTCCCCCTTTTTCGGGTTCAACTTGGATTAAAACTTTATCATTAGTCAAAATCCCACTCATGGACTGGCGGGGAATGTAAACATCGGGATGGTCATGGTCTTCGGGTACGAAAAATCCGAATCCGTCAGGATGTCTTTTGACTAAGCCGCGTAGAGTTTTTTTCTTCATAAATCCTTTCAAATAACGTAGCTAGAATGAACTTTCAGTTGCGAAGCTTCAAGGTCTTTCTTTTGCTTCTTGCTAAATCCACTATGATTTTTTTCCATTCGCCGCAGCAGCAGCGTATTTTTAAGTTCGAAAGTCGAATTCCCGTGGATTTTCAAAATTATTTTATCAACGGAAAATTTCAAAAAATAGCTCTGCAATCCCTCTTGCAAATGAGCCAGAAACAGGGATGTTTTCTTCTTGAAATCGAAATGCGATGGCTGGAAATTTCACTTTGTTTCGAAGCAAAAAATTTCGATGAAAATTCATTAATTCTGGAATTCGAAGATGTTTTGAAAAGAAATTTCAGTTGGAATAAAGATCTTTTTGAGCATCCAGTGAGCTGCGAAAGAGTCACGTTGCTTAATGAATCATCAATAAAAATTAACAATGCGCTCTGCAGAAAGCCAGATCTTAGTCTGGGATTTTGACTTCAAACTACACTGATTCATCGAAAAATAAAACGCGCCGCAACACCATGCCCCAACTTGTTGCGAAAAAGTCGCCACTGTAGCGCCGTGTTGACAGACTATGGACGAGATACTTTTTCGCTGTTGGTTTTTCAGGCAAAAAAAATTTGCAAAATTTTATTTCGTCGTCTGGGAACGCAATACAGTAGTGCCTTTCCAGCGACTCAAAAAAAAGCGAGTTAGATTTTTTCAGAAATCTTATTAGGAAAGAAAATATTTACGAATGACATCGCCAGTGAAAAAGTTTGGTGTTTTCTTGCAACACAATGTTGAGTTTGCCTCTCAAATTTACTCTTCCAGCGACTCTCACCAAATTTTTTCGTCTTGATCTTAAGCCATCATGTCATTACGATTCGAGATGTAAGGTATAAGTTAAGTTTAAGTTTTAAAAACAAAGTTCATGGATTCAATCTTAATGAACTGTAACGAAAGGAAGCTAGAATGAAAAAACTTTTTGTGATTGCAGTTGTGACTATCGCATCTGCTTCAGCATTTGCATCTAAGGCTCGTTTAGCAGCGCTTCAAAGTGCAGCTCACGTGTCTGACGCTCAAGATGTTGTTGGCGACAACGGCGGACCTATTAAGCCAGACCAAGCTCTTGGTAATGGTGAATGGGTTAGTCTTGAGTGGGGAGGCAATCGTGGTGCGACTAATGCTGCTGTAACAAAAAACGCTGAAGGCGGATTTGTTCGCAAAATGGGTGATAACGCAGCAATGGGTGCTTACCTTGGTAATAAAAGTGATTCTTACAGTCTTTTTATGGCACTCGCAGCTGGGACTGGCGCAGTAGCTGGCACTGGTACAGGAACAACAGCTCTTTTGAACCAATCTAATCCATTGAATCTTTACTACGCTGCTAAAGCTGGTGATATGCAATGGGGCTTGGGCTTATTCTATGTGAGCAATGATGTTAAAGCTTCTAAAATGAAAGAAAACATCATGAGCTTAACAGCTTCTGCAACTGCAGCTGCTGGATGGGATGCTCAATTGACTGTTGGTCTTGGCGCTGAAAGTAAAAATGAGCAAACTGCTGGTTCAGAAAAAGTTCTTAAAGGCGGCAGCAGCATGGCTTTAAGCGGTGGATACAAAATGGACACTATGTATGTATATGGTGCCTACAAAACGCTTGCAGCTAAGTTGACTACTGGGGCTAGCACAACAAATGCCGACTGGGATATCAATATAATGCAAGTTGGTGTTGTTAATTCTCATAAAAAAGATGGTGCTGATTTCTTCTACGGTGTTTCGTACAATACAGACACAAGAAAAGAAAAACAAGGTAACACAAAATCTGAAGAAACAACTTTTCCTGTAATCATTGGTGTTGAGGCTGAAGCCACTTCATGGATGGTTCTACGCGGTTCTGTAACTCAAAACGTACTTTTGGGTTCTACTAAAGCTGCAGGAGCTACTGATGCAAACACAATCGCTGACAACACAACTGTTGCAGCTGGTGCGGGTTTGAAATTCGGAAAATTCATGCTTGATGGTACATTTACGAATGCAGCTTCTGGAACAGCTACTGGTCTTGGAACTGATGCTAACTTCGTAACTAACGTAGGTATGACATACAATTTCTAATTGATTTAACGATAAGTTAGAATCACGAAAGCCCTGGGAAACCAGGGCTTTTTTTTTATTTTGTGTGGTAGCTAGGCGAAGCATCCAATCCGACAGTCACTCAATACCTTCTCTTTTTTCTTACTCACAAAGATGTCAACTTATATATATACATCTTTGTGAGTAAGAAAAAAGTCTAACAAAATATCTTGTCTCGTCAGAATACCCAACCAAAACGCCGTTACAGTGGGCGGCCTAAAGCGGCTGGAGGAGAATTCTTTCCGACGAAACCCGCCAGGGCAACAATAGTAAATATGTAAGGAAGAATTTGAATAAGTTGAACGGGGATCATGAAACCTCCGACACTTTGTCCTTGCCAGTGAATCTGTAAGGTTTCGGCGGCGCCAAACAATAAACAAGCAAGAAATGCGGACCAGGGTTTCCAGCGTCCGAAAATCAAAGCGGCAAGAGCAATGAAGCCGCGACCGGAAGTCATTAGTGGCGAATACGAGGAAGCCAAAAATAAACTCAGTGAGGCCCCGCCCCAGGCGGCAAGACCGCCGGCCATTAGTGAACACAGCCAGCGGATTTTCCGAGGGGACACGCCACTGGATTCAAGGGCTTTGGGTTTTTCTCCGGCAAATTTGAGCCACAAACCAGAGTTTGTTTTGCTGAACCAAATTTGAATCAGCACGACAGAAAGTAAAGCGATGGCGATAGGTTCCCAAAAAAATCGATTGGAAATATCCAAAGTTGGAGTTGATCCCGTGGTGTTAAATAAAATTTTACTTACAAAAGGAATAAGTCCGGCGACGGTCAAATTCAAAGCTGTTCCTGTGACAATTTGATCGGCTTCAAGTTCGATAACAAAAAAAGCATAAATTGCTGCGACGATAACTCCTGCTAGAAATGCAACTAGCCAGCCCAACCAACAGGAAGAAGCTCCAAAGGCGACAGTGGCGCCGACAAAAGCCCCGACAAGCATCAAGCCTTCCAAACCAATTTGAATAACTCCAGAGCGTTCACTTAAAAATCCGCCGAGACTTGTAAAAATTAAAGGAGTAGCAAGCCTCAATATCGTTTCAACTGACACGTGAACCTCGCTTTTTAAAAATTCGGTAAGATTGCACAGCGACGAATAAAATAATCACTCCTTGAATGATTTTTGAAAAATCACGAGTGATAGTGGTTGTTTCAAAATCTAAATCAGATGCTCCTTTGTGTAGAGCTCCCATTAAAAAAGCGGAAAGTAAAATTCCCAAAGGATGATTTCGCGCCATCAAGGCCACTGCGATACCAATAAAGCCGAATTCGGGGGAAAAACCGATACGAAATTGACCGGAATTTCCTAACACTTCGGTGACTGCAACTCCGGCGGCCAATGCGCCTGCCCAACAGAAAGCTTGAATTTGGATTTTTGCAACGTCGATACCGGCTCGTTCGGCAGCACTGGGATTGAGCCCGCTGATGTGGACTTCGTAACCCCAGCGAGTGCGTTTCATCACAAACCATAAAACAAAAGCACCAAATAAAGCCAAAACTAAAGCTAAACTTGCCGGGGAATCTCCTAATAATTTTTTCACAAAATCAATGTCTTGAAACATATAACTCGAAGCTATTTTTGCGGACTCGGGATTTTGCGAATCAGGATTGGGAATCCATTGCAAGACAGCCCAACTTGTTAAACCTGAAGCGATGAAATTCATCATCATAGTTACAATCACTTCGTGACTGCCACGATAAATTTTTAGCAGTGCGGGAATAAGGGCCCATAATGCTCCGGCGAGGCCTGCAACAAGCACTGCTAATATCGGCGCCAAAAAACCAGGGACATGAGGAAATAATACTCCCAATAAAGCGGCAGCGATGGATCCCATCAACAGTTGTCCTTCGGCTCCGATATTGAATAAACCTGCTGAAAAAGCCAAGCTGACAGAGAGGCCCGTGAAAATTAATCCGGTGGTGTAATATAAAGTCAGCCCCAAATCATAACTTGAGCCAAAAGCGCTCTTCATCAAAATCCATGCGATGTGCAAGGGGTTTTCGCCAGCAAAAAGTGTTAGGGAAAGAGCCAGCACCAAGCCAATGATAAATCCAATTAAAGATTTCTTCATGAAATCCCGCCCATGGCTGCGCCAATTTTATTTTCATTAAAGTGAGAGCGTGAAAATTCGGCTTGGATACGGCCACGATACAAAACCACGATGCGGTCTGAAAGTTTGATCAACTCATCGAGTTCCGAAGAGATCAGTAAAATGGCGGCATTTCCTTTTTTCGCATCTAAAAGTTGCTGATGAATAAATTCAGTGGCGCCGATATCAACGCCTCGGCTGGGATGAGAGGCCAATATAAGATTGGGATTTAAATATAATTCGCGTGCCACCACTAGTTTTTGTTGATTGCCACCGGATAAACTGGAAAAAAGCGCTAAAGGACTTTCCGGTCGGACGTTGAATTTCTTTATTTGTTCGGCGCATATTTTAAATAATTCATTCCAGGGTAAAAATTTTTTTGCAGCTAATAATTTTCGTTGATAACCCAGAATAAAATTTTGCAACAAATTTAAAGAGGGGACAGAGCCCCAGCGTAAACGATCTTCGGGGAAAACCCCAAGAGAGAGTTGGCGAAGGGCTCGGGTTGAATAAAAACGCGTGTCATGACCTAAAATTTCAAGATGTCCTTCAATTTTTTTAAATTTTTTTGGATGCATTAAAAGTTGGATCAGTTCTTTTTGTCCATTGCCTTCAACGCCGGCGATGCCCAGGATTTCCCCAGCGTGAACTTCAAGTGAGGAAATATCCAGTTTAAAATCCAAGGTTTCGGCGCGCAATTCTTTGAGCTGCAATTTTTTTTCACCAAAGGGTGT
>JBBTCO010000004.1:13437-87183 GCA_038043185.1 Bdellovibrionota bacterium
GGGTGTAGTGGCGGAGGCGACCCCAGCCTCAGCGAAGTTCCCCGCTGCCCTCATTTTATGACCGATCATTTTTTCAGCTAAAAAATCCACGCTGGCTTCGGATGTATTTAAACTGGTGGTGACTTTTCCTTGGCGCATGACAGTGATAGAATCTGTAATCTCTAGAACCTCTTTTAATTTATGAGTAATCAAGATGATGGTATGGCCTTGTTTTTTCAACTCACGTAGTTTTTTAAATAAATCTTGAATTTCTTGCGGAGTCAAAACTGCCGTGGGTTCATCAAGAATCAAAATTTTTCCATGACGAGATAAAGCTTTTAGAATTTCTAAACGCTGTTGCTCACCTACGGAAAGTTCACAAACTGGTTTCAGCCACGGAATTTCAAAATCATAATTTTTCGACAACTCCTGAGCTTGAAGCAATTCTTCTTTGTGGTTTCGCCAACCAAAAGTTTTTACATTTTTTCGCATCAACAAGAAATTTTCTAAAGCTGTTTCATTTTCCGAAAGCATGAAATGCTGATGGACCATAGCGATGCCGGAATTCATTGCTGCCGTTGCGGAAGAAAAATTAACTTTTTTCCCAAAAACTAAAATTTCCCCTTCATCTGGTTTTTCTAAACCAAAGAGCATCTTCATGGCGGTGGATTTGCCAGCCCCATTTTCGCCGATAAGGCCATGAATGCAGCCAGCAGCCATAGAAAAGGACAGCTGATCATTGGCGCGATGAACATTATAAATTCGACTGACCGATTTAAATTCAACAGCGGGAACGGAGTTCATTATTTTTTGGAACTTTTATAATAGTCAGGAACCAGAATTTTTCCTGAAGAAATTTGTAATTTTAATTCGTCGACTTTCTTGCGAATTTCTGCAGTTAATAATTTTTCATTGTATTTATCTAAAGCATAATCAATCCCTTTATCGGGAAGACCATAACGAACAATCCCTGAGGTGAATTTTCCATTCAGAGTATCTTCAATCGCTTTGTAGACAGCTAAATCCACACGCTTTTGCATGCTGGTCAAAATAAATCCCGGCTTCATCCAGTTTTGATTGCTATCGACGCCAATGGCGAATTTCTTTTTTTCTTCTACGGCATCAAAAACTCCCGAACCTGAAGCTCCGGCAGCAACAAAGATCACTTCAGCGCCAGAAGTAATTTGGGAAAGTGCTAGTTCCTTCGCTTTAGCGGGATTGTTCCAGGACTCACCTGTGACCCCGATAAAATTTTCGATAACTTCAGCCTTTGGATTTATATGTTTAACACCCGCTTGATAGCCAAGGGCAAATCGACGAATTAAAGGAATATCCATTCCTCCGATAAAGCCAATTTTATTTGATTTGGATTTAAGAGCAGCGATGGCACCGACGATAAAAGATCCCTGATGTTCTTCAAACATAAGTGAGCGCACATTAGGCGCCGTAACCTCGCCGTCAATGAGGGCAAATTTGATATTGGGAAACTGAGCCGCGGTTTTTTTGACCGCTTCCGCTTGAGCAAAGCCCACACCAATAATTAAATCATATTTTTTTTGAGCAAACTGCCGATGGAGATTTTCAAGGGCATTGATGTCTGTGGCCTCAACATATTTGAGCTCAATTTTATGATCTTTTTCGGCCAAAGTAGCGCCTTGATAAGCAGCTGTATTAAAAGACTTATCGTCTTTTCCGCCTTTATCTAAAACCAGGCCTACTTTCAAGCCGGCGAAAGAGACTTGGCTTACAAAGATCATGAGAGCGAAAAGAAACCTATTGGATTTCACTCAGCGGCCTCCAGAAATGAAGTAAAAATTCCCTACTGAAGCTTGAAAATTAGGCTGATCGCTCTGCAAACTCAAACAATTTCTTTGTTTGAGTGAGCTATGCTATAAAGGTTTTATGGATCTTAAATACCTTGAAAACTTTAATTTCGACCCTATTGGCTTTGTTGACTCTTGCTACAAGGGAAAATTCGGTGTTCCTCGCCAGCCAGGCTTAGCCAAAAGCTCTACGGCAAAATTGAAAATACGCGCTGATCTTCAGCCCGAGGAATCTTTATCGGGGCTTGAGGGCTTCAGTCACATTTGGCTCATTTTTGTGTTTCATCAAAACATGGTTTCACGATTTCACGCTAAAGTTCATCCGCCTCGGTTGGAAGGAAAACCCATGGGTTTGTTTGCGACAAGAACCCCCCATCGGCCAAACCCAATTGGTTTGTCACTGGTAGAGCTAGTTAAAATAGACAAGGACACTTTAGAAATTCGCGGAATCGATTTGGTGGATGGAACACCTATATTAGATATAAAACCCTATATGCCCGAAATCGAAGCTCGTCCCGAAGCTACCGCCGGTTGGACATGTGGGGTCTTGCCAAAAGTGGTCGAAGTCGACTTTTCCCCTGAAGCTGAAGGGGTTTTGGCTGCGTGGCAAGAGCGATCATCAAATCCGAATTTACGAGAAATCATTAAGGAAACTTTAAGTTTGGATCCAAGGCCCCTGCTTTATCGTGGCTATGAAAAGCAAAAGTCCCCCTACCGCGATGAACATGCTTTCCGCTTATTTGATGGTGATATCCATTTCAAATATGTGAGTCCTGACAAGGCGCTAGTCTTTAAAATTCTTTCATAATTGCTGTTAATTTATTAAAGCCTCTTGCGGAAAGGGCTGTTTTTGGGTTATGACGTGTCGCATATAAACCTATTTTTTGGGGAGCATACATGAGCCTTAATACCACAAGTGAAACGGGTCGAATTCAAACTTTAAGAAAAGTTCCAACCTTGAGCTTAGGAAGTTATTCCCAAGGCACTTTGGCCGATAAAGAAAAATTTATCGAAGGTCTGTTCACCGGCATTAAGGATTATGGTTTTATCATATTAAAAGATCATGGCGTAAGCTCGGATCTTTTAGCTAAAGCCTACGAACTTTTAGAGTCCTTTTCCAAATTACCTGTAGAAACAAAAATGTCCTATGTTTCTGCCGCTGGCGGTGGACAACGTGGGTATACTCCTTTCGGACAAGAACATGCTAAAGATTCCACAGTGATGGATTTAAAAGAATTTTGGCATGTGGGCCGCGAACTTCCTGCTGACCATCGGATGGCTAAATTTTATCCTCCAAATATTTGGCCGGCAGAAATTCCAGAATTTGAAAATGTTTTTTCTAAACTTTATGCTTCTTTAGAACAAGCGGGTTTGGTGATGTTGGAAGCGCTCAGTTTTCCTTTGCAAGTGGAAAAGAATTTTTTAACTGACATGGTTAAATCAGGAAATTCTATTTTGCGATTACTACATTATCCGCCGATCGGAGAAGGCGTCGATCCACGGTGTTTGCGAGCAGCTCCTCATGAAGATATTAACTTTATCACGATCCTTCCGGCCGCCACGGCCTCTGGCCTGCAACTGAAAGATCGCGATGGTCAATGGTTGGATGTGGTCAGTGATCGCAACACTTTGATTGTTGATGCCGGTGATATGCTCGCTCGTTTAACCAATGACCTGATTCCTTCAACCACTCATCAAGTGGTCAACACTCCTGAAGGAAAACTGAAAAGCCGTTTTTCAATGCCCTTCTTTATGCATCCACATCCTGAAGCAATGTTGAGTTGTTTGCCTTCCTGCCGTGGTGCTGGAGCAAAATACGCCGACATCACTGCAGGTGATTTCCTGATGCAGCGATTGCGCGAAATCGGTTTAATTAAATAATTTTTCTCTCGTGGTGGTCCAAGATTTGCTTTGTCGCCTTCGACAAACAAAGGAGACCCCATGAAGTCATTTATTTTTTTCTGCTGTCTGAATCTTGCATTTTCGTTTACTCACATTGTCGGTGCAAATGCGGCGGCTATCACAGAATATGATTGTGAAGGCGAAGACACTGAACACTTCTTCTTAGCTACGGCCACATTTGAAAATCAAATTATGACCTTAGATATGTTGCAGTCCACTCAACACACTGAAGGGCCATTTCCTCTTTTGCCGCTCAGATATAAATTGAAGGATCTGCAAGCTTCGATCGAACGCGAAAATCGTGTTTATAAATTTAGTCCGGGAAATTATCAAGACTGTGATTACCGTTGGCTTTGGCCTATGAGCTTAGGTTCTGAAGAAGTCTTGACGACGCTGTTGAAATTAAATTGCGACGGTGTACGCAGTGAAGTGGAAATGACTTGTACAAGAAATGAATAGCTTCGTTGATTGACATTTTAAAGCTCTATTGTAAAATTTGTGAAGATTCGATCAGATCGAAAGATTGGCAACATGAGTTTGAATAAGAAGCTTTTAATCGCTATTTTGGTTGTTGTTGCGGGAGGTTTTATTTGGAAAGCCTTCCAAAGTAAACCAAACGAGACCGTCTTGGAAAATCAAGACGAAATATCTGAGCAAGAGGCCATGTCCGATCAAAATTCCAACAAGCAAAATCAAAATTTAGAAGAATCCTTAGAAAAAACTGAAGTTGAAAACAATGAGGCTGAAATCGAAAAAGTCGATGAGGCCCTGGTGCAATCGCAGTTTCTGGAAGCGCTTAAAGGATTAGGTAGTTGTTTAGATATAAAAAATGCCATTGATTCAGATCAAAGAGACGCAAAATTGGATAATTTAATCGCCTCGGTTAGAAATGAAATTGGTGACCCGGCCATTCGCTCTGAAGACTGGTCAAATACCCATGTGACTTTGCCAAACGGTGAACAAAGACGAATTCGCATCGAAATGGAATACGACAGTGATGATCGTATTGTGAAACGCTTAAAGTATTATGGTGTCGACAAAGAAAATTTTCCGGTGCCAATTCCTTTGGGAAAAGAAGTATCAGTAGATCCTCAAGAGTCTTACATAGCTTCTTTGGAAAAAGAGGGAAAAGTCTTTCTGCGTGAAAAAGGTGAAAGAATTTATTTTCAAAATGGCGAAGAATTAGTTTTTACCGAGAAGAACAATCGACTCGCTGATCTGGAAATGAACCGGAACGGCCGAACTTACAAATGCGCCGGCCTCGAAAGTGGCAAAGCTTCTTGTACCTGTCTCTAGAATCATAGAAACTCTTTAAATTAAAAAATTTTCATTAGGATTCGAAACGAATGAGGGCTTCGTGTAGGGAAGCGATTTGTTGTTTTGATTGGGCAAGTAAAGCGCGATCGGCGGTGATAACGTCTGGGTCGGCGTTAGCAACAAACTTTTCGTTAGATAGCTTTTGCGTGAGCTGACCGATGTCTTTTTGCAATTTTTCGATAGTTTTTTGAATGCGTTTAATTTCTTCGTCAAAATTAACGTGACCTTCCAGCGGCAGAATAACTTTTACACTGGCTCCTTTGAGAACAACTTGTGTTACGGCACATTTGGAAAGATTTCCATCGTCACCAACGGTGAATTCATCGAGACGAGCCAAAGTCATAATAGCCGTTTTATTATTGCCAAGAATTTTTTGAGTCATTTCGTCTGCGACTCCAAATCGGGCTTTCATCTTTAAAGCGGGGCTGAGGCGGTTTTCACCGCGAATATTTCGAATTGCGGTGATGACTTCTTTAACCAAGTCAATTTCAAGCCCAGCTTGGGCAGAGCCTAAGGCCAAAAGATCTTTATCAATTCTAACATTTGGATATTGATCAATAATGCAGGCTTTATTTTTGATAGGAAGTTTTTGATAAATTTCTTCACTGATAAAAGGACAGAAGGGGTGAAGCAAACGAATAAAGCGATTCATCACTTGAGCTAAAACCAATTGAGTCGCAGCCCGCTCTTGAGGGTTATTGCCGCCTAAGATCGGTTTGATCAATTCAATGTACCAATCGCAGAATTCATACCAAATAAAATGATATAAAGCATTTGCGGCATCTGAATAGCGTTCTTTTTCAAAATTTTCTTCAATCTTTTTTTCAACTTCATCAAGTTTAAATAAAATCCATTGATCAAAGACACTGATCTCGGAGCGCGCAGGAACAGCTTTGGATCCTTCTTTCGGCGCTGTGAAATCCTCGAGATGAGTTAAAGCAAAACGAGCCGCATTCCAAATTTTATTCATAAAATTACGGTAGCCTTCAAGGCGCTGCTCGGAAAATTTTAAATCTTTTCCTGAATGCAAATGGGCAAGTAAAGTAAAACGAAGCGCATCAGCGCCGTGCTTGTCAATCATCTCGACAGGGTCTATGACATTGCCTGAACTTTTTGACATTTTTTGACCCTGAGAATCTCGCACCAAACCGTGAATATAAACGGTCCGGAAAGGGACATCTTTTTTAAATTCAAGGCCCAGCATGATCATTCGCGCGACCCAAAAGAAAATAATATCGTGACCGGTCACTAAGGTATTTGTGGGATAGAAAGTTTTTTGAGTTTCAGTATCTTCGGGCCAGCCCATAGTTGAAAATGGCCAAAGACCTGAACTGAACCATGTGTCTAGAACATCGGAATCTTGTTTTATTTTTTTGCTTTGGCACTTTTCACAATGATCAGGGGCAATTTCTGCAACATTCAAATGTTCACAATCTTCACAAAACCATGCGGGAATGCGATGACCCCACCAAAGTTGTCGCGAAATGCACCAATCTTCGATGATGTTCATCCAATGTAAATAAACTTTGGTCCATGATTCGGGTTCAAAACGAATCGTACCACTTTCGACGGCGCGTTTTGCAGGAACCGCAAGCATTTCTGTTTTCACGAACCATTGTTCGGAAAGAAAAGGTTCAACCACAGCGCCAGAGCGAGAGCAATGACCAACGGAATGAAGATGGGGTTCTTCTTTAACTAAAAGCTGAAGAGATTTTAGATCTTCGATCACTTTTTTTCTAGCTTCCGCAACTTTCATTCCTTTGTAAGGACCAGCGTTTTCATTGAGCTCAGTTTTTTTATTTAAAATATTAATCATCTCAAGATGATGAGTTTTGCCGATTTTGTAATCGTTAAAATCATGGGCCGGAGTGATTTTAACAACTCCAGAGCCAAATTCTTTATCAACATAAACGTCAGCAATAATTTTAATTTTACGTTTGATCAGCGGTAGAATGACATTTTTTCCAATGAGGTGCTGATAGCGCTCATCCTCGGGATGGACACAAACTGCGGTATCACCCAGAAGAGTTTCGGGACGAGTGGTGGCCACAGTTAAAAAACCACTGCCGTCCTCGAGAGGGTAATTGATATGATAAAGCGCACCCTTGATTTGTTTGTGTTCAACTTCAAGATCAGAAATCGCAGTTTCCAGTGGGCCACTCCAATTGACCAACCTTTGCCCACGATAGATCCAGCCTTTTTTGAAAAGACTTACAAAAACTTTGCGAACGGCTTTGGATACACCTTCATCGAGTGTGAAAGTATTTCGATCCCAATCGCAAGAATCACCCAACCGGCGCATTTGGTTGGTGATGCGATCGCCATATTGGTTTTTCCATTGCCAAATTCGTTCTTCAAATTTTTCACGGCCCAATTGATGACGACTTAGATTTTCTTTTTTAAGTTCACGTTCAACGACCATTTGTGTGGCGATTCCCGCGTGATCTGTGCCCGGCAACCACATCGCATTGAAACCACACATGCGTTTCCAGCGAATAAGCAAATCTTGTATGGTGTGATCCAGTGCGTGTCCCATGTGCAGGGAGCCAGTTACATTGGGCGGGGGTAAAATTATACTAAACGGAGGTTTGGTGGATTGATCTTGGGCTTTAAAAAACCCCGAGGATTCCCACCATTGGTAAATGCGGGTCTCAACATCCGAGGAATTGTATCTGTCATTCAGTTTTTCGGCCATGCTATTTCGTACCTTATTTGTGAACTAAGCTCAAGGGGTGACACCGGACCTCTCTGCTGGCGGAGCCTCAGATTTTTGGCGTAATCATTGAATATTAGGCTTCCAAGGTGATCAATTTAATTTGAAAGACCTTCAAAGAGCTTATCTTTGGGCCTAAGGCGGTAAATTTGCCGAATTTAGGTCTGTTGTCTATATGTTTGACGGTGCAATAGCCGTGGAGGATTTATGAAAAAAAAATCTAGGTATTTAGCTGTTATAGGTTCAATGGTTCTGGGCTTGGTCGCTTGTGATATGAAAAAACAGCTGACCGAGATGCATGATTCTACCGCTCGCCTTGAAGACAATACGAAAAAAATGGGCGAGACCACAGGTGAAATGAATGAAACAACTAAAAAGATGGCCGAAATTACCGGAGCAATGAAAGACATCACGGCTGGAATGTCTACTGTAACAAGTGAAATGAATGGACGAACGAAGAAAATGAGCGACGTAACGGGTGAACTTTACGATGCTGCAAAACTGGGCGATTCTTCAATTCAAAGAAGAGAAGCCTTACGTGAACTTTGGAGAGCTCATTCTTCTGGTAGAAAAATTGTCGAAGCCACTAAATATTTTATTTCTTTTGAATATCAACTGTACAGCGGCATGGGACAAGATGAAAGTGAAGAGAAAAAAAATCATTTAATTCATCAAGCCACCTTAGAGTTTTTTAAAGATGTTAGCGAATTTTTAACCTCGGAAGTGGATGCTAAGCCTCTTGATCAAGCCTATGAAGGTACTGAAGAGAATAAAGAGGCCTGTTTGAATGCGATTGCTGTCGCTTTACACCAAACAAATCGTAAGCAAGACGAATATATTATTAAAAATAAATTGAAAGAAGAAGACAAAATTTCAATGTATAAAATCATCGTTTCTGCCTTAATGAAAAAGGCCGCGATTAACAAAGGTGAAATTCAATTGAATGGCATTCCTGAATATGAACGTGAAGTTTTGACTCATGAATCTACTGCGATTAAATTATTGCAAGCTCGACATAACTTCATGGTAGCAGTCGTATTAAGTGAAATTTCAGAAATAAAAAAAGGAAAAATAGCTGCTGGTTTGATGTTGCTTAAGGGATGGAATGTCGAATCTGAGAAAATTAACCTAGCCCAGAGTGAACAATATTTAAAACTGATCAATGCTGCATTCGATGTTCAAAATCTTTTAAAACAGCTTGGGTATACACCTAAAGTGAATTCAATGATGTCGAGAATGTTTCGTAACGCAGTTTGGGTTGATGCAAAAGACAACTCAAGTGAAGTGTTAGCGACTTCATTGAAGTCATTGAAAGAAGTTTTTGTAAAATTTGTTCAGAGTCTAGGATAAATAGCAATCTGTGGATGTCCTAAAGATTGTTATTTTTTTCTTCAATGAGTTTTTTATAACCACCGCTTACAAAAAAAACATTTTTATAGCCCGAGGCTTCTAATTTTTTTGCGAATTTCTCCGAAACTTCGCCCGAAGAGCAAACCAATACCATCGACTGCTCTTTGGCAAATTTTTGAGTTTCAATATAAGAAAAAGTTTCTTTTGGCTCAAGTAAAACTAGATTTTTTTCTAAATGTTTTTGAAAAATTCCTTGATCAAATCCGACAAAATCCACGCCATAGCTGAGCAGCGCAAATGGCACTCTATTTTTAAGCAAATTATCAAACTGAAAAAAACCGAGTCCCATAAGTGAGCTCATATCGTTGCTTCCTTTTTTTGACCTGACTGAGGAATAGAAGTGTAAATTTTCACGCACATCAAAAATCCCAGGAAAGACAATCCGGCAGATACTAAAAAAGGTGCTTGGATTATCCAATGACCAAAAACATAGCCACCTAAAGGTGGACCCAAAATTCGTCCCAAAGAAGAGAGGCTTTGAGTTAAGCCTAACTTTTCACCCTGTTCGTGTTTTGAAGTTAATATGCTGATACTGCCCATGATCGATGGAGTGCATAAGCCATTGCCAATCGAAAGTAAGGTAATAGGAATTGCTAAAACTAAAACAGTTGGTGCTACTGCAACTCCGGCCAATCCTAAGGTGAAAAGGATCAGCCCGGTAAGCAAGACGCTTCGTTCGCCTTTTTTAGCTAAAAGCTTACGAACAAGATATCCTTGAGTGAAAACAAGGACAACTCCAACATAGACAAAGCCCCAACTGACTTCGGCAATACCCCATTGGAATTTTTCAGCCATGTACAAAATGAGTGTAGCTTCTGTTGTTGCCATTGCCGTTGAGACTATAAAAAAAATAAACATCAAAGGACCTACGGTCGTAAGTTTTAAACTTTGAAAGATTTTTATTAATCGTGATTTTTTTTCAGCCGGATGAGCTTGCTTTTGAACTAAAGTTTCTTTGAATTTAAACCACATAAAAATAAAATTACAAAAACAGATCAAAGAAACAACATAGGCCGCAAAGCTAGCTTTAAAATAAGGAGCATCGGAAATTAAGTGAGCGTAGCTAGCCAAAAGTCCACCGATGGCGGGTCCAAAAATAAAACCTAAGCCAAAGGCAGCGCCGACAAGAGCCATTCCTTTTGATCTATTTTGTTCAGAAGTGACATCAGATATAGCTGCAGAGGCCGTTGAAATGCTGGCTCCGAAAAAACCACCTAAGCCGCGGGCAAGAAAGATCATGGGCAGGGTGTGAGAAAAAGCAAAGAGCAAGTAAGACAGGCCTTCACAAAACATACAAAATAACAAAATACGCCGGCGGCCAAGTCGATCGCTCAATCTTCCCCAAAAAGGAGAAAACATAAATTGAGCCAAAGAGTAGATAGCCATCAATAAGCCCACTTCAGTTGGGGTAGCACCAAGTTCTCGACTTAAGATGGGAATTATTGGAATAATGATGCCGAATCCCACCAGATAAATGAAGACCGTCATGAAAATTACCGTAAGTTGGGATTTTTTTAGGGAATCAGACAAAACTTTACCTCTGTCTTCAGACTGTTATGATAGTCAAATGCGGTTACGACAACTTGTTCTACCTCTATATGTTCTGCTATTGCTAGATTCGACACTCAGCGAAGCGCTCTCTTTGACGAAATTTAAAGATTATCATCAGGGAAGGTTGGAATTTGGGGCTGGTTTTGACTATATGTCCTCAACTTCAAATTTTGATTCGAGCAGCGCCATTCGTAACTTAACTTCAGGAGCTTCTTATCAAATAATTAAGACTCCTTTGGGATTGCGTTATGGTTACGGAGAAAAGTGGAATTTGTCCTCCGAATTAATGATTTCGACATCGCAAAGTAAAAATGTCGATGCGACAAGAAACAACTCGAGCATTCCGGAAATTCACATTGGAGCGGACGCTTTACTTTCTAGCGGCGGCATTTTCAATACGATTGGTGAAGTGGGACTTATTTTTCCCCTGGAAAATATAAAAATGAGCCAAGATAGTTCTTTGAATACGGAAGGTGTACCGCAAGTCATCGGCTTGCTTGGAATTGAGAATCGAAAAAATAAATTTATTTGGTATGGGCAAAGTGGTTTTAATTATCGTATGGAAGGTCGTTCCGGATTGTTGTTGTATCAGTTGGGTGCAGGAATGAAATTGAATCGATTTTCTTTTGGCGGAGAAGTTGGCGGATTTCACTCAGTGATGGATGATTCCGACAAAGGGAGCGCGGAGACAAAAAGAAATGCTTTTATTCAAAGAGTAAATGGCGGAAGCAATAGTTTTTACAGTGTAAACCCAGCAGTCGCTGAATTTCGTTTATGGAGTGAGCATGATTTAGCGGGAAGAATAAAATTGGGATTTAAAATTGCCTATCCATTTTATGGCTTAAGTTATTCCAATGGTCTTACTCTTGGTACAGTACTATCAATTGCCTTTGATCTTACTGAAACTCAAAAAGCCATTCATCGACTTTCGGTTCCCATAAATGAAGGAGCCAGGCTAAGTACGGATCAAAAAGTAGAAGATTTTAATGAAGAAGTCGAAGACGGAGTCGATCAGGAAATGTTTCAACCGCCTCCACCACCACCACGTCCAGTAAGGCTGAAAAGATCCGAGCCAATTCCGAGTTCACGTGATGTGCGCACGCAACTCGACGACACCGAAATGAGTATTCAATTGAAGGCTGCTGCTAAGAAGAAAAAGAAAAAGCGGAAATAAGTTTTTTTTGCGTTGGGAAGCGGATTAAGAATTTCTGTGTTTCCTTCTCCAAAGCGCGCCCATCCATGGGCTCCAGCTTGCGTGCATCCTGCACCGCTGAGGCTTTGGAGAAGGAAACACAGAAATTCTTAATCCTTCACTCAACGTAAATTAAAAAAACTTATTTCCGCTTTTTCTTTTTCTTCTTAGCAGCAGGCTTCAATTTGCGTGTGGGCAAAAACCCGAATTCCGCATTGATTTCCCCTTTGTCTTCGAATCCATAAAAAAATCATTTTTGTTTTGAACTTAATTTAAGTGGGGTAGGGCGCTGAGATTTCCTGTCCTTCTTTGTCCAAGCCTCAGCGGTGCAGGATGCACGCAAGCTGGAGCCCATGGATGGGCGCGCTTGGACAAAGAAGGACAGGAAATCTCAGAGCCCTAAAGGCACTAAGAATCCCTTCAAACCAAAAATAATTTTTTTATGGATTCGAAGACAATGGCGAAATCTCGGAAGTGCGCGGTCCATTTATAATTGAATGATTTGGCAACTGCACTTGAGGTAAATATTTTTCTCCTTGATCCAAAATGCTTAAGTGAGCTTGGGCTAAGGCTTTTAAGTTTGCTTCAAATTGCAAGCGGGCACGCTTAAGGTCAGTTACTTCTTGATACATCTTTTTTAATGAATCGCGAGCGTCGCGAATAATGAGTTCTGATTTTTGTTGAGCGTCGGCAATGATAAGCTTGGCTTCTCTTTCAGCGTCACCGCGCATTCTTTCGGCCATCTGAGAGGCTGTAGCAATTGTGTCTTTGAGAACTTTATCGCGTTCTTTGTATTCCAGCAGATTGAGTTCTCGTTCGCGAAGTGTTTCGCGAAGGTTATTTCTTTCATGAAGCAGAACTTCCATTTGGGAAGAGACTTGATGTAGGAATTCCATCACTTGATCTGGATCAAGGCCCATCATTTTTTTATTGAAAGTTTTATGAGTGAGATCAATTGGTGAAATCTTCATCTTATTTCCTCCATGAAAAGAAGAATGAAAAACTAAATACAATTTAAGGATACGGGACTTTCGCCTGTGAGCGCAAGGTGAAAATTATTTCACTATTCTGGCCATTTCTTTATTTTTTAATGCCGCTTTTTCAAAACTGACACGAAGAGCACGTTCGATTTCAAGTTCTCTCATGGACTCAAGTCCAGCGGCAGTTACGCCTTTTTTTGAAGTTACCCTTGATTGGAGTTCCTCAAGACTTAGGTCCGGAGTTTTCAAAGCCAGTTCTGATGCTCCTAAAAATGTTTCAATCGTCATCACTTTTGCAACCTCAGGATCAAAACCATGTTCTTCAATCCACTCTTGCCAGTAGGTCATTAATTCGAAAACAAATCCTGTTCCTGATGAGCAAGCAATCATGAAGGCTTCAAATTGATCTTCATCTTGAAGTTTCATAACGGACCCAAGAGGTGAAAATAAATCTTCAAGAAGAGTTTCCAGTCCTTCGTCCGGCTCATTGAGGAAAAAACCAATAGTGCCACGACCGATGATCGAGGGTGTATTTGGCATCAAACGAACAACGCGACAGTGTGGTAAATATTTTTCTAGAGTTTGCATTTGGATTCCAGCAGCAAGACTGATGACAATTTGTTTTTCAAGAAAAATTTGTATAATCGGTTCAACGGCAACAACTAAGTCTTGTGGCTTAACTGCTAGAATGACGATGTCACATTTTTCGACCAACTCTTCATTGCTTTGACAGATATTGATTTTATAATTTTCAGAAATTTTTTTAAGTTTGCCGGGGGTTCGATTGGAAACAAAAAGATGATCGGCATTTGTCAAATGAGATTCAAGCATTCCCTTAATCATCGCCTGAGCCATATTTCCGGCGCCGATAAATCCTATTTTTTTTGATTTTGTAAGTGGATTCACAAATTTCCTTTCGCTTGAATGATTCGTTCGCCAAACAAGATTGCTCCCAGTCGAAGGATGGTCGAACCTTCTTCGACGGCAATTTGATAATCATGACTCGTTCCCATAGATAAATGATTCAGAGGGTGCAATTTGGTATTTGCCTTTTTTCGAAGAACTTCGAGTTGGTTTCGCAAGGAACTAAAATAGGGCCGCGTTTTTTCTGCTTCTTCAAAAAGAGGGGGTAGGCACATCAAGCCACAAATCTGCAAAGACGAAAATTTTTCCAAATGTTCCCAATCTTTCATAAAACTATCCGGCTGAAAGCCAGTCTTCATTTTTTCTTCGGCTTGATTAATTTGTAAAAGTATTTTTTGTTTCAGACCAAGTTCCTTGGCTCGAGTATTTACTTTTTCGGCGAGCTCTAATGAATCGATCGAATGTATTAAATCAAAGGCACCTACGACTTGTTTCACTTTATTTTTTTGTAAGTGACCAATCAAATGCCAATGTAAAGAATGCTTTTTAAGTTCTTCCATTTTGAACAGCGCTTCTTGCACATAATTTTCGCCGAAATCCATTTGCCCGCTTTTGTGCAGTTCCAAAATCTTTGTGGTGGGTTGAAGTTTTGATGCTGCCAGTATCATCACGGAATTCAAGGGGCGTTCTAATTCGGATAATTTTTTATTCAACCAATTTTGAATTTCTAATCTTGATTCCACTTTTGTCTCACGCCTTCTCGATAATCCAGCCCTGGTCGTTTAAGATTTTTTTTAATGCTTGAACAGGAAGCCCTACAACATTGTCGTAGTTACCAACAATTTTTTCAACGAATTGCGAAGCTTGACCTTGGATGGCGTAAGCTCCTGCTTTGTCCAAGCCTTCTCGAGAAGAAGCATAATCTTCAATTGTTTTTGAATCTAATTTTTTAAAATGAATGATCGTTGTTTCAATATGGGATACTTCTTTTCCACTTGGGCTTTCACGAAGCCAAAGTCCAGTTTTTACTTGATGAATATTGCCAGAAAGTTGCGAAATCATTTGGATGGCTGCTTTGATATCTGCTGGTTTGCCAAGAAGCTCGTCGTTGAGTACAACCTCGGTATCTGCAGTTAGCAGGACGAAAGGACTGTTTTTTGTCGACTTAAGTCGAGTCCAGGCGCTTTCGGATTTTTCTTTCGCATTTGCTAATATTTTCGCATCGACCGTCAAATTTTTTCCAGGAATTTCCGATACTTTCATAGAGAGAGTCTCAAACTGAAAACCGGCATCTTTGAGTAATTGTTTTCGGCGAGGAGACTCGGAAGCTAAAACGAGTTGGTGCATATTTTAAATTGACCACAAAGAGGACGAAATGGGAAGCCCGGGTTTTTTACTATACGGTGGACTTTTATTTGGCGGTTTATCCGTTTATTTATTTATTTCTGCGTTGATGTCAAATAACGCAGACAAACAAAATCTTTCTTGGGCGAACAATAGCGAGCCGGAAAAAACCGATCGTGCTTTGATCAAAATGTCTCGTCCACTTGTTCATCAATTCACTTTGCAACATGCTTTGCGAATTAAAAATTTGACCTATCGAAAAAGAATTAAACAAATTATTAAAACAGCAGGGATCTCGAGAATTTTGAACGAAGATGAATTTATCGGCATGCAAATTCTTTGGGGAATCATGATTCCGCTATTTGTTTTAGTGATGAATTTCGCTTTAGAGTTGGATTTAAGTTATCTAGCAATTTTAGCTATGATGCCTTTTGGTTTTTATGCACCGATCATGGATGCGAGTGCTCAGAAAAAAATTCGCACTCAAAATGTTCGGGAACATTTGCCCTTTTATATTGACCTGCTGGCCTTGTCTGTCGAGGCTGGATTGGATTTTTTTGCGGCGATACAAATGCTAGTCGACAAAGCCGAAGTGAAAAAAAGTGTATTGGCTGAAGAATTATCTCTTGTCTTGAAAGACGTTCAGCTGGGAGCAGCCAAGGCCACCGCGCTCAAAGAATTTGCCGAACGATTGGATATGTCCGAAGTGACAAGTTTTGTCGCTGTTTTGGTCGACTCGGAAGCTAGCGGTGCTCCCATTTCCCGAGTGCTAAAAGAGCAAACTGTACAAATGAGACTGGAACGATTTGTTCGCGCCGAAAAGGCAGGAGCTCGAGCGTCTCAGGCGCTTTTGATTCCGATGATGGTTTTTATTGTTCCAGCTGTTTTTATTATGGTGTTTGGTCCAGTGGCAATTTCATTCATGTACGGGGGCAAATGAAGATGTCAACGTTGGGAAATAAAACACAAAATATTTTAATTTCCTCTCGGCTCGAGGTCGCAGAAAATTTTTTCGCGCGTGGATTGGGGCTCATGGGTCGAAGAAATTTTTCCATGGATCAAGGCCTATGGATTCATCGATGCAAAAGCATTCACACTTGCTTTATGAAGTTTGCTATTGATTGCGTGTTTGTTGATGCGAATTTGAAAGTGAAGTCGCTTAAAAAAGAAATTAAACCCTGGAGATTAGTTTTGCCGATCTGGGGAGCTGATTCTGTTTTTGAACTTCCTTCCGGAACAATAACTCGCTTAAAGATTCAAGAAGGGGATGAACTTTATGTGGGCCATTAGAATTTTAAATGGTCCACAAGCTGGGCAAATATTTCCCTTACGAAATGGCAAAAATATTCTTGGCCGTGCGGCTCAGGCTGACATTAAAATTTTAGCCCAAGGGGTATCTAAAGCTCACTGTGAAATTCATATTTTTAAAGACAAGATCATGATCGTGGATTTGAAATCCAGCAATGGAACTTATGTTAATGGAATAAAAATTCAGAATAGTATTTTACAGTTAGGCGAGAAATTTAGTCTTCATGAAATTTTAATGGATATAATTCCAGCTCAGGAAATAAAACCGACAGTACGCTCGACTTCTTCTTTTCCCGTGCCAATGTCGTCAAATTTTCCTACCGCTGGAAATGCTGCTTTACAAATGGAAAACGTGCCCCAGCCGCATCTTTCGCCAAACCTTCAAGCTTATTTACAGACCAATCCATCGCCGGAATCCACAGCGTCCGCTCACTCGGGTTTAGCGGCTGGAATCGTCGAGCAATTTAAATCTTATATTGAAAAAGCGGCTTTGCCGGGTGTCTATAAATTAGCGCAGTTGTTTGATTTCAAGTGGGTGCTGACGGGATTTGTAGCGGCATTTATTTTTATTGTGACCTTGCTTTCGATGATACCAATGTCCCAGTTAGCCAAAACAAGTATTATTAAAGAAAGTCGAAATCGCGCTTCTTCATTGGCTAGAAATCTTGCAGCAACGAACAAAAAAGCTCTTGTTGAAAGCTCGGGTGCCTTAAGTACATATTCGGCTGAAGTTGAAGAGGGAGTGAAAACTGTCTTTATTATTCAAGATGCAGACGGGATGATTCTTGCTCCATCAACCAAGGCCGGTAGAAGTTCAGATTCTTCTTTCGTACAACGGGTAAGAAAAGAGCGCCGAGCGGTTACCTTGGAAATTGACTCGTCGACGATTGGTGCTAGCGCTCCTATAGAAGCTTATGATGTTGAAAGCGGAGAAATGAAGGTAAAAGCCCATGCCATTGTGATTTATGATATTTCTTCACTGGCTTTTGACGAGGGAAAAACCATCAGTCTATTTATGCAGACGCTTATGATTGCCTCTTTCGTAGGGTTTTTTCTCTTTTTCTTTATTTATAAACTTGTTGAATTTCCTATAAAGAATTTAAGTTTTCAATTAGATGCGGCTCTTCGTGAAAAACGTGCAGATTTACAAATGACATTTCAGTTTGAGCCTTTGCAAAATCTAATAGCAAACATGAATAGCGTATTAACAAGGTATATTCATAGTGGAGACAACGGCGCTCCTGCCAATGCGGGCACCACTGAAAACAAAGATGGCGAAGCTGATAATTTGATGAAGATGATTGGGGCCCCATGCTTAGCGATTTCCCATGAAGGACGAATCATTTCGGCTAACCCTGGATTTGAGCAACTGTCACGAGTTTCATTGGCGTCAATGCAACAAAATGGCTTGTCTGCAATTCCAGATAATTCTCTTCAACAAAATATTGATCATCTGATGGGTAAATCCCGTGAAAACCCTTATGGAATTCATTCTGATCACCTCGAGTTTAACGGATTGATGTGTGTTATTCAGTGCCAGGCTTTCATGAGCGCAAATAACGTGAGTTACTACTTGGTTACTGTATTGCCAAATCAAGGGGGAGCGACAGAATGAGTGCTGCCCCCAAGGTCGTTCCAATAATAGCCTATGACTTAGAAGTGATTAAAGGACCGCATGCGGGTCAAAAGTTTTCCTTTGATAAAGTTTCGGTTACGCTTGGGCGGGGAACTGAAAACCAAGTTGTTCTTTCTCAGGATTTGCGAGTCAGTCGCGTGCACGCTGAGATTAGAAATTCTGATGGGCAAATCTTTTTCGTAAACTTAAGTCAAAAAAATTACGTTCTTGTTGATGGAACTAAGGTTGAATTTCAACAAATTAGTGCAGATTGCATATTGACGATTGGTGAAACTGAAATTCACTTTCGTCAAAAAACAGTTCAACCGAAAAAAAATCCTTTGGTTGTAGCTAATCCCTCTCATAATATGGTTAAAGCCCCTCCGCCTTTTGTACCACGACCCATGCCTTCAGCTCAATTCCCACAGCCACAGCCGGCGGCTGCGAATAGTAATCGTATGCGATTTTTTCTTATTGTTGGAATCATTGGGGTTGCAGCTTATTTTCTTCTATTTAACTCGCCTAAAAAATCAAAAAAAGGATTATCCATTCGTGGCAGCGAAGTCATCGAGAGAGATTTGCAGGACTCACAAGAACGGATTGAAATTTTAGAAGCGCGAGTTAACAAAAAAAATAGCCTGACCAACAAACGCGCTGAAGAGAATTTTATTAAAGGATTCCGGGATTATCAAAAAGGCCAATATCTGCGCGCCAAAGAGTATTTTAGAATTGTATTAAATTTAAATCCCGAGCATATCGAGGCTCGCAAGTATTACGAACAAGCCATGATTAAGCATAGAAAGCTAATGGAATTCAATTTTATTGAAGGCTTAAAAAGCAAAGAGAAAAAAAATTACCGTTTATGTAAATCATTTTTAACGCAAGTTTTGGTTTTGGCGCAAGGTGATCGTGCCAGCTACGAGAAATATGAAGAGGCCGAAAAATATCTTCGCGAGTGCAATTTGGGACTCGAGGGGAGGTTTTAAATGGCACAGTTAAAAGTGAAACATAACGGAAAAATTATTCATGATATCGTACTGAATGAGAAAAAATCTTATCTTGGGGGAAGAAAAGAGGATTGTGATATCCCTTTGCTCGCAGAAAAAACTATTTCTCGGGAACACTTTCGTCTTTCCTTCCACCAGAATCAATGGGTTCTGGAGGTCTTATCTCGATTCGGAGAAGTGCTTTTTCAAAATGACAAAGTACAAAATTTAATTTTAGACCAATCAAATATTTTTCATATTCCACCTTACGAATTTGCGTTTACACGAGAAAGTCCTGCCCAAGTTGGAGCTTCGTTTCCCAGCAACGAAATAAGTTCCATTACAGACAATGGCGATTTTAATGAGGATCGGACATTTGTCGGTAAATTAACACAAATTCCGTTCATTAAGGTCATCAATAATGATGATAAGTCATTTCAACTATTGCGCCTTGAAGGTGGAGATATTTGGCTTGCTGGACGTGATCCATCGAGTGCGATTCCAATTAAAGATCAACGTGTCAGTCGTCGTCAATTTGAAATTCGTAAAACCGAAGGGATTTATGGGATTATTGATTTGGGCAGCGTGAATGGAACTTTGGTTAATGGGAATAATATATCGACGACTGAAGTAACTCCTTTACGCAGTGGTGATGCAATTACTGTACTTGATAATATATTTTATTTCGAATTGCATGACCCCCGATTCGCTGAAAGAGTTCAGACGGTGGATTATGATAAAATATCAAGGACCTTGACCGAATCTTCTTCAATGAGTTTACCCGACTCTCAATCCGAGACCTATCCAATGGTCGACCCTTCGGTCTATGGTAAAGATCCTTACGCTCCCTCTGTGGAAGGTGAATTCCCAGAAGTTGCGCCCGAAACTTTATTGAGCAAGTTAAAAGAAAAAAAACTTCGAGTCGTCATTGGCGTGCTAGCTCTTCTTTTAGTCGTGGGTGCCCTTATGGAAGGAGACCCGTCCTCGAAAAGCAATAGCAATCATACAGATCTGAAGGGAAATCCCAATGATCCTTATAATAAGTTAAAAAAGGAACAACAAATATTCATTAAACAGTCATTTCAATTGGCACAAAGTTATTATGACTCAGATAATTCCGAGCTCTGCCGGGCCGAACTTTCGAAAATTCGTGAAGTTATGCCGGACTATAAAAAAAGTTACTGGGGAAAAGATATTGGCAATTTAGATCAAAGTGCTGAACAAAAGATTTATTTATTGTCGAAGCAGAAAGAATTTGAAGCTAAAGAAAAGATGATGGCTGAACAAGAAGTGAAAGTTCAAGAAATCGTCGCCCTTTGCAAAAGTAAATTAAACCCACAAATGACCCGCGATGAATTTGATAGCTGTATCAGTCCATCAGTAACGGCAAATCCCCACCATCCCTTACTCGTTTCATTACGAGTGGCATTTGATCAAATTGAAATGACAAGAACGCAAAAAGATTTAGAAAAAAAAGAATATCAAGAACAAGCCGAAAAATTACAGTATTTATTTATGTTGGCTGAAAAGACTGAAAAGAATGGCAATTTTGTTGAAGCCATCGATGCGTATCGAAAAGTTGTTAGTTCTAAATACGTTGATCCCAACGCCTTAAAGCCCCGCGCACAAAGAAGTATTTCCAGCTTAAAATCGAAAATGGGTGTAAAAACCAGTAGCCTTATCAGCGAAGCCGAAAAACTTGTTCAGGCAAAAAAATATAAACAGGCCATTTTGAATCTTCGTATGGCTCGAAAAGTCAATCCTCAGGGTGATGAGATAAATGATAAAATTGAATTGTACATAAAAGAATTACGTAAAGAAATGAAAGCCCTTTGGGATGAAGCTGTCATCGAGGAAAGTTTTGGTAAGGTGATGCCTGATGAAAATAACACCGGAGCCGTCGGTAAGTGGAAAAAAATTATTGATCAGGATATCCCTGACGGCGATTTTTACCAAAAAGCTTTTATCAAATTAAAAAAATATGGAGCGAACTAAGTGAAGATACGCGAGCGATCTTACAGTGGACACAGCAGTCGACCCAAGCCTTTGATTCATGAAGAATTTGGCGGTGAGCTTTGGGTTTTTGCCACGCCTTGGGGAAATTCCTCAGTAGGACAAATAGTTACCGATGCGATTGTCAAGTACATCAGTGCAGCCCGAGGTGACGTCGAGGTGACATCGCCATTCGAATTTATGACTTGTTACTCGAGCGAGGCAAATGCCCTGCGTGTGGCGACACTGTTAGCAAATGATCTGCTTTATCGTAGCGAAAATAAATCTGAGTATGCCACTTTAATAGAATTGGTTGTCCTTTGGAAAAAAGATAAAAAAATTTCGTGGGTGCAATGTGGTGGTCCACAGATTTTTATTAAAAAGCCGGGACAAGATCTTTGCGCCTTATCCGTCGTTGTTGATAACTCTATGGATATTTTTGCTGTTAATAACGAGATAAGTCCGCTTCCCTCGATGGGATTGGGTCTTGAAAGCAGTTGCCCCTTAAGTGTTGGTAGCTGCGTGATGGAACAGGACGATCAACTGATTTTGTTATCTTGTTCAAAGACTCCTCGAGATTTGTGGCAAATAACAGATTCAGATATTGATTTGCAAAAGATGATTCAAAAAATGAGTCCACAAGTGGACAATCGTCCATTTTGGGTAGGGATTTTAGGGAATTGATATCAATAGAATGCTGAATCTTGCTGATTCAGTATTTCCAAATTCTCTAATGTTCTTGAAAATAACAAACGATCTTTTACAAATTCCGGTTTTGTTAAAATCAAATCCAATTCATTTATTTCAGGGACCGATAAGGAATAATCATTCCAGATCAAATTCAGACCCCAATTGATTTTTTGAATCCTTCTTTTTATTTCCAGTTGAGCTAAGCTTTTGAAAAAACTTGTTTTAACCAATTCAGATTCAGTTTTTCTATTTTCACCCAGATTCCAGTCCAACCAAAGAAGAAAAAGTTTAGAACGACAATTTTTTCTTTCGGTGAAACTCATTTTCATTTGATTGCTCAGTTGATAGCAGGAATTTTTTTCGTAACTCCAGCCAGGATTATTTAGGCGTTTAATAAATTTAGATAGTTTTTTTGTTTGACGACTTCGCATAGAGATCAATGCGGCCCAAGAATCCAAGGGACTGCTTGGAAAGCCAGATTTGGTGATCTGGTCAATTCTTTCTAAAAGTTTATTTTCATTTTCCGATCGCCACCAAAGTTCTTGAGGAATTTGAAATTGGGCGACAGGTAGTGAATCTGGCCACTTCCAAGCTTTGTAACCAATCTTGATGAGGTTTTGAATGGGTACAGATATTTGTTTGTCATTTATGCCATGGAAAACATTCGGTCGACTTTCTAATCGATCAGTCAGCGTGTTAAAGTATTTGGGTTTTTCGTCAAAAAAAATCAACTCATGATTAAGGACAACTCCACTTCTTATTTGCCCAAAATTATGACCCAAGAGCCAACCCGATTCTATTGGGATTGCCCTTTGACCTGGCCAAGGGGCTGAAGTGGATTCAATATTTGGTTTTAAACTCAAAGCCGGAAAATAAGCTTCAGAATCAATTTTTTTCCGCAGCCCTTGTCCTAAAAGTTCGAAAACAGTTCGACCGACATCGGCCATTGACACCGGATCATCAAAGGTACGCTGAGCACGAGAGGATTGTGAAGAATAAGATGGTTTAATAAGTAAAGTTACTTGAACATTTTCTGAATGCAGATTCAGTGGTTGAATAACACTGGTGCGTTCCGGGTTTGGCCGGCCGTTGAGACCCATCAGAATGACTGTGGTTTTATTCCAAGTTTGCGCTTTTTTCATGGTTGAAATAAGTTGGAATAAAGATTCATCAATTTCTTCCAGCTGATTTTCAAAACCAAGGCTGCGAGCTTCGCCCAAATCGTTTGTTTTCGTCGAGTCTTTAAATAATAAATCAGGAATATAAAAGGCCGCTAAGAAACCTTGATTTTTGACCTCACTGCTTAACCATTCGCGAAACTTTAAAACTTGCTCAAAAAAGGGATTGTGAATCGTTCGCGATGTAATTTTTAAATTTTCATTAAAAAGTTCAAAGCCTTGATTGAGTCCTGACTTTCTAAATACCGGTGGCCCTCCGGAAAAAAAAGCTGTGCGAAAATTATTTTGTAAGGCAACTTCCGCAATCGTTACGAATTCCGAATTTAAACCTGGAGGACCATTGTGCCTAACCTGATGCTGATAAGGATATAGTCCGGTCAACAAAGTGCTCAGGTTAGGCAAAGTGAGGGTCGATGGAACATAAGCATGAGTAAATCTGATGCTTTCAGGGCAAAGCTCTAAAAAACCCGAGTTTCTTAATGAGTTTTTTTCTCTGTTACAAATATTCTCTAAAGAATTGAGATGTTCGAAGGTGAGAATTAAAATTGAATTTTTTTCCTCGACTCGACAACTGGCGAGGATAATTCCATAAAAAAATAGGACAATGATCCTGAAAATGCATCTTATATTCAAAGTACAATCTCTTTCAGCGCTGTGGATCCATTCTTGACCATCATGAGTTCCAAGAGAATACTCAATATACATCTCTTGTGACAAAAAGAAAAAGGAGTTCCTGTGCTAACTGAAAAGATTTTCGCATTTGCTCATGTCGCTGATCAAGTGGTTCTTTGGGTACTGGTCGTTTTGAGTATCCTCAGTCTGGGAATGATCCTCGAGAGATTTTTTGCCTTAAGAAAGGTTTCTTCTGAATCTGCAAAAGTACGGACTCGAATTCGGCAAGCACTTCAAAGCAACAGCATCAATGATTTCGAAGATTTGGCTCGCGATCCGAGTTCAATTGAAGGCCGATCTGCAGGCTATGCCCTTCGTTATATGAAGGAATCTGGCAGCCGGGGACTTGAAGAGGTTTTTAATACATTTGCTTTGACCGAAAGAGCAGATCTTGAAAGATTTTTGGGATTCTTAGCCACGGTGGGATCGAATGCGCCGTATATAGGTCTTTTGGGAACAGTTTTAGGTATTATGAAAGCCTTTAATGATTTGGCTCAGGCCTCGGAAGCTGGACAGCAAACGGTGATGGCGGGAATTTCGGTGGCGCTTGTGGCGACAGCAGCGGGTCTTTTTGTGGCGATCCCTGCAGTTATTTTTTACAATTATTACAGTCGCAAACTAAAAACCATTTTTCAAAGTTTAGAGAGCGTTAAAGAAATGGGCCTAGCTTACGCTAAGAAAAAAGGCGTTTAATTATGGCTTCAAAAATAACAAATGATGATGATCCGATATCGGAAATTAATGTAGTTCCCCTTGTTGATATCATCTTGGTGGTGCTGATTATTTTTATGGTGACCGCTCCCATGTTTATCAAACCCACCATTAATGTGAATTTGCCAAAGGCCGCTTCCGGAGATCAAACTGCCCCAAGCAAACTCAATATTGCATTAACGGCGGATGGCCGAATTAATTTGAATGGAACTTTCACCGATGAAGCCCAAGTTTCCCAACGAGCTGCAGAAGAAGTTTCGAAAAATCCAGAAGTTCAAGCGATTATCTCTGCGGATAAAGATGTATCCCATGGGCGGGTGGTTGCACTTTTGGATGTTGTGAAGAGTGTGGGCGTGAAGAAGTTTGCGATTAGCATTGATAAAGCAAAATAAAGTAGAGTCTGTTAAAGATTTTCATCTCAAAATGACACATCTAAAGTCCAGTCAAAAATCTGCCGAAGACTGTGGGGATGAATGTACTCAGTAAAGAAAATAAATTCTTAGCGACTTTTGCGTCGTCAATGGTGGCGTTGACCATTGTAACATTATCAAGTGTGGCCTCTGATTCAGCTTCTGATGAAATTAAATCCATAATTCCAGCCGAAGTGGTTTCTTCAGCCAGGACCCCTGCGTCCGTAAGCAAAGAAAAAATAAAACCAGCAAAGATTAAATTTAAATCGATTTCTTTGGATCTTTGTGAAGAAACTCCGTCGGTGGATTCACAATATGAAGTTCGGGGTCAATTCGTTCAAATAAAAGGAAAGAATTGCATTAAAGATAATAACCTTTCAGTTGTGAAAATAGTTAATCAAACGAATGGCTATACGGCTTCACTATTGCCCTCGGGTAATAGTGAGTACCAAACTGACCTCATTCAACTGAGCGAAGGAAGTAACCAAATTGTGCTTCAGTACCAATCCGCTAAAGGTCAACCATTAGAACAAAAAATCACCTTAAAAGCACAGATCCAGAACCCTCAATTTTAACGTTTTGCACCATTTCGCAGAGTTTATTTGCCGGAGTCTAGGCTGTCTTCTATTTTAAGGCGTGAATAAAACTACACCACAACAGAGCAGACTCAAAAGCCGAAGCGAAATTCACTTGGCTCGTAAAATCTGGCATATGACCACGGTCTTTGCGATGTTTATGATCTTTCAGGTGATCTCAAAAACCTCGGCCCTTGTAATCCTTGGTGTTGGTCTTTTTTTATTTGTCGGACTTGATCTTTTGCGTCAGCGCTATAAAGCTCTCAATGATTTAGCTCTTCATGTTTTTGGACCAGTGATGCGCCAAAATGAGGCCCATAAGTTGGCAGGGACAAGTTTCCTAATCACGGGAGTGACTGTTGTCGTCGCTATCTTTCCTCATGAAATCGTTTCATTAACACTTTTATTTTTGTGTTTTGCAGATCCTTTAGCATCTTATGTAGGCATTCGATTTGGTAAAGAAAAAATCTTGGGGAATAAAACAATTCAAGGATTTTTAGCTGCTTTTGTTACCTGCCTGATTTGTTCTTACGTCTATTTGTCTTTGCTTAATTTTCCGCCGGATCGCCTCTTGATTTTCAGTCTTCTTGCCGGTCTACTCGGCTCGTTAGCTGAACTGATACCCATTGCTAAAATTGATGACAATTTTAGCCTACCAGTGGTCAGTGCTATTGGCCTGTATGTTTTGTTTTATTTTTTCGGTTTTTTTGTTTGAGCTAAATAAGTTTGTTCTAACTAGGGTGGAAAAAATAATGATTGATAAAAACGCAGATTCCTCGAATGAAAATTCGCGTAAACAATTATCCATGTACGTTTACCTTTTGCCCAATCTGATGACCACAGGAAATATGTTCTGCGGTTTTTTTGCGGTGGTGCAATCGATGCGGCAAAACTTTATTATAGCCGCCTATGCCATAGTGATCGCAGCGGTCTTTGATCAACTGGATGGACGATTGGCAAGACTCACGCGTTCCACCAGTAAATTTGGCGCCGAATATGATTCGCTTTGTGATTTAGTGAGTTTTGGAATGGCTCCGTCCATTTTACTTTACATGTGGTCGCTGCAACCATTCGGGCGTTTGGGATGGATGGCTTGTTTTCTTTTTGTAGCTTGCGGTGCTATTCGTTTGGCGCGATTCAATGTGCAAGTGAATATTGTTGAAAAAAATTATTTTCAAGGTCTGCCGATTCCGATGGCTGCAGGTATTGTTGCTTCCTCTGTTTTGGCTTTTCAGGATCTTGAGTGGGAAGCCTGGGGGCATCCAGGACTTTTACTGATGACGCTGCTTTTGGCTATCGTTATGGTCAGCACTTTTCGTTATCGCAGTTTTAAGGATTTAGATTTGAAAGAGCGAATGCCCTTTCGCTATCTGATCATTGGCGTTGGGGTTCTTTGTGTTGTCGCGCTTTGGCCCGAAATCATGCTTTTTGTATTATTCATGTCTTATGCCGTACTTGGCGCGGTGTTTGGTGTGTTCAAGCTGGGTAAAAATGTGCGGAAATTTAAACCGAATAATTATGCACCCGCCAATCAAGACGACCCGGATTTAATGAGCGAAGAAGATGTCGAGAACGAGGGAAAGAAGTGAGCATTCAGAAAAAAATTAAGCTCGGAGTGGTTGGAGCCACCGGAATGGTCGGCCAAGCTTTTATGACTTTGCTTGAGGAAAGAAATTTTCCTCTGGAAGAACTGCGCCCATTTGCCAGCGAAAATTCCGTTGGAAAAAAAATTCATGTTCAAGGAAAAGATTGGTCATGTCAGGCGTTAATAGCCGGATGTTTTAATGGCCTCGATCTTGTTTTTTTTTCCTCTGGGGACGCGATCAGCGAAGTTTGGGCTCCCCAAGCGGTTAAATCCGGCGCGTTTGCTATTGATAACTCAGCCGCTTTTCGCATGAAAAAAGACATCGAACTTCTTGTGCCCGAAGTGAATGGGGAGCGCGTTGGATCTCATTCAAAACCACAAATTATTGCCAATCCTAATTGTTCAACAATTCAACTGGTCATGGCTTTGAAACCCTTGATGGATGACTTTGGCATTGAAGATGTGAAGGTCAGCACCTATCAGGCAGTCAGTGGAGCCGGACAACCTGGTCATGATGAACTATTTAAGCAAATGGATAATCATAAAAATGGCAATCCTGTGCCTGAAGTTTTCCCTCATCCCATTCTTTTTAATGTGATCCCGCAAATTGGTGCATTCAATGAGCAAGGATATTGCTCTGAAGAAGTTAAAATCATGAGCGAAACGCGAAAAATTTTACAAGAACCAGGCTTAAAAATTTCCGCCTTCACCGTTCGTGTCCCAGCTTTGAACTCACACAGTGAAACCGTATGGGTTACACTCAAAAAAGATATAAAAAAAGATTCTTTTGTAGCCAGTTTACGTCAATTTCCGGGCTTGGTGGTTTTAGACGATCCCGATCCCTCGATATATCCGACGCCAAGGGATGTTTCAGGAAAAGACCCAGTTTATGTGGGGCGTATTCATCGCGATCTCGACGATCCTCGCCTGTGGTTAATGTGGATTGTCTCTGATAATCTCAAAAAGGGTGCGGCTTTAAATGGCTTACAAATAGCCGAGCGAATTTTTGACATCACAGCACGATCATGATCTCATTTAAGGGTGAAGATTTCATCAGCCACTTTTAATTTTCAAATTCTTTTTATGAGCACTTTATTGAGCTTGGTGGCTTCCCCATGTTTTGCTCAAACCACTACAACCACTCACACGATCAGTGTTCCGAGCGGTGTTTCGCAAGCTTCTGTGGTCGATGGTACAACTGTAAATATATATGCCGGCTGGGCCAATGCAGCAAGTAACTGTTCAACGGCAACTTCAAGCTCACTTTGTGACACTTGTGTGGGCGGTGCCGATGTGCCATGCAATCATGGCAGCATTCACCCTCAGTCAGTTTTGCAAATTGATGTGTCATCGACAACGGCCAATATAAATGGATTGCCAATACAACTTTCAACTGAGGCTGGCTCGGTTCAACTTGTATCTGGCGTTGTTTCTACGGTGGCAACTTCAACGGGTTATACTTTACAAATTCCTTGGACTCTTTTGTGTGCAAATGGATTAAGTAACGGTACTACTAAGCTTGGATCAACTTGTGGTGAAGACGGTACGGCGGGGACTCCGCCATTTTTCCTGACGCAATCTCTTTATTTTGGCCCAGTATCCGCTGGGGCCTTTGTTGAGAAAATCACACTTACGATTAACTTGAGCGTATTTAGTTCAACCTCAAGTACCTACACGGAATGCCCAAATGGCGCGACCGGTTCCGAAGGTGGGGCCGCATGTTACTTCAAAATGTTTGGCGGAGACGAAAAAGTTTACGTAGATATATTTGAACCATCTTGGAATCTTGATTCTCCGGCGATGACCATAGGCTCGGGCACGGCACCTGTAAAAAGTGTGACATTTTTTTCTCAGGAAAGTCCCAATGCTGGTGCTGATGCTGCTACTATTGCAGCGATCACTAACTCTAGTGATTCCTTCGAACTTCCGGTTAGTAAGGGCGAAGATCCCTTGTCTGACAATCGACTTAACGGTTTTGAAAATGGCACAAGATATTGTTTTAAAATGACAACCGTTGATGTGACCGGAAATATTCAAAGATTTACACCTATTCCACCAGCTGTTGCTTCGGATTTATGCGCAGAAGCTGCAGATGTGATCGGAATTTTAAGTGACAAGAATTGTTTTATTGCTACCGCTGCCTTTGGTTCTTCCCTGAACCGCCACGTGCAAAGATTTCGTGAATTCAGAAATCAATTTATGGCCACCAGTGAATGGGGCAAAAAATTTATTGATCTTTATTATGAGTATGGTCCGGAAGCGGCGGCCTCGATCAAAAAAAACGAGACTCTGCGATCAATGGCGCGTGGAATGCTTTGGCCACTCTTGGGTTTTGTTGAAATTTCGCTTCATTATGGTTTGGCTTGGGGAATTTTTTCTTTGGTGATGACTCTGCTTGTGCTTAGAAAATTATTCCAAATTTTTAAATTTCGATTGATTAAGAGGTCAAATTGAAAAATTTCTGGATTCAATTTTTTCTCGCCCCTTTGTTTTTTGTGATCAGCGTGACAGCTTTTGCAGAAGAAGAAAGTCTGGATCAAAAACCAAATGAACCACCTTACACCAATATGGATGAAATGGACTTAGCGGCGCCGCAAGCACGTCCAGCCCCTGAAGGAAAACAGATTGCCCATCCCAATGCAGCCAAAGGACTTTATTTAATTGATCGTGGAACGGGTGAATATTTTTATAAAGTTGATGTTAAAACAAAAAAAGAAAAAACAATGTCTTTGCGAATTGGAAGCTACGAAGCGCCTTCAATCACCGCAACAACTCCCACTGGAACTATTGGCTTTCAAGATATTTATAAAGAAAGTGCCCCGGCTTTTTTTCTTTATGATTATGAATGGGCCCCTTTTGAGAGATTTCGTCAGTTAGGAATTCAAGTGGGTACGGGATTGCTCTTCACACAAGGAAATGGAATTTTACTATCGAGTACAATCCTAGAGGCTAAAGAAAAATACACCTTTATTGCTATTCCCCTGAATTTGGGTTTGATCTTTCGTTTTGAGTTTATGTCTCGACAATGGGTAGTGCCCTATGCTTCGGGTGGCGGTACTTATTTTGGTTTGGTGGAAACTCGTGACGATGGAAAAGATAATAAGGTTATTGGGTCCCCAGCGGCCTATGCTGCCGGTGGCCTTTTGCTGAACTTATCAGCTTTTGACAAGCGAACCGCATTTGTTTTTGACCGAGAGTATGGCATTAACAATCTGTGGTTAGCTGCGGAATTTCGAGTTTTTCAAAGTTTTTCAGAGGATCTCGATATGTCTAGCAACGTTATTAATATGGGTGTCACTGTTGATTATTGAGTGGCCTATTGAGGGAGTGAGAAAGTGAAACTTTATTATTCGGTGACTTCGCCTTTTGCGAGGAAAATTAGAATTGCGGCGATGATTTTGGATTTGGATGCAGAGGTTGAGTTGGTGAACACGGATGTGTATGCGAAGAATGATTATTTTCGGATAAATCCGTTGCAAAAAATTCCAAGTTTAACGACAAGGGAAGGGCAGACGCTGACAAATTCGCCGTTTATTTTGGAATATTTGGATTTTATCTCATTAGGTAAAAAGATTTTGCCACTGGCGGGGCCCGAGCGCTGGCCGGCACTGAATTTTCAATCCATTGCTGATGGCATCATGGAGGCTTCGGTACTTCGTCGTTATGAAAGTCTACGCCCAGCTGACCGCCAAGATATGAGCTTTGAAAATCGTCAGAAGGAAAAAATCACCAATGGTTTGAGTTTTTTTGAAACGAATCATTTTCAAATGACAAAAAATTGGGGAGTTGCAGAAATCAGTCTGGCCTGTGCTCTTGGCTATTTAGATCTTCGTTTTTCTAAAGAAAATTGGTTGAAGGTTTACCCCCATTTATCGCATTGGTATCAATCAGTGAAAGAGTCTGATGTCATGAAAAAAACTGAAGCTAAGATCTAGATGACAAGGATTCGCTTCGAAGTTTCTTATGATGGAACCGATTTTTGTGGTTGGCAGCGGCAAAAGCATGGGCCATTAAAAAGTGTCCAGCACACCATTGAAGAAGCCTTGCAAATCATGTTTAAAGAAAAAATCACTTTATTTGCTTCGGGTCGAACTGATGCCGGTGTTCACGCCGTTTCGCAAGTTTGTCACTTCGACGTGAATCGCAGTGAAGAAGCAATGAGGCGATGGAATTTAGCCGAAGCCTTGCGACCTCATTTGCCAACGACAATTCAGCTAAAAAAAATCTGGATTGCCCCGGATGATTTTCACGCCACAATTTCAGCAACACATAAAACTTACAAATACCTGATTTACAATCGTCCTCGGCGTTCCGTTTTTTTACATCGCTATGCTGAATGGATTCGTCGTCCTTTGGATTTGTCCCATTTGCAGGCGAGTGCTCAATTTTTATTGGGAAAACATGATTTTAAGAGCTTTCAATCGGTAGGAACTGTTGTTCCACATACCACTCGAAGTATTTACAAGGCGGAATGGATTTTAAAAAAGTCTGATGTGTTTCAATTCACCATTACGGGCAGTGGTTTCTTAAAACAGATGGTAAGAAATATAGTTGGCACTCAGCTCATGTTGGATCGCCTTAAGGAAAATCCAGAAAAAATAAGAAATATCATAGAGTTAAAGGACCGAAAGCAGGCGGGCCCACCGGCTGCTCCTCAGGGTCTCTATTTATGGAAAGTTTATTATCCCAAGGAACTTGACAACAGGTGCCGCGAACTTTAAAAGAATCATTCTTCCCAAATGGGTAACTGGTCAGATCAATTGGAGATCTCATGAAAACTTGGAATGCTAAAACAGATGAAGTTGAAAGAAAGTGGCACCTGATCGATGCTGCTAATCAACGTGTTGGACGAGTTGCGACTCATATTGCAAATTTACTTCGCGGAAAAAATAAAGCTATTTTTACTCCCCATGTTGATACCGGAGATTTTGTTATTGTCATTAATACGGACAAAATGGAACTCACAGGATCAAAATGGACTGATAAAAAATATTTCAGACATTCTCGTTTCTTTGGTTCATTGAAAGAGAAAACAGCTGAGCAAATGCGCAAAGAAGATTCTACTTTTATTATGACTGAAGCCGTTCGTGGAATGCTTCCGACAAATAAAATGACTCGACATACGATTTTAAAACTTAAAGCTTTTCCTGGTTCTGATCATCCTCATGCGACTCAGAAACCTGAAGCTTATAAAATTGCGAAAAGGGATTAAGAATGGCTGCTGCTGCTGAAAAAATTTTTTATGCAACTGGAAGAAGAAAAACAAGCGCTGCGCGCGTATTCATGAAACCTGGAAAAGGCGTGATCACGATCAACGGAAAAAAAGCCGATGATTATTTGCGAAGAATGCAATCTCGCATGGTGATTTTGCAACCTCTTGAGTTACTTGAACAACAAGGAAAATTCGATGCTCGAGTCACTGTAACAGGTGGCGGTGAGTCTGGTCAGGCCGGAGCGATCCGTTTAGGAATCACTCGTTGTTTGATCGCTATGGACGCTGAAAATAAAGGGACTTTGAAAAAAGCCGGTTATGTCACACGCGATCCAAGAATGGTCGAGAGAAAAAAATACGGCCGAGCTGGAGCTCGTCGTCGCTACCAATACTCAAAACGATAATTGGTTTATTCGAAATTTATGTTTTTACAAAAACCCAAGTGGAAGCTTGGGTTTTTTATTTTCTTGAAGTGATAGGGCAGACCCCTCGTTTTAGAATAAAAAAAAGGAGCCTTGTGGGCTCCTTTTGAAATCTTTAAATTTTAAATCGACTAATTAAATTTCAGTCCCATTAACAGCTGTGCACTCAAGAGGATAAACATTTGATTGAACTGAAATGAATCCGTTCAGTTTATTTCCTTCTTTACGAATTCCGATGAAGCCAGCATTTCTAACAACGCCATTTTCTTGACGAGAAGTTTCTGAAACTAAGAGTAGTCCCATTACTCCAGCAGACATTTGAGAAGAAAATTCACCTTTTTCAATTTGTGAAAAATAACCGATAGTTTTTTCGCCCTCAACCAAAGTTAAGCGGATAAAATCGACAGAAATATCATTACCAACATCAACAACGACTGTAACTTTTTTTGCGTCTTCAGAGGGTACTGCGCATTTTAACACTGGTTTCGCGGTTGCGAATGTCGAAACGCTAAGACAGGTTAAGAAAACTAAAGCTGATATTTTCATATAAGACTCCTTTGTTAGCGCCACAACTAGACCATAGGCCAGCCACAAGCAAGAGCTTAGAAAAGGCACCCAGCATCAATTTGCTGGCGAAAGTCTTAGGTGAAATATTCTAATTTTTAAACTGAAGCTGAATTTTATCGAAGGCTTCCTGCAACTTTTCCCTTTGAGGCGCAGCTCCTTGAGCAAAGTCAGGGCGTCCTCCGCCTTTACCACCCATGATGCCCGCGATTTCCTTCAGTAAATCACCGGCCTTGTGTTCGGCCGACAAATTTTTACTGACGCTGACAATGATTGGGTGGCTTTGCTCGCCTCGTCCAACGACGACGACGACTCCAGATTGGATTTTATTTTTTAAGTGATCAGTAACTTGAGCTAGTACCTCACGGTCATCCAGATCCAAGGCCACCGTAACGAGTTTGCCGGAAACTCCAGTTTTAGATTTAAACGAAGAAGCTTTCGAGGCCAGTTCGTCGATATTAATTTTTGAGCCTTGAATTTTTCGAATTTCTTTTTCAAGAGTGCGGATTTCCTCGCGTTTTTGTTCAATATACTGGCTGAGTTCTTGCCCTTGCGAGGATAAAATATCCAAAGATGAAGCGGGAAGTCCCACAGTCTTTCTTGCTTCCAGAGCTTCCTGTGCGCCAGCCATCAAATAGCGAATTCCCACTTCGCCCGTGAGGGCCTCTATACGACGAACACCGGAGCTGACTCCAGTCTCGGAAACAATTTTAAAAACGCGAATTTGTGAAGTGTTATTGACATGAGTGCCGCCGCACAGCTCACAGGAAAAATTCCCCATGCGAAGGACGCGCACTTGATCACCATATTTTTCGCCAAATAAAGCCATGGCACCTGATTCAAGAGCATTTTTATGCGACATCGTTTCGGACTCGACCTTAATTCCCAAAGCAATTTGTTCATTCACCAGCTCTTCCACTTTCGCAATTTCTTCTGCCTTCATCGCTTTATTGTGAGTGAAATCAAAACGCAATCGCGCGGGGTCTACGACCGAGCCAGCTTGACCAACATGAGTTCCCAAAACTTGCCGAAGAGCTGCATGCATAAGATGAGTGGCGGAATGATTGGCCATGGTGTTTCTGCGGTCTCGATTTTCCACCTGTGCGGTTACCACATCGCCAATTTTAAGTGAAGCTTTGTTCACCTGAATGTGGTGCAAGTAAACAGAATTTTGTTGAGTCGTATTGAAGACAGAAATATCTTGAGTCTGAGTGCTCAACGGGCCCAGGACCATGTGCCCCAGATCACCGACTTGGCCTCCGCCTTCAGCATAAAATGAAGTTTCATCCAGAATAACAAAACCTTTTTCGCCGGAATTCAGAACACTGACTTCTTTTTGGCCATTTGATAAAGCCAACACTTTGCCTTTATTTGAAAGATGTTCGTAACCAACAAATTTTGTTGAGCCGGAAGCCTGTTTAATTTTTTGAGTTAACTGAATCAAATGACTTTCGTCGGCGGCAAGGGACTGACCTCGCCATGAAGCTTTTGCTTTTGTGCGAGCCTCTTCCATTTGCTCATCAAAATTTTTCTCGTCGATCGTCAGACCTTGTTCGTTGGCAATAACCCGAGTTAAGTCTGCGGGAAATCCATAGGTGTCGTAAAGTTTGAAAACAACTTCTCCAGAAACTACTTTTTGTCCTTTGGATTGAACTTTTTTTAACTCTTCATTCAAGATTTGTGTGCCTTGATCCAAAGTTGTCAGAAAGCGAGACTCTTCATCTTTGACAGTGGAAATGATCAGTTCACGACGTTGCTGTAATTCGGGATAAACATCGTCCATGTGTTGGATAAGGGATTCAACCATTCCTGGCAATAGCGATTTTTCGGAATTGAGCTTGTGTCCAAAACGAATAGCGCGACGAAGAATTCTTCGCAAAACATAACCGCGACCTTCGTTACTGGGTAAAGCGCCATCGGCAATTAAAAAACCAGTAGCCCGACAGTGATCAGCCAAAACTCGCAGTGCCGCAGTTTTTTCTGCAACCGCAGGATTCTTTTTTAAGATATCGAGGTCGGTGACATAATCCGCACCGGAAATTTTACAGGCCTTTTCGATCATCGGAGAAAATAAATCCGTATCATAGTTATTAAATTTTCCTTGAAGAGCGGCAACCACGCGCTCGAGCCCCGAGCCCGTATCAACAGAAGGTTTTGGAAGTGGGTCCATGACGCCAGGGGATTTTTCGTAGAACTGCATGAAAACTAAATTCCATATTTCAACAAATCGATCTTCGCCGCCAACAATGCCTTTGAAAGGATCTGATTCTTTACCTGCTTTGGGACCGTGATCATAAAAAATTTCTGTGCACGGCCCGCAAGGACCGGTGTCGCCCATTCTCCAAAAGTTATCCTTTTCACCCAGACGAAAAATGCGATCGCGTGGAATGCCTTCTTGTTTGTGCCAAATATCAGCGGCTTCATCGTCAGTTTCAAAAACGGTGACATAAAGTTTTTCTTTGGGAATTCCATAATCTTTGGTCAAAAGTTCCCAAGCAAAATGGATCGCATCTTTTTTAAAGTAATCGCCAAAAGAAAAATTTCCCAACATTTCAAAAAAGGTATGATGTCGGGCGGTGAAGCCAACATTTTCCAAATCATTGTGTTTACCACCTGCACGTACAACTTTTTGCACTGAAACGGCACGGCTGTAATCTCGTTTTTCAATTCCAACGAAAGTATTTTTAAATTGATTCATTCCCGCATTGGCAAAAAGCAAAGTGGGATCGTTTTCGGGAATCAAAGAAGAGCTGGGGACAATGGTGTGTCCTTGGCGTTTGAAATAATCGACAAAGGTTTGTCGAATTTGATGGCTGCTGTTATTTTTTGTTGTTGGCATATCCCGACAGTTTTAAACTTTTATTCAGCAGGATCAAGTCACAACTCGCAGCTCAAGCAAAACTTTACGAATAATTTGCTGAGGAAAGCCTCGGGATTGCAGGAACCGGCCCAAACTGGCTCTAATTTTAGGATCACTCACGTCAGCATATTTTTTCGTTCGCCGTTTTGATGCAACTAAGGCCAAGGCTTTTTCGTATTCGAGATCTAAATCCATAGCTACTTTTGGTAGGCCCTTTTTGATCAATGAATTATTGATGCTTTGAATGCCCTTACCCCTACGATGCAGAGCTCGTGCTAAAGTTTCGGCTAGCTTGGTGTTTTCGCCAATCCAATTATGCTCATGGGCATAAACTAGGGCTTTTTCAATGTCCTCAATTGCAAACTCCCGCAATTTCAGTTTTTGTCTAAGTTCTCTTTCAGAATGATCACGACGAGCCAAAAGATCCATCATGACATTTCTTGCTGTGCGCGGAGGTCGTCTGCTAGTAGCCATACAAAATTTTTCTTAGATCGCCCGGAAGAGTCAAGAAATTCTAGAGTCTTAATATATAATGGCATCCGAATAACGAAGAGAACACCCGAGGTTCACAAGTCAACAGTGTACAGACCTACTTACCTACCTGCTCAGAAGGATTGCAAGTTATAACCTTCAATCTTTCTGAGTCGGAGGTAAGGTACACATGAATAGGCTAACTGAAAACGAATTACAAAAAGCATTTAAATTTTGGAATATAAAGTCAGGTCGACCCCAGAGCGACAAGTCTTTAAGTCCATATTTGCATGAACAAATTAAACCGTGGACGACTAGCCAAGAAAGTCGGTTAAAAATAGCACGGACTGGACTTTTTTTAGCAACAACTACTGTCGCCAAAAAACTTAATGTGTCCCATTCTGCTTATGCAGATTATGAAAAATGTGAAGAACGGGGTTCAATTAGTTTGGCAACATTAGCTCGAGTTGCGGAGGCTATGGACTGCGAGTTGGTCTATGCAATCAGGCCTAAAAGTAAGAAATATTTTTCACAGATAATTTGGGAACAATTATTACCAAATGCACTTCTTCATCCCTGGATGAAAAAATGTGATCAAAGAAAAAAAAGTGAAGCGTTATCCTATATTGCTAAAAAATTCATGCAGGATCCAAAATTTCGTAAAAAACAGGGCTGGTCCCAAAGAAAAAATAACTAATTTTTCTATGGACCTGCCGCACTTGTTAATATGAAATTTGAGTCGAAGGCCAAAATACAACACTAACCTCGAAGGGCAAAAGCAATAATGAAAAATTTTAAACTGAATACGTTGCTTCAAACCTTCTCATTGTTAAAAATTCCCTTACTTGGATTTATGCAACCCAGGGTCATAGAATTGTCGGCGGACAGAAGCATCGTTCGCGTGAAGCTGGGTTACATCACTCGAAATCACTTGGGCTCGATGTATTTCGGTGCTTTAGCTATGGGAGCCGAGCTTTCCATCGGGGTTAAGGTTTTTGAAAAGATTCAGGTTCATAAAGCACCAGTTAGTTTTATTTTTAAAGATTTCGACTGTCGTTTCCATCGTCGAGCTCAGATGGATATTGATTTTTGTTTTTTAGATATTCAAAAAGTGGACGAACTTGTGGAAAAAGCCATTCAGTCGGGGGAAAGAGTTGAAGGGCGTTTCGAAGGTTTCGCTCTGGAAAAAGGAAAAGATCCAGCTCAGGCTTCCCAGGAAGAAAAAATCATGACTTATGGTTTAACTTTATCAGTGAAAAAGCTGTTGGAATCTTGAGCGAATTCGAGGATGATTCGGCCATGGACGTGGCTCGCACATTTTTAATTTCTTTAGCTACATTTTTTGGCATTGGTCGACTTCCCAAGACGCCCGGGACTTGGGGTACCCTTGCTTGCCTGCCTTTAGCTTTGCTTTTGAATTATTGGGGGCCGTTTTTTGCGATGATCTTTACGGTCCTAATGCTCCCCGTCGCAATTTTGTCCGCTGAACTTTACGAGAAAAAAAATGGTGGCCATGACTCGAAAGAGATTGTGATTGATGAGGTTTTAGGTTTTTTGATCACGATGACGTGGCTTCCCATTAGCTGGCAAAGTTACGCCATTGGATTTTTTCTATTTCGTTTTCTGGACATCTTAAAACCATTTCCCATAGGATATATAGATAAGAAGGTTCGAGGCGGTCTTGGTGTTGTCGCTGATGATGTTGCCGCAGGAATTATAGCTAATATTGTCTTACAAGTGATTTACACAAAGACATCTTGGTTAGGTTCTCAAGTGGTCACAGCGGGATTTTAAGAAATGAAAAATCCAACAACACTAACTCAACTCATCGAAATCTTTCGCTCGAGAAAGCTCACTTTGAGCTTTGCTGAAAGTTGTACTGGAGGAAGACTTTCGGCTTACGTGGCAGAGCAACCCGGGGTTTCTGATATCTTTTTGGGTTCTGTCATTAGTTACTCGAATCAAGTGAAAGAGGATCTTCTTGGGGTTCGTCGAGACACCCTTCTGAGTGAGGGTGCCGTGAGCGACAAAATCGCTCGCCAAATGGCGCATGGAGTGCGCCGACAGATACATTCTGATTGGTCTGTAGCTATCACAGGAATTGCGGGTCCGAGCGGAGGATCACCCGAAAAACCTGTGGGAACAGTGTGGTTCGCCGTGTGTGGACCAAACTTTGAAGCTGCGGAAAAAAAACTCTTTAAGGGTTCTCGCGTGGAGATTCAAGACCACGCAGTGAATTTCGCGATAGAGTTTTTGATTCAGAGTGTGCTGCCCTGACAATTTGGATGACGAACTTAAAAAGAAGTAAGGAAAAAACTTTAACAACAAAAAAGAGGTAGAAAATGGCGAATACAACCAGTTCGAATATGGATTCTAAGGCAACAACCGAAAAAGCAAAAGCTCTTGATTTGGCAGTGTCCACGATCGAGAAGCAATTTGGTAAAGGCTCGATCATGCGTTTGGGCGCAAACGACAGCTTGATCAAAGATTTTGAAACGATCAGCACGGGGGCCCTGAGCTTAGATATCGCTTTAGGTATCGGCGGTCTTCCTAAAGGAAGAATTGTCGAGATCTATGGCCCAGAGTCTTCAGGAAAAACAACTTTGGCTTTGTCAGTGATTGCTCAAGCTCAGAAAAAAGGCGGAGTAGTTGCTTTCGTCGATGCGGAACATGCTCTTGATGTATCTTACGCTCGGAAATTAGGCGTGAATACCGAAGATCTTTTGATCTCTCAACCGGACACGGGTGAACAAGCTTTAGAAATTACCGAAACATTGGTGCGCTCTGGAGCCATCGACGTGTTGATCGTGGATTCTGTGGCGGCCCTTGTTCCTCGCGCTGAAATCGAAGGCGAAATGGGCGATAGCCACATGGGTTTGCAAGCGCGTTTAATGTCGCAAGCTTTGCGAAAATTAACTGCGGCCATCAATCGTTCACAAACCTTGGTTATTTTCATCAATCAAATTCGTATGAAAATTGGCGTGATGTTTGGAAATCCAGAGACGACAACTGGCGGTAATGCTTTGAAATTTTATGCTTCTGTTCGTTTGGATGTTCGCCGTGTGGGCGCCTTGAAAAACGGGGAAGATGTCATAGGTAATCGCACTGCCGTGAAAGTGGTAAAAAATAAAATGGCTCCGCCGTTCACCAAAGTGGAATTTGATTTGATGTTTGGTGAAGGAATTTCCGCAGAGGGCGACATTTTAGATTTGGCGGTAACTGCGAACATGGTTGAAAAATCAGGTGCATGGTTCAGCTATAAAGGTGAGCGTATGGGACAAGGTCGCGATCAGGCGAAAAATTTCTTGAAAGAACATCCTCAAGCTATGGTTGATCTTCGTGCGCAAATTTTATCCGCAAACGGGATTGGTAAATTACTGATGGATGTAGATGCCCTTGCCGCTTCGAAAGGTGAGGCTGTAGCGACGGAAGCTTTGGATCTAGATACAGAAGAAGGAAAAGTTTCTAAAACTGGCGCTAAAGATAAGAAAAAATCTTCTAAGCACTAATTAGAAATTAGAATTTTCTGAAATTTATTTCATTTAAAGGGGCTATAATTTAGCCCCCTTTTTATTTTAGCGGAGCTTAGCTTGAAATTAAATGATGAAGGTATTGTGTCTTTTTCTTACTCACAAAGATGGCAACATTTATATTGACATCTTTGTGAGTAAGAAAAAGGTAGATAGCGACTTTAGTTTTGCTTTGGTTATCCGATAAAAGGACGTTGTTTTAAAAACTTTAAAGGAGCCAAAATGAAAAAAGTAATTTTGTTTGTTATGTTGATTTCTCTCGGAACCTTTGCCGAAGAAACGCCAGCGGACCCGGTCGATCAACGACAAGAAAATCAAGAAAAAAGAATTGAAGAAGGTAAAGCCTCCGGTCAATTAACTGAAAAGGAAGAGCATCGTTTAAAGCGACGTCAACATCGCATCGAAAAAGCCGAAAAAAGAGCTGAAGCCGATGGGACAGTGACCCCCGAAGAAGCTAAGAAACTTAAACACATGCAGAACCGAGCTAGTCGCGAGATCTATCGTAAAAAACACAATAAGCGGAAATAGAATGTTTCATTTTGAGATTCCTTAAGCGAAAATCAAGAGTTTCAAAGGAAATGACGATAAGCTATTAGCTAGCTGGGGGATTTGATGTTTATCAAAAATAGAACACTATTTTTAGTTCTTTCCATATCATTCTTTGCCGTGACACTTCAGGCGCAAGATTGCCCTAATGGATTAAATCTTGTAAACGTTTTTACAGATGTAAGAGAAGCAAATGGTTGGGTATTTGGTCGAAGTGATTGTACTAGTCGGCCAAGGTTCGGCAAATATGTTGTTTGTTGCGAGGGGTATAAATCGCCTAAACCTCAAGCAATATCCCCCCCTCCGACAGGGGCGGACAGTGGAAAAAAGGTCATAGCTCCTCCTCCAAAAAAGGGAAACCCAAAGCAGGGTAATAATACTCCTCCAAAGAAAACTCCACGACCTGCGAATGGCATTGCTCAATTTCCAAATGAAGGAGTGGAAATGCAAGCTGGCATGACTAATTTGCCTAACAATGCTGAACAACAAGAAGGCGCGCCACCACCATCTGGAAACACTCCACCTCCAACAGCAGCTTCGTCATCACAGCCCAGTCAAACACAACAAGAAGGAGCGCAACGACCTGAGGCTAACAGTCCGCCGGCGGCTAATTCTACTCCTAGTCCTAATGTTATTAGTTCGGCAAGTTCCGTATGTACTAAGCCATTTTCTTTTCATTTTTATACTTATGAAGAATCCGAAAATTTTTATAAGACGCATATAAAAGATGGTTGTAATATGCAGGGCTCGGACGGCGGCTATAGTGCTTGCTGTGAAAGAAATTCATCAGAACTTTCAGAAAACGAATTAGCTATTTGTCAGGAAGCCGAACAAGGGATTGCGAAATGCGAAGAAGATAAAGCTTCGGCAGAGAAAAATTGTGATCCTGAGCAAGGTGAAATGGCCAAGTGGACACAAGGTTTAAATGTGGCAGCTGCGGGACTTCGTACAGTGGGGCAAATGAGTTTGCAATTAGCCTGTTCAGGTATGTCGACAGCCGCCGGTGGAATGAATGCGGCACTTGTCGGTTTTGAAACTATGTGTAACTCAAATCGAAACTCTTGTATTTCTTCCTGCGGTACTGTTGCAAAAGCTTTTAAAAAGTGTCCAGAAGCTTATTCGGGTTACAGCGCTCTGGAATCAAGCACTTCTAATGTCAGCGATGATTTACAAAAATGTAAAAGTTATGGTTCGCGAGTTCAAGCCGCTCAACAGAACGTTGCTCAGGTGATGGGTTCTATTCAGGCTTCTCAGCAGTGTGCTGCTTTTACCGCAGCGACCAGTGGAGGTGCGCTTTGTGCCAGTAATCCATTTGCACCGGGTTGTAATGGTGGCCCGCAGAACTGTGATAATCCTGCTTTTGCCGCATCCAACATGGTTTGCGTGTGTATGAAAAGCCCCAGCGATCCACGTTGTCTAAGCACTACTAGCCAGGCGACGCCAACACTTGAGAATATTGGTGGAGGTGCAGCTCCGCTCTTAAATACGGCTGGTGGTCTTTCGGGTTTGGGGACAGAAAATTCGGGTACGGGTTTAGCTCCGGGAGCGTTGCCTATGGCTGGTGCGGGACGCGCTGAAATCGGTGAGGATCCAGGTGGTAAAAAAGGTTCTGGCGCCGCTTTGAATCCCAATGGTGGTAGCAATAATGATAATGGAAATTCGGCTGGTGGTGGTGGCGGTGGGATTGAAAGAAACAGTCAGCAAGTTTATTCCGGTACTTGGGGTTCTGGTGGTGGCGGTGGAGGAAGTTTTGGTTCTCGATCTGGTGGCGGCGGAACTTATTCAAGTAATGGAACTTATCGCGGCCCAACGGATGTGAATCCTTATAAACCGCCAAATAGCAAATTTTCTCCAGGTATGTCGGGAATGACCGGGCCAGACGGAGTCACTGGGCCTAACAGCACGACGATTTGGCAGAAGGTCAGCAATCGCTATCAAGTGAAAACTTATTCTTTAAAACAAAAGCCCTAAGATTCGATTAAGCGGTGAAGAGACCTCACCGCCATGTCTTTCATTTTTTTTGGTAGCAAGACAACGACAGACATTGAGCTTGTTAAAACCTCTTCAGGAAAAATCTTGTCGGCCTTCAGAGTTTGCAGAACGGAATTGTAAATTTGCGGATTGCTGGTTCCTGTGCAAGTTAAGCTGACAACAGCGATTTCGTTTTTGTCGACAAGCATTTTTTTAAAATGCATTTCGTTTTCGCGAATAGACTTTAAAAACTCTTCGGGACCGGTGACAAAAAAATCAAAGCCTTGCGAACCTTTGCGAGAATGCAAAAATTGGCCAAAGGTAATTTTATTTTGTGCAAATTCACTTTGCAAAGTTTCCCAAGCATCGGTCAAATTCTCGCCTTGCACACGAAGGGCTAAGGCCCAAGAGTGAGTGCTGATAGCCAAAGCTTTCGAGCTTTCAAATTCATTTCCAGATTTTTCTGTGATCATAGTGCCTTCCTCTAGCGAATGAGCGGGGCCAATATAAAGATTTACTTTTTTCGAACGAGCTAGCTCGACCGAGCGATAATGTAAAACTTTGGTTCCCCAATAAGTCATTTCGAGCATTTGATAATAATTTAATTTTTTAATGGCTTGAGCTTTATCGATAAGATTTGGATCAGCTGTAAAAACGCTCGAGACATCTTTTAAAACCTCGCAGCGTTCGGCTTTAAAAGCCGCTGCCATTGCAACTGCTGTCGTGTCCGAACCACCGCGACCCAAGGTGGTGATTTCTTTTGTCGTTGGTGAAACGCCTTGGAAGCCAGCCAGGATGACAACTTTTTTATGATCCAAAGCTTCGGCGGCTCGGTAAGCCTTCACATCAATAATCATCGCGTTGACATGGGAATCATTGGTGAAGATTCCGGCTTGCGAGCCCGTAAAGCTAATTGCCGGACAACCTAAGTCATTCAGAGCAATGCTCATCAAGGCCATACTGATTCTTTCGCCCACGCTCAACAGCATATCCATTTCCCGAGGATCAGGTTGAGGTGATACGGCGTTCGCCAATTCAATCAATGAATTTGTAGTTTTCCCCATAGCGCTGACCACGACGATCAGCTTTTGTCCGCTTTTCGAAAGCTGAGAGATTTTTTGAGCAACGGCTTTTATTTTTTCAGGACTTGAAAGTGTGGCTCCGCCATATTTTTGTACCAGCATGGCGTTCACTCCCAATTTTTGCCGCGTCGAACTTCCAAATATTGGGAAACAAGACTGACTGATCCTTTGGGTACACGGATATCGTGTTGTGAAATTTGTCTTGGAATATAGCCAAGAATCAATTCCGAGTTTAAGTCTTTTAAAGCTTTGCGAGTGATTCCCAAATGATCAGCAAGACTGTCGATTTCCGTGCCGCCGGGCACAGAGACAACATCGTAGTCCAAAATATCGCGACGAAGAATATCGCGAAACCCATAAAGATTTGGTGCTTTTGAAATCAACATTGCGGCTAATATTTTTGGAACGTATTCCTGAGTTTCCACGGGAAGTGCTTTCAGTTTAATTAAGGCCCAATAGTCTTTGGTTTTATGTTTTTTGATTTGCTTTCGCAAGCCATTTTCGCCCATGTTGTAACTTGCGGCAACAAGATACCAGCTGCCAAATTCTTCATAGAGATCTTTGATGTATTTAATGGCGGCGAAAGTGCTTTTTCCAAAATCTTTTCGTTCATCAATCCACCAATTTTTACTTAAACCATAGCGCGTGCCCGTGGATTCGATAAATTGCCAGGGACCAACCGCATTAGCGGTGCTCATTGAATAAGGGGAAAAACCACTTTCAATCATCACCATAAAAGCCAAGTCAGTTGGTAAATTAGCGCGGTTCAATTCTTTTTGAATAAAAGGCATATAAGTCGAAGAGCGCGCCAGCCATTCACGAAACCAGCGTTGTCCTTTGGTCTGATAATAATCAATCCATTTGCTGACTTGTTTGTTGTAGGTCACAGGCAAATCAAAAATCAAAGCGCTCGAGCTGGAACGCGTGTTATTCAAGGTGAGTGTCTTGAGTTTTTCTTTAAGACTTTGTCCTTCAAGAGATGAGTTTTCGAAGGGCTTTAGTTTTTGGCTCGGAGGAGTGGAAGCCCCACTCCTCGAACCAAAAAAAGAGATTGTCAAAACGAAGAACAGGAAGACAGATAATCGGATCAACATTCCTTCTACTATCTCGAAGAACAAGAAACACGTCGAGCGATTGTTTTGACGGTCCGGCATTAAGAGCGCCAAGAAATTGAATCGACTAAAGTCGAGTTCCCTCTGAATTTCTGCTTGTTTCGGCTTTCATTCGCACTCGCTTGAGTCCAGAAATGTTTTTCCATACCTTAGTCGAGATGGAATGAGCCTTGCTCTTATCTTTGTTGCGGAGGTGGGATGAGTACCAAAGGAGTTTATACAGCATTAAGCGGAGCCATGGCGCAAAGTCTAAAACTCGATACCATTGCAAATAATATTGCGAACGTAAATACCCCCGCCTTCAAACGTGATCAGCAAGTTTTTAACGAATATCTTTCAGCCAACGAAAAATCTCCGACCGTCATTCAGGTCCCACGAGTGCCGGCATCAGTTGAAAGTTTTTACGACATGCAAGGCGGTGATAAAAGTTTTGTCGACGCCAAAGGAACTTTTACTGATTTTTCGCAAGGCAGTTTAAAGCGAACAGGAAATCCCCTCGACGTGGCTATCAATGGAAAAGGTTTTTTTGAAGTGGCAACTCCGCAAGGTGTGCGACTGACCCGTAGCGGAAATTTCACATTGGATGGAAATGGACGTCTAGTTACAAAAGAAGGCCATCCTGTTTTGTCCGCTTCTGGTGATTCTGCAGCAGATCCTTCGACAAGATCCATCCAGATTTCGGGCGGAGCCCCGGTGACAATTTCTGATTCCGGCGAGGTCCTGGAAGGAAATGAAAATCGTGGAAAATTATCTATCATCAATGTTGAAAAACCAGACAGTTTACAAAAAATGGGACATCAGCTTTATGGTTTTAAATCCAATGTAAACGCGGAAATCACCAATATGCCCAACGCAACAGTGCAAGGTGGACATCTGGAAATGAGTAATATCAATGTTGTGAAGGAAATGACAGATATGATTCAAACTCATCGTGTTTTTGAAAGCACTCAAAAAGCGATCAGTGCCTATGATTCCATGTCGGATAAACTTGTAAATGTTGTTGGGAAAACAGGATTATAGAGGGGAATTTTATGATTAAAAGTTTGAACACAGCGGCAACTGGGATGGCGGCTCAGCAAAATAACATGGATGTCATCGCCAATAATATTGCTAACGTTTCGACGAACGGTTTTAAAAAATCCCGAGCCGAATTTGAAGATTTGTTATATCATACTGAAAAAGAACCAGGAACAGCGACTGGAGCCAATTCGTATTCTCCAAATGGTGTGCAAACAGGACTTGGTGTAAAAACCGCAGCGGTGCAAAAAGATTTTGATAGCGGCAGTGCGGTGATTTCGAAAAATCCGCTGGATATGATGATCGAAGGCTCAGGATTTTTTCAAATCCTGACGCCCGATGGACAATTGGCTTACACTCGTGATGGATCTTTTCGAAAAGATGCCACCGGAAAAATTGTTGATAAAAATGGAAATATTCTTCAACCAGAAATCACGCTTCCTCCCAATGTTAAGGGAATTGAAATTTCTAACGCCGGGGAAGTGAGAGTGATTCAAGGACTAAGTGATGTTCCTGCTCCGATTGGACAGATTGACATTGCTAACTTCGTGAATCCAGCCGGGCTGCGTGCCATGGGCAAAAATTTATTCATGCAAACCCCTTCCAGCGGTCAGCCCGTCGTGAGTCGCCCAGGTTTGAATGGAACTGGTGCGTTGGCGCAAGGACAACTTGAGGCCAGCAACGTGAACATTGTTGATGAAATGGTCAATATGATTACGGCGCAACGAGCCTACGAAACAAACAGTAAAGTGATTCAAACCGCGGATCAAATGCTGCAATCAACAAATAATATGAGATAATGATGAAATTTTGCTCGTTGGTTTTTGTAATTTTAATTTTTAATTTGGGCTTAGCAAAAGCTCAAGTGCCACATACAGATACAGGCTCGCGTGTTGAAATTATTCTAGACGCGAATATTGAAGTTGCAAAAAAATCAGAAGTTACAATGTTGGATTTAGTTCGAATTGAAAAACCGATCGAGAATATAATAAAAAAAATTGCTGAACTGAAAATTGATCCCGAGTTGATCACAAAAAAAATTTCGAGCGGGCAAGATCAAATCAGTTTATCGCGCCAAGAGATATTAAAAATAATTAAAAAATCAAATTTGAATGATTTGGGAGCTCGGTGGCAGATTCCTGAAATAATTCAAATTCAATTCAGTGAACAAGTTGTAAAATCAGAATTGGAAAGAAAAATTTTAAACCAATTGCAAACCCAGTGCAACGACTGCGATTTTGAAATTTATATTGATAAACTTCCCAATATTAAAGCTAAAAATTGGAATGTGTCTGTTGAAGAGCTGCCAATAAAAACGGCGTTTTTAATTCCAGTGGAAGCCGAAGGAAAAAAATTGTGGGTATCGGTACGAGTAAAAACTTACAAGACCGTTCCAGTAACAACACGTTGGATTCCGGCCTTGCAAAAAATTCAACCCAAGGATCTGGAACTTAAGCGTACGGAAATATCAAATTCCAAAGATGGCTTTTTACCCATGGATCAAATGTTAGGCGCGACCATCATGCGTTCGCTTCCGGTAGGTAGCGTGGTGGGCGCTTCTGATCTTAAACGTGAAGTGACGATAAAAAGAGGACAAATCTTAAAAGCGCATGTTGAAAATCCAGATTTCGAAATGAGCGTAAGCGCTGTTGCGGAAGAGTCAGGATACATTGGCGACATAATTAAAATAAAAAGCAGTGATAGCCAAAAATTGATGATGGGTAAAATTAAAGACAACAACAGCGTGGTGATTCAATGAGAAGTTTTTTGATTTTTAGTTTTTTGCTGATGAGTTCATGTTCGACATGGAACAAGTACTTTGGTGATTCCGAAGAAAAACCAAAATCAGTCGAGGTTAAAGAAACGTCGACGCGATATTCTGAAAATCCACAAATTGGTTTTACCGACAATCGACAATATAAAAAAATGACCAAATCCAGAATGGAAGATGAAGCTGAGTTAGGTAGCCAAGCTGGATCCATGTGGGTGATGGAAGGTCAGGGGTCTTATTTGTTTGCACAAAATAAATCGCGCCGCGAAGGGGATATGTTGAATATCCGCATGGAAGGACCCGCCTTCAAACAGGTTGAAACTAAAGTTGGCGTCATCAAAAAATTACTTAAACAGCTTGAAGATCAAGAAAAAGAAGCTTTACTGCAACAAAAATTAGCTGCGGAAAAAGCGGCGGCAGAGCGAGCTCCGGCTTCGGAAAAAGCGGCGGCGGCGAATGCGGTACCGGCAAAAGCTTCGCCCGAAGCAGCAAAAGAGCCCAAAGAAGAAAAGCAGGATTTTGCTGAGATTCAACAAATTCAAACTCGTATCGTCGAAAAACTTCCCGATGGCAATTATCGAATTAAAGGATCGCAGCCATTCATGATCGGAAAACGAGAATACAAAGTCATTGTGACGGGAATGCTTCGCCCAGAAGATTACAATGATGAAGGTGTGAGTTCGAATAAACTTTTGGATCCACAATTTGATGTGGTGAGCCTTCGTAAAAAAGAAAAGAGCGAGTAGATGGAAAAAATTCTGATCAATCGACTAAAAGAAACATTATGGCCAATTTCGGTACTGTTGGTTTTATTAGCAGCGGATTGGGCCAATGCGGCTCGTTTGAAAGACATCGCCAGCATTCGGGGCGTGCGGGAAAATCAACTCATTGGTTACGGACTTGTGGTTGGACTTAAAGGGACTGGCGATGGAAAAAGTGAATTCACTTCGAAAAGCATGGCCAGAATGTTAGATAAACTTGGAATTAAATTAGATGGTGTGGATGTGCAAAGTAAAAATGTGGCGGGTGTAATTATCACCGCAACATTGCCGGCATTTGCTAAAGCGGGAAATCCCTTAGACATCACCGTGAGTGCTATTGGCGATGCTTCCAGTTTGCAAGGAGGAACCTTGTTGCAATCGCCTCTGCGAGCTGGAAATGAACAAGTGTTTGCAGTGGCTCAAGGAACAGTGACGATCGGTGGAGATGGCAAGGATATGCATCTGACTTCAGGTCGAATCCCCAATGGCGCCATCATTGAAAAAGATGTGCAGGGTGATTTCGCTTCTCGAAAAATGTTTCGTTTAACATTACACAATCCAGATTTTACGACCGCGGCCCGAACGATGTTGACGATCAATAAAGAACTCAGCGGCCACTATGCTTCGGCGAAGGATGCTGGAACGATTGATATCGTCACGCCATTTTCATACGAAAATCGTGGAGTTGAATTATTAGCGACGATTGAATCAATCAACGTCAATCCGGACACACGCGCCGTGGTTATCATCAATGAAAAAACAGGCACCGTTGTCATTGGAGAAAGAGTTAAAGTTTCAAAAGTGGCTGTGGCTCACGGAGGAATTTCAGTTAAAGTTGGTGCGGATTCAAAAGATAAAAAAGAACCTTCTAAAGAAGAAAAAATGGCGGTTTTGGATAGCGGAGTGAGCGTTGGGGATCTAGTCCAGAACTTAAATAAGCTTGGAGTCAGTCCTAAAGACCTGATTACTTTACTTCAAGCCATCAAGGCAGCTGGAGCTTTGCACGGGGAGCTTGAAGTTTTATGAGATTTTTGTTTCGAAATGAAACATGTTTAACTAAAATAAAAGTATTGGATTATGTTTTTGTTTTAGACCCATGGATGGGTTTAAAACTCGGGGAGGGTGAGAATGAGATCGCGAACCATGGAAGGTCAAGAGTCAAAAGTTTCTCGCAGGAAACAGTAGACAAAGCTCAGCAGAGGCCAAGGAATGGTGCTCACGGGCAGATAAGAGTCAAGTGCAGGATGCACGAGATTCTCGGACTCAACTCCCCTTTTTTTTTCTTAACGGAAGTGGCCCATGGTTGATTCAGCCAGTGGGGCAAGGCCACTCCGAAGGCAACCTCTAACGCCAGATCAAATCGATCAGCAATTCAAAGACGTTTCTAAACTTTACGAAAAACAATTTTTACGAGAGATGGTCAAAGCGATGCGTTCGACCGTTCATGAATCAGGATTCATCAAACAAAATCAAGGCGAGAAAATTTTTCGTGAGCAGTTGGATCAAGAGCATGTTGAAAAATGGGGTGATCGTGGTGGCATCGGCATGGCGGATATGATCTACAGTCAACTTATTGAGCGTTATGGTGAAGCCGCTGGATTAAAACAAAGAATTGATAAAATTAAAGGGCCAATCTCGGTGGAAAATAGAGCTGAATTTCAAGTGAACAACCAAATTTCACCTGGGAAATTTCCAATCACTTATGAGTTCGAAAGAAAGTCGACGGAAAATTCGACACTCTTAAAATTGCAAAATCCAATGGCCGGGCGAATCGCACAAAACATAAAATTAAGTCCGGACGAAACTCTTTTGGAAATATTGCACGATGATGGTTTACAGTCGCGAATGGTTTTTCGTGGGCAAGCTCCGTCTTTAGTCCAAGGCCAACATTTGGAACAGGGCCAAACTGTTGGACTTTTAAGCCCGGAAGCCCGGTCCTTCTTCTGGTCTATAGCATTAGACCAGACAAAGGATCCAGAATGATTTTGTAGAGTTGTCTCTTTATGATACACTTAAAAGAAGCGGAGGCTCGAGATGAAAATTACACATAATAAGCTGGGACAAAATTTAAACTTAGTTGATGGTGCAAAAACAGATGCATTAAAAAATACTAAAAGTGAGAAATCATCTTTGCCGCTGAAAGACCTTGGTTCTCGCGATCTAAATGAATCATCGAGAGTGGATCTTTCACCACGAGCTCAAGAAGCACGAAGGATCAAAGAGTTGGCCAAAGCGGCTCCGGACGTAGACATGGTGAAGGTTGAAAAATTTCGTCAATTGATTGATGAAGGAAAATACAAAGTGGATGCAAAGGCTGTGGCCGACAAAATGGTTGATGAACATCTCGAGATGGAAAGCTAAAGGACAAAATCTGCATGGATGCGATTGTCGAAAGATCTTACAGTAAACTTTTAAATAATTTAGAAGACATGACGACTCTTTATCGTCAGCTGTTGGATGTCGTTAGAAAAGAAAAAGAAATGTTGTTGTCAGCTCAGTTGGATGAGTTGACAGAAAATAATTTAATCAAAGATCAAATTTTGATGAAGATCCGATTGGTTGATACTCTTAGATACAAACACGCTCAAGAATTGGCTTTGGTGATCAAAGCGGATTTTGAAAATCCTCGTTTGTTAGACTTAGCTCAGAAAATGTCTTCTTTGGAAGGGGATCAATTACGTTCGTTGCATGCCACTTTAGACTTATTGATAAGAAGATTAATGGAGTTCAATCGCGAGAATGAAGCTTATGCCCAAAAAGCATTGCAGACATTGAATGGCTCGATGAACGATATAAAAGAGACTTTGACTGGTAAAAAGACTTACGAAAAGAAAGGCCACTACAAAGCCGGCCCTGAACAAGCGGGAAATTTCGTAAGTAAAGAGGTCTAGGAGAGGACATTATGTCTAAAATCTCGGCGATGCTGGATGTTGGAAAGCGCTCCATGTCCAACAGTCAAACGGCCTTACAGACTGTGTCCCATAACATTGCTAACAAGTCGACCGAAGGTTATTCACGTCAAAGAGTAGACATTGTCACAAGCCCACCTATTGGAGTTGGAAATATTCGCATCGGAATGGGTGCTCGCGCTGGTTCTGTGTCGCGAACCAATAATCCTTGGCTTGAAAAACAAATTCAAAAAGAAGGTCAGAACATGGGATACATGGATTCCCGTGCTGACTCGTTAGCCAGAGTTGAACAAATTTATAACGAACAAATGAATAAGGGACTGAATCACTACGTCACTGATTTTTTCAACAGCTTTCGTGAACTTTCAAATAATCCGGAAAGTCTGACGTCGAGAAGTTTAGTGCGAGAATCCGCCACGGCTTTGGCTCAAGATTTTAAAAGAGTGAATGATCAGCTTAAAGGTGTGCAAGACGATTTGGATCGACAAATTGAAACGAGTGTCGAAGAACTCAATCAAACTTCGAAAGAGTTGGCTCAGTTAAATGAAAAAATTCAGTTAGTCGAAGTTCAAGGCGCTACCGCCAATGACGAACGGGATCGTCGGGATCTCTTGATAAAAAAAATGGGAGAAAAAATTGATATCACTTGGGCCGAAGGCAAAGATGGTATGGTTTCGGTCACAGCAGGTAACACCGCTATCCTTGTTTCGGGTTCAAGTTACAATGAATTAAAAGCCTCACGTACAGACAACCGTGATCGCGTTGAAATTTTTTATCGCCCCAGCGAAAATGGCAGTTTGTTTCAAATGACGGAACAATTTAAAGGCGGAAAAATTGGTGGAGCGCTCGAGATTCGGGATCAACTGATTGAAGAGCATTTAAATACGATTGATAATCTTGCTTACATGGTTGCAAAGAATGTGAACGAAGTTCATATCGAAGGCTATGATCGTTACGGGCGTAAGGGTGTTTTATTTTTCGAAATGCCAAAAGAAACCAAAAGTGCTGCTGAAGGTCTGAAAATGAACGAAACAGTTGCTTTGGATGTTGGTCGTATCGCTGCGGCGGCTCGTCCGGATTCCCCTGGTGATAATACAATCGCAAATATGCTTTCCACACTTCAGTTTCGTAAAGTTATGGATAATGGAGGCTCAACTTTTGACGATTTCTATAATTCTCAGGTTGGACAAATCGGAACTATTGCGGAAAGAGCGCTGAAGAGTCAGGAATCGCAAAAAAATATTTTATCTCAACTGGTAAATATCCGTGAAAGTGTCAGTGGAGTCAGCTTGGATGAAGAAGCAACGAAGATGATCGAGATGCAAAAAGCTTACGATGCTTCAGCGCGATTGATTCGAACGGCAGATGAAATGTTTGATACAATTTTAAATTTAAAACGAATGTAAAGGTGATGTAACGTGAGAATCGCGGATAAAATGCAATTCAACCAAGTGAACAAAAATATCAGTAAAAATCGTTCTGATATGTCTGAATTGCAGAATCAAGCGGCGACGCAAAAAAAGGTAAATAAGCCTTCCGACGATCCGTTGGGTGCGGCGCGAGTGCTTTCGGTCAGAACCGAGGAGCGCGGAAATTCTCAATTTATCAAAAATATAAATTCGGCAAAATCATTCCTGGAGTTTTCTGATCAATCCTTGGGCGAGCTGTCCGAGATCTTGATTCGGGCAAAAGAGCTTGCAATTGGGCAATCCAGTGACGCCGGAGCAAACTCTGAAAGTCGTCGAGCGACGGCTGAAGAGGTCGCGCAGATGTTCCAACAATCCGTGAACATTGGGAATCGTAAATTAGGAGAACGTTATATCTTTGGAGGTTTTAAAACTCAAACGATGCCTTTTGATCGTGAAGGTGAGTACTTCGGAGATGACGGGGACATGCAAATTCAAACTCACAAAGATTCATTTGTGGCGATGAATATACCCGGCAGTAAAGTTTTTAATGGAATCGGCTTGAATGAGGACGGCGTGGCTCGCCCGGGAGTTTTGGACCCTCGGACAGTTGATGAGCTTCAAGATGTCCGGCGTAAAGAGCAGGAAGCTCGTGAGCTTCAAAATCAGAAGGACTTGAACTCCATAGAAACCCGGGGGCCGGCATCGGCTTTTAATCCGTCAAAAATGGGTTCTGCCGATCCAGTGACTAAAGAAAGAGGCGTCAATATCTTTCAGACCCTAAAAGGGCTGGAGATTTCGTTAAAAAGTAATGACAAGGTGGGGGTGCAGAACACCTTGGATTTTTTGGACCAGGCGATCTCTCAAGTCGTTATGGCAAGAGCTGAGGTCGGTTCAAGGATCATGTCAGTTAATAACGTGACTGATACTCTCCAAAAGGCCATTGTTGACAACAAAATTGCTGCTTCTCAACTAGAAGATTCCGATGTGTTCCAATTAGTCAGCGAAATTAACAAGGCTGATAGTGCTTTAAAAGCGACTTTGGATACTTCTGGAAAAATGATTCAACCTAGCCTTCTTGACTTTCTAAAATAGAAATTATACCTACAGTTCCGCTGAAATAGACCGATGAACTTCTCAGACAGTTCTCATGAAGGTGGACTATGCTAGTTTTGACAAGGAAGTTAGGCGAAAGCATTGCTATTGATGATCATATCAAGATCAGAATCGTGCAAATTAAGGGTAAACAAGTCCGTTTAGGGATTGAAGCTCCTAAGGATACTAAAATCCATAGGGAAGAAGTTTATCTTGCGATTCAGGATCAAAACCAGCAATCAGCTCAGGTAACCTCAGATAAATCACGTTCAGTAGCTAAGTTACTGGGTACGAAAGCCACAAGCAAAGACGAGTAGTTTTACTTAGCTTTGTGTTTGGTCCAATTTTACCGCTGTGCAAAGTGCAGCGCGTAAGTCATGAATTTTATTGAGTCCCCACGGATTTAAGTCCAAATTTAAAGAGTCATGCACCGAGAGTTCGCATTCTTGTGTCTTACTGATTGAGTGAAGGGGGGTCTTTTGATTATTCAAACTTCGAGATTCGGTCGAGTTGAATTCCAGACGGAAGATGTTCTTACTTTTCCCGAGGGACTGTTGGGCTTCGCTGATCTCAGAAAATTCGTTCTTCTTGATGATCCTTCGGATGAAATCTTCGCTTGGTTACAAAGCTGTGAAGCTTTGGATATCGCCTTTCCCGTACTCGAGCCCGAGTTATTTTCTGAAGCCTTCAAAATTACACTTTCAAAAAATGATCTTGAGTTAATGCAAATGAAGACTCTCGAGAGAGCTCGATACTTTTGCATTGTCACTATTCCTGATGATCCAACTCAAATGACCGCCAATTTAAAAGCACCAATCATTGTTAATCGTGATGCCCGCATTGCCAGACAGTGTGTGCTTCAGGATAATAATCTTGCTATTCGTGAACCTATTTTCTCGAAATTGCAAATGCGTGTGGTGGCCAATCCTGCGGTGTCGATTAAACATCAATTGCAGGGGATGGATGTGGCTATACGATTGCCGCCAGCTCCCGAAATCGAAGTCTAATCAGAAGCTTTAAAAACCCAAATGCCGGCGTTCTCGGCCAAAAAGCTTCTGGTGCGGGATTGTGGTTGAGAGGGGGGGGGGATCAGCAACTCAATTTAAATACCCCTTTATATAGTTATACTTTTCGAACATCTTGTTAAACTAAATAATATAGGAATTTTCTTTTCCCTGTGTTTTGGATTTTTTAGCATTCATGATCAACAAGCATCATTTATTCATTAGATTTTAAACCAATCAATACAAAAGCAGTAAAGCTCTTCAGAAGGAGAGTCTTTAACAAAATCTACTGTAGACGCAATAAATTTAAGAGTCTGGTCTCTTAATTTTATTGCGTCTTCTTTTGAAAGAGTGATCGGAGCCGTATAGAAAGCATCATTTGGATCGGGTTTCTCATAGCGCTGAAAAGCCTGTAGGCGCCAGTTCTGATGATGTCTTGGAATTTGTGGAGATTTAGCCTCGAGATGAATTAATGTTGGCCCGACCGTTAGCTCGCCTTTGTCATTAACTTTTACTAGTGAAAATTTAATTAAAAAATCGAGCGCTTCTCGTGTCTGGGTTTTGTTAAGATCCAATCGTTCCGCGATAGCTTCTAAATTTTCAAAACCCTTTATCGCTGTCAGACTCCAAATCGCGAGATAATACCAATTTGAATAAAGTATCGCTTTGGCTTCATCGTTTAATTTCACATCTTGTTGCACTCGATTGCGAATTTCGCGAGATTGAGTGCGCATCTCTTCAATTTCTTCTTTTAGTTTTTCTTGATAAAGATGAGAACCGGCGCGCGCAAAGTTGACCAACAAAATTAAAAACCGCGATTCTAATTTTGGAAGTGCGAAAAAATCAGAAAGCAGTAATGCTTGCTCGGGAGTTAGTTGTCGGTCGCCGACAAAAACCTGAGTGACAATCGTGGGACTGGCGTTTAAATGTTCGGCGATGCGAGAGTACTGTCCCCTTCCTTTATTAGGATAAGACTTCACCTTATCAATCACCCACTTTTTATAGTCACCGTAATCGAATATATTCATTATTGAATAATATCATATAGTTATAATTTTAGCAAATTTGATAAAAAAACCCATACCAATTTAGCAAAAATTAAATATGAAATATGAATGCATTGCATTATTATGGTCTGGTATTTGAATAACAATCTAACTAGGAGTTTATAAATGAAGTCCCTCACTCAGCTATTTATTTTAATGTCTTTGCTAATCTCAAACCTTGTTTCTGCACGAGCAGGAACTGTCGGCGGCGGGGGTGGAGATGCGCTTTTATGTGACGGCAGATTATACTCGTTTGACTACGTGGTTACGAAACCTGAAGTCGACGACCTCTATGGACCTATCAAAAGAGCCAAAAGCTCACGCGAAATTTTGAATATCATCAAAGAAGGTTTGCAAACCCGACTGCCAACCCTGGCGGCGGATTTGGCTGACTTCATTAAATTCAACCGCAACCGATTTGCCACTGGTGAAAAGCGTTTGTGGGTCTCTCGTCGTCTTCCTTTAATCGACCTGAAGGATGAAGCCAGTCTTAGGGAAATACCGAAAGAGTGTTTGGATGCCAAAGGCATGCCGGCGATTTATCAGGCGGTCATTCGCTTTCCTAAAGTGGGATTTACGATCAATCAAAACACTGCAAAATCCCCGGGAACTTCTTTGCAAAATGTTGAGTATCAGGATGATCCCAGTATTTTAAAGCAGCTTGAGGCGACCTCTCCAGTTCAACGCTCGTTCGCTGAAATGCATGAGTTCCTGAGAGATTATTCTGACAATCCGATTTTTATCCAGACTTTAAATCACTTGCTCCATTCCTCCGATTGGTTTGCCCCAGAAGTCACTGGTGAGGTCCTTAGGACCGTGCTGACCCGTCCAGGACTGCTTGAGAACGAATGGTTCGTGACGGCTGGAGAACAGAGTAAGTATGACGTGGAGTCGCGAAGTAATGAAGTGGCTAAGAGTCAGTTCTTAAACAAAGCGAATGCGATGTATTCTGAGGCGATAAAGGCACATGGTGATTTCTATGGTCAATATCCACTCGGCGTACCCTGCGATGACTCAGCTGCAAATTTGAGAGCGCAGCAGGCACTAAACAAAATGGTGACGGCTTCGACTGAGATTCGCAAAGCCTATATTGAGATGGTTCGAAACGGAGGATCGGTAAAGGAAGCATTATCATCTAAGCAAAATCTGGATATCTTGATTGATCAAACGATCCAAAAAATGAATTCTGATTACGAAAGATGCCTACGGCAGTAAACGATTCAACGGGCGATCCTGCATCGCCCTGTAATATTCCCCTCTCCAAAAGATAAACTGAACTCTCTTTTGAAAATGCCAATACGCAGGCAATGGTTTTAGATAAAACACTGTTAAGTCTAGTTGACGCTGATACAGAAAGTACCTTTAAAATTTCTATAGAAGGGAAGAAAATCGTACTTGAAACTATGAGCCAAAAGGAAGTAGATCGTATGGCGCTAGAAGCAAGCGATAAAATTCGTAGGACACAAAAGAATGTTTTCAAAAAACTCGCAAAATGAACCGTTTTACATTTCTTTAGATGTTGTGTTGGAAATTCATCGTCGACAGCTTAAGGCGTTTGGCGGCGCAGACGGTATTCGAAATCAATCTGGACTGGAAGCCGCAATTGAGTCACCAAATGACTGTAGCTTAAAACTAAATACACATCACATGCCAGCACCCAAATTCAATTACTAATCAACTTCGTCTCTACCAAATCAGGCATAGTCCGTTCGGTCTTAGCGCCTAACTCTTTCAAATCCTCAACTTGGGTCATCAAATTTCCGCGGCCTTCACTTAATTTCTTTTTGATTTCGGTGTGGGCTTGCAAGGACGACTCAATCTTTTGTCCCATATCATTAAAATCTTTTACCAGTCCGGCGAATTTTTCATAAAGTAAACCGCCGCGACGGGCGATCTCGAGGGCATTTTTTTGTTGGCGTTCTTGTTTCCACAAGGCTGATACAGTTCGAAGTGTTGTCAGCAAAGTGGTTGGGCTAACGATGGCAATATTTTTTTCCCAAGCTTGGGAAAAAATATCTGGTTTGTACTGGAAGGCCAAAGCAAAGGCGGGCTCGAGAGGCATAAATAAGATCACGAAGTCAGGGCTGACTAAAGTAGAAAGTAAGTGATACTTTTTTTGACTCAAAGATTGAATGTGCTCTTCAAGTGATCGGATGTGGGCCTTAGCCTGTTTTTCTTTTTCTTCAGCTGTAGAGGCAGAAATGGAAGCTTCGAAAGCTTTTAAGCTGACCTTCGAGTCAACAATGATGTGTTTATTGCCAGGCAAGTGCACGATGACGTCGGGCTGTTGTCGTAGGCCCTCTTCATTCTTCAGATCCATATCAATGCCCTGAACGGTGTACTCTTCATTTTTGCGCAGGCCTGATCGCTCGAGGATATTATCCAGAATCAACTCGCCCCAATGGCCTTGAGTCTTCGATTCGCCTTTCAAGGCGCGGGTCAGGTTATTAGCTTCTTTGCTCATGATTTGATTGAGTTCCAAGAGCTTGCCGAGTTCGCCCCGTAAGACGCCTCTTTCGGCCCGCTCTTGAGAATAAGTATTTTCAACTTTTTGTTCAAAATCCTTCAGCTTTTCGCGAAGAGGATCAAGCAGGATAGCCAGGCTCTTTTGGCTTAAATCAGAAAACTTAGTGGTTTTTTCATCAAAGATCCGATTAGCCAGGTTTTCAAACTGTTGAGATATTTTTTGGGTTAAATCTTTTTCTTTGCGTTCTTGTTCGGAAAGCTGCTTTTGGTAAAACTCAATTTGGCTCAGGGATGCTTTCTGACGAATTTTCATTATCCATAGGCCCAGAACCAAGCCAAGGGCAGTTCCACCAAAAAATATTAAAGAAAACACTAACATTTCCATCTTTTTGGCCCCCGTAGCGAGATCAAATTGAAATCCAGAAGATCTGTTTTACTCGAGGGACCCTGCAAAGATCAATCTCAGTCTTAAGGGATGTTGATGTTCGCTAGTTTTTTCCTTGTTCTTGGGGCCAATTCTTTGCTAATTTGGCCATCTTTAAACTCTCGAACGCCTTGCGGCAGGGGAATTCATGGGCACATACAACTCGACCAACACAGAAATTATTTCTAGCGAAAAATGGATCACCATCAAAAAATTTGAAGATCTGAAGTTTGAAAAAACCGAAGATGGAGTGGCCAAGATCACCATCAATCGTCCGGAAGTTAGAAATGCTTTTCGCCCAAAAACTGTTTTTGAGTTGCAGGAAGCATTTCATATTTCCCGCGAAGATCAATCTATCGGTGTAGTCATTTTGTGTGGCGAGGGGCCCTTGGCTTTTTGTTCAGGTGGTGATCAACGCGTGCGCGGTGAAGCGGGATATGTTGGAACAGATGGAGTGCCGCGATTAAATATTTTAGATGTACAAAAACAAATTCGCCAATTGCCAAAACCCGTTGTGGCAATGGTTGCAGGTTATGCTATTGGTGGGGGACACGTACTTCATATCGTTTGCGATTTAACAATTGCGGCTGACAATGCTCGCTTTGGCCAAACAGGTCCGAAAGTCGGATCTTTTGATGGCGGTTTGGGATCAAGCTATCTGGCGCGAATTGTAGGTCAGAAAAAAGCGCGCGAGATTTGGTATTTGTGCCGTCAGTATGATGCCAAGCAAGCTTTGGATATGGGCTTGGTCAACACTGTTGTGCCACTGAAAGATTTAGAAGTTGAAACTCTGAAATGGTGTCGTGAAATGCTTCAACATTCTCCGATGGCTTTGCGTTGTTTGAAATCCTGCTTGAACGCCGATTGTGATGGGCAAATGGGATTGTTGGATTTAGCCGGTAATGCCACTTTATTGTATTATATGTCCCGGGAAGCACAGGAAGGTCGGAATGCTTATGTTGAAAAACGCGCTCCTGACTTTTCGAAATTTCCGCGATTACCATGAAAAATACCCACAGCCTGCTTCGCAACCTCGTATTGTCTTTTCGTCCAAAGACTTTGACGGCGGCGCTGGTGCCTTGCTTAGCAGCTTCGGCTTTGGCTCAGTCACAATCAAAAAGTTTTGTTGGATGGATTTTGTTATGCGCTCTTTTTTCCAGTGTGTTTATTCAGATTGGAACAAATTTAGTGAACGACGCCGCTGATTTTAAAAAAGGAGCTGACACGGAAAGCCGTCTTGGGCCACAACGGATCACTCAGGTTGGAATTCTTAATTATAAAACCGTGATGCTTTTGGGCGCGGCTAGTTTCTTGCTGGCTTTGCTGTTGGGAATACCTTTAGTCATTCAGGGTGGAATCAGCATCGTGCTTATTGGATTGATTTCCATTTTTATGGGTTATGCCTATACAGCCGGTCCCTTTCCTTTGGCTTATCGAGGCTTGGGAGATTTATTTGTCATTCTTTTTTTCGGAATCGTCGCGGTGATGGGAATGAATTTTCTGTATTCAGGCCAGTGGAGTTTTCCGGCTTTTATTTTAGGATTGCAAATTGGACTTTTGGCGACGGTGCTGATCGCCGTCAATAATTTACGTGATATCGAAGGCGATCGTTTGGTGAATAAAAGAACTTTGGCGGTGCGACTGGGAAAGACCGGCGCCAGAGGCGAGATTTTGCTTTTGTGTATCTTGCCTTATTTAATTGGAAGTTATTGGTTCGTGAACGGCCCCGAAAATGTTTTTCTTTTTCCATTACTGACAATTCCTTTAGCCGGGAAAGTCATAAATAATATTTTAGAAAACGAACCAAGCCCTTTTTATAATAAAATATTAGCTCAGAGTGCAGCTTTGCATTTACTGTTCGGCCTTTGCTTGTGCGCGGGTTTTGTTTTGTGAGGGCCGTCGCTTTCAGTCCTTATGAAATGAAATTTTTAGCAGAAGAGCCTTCTGTTAGAGAGCAAACTCGTAAAGGTGTACTTTTGCGAATCAAAGATGAAAATGGAAATTCTGGATATGCGGGTTTGCACATGTGGCCTATTGACATGGAATCTATTCAAGGTCGTTTGGCACTGCGTGCTGCTGAACAGGATTTATCTTTAAGACGAGCTGGCAAATCAGCTTGGGATGGGTTTGAAGATATTGAGATTGAAAATAATTATTTATTTTTTAATTTTAGTGCCGCCACTGGCGCTGGTGACGAAGCGATGCGCAAGGAAATAGCGGAGGCCTTAAAGAAAGGTTTCCGTACTTTCAAAGTGAAAGTGGGACGAAATCCGGGCATCGAATCACCGCTGTTACGTTCCTTGGTAAAGATAAATTCCGAAGCACGCTGGCGCCTCGATTTTAACTCGCTGTTAACGCCACAACTAGTTGATGCTTTTTTTTTCGAGTGGACTGAAGAAGAAATATCTCGAATTGAGTATCTAGAAGACCCTTGTGTTTATGAAAAAAATTACTGGAATGAGTTGAATAAAAAAATTCCACTGGCTTTGGATCAGGCGAATCCTTTTGGCTTCGAGGGTTTAAATCCAGGATCCTTTCAACATCTTATTCTGAAACCCGCCATCCAAGATATCGAGCAATGGCTGCCTTGGGCTCGAACTCATAATTTAAAAATTACAGTTACCAGTTTTATGGATCATCCTTTGGGAGCGGCGGAAGCTTTTCGTCAGGCTTTAGAAATAAAAAAATCTTTGGGCCAAGATGCGAGTTTGTATTTTAATGTGTCTGGACTGCGCACTCAATTTTTATTTTCATCCACCGAATTTTCACGGCAATTGGAAACATCAGAACCGACATTGTTACGCCCAAAAGGCACCGGTTTGGGTTTTGATTCTTTATTAAAGGGACTCACATGGTTCAACTTAAATTGAATTCCAATCCTTTGCAGCTCAATTGGCAAAATCAAGAAAGTTACATTTTTTTAAATTCCCGCTTGTCTGAAGCTGTTTCTGTTCAATTAGTTCGAGCCTGTGAAAAGTTTTTTTTAGAAAAAAAACTGAATAAAGGATATTTGATTTTAGCTTCGTCGGGGACAACTCAAGCAGACGCTATAACATTAAAATTTATAAAAAAAGAAAATTTCTTAGCTGCGGCTCAATCTTTCAATTCCTTTTTTGACATCGTCCATGAGGATGTTTTTTTGCAAGCTCTTCCGATTTTTCATGTGGGCGGATTAGCGGCTTATGCGCGGTCTTATTTGGCGGGATGCAAGTTGATCGAGACTGAATCGACGAAATGGCATCCTGAAAAATTTCGCAATGATGTTGAGTCCGTAGGTGCGACTCGAGTTTCGCTTGTGCCGACTCAGGTATTTGACTTAGTGAAAATGAATCTGAAAGCGTCCAAGTCTTTAGACACAGTTTTTGTCGGTGGTGCGCATTTAAGCTCTGAATTGCGTGATCAAGCTTTGGATCTGGGTTGGCCGCTACTTGCATCCTATGGCATGACAGAAACTTCTTCGATGCTAGCAAGTCAAAAGTATTCCTCGCGTCGCCAAAAAAGCGCGGAAGCTCAATTTGTGCCACTTCCTGGAGTGGAATTTCGTACCGATTCGCAAAACAAAGTTTTTATTCGAGCGCCCGGAGTATTGAGTTACGCATTAAGTGTTGATTTAAGAAAAGGGAGCGATTTCACCGGAGAGTTAAAAACTTTCGATGAGTCTACAGAACTAGAAACTCAAGATTATGGATATTGGGACGGAGAATATTTTAAATATTTAGGACGCGAACAAGATCTTATTAAAATTTCCGGAGAATTGGTTTCTTTGGCTAGATTGCGGTCTGTATTTAACGAGGGATTAGCTCGTACAAATTCAAGCTTAATGGAAAGGCTTTGTTTGTTGTCGCTGCCTCACTCAAGAAATGAAAATGAAATTGTGTTGGCAAGTGTCGGAGTCACCTCTGATATTATTGATTTGTTGATTAAGGATTACAATAAGGTCGTAATGCCCTTTGAAAAAATTAAAAGATATATTATGGTTAAAAGTATTCCGCGCACTGACCTGGGGAAAGTATTAGTGAACCAATTAAAGAATGAAATTCTGGAAGGACAGATATGAAAATTGAAAAATCCATTTGGACTGATGGAGCCTTGATGATTTGCACGAAGTGCAGCAGTCGCGTGGAAAAGGAAGGGCATAAAACGTGGCCTTCTGATTGGGCCGAAAGCACCAAAATGGCGATGAAGAAAGACCTAAAGGAAAAATCCCTCGCAAAAAATTTACGAGTAATGACTTCCAGCTGCTTAGGTTTGTGTCCGGAAGGGCAGCAAACTGTTTTATTGCTCGAAAAAAATAACGAGAGTGAGAGGGCCCAAATGCTGGTGTTTAATCCAGAAAAAACTCCCCAAGGATTGCAGGAGTTTTCGAAAGAATGGCTGAAAAAACGCGGGCAACAGTTATAATTTTTACCTGTACAAGATTTAAACACTCAGAAAAATTCTTCCTACTTTCGTAAAAAATGAGCTCATTTCCACAAGAAAATTAGAGTTATTAATTCATATGGTGTAAATTGGCCCCTCAGTCACATTCCTTGGGGGGAACCGTGTTATCTAATATATTTCGAACAAGCTTGTCTTTGCTATTTGTCATGTCACTCTTATTGATTCAAGCTTGTTCAAGTTCGAAAAATGAATCCATACAAGCACAAAGTGATGATGGTCCTATCGAGGTTAAAACTCTTGGTGGCCTTAGGAACGACGAAGCTGACATTTTATCCTTAGGTAGCACAGGACTTAAATGGAGTGCATCTAAAGATATGGCCTCTAGAACGGCCTATGATCAAGAAGCCTACAGAAAGGGCTGCAAGGAAAATGGGCAATTTGGCGAGGTTATGCAAGTTGATAGCTCATTGCGAGTTGGACAAAGTTTTAAAGAAATTTCAAATGAAATTGGCCAAGCTCATCAATTAACTCGAGTTACTAAACACACTCTTGTTGATATCGATAAAAAAAATATCAATCTAATTGTTTCTAAAAGCTTAATTGAATCGTCGGATTCTCGGTTAGCTGATTATCAAGGACCTGTGATCTTAATGAATCCTTATGAAAAGGTAAAACTCAGTTTGGGAAAAGCAAAATTAACAAACTTGCCAGTACCAGTTTCTGAAACTCTAGAGTCTCATTTTCATCCGGATTTTATTGCAAAACTAAAGGCGAGCCCAGTCTTAACTAAGGTGTACTGTCATATGGAAGAAAATCAAAATTCCACCGAGTTGTTGGCTCTTGGAAACGTGACTATGAAAAATGGAAAAACAATGAAAGCCACCAAGAAAATTAAATTGAGTGCCGGAGTTGTGATTTGCGAAAGAATTGATAATTCATTTATTTCAAAAAATGAGGCTAAAAAATCAGGCCCATCACATAAAATAGGAATCGGTAAGGATATCCACGTGATTATAGCTTCGAATGAGGTGCCCTCTCTTAAGTTTAATTTTTGCGGTGGGACTAAATTACTTGATTTTCGTTTGCTCGTCCTTGATGACGGACGTGTTATCCAACAAAGAATGAACGTGCTTCAATCAGTAGATTAATTTATTCGCGCTCAGCCAGGATCTGTTTTTCAGCCAGGGATTGCTCGGCTAGGGTCTTTTCGATAAAATCCTGAGCAATCAAGGGTCCTTTTCCGACCCCAGGACAAAAACTGATAACATCTTTTGACCAGGTCTTTGCATCCATAACTTCAGGCCAAAAGGGCCAAGTGCGACACTGAGTGGGCCGAGCTTGGTAAACTGAACACGCTTTGCCTTTTAAGAATTGGCAATCGGGCCTTTTGGGATCTTCTTTCAGGTGCCAGACCCCGCTAGTTCTTTGGCAATGCTTTTTAGTGAATTCGGCAGTTTTTAAGCCTAAAAAATCGGCCATTTTTTTGCGATCCTGGGGCGTCAGGTAGACAAAGCCGTATTCCCCATGAGAGGTGCAGCATTTTCCAGAGCCTTGGCACTGGAAGCGCAGGCCGTCGCTCCACCATTTTTTTTCCTTAGTTTTTTTCATTTTTTCATTATCAGGGTTCATAGTGAGGTTGTAAAATGAAGTGAGGCTTGACTCAAGCTAATCTATTTGAAATCTTCAGCGCTGTTCTGTGGAAAAAGACCCATCTGCGTCAGCCGGGAGTTAAATTGCAGCGAATTATGGATGAAAGTACTAAAATTTTTAGCCCGCAGGATTTCCCGGCTTATTTGCCGAAGCTCAATTCGCTTTATGATGAGCTTTTTTCTTCAGGTAAGGGATTTCGGGCACAAATGATCCGTGAAATTAGCGGACCCTTGGGATTAAAGCCCGATACCCAAAAATTACTTTGTCAGACCATCGAATTTATTCACAATGCTTCACTGTTGCATGATGATTTGGTTGATCGTTCGTCCTTACGCCGAGGCAAACCCGCGGCTTGGTTAAAATACACTCCCGAATACGCAGTGCTTTCGGGGGACTATCTTTTAGCGCGTGTCATGGTGAATCTTTCTTCTTATGGAAATATTCGATTGGTTCAATACACTGCGGAAGTAATTTCGGATTTACTTGAAGGGGAATGGCTGCAAGATTCCGTGGTTGGGGATTTTTTCATAAGTCTTGAACAGTTGGATCGCATCCACAATTTGAAGACGGCCTCGCTTTTTAAATGGTGTTTACGTGCGCCTTTTATTTCCCTCGAAAACTACGATGCGGAATTGCACCAAAATTTGGAAGAGATGGGAACTCTACTAGGACAGCTGTTTCAACGCAGCGATGATCTCTTGGACTACGATATCAGAAACCAAGAAGGCAAAGCCGTCCTGGGAGATCTTAAATCAGGTTATTTAAATTCCTTTGGCGCTTTTGTAACTAAAGGTTTGCCAAGAAATCAAATTGACCGCCTGATTAAAAGCAAAAATTTAGCAGAATTTTCAGAACATTTAGGTGGAACAAATCTATTTCAACAGCGTGTGAAAGAATTTGATACCGCTAATGAAGAATTGATTCGATTGTATCAGCATCACTTGCAGTGTTTGAGTGACAAGCTGAAGGCTTCGGAAAAAGATCTAGTTAAATTCCTTCGTCCTTTGACAGATCTTTTGTATTGGAGAAAAAAACCATCGTGAACGAGATCGTCACTCTGTCTAGAAACTCGCCGGAATTTGAAAAATACCTACGAGGAACTTTTTCGAATACCCACCGAGCTTTACCGATTAAATCTTTAAACGTGAACACGCAGGCCGAAGTTGTCAGTTTCAGTATTGTACCTAAGGAAAATATTCAACGACCTTCTTTGTTGGTGATTTTTTTAAAGGCTATTCGTGTTCGTCGTTTTTTATTTATTCTATTTCCACTTTTTTATGTGCTGTTTGAAGAGCTAAGAAATCAATCCTTAAAAGATCCCTGGATTTTATTTTCTAGTACCTGTGGCTTGATTTTTCTTTATGCCGCTATCCAGATGAGAAATGATTATCACGATCATTTGAACGGACTCGATCGCATTTCAACAGAGACCGTATCCCCAGCCATCCAAAAGGGATGGATAACAGCAGAATCCGTTAGGAAAATTTCATGGATTTTTGCGGCAAGTTCCTTTTTATTTTCAATACCGGTACTTTTGGTATTTCCCAAAATTCTTTTAATTATGCTTGCCGCTTCAGTATTAATTTTTTGGAGTCTTTTTCGGGGACATTCGTCGTTTAAAAATTCCCCCGTTGGCGAACTGGCTTTTGGAATCTTAGTGGGCCCTTTGTTGGCTTTGGGTTATGATGTATCTATTTCTGGCCAGATGACGTGGAAAATTTTTGGCTTTGGTTGTGTTTGGGGAATGTTTGTATTGTTTCGTTTGCACTTGCAAAACTTTGAAAATTTGATGACGTCTTCACAGGCTAAAATAAAAAGCATCGTTAATCATTATGGTTTTGATGGCTCAAAAAAACTAATTATTTGGTGGTGGTTTGCTTCAGTCCTTGGCTTTTTGATCTTTCAAGCTATGACCACAAATTTTTTAATCTGGTCGGGAAGCGCTGTTATCTTGACCTGGATGAGTCGTATTTTTGTACGAAAAATAAATCAATTGGCATCGCCGGTCGGCTCTCAGATGAGTGAAACACAAAAAGAAGGCGTTCAATTGTTTAACTTATTGGTGCTCTTATGGAGTACGCAGATTTTATTTACTTATTTTATCTCGGGTTTTTTTAGTTTTTTCATTCAAGGTCTATAGAATGGATTTAAGCAAAGTGGCTCTGCAATCTCGATCACTGTGTCCCGATTCTGCAGAATTTAAGACAAAGTGGAATTTAACTTTAAATCCGTCAAATCTTTCTAAGTATGATTTTTTTCTTAATGATGAAAGTGGATTTTGGCAGTTACGCACTCGCACTGGTCAACAATTTGAAATTAATTTTGATCAAAATAAAATGGATTATCAGCGAAAAAATGTTTCAAAAAAAAATATTTTAGCAAAGGCGATCGGATTAAAAACAAAGGGTCTTTGTGTTTTGGACTTGACCGCTGGACTTGCGATTGATGCCGTACATTTAACCCAGCTGGGTTGTAAAATCACCAGTCTCGAACGAAACCCAGTCTTGCATTTTCTTTTGAGTCAGGCTCAAAAGAAAAGTTCTCGAGCAGAGATTAAAAACATTGATTTTCTTTTGGCTGATGCTGGTCATTTTTTACTTGAGCAAGGTCAAATGATCGCCGAAAAATTTGATGTGATTTATTACGATCCAATGTTTCCTGAAAAGAAGAAATCCGCTTTGCCTAGAAAAGAAATGCAAGTTTTTCGTCAACTTGTCGGTGAAGACGCTGACACGAAAGATGTAATAGACGCGTCCTTACAGACGAGAGTGAAACGATTTGTTGTAAAACGCCCGCTTCGCTCAACTTTAGAAAAAAAAGTCGATCCAAATGTCAGCGTTATCACTTATAAGGGCAATACAGTTCAATATCAGGCCTATCTACAGGGGACTAAAAAATGAATGACTTTATTATTCTTGGTATCTTAGCTTTTTCTTTGATCATGCTTCACGAATTTTTGGAAGCAATCGCTAAGTTCACCTTGCCTTATCGGGAAAGAATTTTGGCTCGAACTCTTCCTGAAAAGAATATTGGGCCACTTTTATTCTATCGATCCTTACTGGCTATTGGTATGCCTTTGCCACGAAAATATCTTCATGAGATCAAACTGAATTGGAGCAAAGAACCACAAAAAACTCGCACCTATATCCTGTCCTACTGTTTATGGATTTTGACTTTATGGCCAGCGATTTTGTTGACCCTAGGTTTTTTAACAGTGAATAGTATTTTACTTTTGGGAATAGGATTTGCGATCGTGATTTTTGCAAATCTAACTTCCTTATTTCCCAAAACGGGACTTCGTTCGATAAGCTTTATGAAAAACTTAGGAAAATTAATTATTTGTTTGGCTTTGGTTTGTCTTAGTTTTGAGTTTAGCTTGCAATGGTCTTCCTTGCTTCAGACTTGGGGAAGCGAAAATGGGTTTTCATATTTTTTAGCGGATGGTCGTTTTTTTAATTTACTGTTAATTATCGGCTTGGGCCTTATTTGTGCCTTGATTTTACCTTACGAGGGTTGGTATTGGATTTGGCCTTTAATTATGTATTTTAATAAACAACTTTCGCTCAATGGCGCCGTTGCTTTTTTCTTAAGCGGTATGGTCGGTATTTTATGGGCCAGTGCTTGGGGTAAAAAAACATTAAGATCAGGAGCAATTATTGGAGCTTGTTCTGCTATTCTGGGCTTTTTCTTGTTTGGTGCATTAAGGAATGAACTCAATATTTTAACAAGTGGTTTTGAAAATTCCCAAATTCAAAAGCTTTTTAGCCTTTGTTTTGGCTGGTCGATCATTTTAGGGATGATTTTCTTATCTATGATGGTCTGGGGTCATTTTAGGGCTCTCCCAAAGTCGAGATTATGAAAAGGTTTTTTCTTCATTGGGATTTTCGCTCTAGACTCTAAAGAATGTCTGATGAAAATTCAAAATTGAAAGAGAAAGTTAAAGAACTTGAAGAGCAGCTTCAGAAAAAAACTGAGGAGCTTGATGAATATCGTTTAGAAATCCGTGAAACCAATAAACATCTCGAAAAAATTATCACTCAAATCAATCACGAAGTGCAAATGGCTGCACAAATTCAAAAAATACTGTCGCCTACAGAAATTCCTCGAATTCAGGGATTTGATTTTAGCACTAAATTTTTGCCTGGAACTCAGTCTGGTGGAGACTATTTTGATATTTTTGAGCATGAAGATAAAATGAAGTTTGGTATCGTGCTTTCAAGTTGTTCTGGATATACAATGTCGGCATTATTTTTATCAATTCTTATTAAAATCTCTTCGAAAGTTGAAGCCCGCAAAGGACTTGAGCCCGATCAGATGATTTCTTTGATTGCTAAAGAAATGATTACGCAAATGCAAGTTAAAGATCAGGTGAGTTTATTTTATGGTATTGTTGATAAACGAAATTATGAATTCAAATACTGTTCTTTAGGAAAGACGCATGCTTATTTGCAGGTTTTTGGACAAGATTCGCTGGTATCGCTAGACCCTTGTGGTCCACAAATTACAAAAGATTTTAATGTCCAGCCAAAAAGTCTTACCATTCAGCTGAATCCTCGGGATCGTTGGATGCTTTGCAGTGATGGATTGCTAAGGGAAATTAACGGTCAAAACCAGGTCTACGGTCTTGATCGGTTTAAGGAGAGTATTCGCTCTGCGCCAAAGCAAGGAGTTCACGAGCTTCGAAATGAGATATTTTATCAGATTGAGAAGTTCACGGGTCGAGTGGACCCCGCGCACGATAGCACCCTTGTGGTCGTTGAAGTAAAGGATCGAGTCATAAAGTTAGCTCGACAATAGGTCGTATCAATTAAATTCCACGATAAAAATTGAACAGGTTGAATGAGTTTGATATTTTTACTTAAGTTGTTTTTTAAAAGAGGGGATGTTTATGGCCGGTGAAGTTCAAAATTTTGAAGGTGCAATTGATAAAGGGCTTGAAGGAGTTGTTGCTTGTAAAACGGCAATTTCATCTATCGTCGGTTCAACCTTGAATTTTCGTGGATACACCATCGAGGATTTGTCGGCCAATTCAACTTTTGAAGAAGTGACTTATCTTTTGTGGAACTCAAAATTACCAAGTACCAGTGAGTTCGCTCAATTTAAAAAAGAATTTGATGCTCAAGCGGCTTTGGACCCTGAGTTTATTAAGACTTTAAAAGCAATTCCAACAAAAGACGTTCATCCCATGGCTTGGTTACGAACGGCCGTTTCATTATTGGCTCATTGGGATACCGATGCGAATGACAATTCACCTGCAGCAAATTCTCGGAAAGCCATGAGACTAACGGCAAAAATGGGGACTTTGGTTTGCGCATTTGAAGCCATTCGTAATAAACGAGAAGTTATTGCTCCAAAGCCTGGCAAATCTGCGGCTTGGAATTTTATGTATATGTTAAACAATGGCAAAGAACCAGATGTCGAAATGGTGAAAGTTTTTGATACTTGTTTAATACTGCATGCTGATCACGAATTGAATTGCTCGGCCTTTGCGACCCGAGTCACGGCATCTTCTTTGAGTGACATGCATTCGGCGATTGTTTCGGCGATCAGTGCTCTTAAAGGACCTTTGCACGGCGGAGCTAACGAGCAAGTGATGATCATGTTAAAAAAAATCGGCACGATTGAAAAAGCACAGCAATTCGTAAAAGATGCCTTGTCTGCCAAAGAAAAAGTGATGGGTATCGGTCACCGAGTGTATAAAAATGGCGATCCTCGTGCGGCGATCTTGCGAAAAATTAGTGAAAAATTAACTCAGAAAATGGGTGAACCTCAATGGTATCAAATTTCCACATTGATTGACGATACAATGAACAAGGAAAAAGGATTGATGCCTAACGTGGATTTCTATTCAGCCACGGTTTATTATGCCCTGGGAATTCCTACTGACATTTACACGCCGATTTTTGCTGCCTCACGAATAAGTGGCTGGGTGGCCCATGCGATGGAGCAATATGCCAACAATCGAATTTATCGTCCCCGCAGTCAGTGGACTGGGCCATCAGGACTAACCTGGAAGCCATTCGAACAGAGATAATTATTTAAAACCTTAAGGGAGCCTACCGTGTCTGTATTTACAAAAATTATTCAAGGAGAGATGCCTTGTTATAAGATTTTTGAAGATGATTTAACATTTTCTTTTTTAGCATTAGATCAAATTAATCCCGGTCATACTTTGGTTGTTCCTAAGCGTGAGGTAAATCATTGGGTGGACGTGCCCGAGGCCGAGTATTTGCGAGTTCAGCAGAATGCTTTAAAAATTGGCAATGCTATTCATATTGCGACGAAATGCACTCGCGTGCTGACGGCAACAGTGGGTTTTGAAGTCCCTCATTTTCATTTGCATCTTATTCCAGCGTGGTCGATGGCCGATTTAAATTTTAAAAAGGCCAAACGTCTTTCCAACGAAGAAATGATAAAAGTCCAAAAAGAAATTTTGCAAAATATTAAATAGGGCTGAAGAACTCAGCCCCTAAACGTTATTAAAAAGCAGCCGCAATTTCTAGATTATATTCAGTATTATTATCAGAGCCAAGGCCTTCGTAAGTTGAGCTGCCTTGTTTGTCCGTTACAGCTAGCAAGAACGGCTTGATTAACCATTTTCCCACTTTTAAATTTACGCCCACTTCATGAATGAGTTTATTTGAAAGATCAGCGCTAAAATCACCTCGAGAAGCATTGCTCGAGTAAGTTTCCAAATTCGCTGCATAATAAGTATTGAATTTATCATTAAAACTGTAAGCCATGTAAGGAGCGCCCAAAAGTCTTAACTTAGATTCGCCTGCATGTATTGAAGCAGGATCTGCAAGAAACACCTGCGCTAAACCAAAAACCCCAGCAGCAATTTGGGTATTAAGTGCCCAATCCAGTGATGTTTGTGATCGAAGTGCGCCATTAGATTTTTCATCTCTTGATGTGTCTGAAACAGGAATGTAGTAGCGACTAGAAAATGTAAGTTGTTCTGATCCCATTACAGTTAAGTTACTTTTATAATTGTAGTGAATGGTAGGGTCTGCCATTTTTGTTACATCCGAGCGCTGTGCTTTATCTTCAGATAATTTGCCAAATTCGGTTTGAGTAATCGCGCGAAATTCAAATGTTCGATTGCTATCTTGTGCATAAGTAAGGCCGAATGAATTTTGACTTTTAACTGCTGGCTGATTGCCACTTTCTTTAAGTGCCGCAATAGTCGCTGCGTTTTCAGATAAAATGGTAAAAGAAAATTTCTTTGCAGAGCTTTCTGAACTAGGAAGTGGCGCTGAAATGGTGCTCTCTGATGTTGGCGAATCGGCAGCCGTAGTAACAGATGTCGCAGAAGTTTGCGCTTGAGCAAGTGAACCTAGTAACAATGCAAAAATTACTTTCTTCATGTTTTCCCCATTCCTATAAAAAAATAGCAGTGCATACACTTCGCACTGCTTGTTTAGCCCCAAACGCAAACTATCAACTGGTTAAAGCCTGTCAATCCTCTTTTTTTTAGCCTTTGGTTAATTCAAGAACTTGGTTGCTTCTAAAGAATAGACTATGATAGCGAGCATCTATGGAAGTTCTTAATTTTATTAATGGCGAATTCGTTAAAACGAAATCCTTGCAGATGAGTGAAAAGTTTGACCCTTTCACAGGAAAATCCATGGGATCCGCAGGGACGTCGGATGTAATGGATTTAGTGCAAGCGATTCAAGGCGCTAAAGCGGTTTTAGCTGATTTAGAAAAAATGACTTATGAAAAACGAGCTGAAAAGCTAAAAATTGGATCCGAAGTGGTTTTTCGCAATGCTGCGCTATGGGCGGCAGAGGAAGCTCGTTTTCAAGGTCTACCGCAAAGTTTTGTCGAAACTAACATCATTATACCCGCTGCCGAATTATTAAAAAAAATATCCAATGATCTTTTGCATGCGACAAGCGAAACCCGCCCGGTGGGTCTTGTTGCGGTATCGGTCCCCTGGGGTGCAAGTTTCCTTTTGGCTATTGAAAGAATAGCACCTGCTTTGGCCGCGGGAAATGCGGTTATTTTGCATTTATCCACGGACTCTTTTTGTACATTAAAGATGGTGTCAGAGTTGGTGAAGCAAGCGGAATGGCCCAAGGGTAGCTTGCAAATTATTTTGGGTCCGCGAAAAGAAATTGTTCCTTTGCTAGCGGGACATCCTGGCATTGCCGCTTTCAGTTATGTTGGCCACGAAAAACATCGTGATAAAATAATTCAGATGGCATCCTCTTCAGGCAAACGGATCCAAATGAGTTTGAGTGCTAAAAACAGTTTGATTTTCCTTGAAGAGCCGCCATCGGCTGAAGACTTATTAGAGAAATTAAGACCTTGTTTAGTCGGCATGGGACAAAACGCTTGGAATACTCATCGAATTTTCATTTTGGAATCTTTTCGTCCTTCTTTTTTAGAAAAACTTAAACTGGCGCTTTCTGATTTGAAACCTGCTGTGGATCAAACTTCACCCGAGTTAAGTCTTTGGCCCTTGATTGACCCGCTTAGAATCGAAAGTTTGCAAAAATTACGAACGCAAATACCCACCGACGAAGGTAAAGTTTTTTGGGGCGGAGAAAGCTTTGTTCAGAACGGGGGTTATTTTGTTCAGCCACTTTTTTCTATCGATTTATCGAATTGTTCGACCTGGCAGCAAGAGGATTTGCGTCTGCCTTACTTTATTGTAACGAGCGTGAAATACAGTCACGAGATCGCGAAATGGAATAATACGGGAAGCTTTGGTCATAGCGCAGTGATTTGGGGACCAGAGGATAAGGCGCGCTCATTGGGACAAAAACTTCAAGTGGGTCAAGTAATGTTGAATAAATGGAAGATCAGCATGGCTCATGACTTTGTTCCGCAAAAACTTTCGCGCGAAGGAATCCCTGATTATCGATGGGATGGTCATTTTTTTACAGAATCTTGTAGCGTCATTTGACTGGACCTGTAGGAATTTTGTCGCTTTTCAATGGAGCGAAAAAATTTTGGCGCGGGTTCTCATCTCGCATTGGCCACAATAAGCTTCTTCTTTGATCTGTCCTTCATCCGAACGATGATGCTTAAGTTCCAGCTCGGTGGCGCAAAGTACGCAATTGTTTTGAGAATTTATAAACTCGCGATGTTTTGGATGGTCAATCTTTTCAAAATATTTGAGTTGAGCTTGTTGAATCGGAGAGTTTTGCATGGATTGACCTCGTTGTATGAGGTATCGATGCAAGATTGATTCCCTGGACTTTGGTTTTATTTTTTCTCCCCCACTGAAAAACGAGTTCGG
>JBBTCO010000005.1:0-128373 GCA_038043185.1 Bdellovibrionota bacterium
CCCCGATGGAATCACGTGGCCTTGTATGTGGGTGATGGCGTTGTTATAGAGGCCGGCGGAAAAATTCCTGAAAATGTTCACCGGGTCTCATTAAATGAATTCTTAGAAACTCACCATGTAATGATAGGGCGCTGCAAAGATTCTGATCCAAAAAAGGCAATTGATTTTGTAGTAGTCCGCTTAGGACTACCCTACAACGCGCGATTTATTTTAACCGATGTTGCTTATTGCTGCTCCGAACTTGTTGCCGGCGCACTCAATGCGGCAGCAACGATTCCCGGCGAAGTAATTGTGAGATCACAGAGGCGCCCATTTCACTCCGGTCTTTGTGTTTCGCCTGAAGATATCTTACGTTCTCCTAAAATCGATTGGTGGTATAAGAGCAGTCCATCTTATTTCTGGAAGGCTGTTTGGTCAGTAATTAGAGCTTAACTTTTAGTGGCGGCTTTATGGCCGTTAGAGAAGCAAGAGAGTGGCTGTCATCAGGCGGGACTCGGCCTTCAAAGCGTGCGTTTTGGTCTGAAGATCTTTGCTGAAGCAAAAGTCTATCCTGATAGCGCCAGCCAAAGGCCTGAATCCAAGTGATTTTAATAGTCCCAAACTGCCCAACGTTTTCTTTTAATATCTACCATCCAATTATACTGGGTAATCATTTGAAAACCAATAAAGGCATTCGTATCGAGGTCTTTGAAAATACCTCCACTCATATCAATAGCTGCGACGGGCATACCCTGGGGACCTTTTAAGTCCAAAATGCTGACGTGATCTGTTTTATATATTTTGTAACTCAGGGGGTTTCCAGAACCATCGGTACCACTGTCAAAGGACTTAATAAAATTAAAGGCGCTCTTATGTGCATCAATAAGGCTGGGGGCCAATGCCACTCCAGACATCCCAGTGTCCCAAATTGCAAGAACCTCTTTGTCTTTTATTTTTAATGGCATAAGTAGGTGTCCCTGTTTATTAAAACTTAAATCATAGGACTTTTTATCTTCGGGAATTTTATCAACCAGACACAACTTCTTAGTTTTGAAATCGAGGGAGATAACATTGTCCTTTAACAAATCAAGACCGAGAATACATTTACCAAATACCGGCGATAGAACTTCAGATTCAGCAAGGAAGATTGACTGATTAGAACGAACGTTTTTTCCAAGACTAATTTTTTTTATTTTAATTTCGTACTTACTCGACAACCTATTGGCAGCAGAAACCATAGGAAGGACTGTTTGCTTTTTGTATTTCGAAAAAAAAGCGTTTTGTCCTACAATCGTAAACGGAGAGCCGGTATCAAAAAAACATACCTCCTCATGCCCATCAAATTTTACAAGAACACGAATGGCGTCGGGCTCAAACGATGCCATAACGGCATCCGTACTTGTCGCCGCAAAGGAAATCCATGAAAAAAGTAACGTAAAAAGAGTTAAAATCACAATCACAATGCTAATTTTGGTAGTTATTGCCGTCAACAATCAAATCTATATGAGCTGCGCGCCAAATCGAATTTAAGGAATTTAGAAGCCAAGTTAAAAGTCTGATCTTAAGCCAGCGCGATTCCGAGTATGTCTGGTACTCAACTTTTAGCGTAGGGGTTTGCCGAGCACGATGACCTAATAGCGTATTTTCAATAACAAAAAAAGCCTGGCGATTTTTCCAGGCTCGGTTTTGATTCTAAGAACAGCTCAGATCTAGTGGTTTAGGCTAGACATACGAGATCCACAGTGGAGAGCGCTCTACTTCGTTGTAGAATGGGTATTTTGCTCGGGGCTAGGGGAACCACCCAAAATTCAGAGAACAAGCGCCCCAGCAATTAAAAGCATTGTAATTCCAATGAAGGCGTTAAGAATTCGCCATGCTGCGGGTTTTGCAAAAACTGGCGTGAGTCGCTTGGCTCCATAACCTAAAGCAAAAAACCAAGTGAATGTCGCGGCGATAGCTCCCGATAAGAAAGCTATTCGCTCTACGCCAAGATACCGTCCGCCCAAACCTCCCAATAGGACGACTGTGTCCAAATACAGGTGCGGGTTCAGCACGGTGACCGCTGCTGCAGTCCCTATCGTTTTTGCGAGGTCTTTTGACGTTGATTGAGGTGAGGGTGCAAGATTTTCAGATTTAGTGAGCGCAGACAATAGCGATTTAAATCCATAAAAAGTCAAAAAGGCAAATCCGCTCCATAAGAGATAGGAATTAATCATGGCAAAGCGCGATGCCAAGTCACCAAAACCAACGACACCTAAAACAATACATAGACTATTGAATGTCGCACAGAAAAGTACGACTTCAAGGATATGGGTGCGGCGCAAGCCCAGTTGCAAAACAAATGCATTTTGTGCGCCGATAGCGATAATCAGGCTCGCACTTACAGCAAAGCCATGAAAAAAAACGGCAGTCAGACTGTCTATTCGCATGATGCTCTTGCGATGGGGGCACTTTTGGATTGCGGTAGGTTCGAGAGTTTCAAGCTGAGGCATTTCGAAGCACCACCAGCTTTGATGAACTCTGACATCTCTACTTCATGAGTGCGAAATCCGAGATTCTCTAGTAGGTCTCGGGTTTTTGGACACCCTGACGGCAAAATAAGATCCCGATCGATGACCACAATATTGCATGCGAAGCGCAACGCCTCTTCTTCTGGGACCGCAAAGCATTCTAGTAAATTCTCGAGCCTTCTACATGATTCAGGCTGAAAAGCTTTTGGAAAAAACAATGCGAGATCGTCTGTTAGTTTTGAGAAGCAAGTATCTAAGTGGTAAAATCGTCGATCGGATAATTTGATGGGCTCAGGACGAAGCGCTAGCGCTTCCGCGCACTCGTACGCCGCGGTTAGCGTGGATCTAAATCCCGTGCCGCAGATAAGACTATCTCTCACGACAAATGCGTCTCCTGAGCCTTCCAGGTACCCGCCATTTTTACGCAGAGATAAGGTCTGATAACCCTGTTCCAAAAACCACTGCATCCAATAAGATGTTTCGTTTTGACGTTCCGCAAAGCGAAACGTAGACGAAAAAAATATATTGTTGAAAACGATACCGGCATCAGATGAGAATACTTGGTCTGGATTTAGCGTGGGCTTAAGCAGGGTCACTTGAGCACCAAGGGTTTTAATCAATTGATAGAGATCAACCCATTGCTTCCAAGCCAATTTATAATTTGGCTGGTTTTCTCGATTCATCCAAGGATTAATAGAGTAGCTGATCTTGTAGTGCAGTGGTGGGCACATTAAAAATGATGCTTTTGTTTTAGCGTGACTAAGTTGAATAAACATAAATTAAGACTCCCTTTTTGATGGACGACGGCAATCTCCTTGCCAGCAAGTTGCTGCACTGTGATTGTCTCCGATAAGACCGGTGCAATGGTGAGCTGATCGATAGTCGAGATGCGCATTAGAGAAAAGCTGATGAAGTCTTTTCAAGTGAAACCAGGGAACCGATGGGGCCAGATGATGGGTCAAATGGAAGTTATTGCTGTGAGCATGTGTGAGAAAGCGAATTGGCCCAAGGCCACTAATCGTCCGCGTGTAGGTCATGATGGAGCCTGGCTGAAGTCCTGAGTGATCAAGAAACTCTACAATGTTGCGAATCAGGTTGTATACGGTGAGCTTCGATAAAAACCAAAGGGCGAGAAATGAAAAGACGACTTTGGCGTCAAACACTAGATACATAGACGCCAACAGAGCTCCCCACCAAAAAAAAATCAACTTGCGATCGCTTCTTCCAACTTTAAATAAATTTCCAATTACTGACTCTTTAATCGATCGTGGATGAAACAATACTCCCAAAAATCTCTTTAAAGTGTTGTTCTCGAAGTCAAAATCATTGAAGCCATATCCTTTGTGCGCGTCTACGTCTGGATCTAAATTCACCTTCCCTAAAAACGCGTGGTGCTTGAGGTGATTGCCTCGGTAAAACCGTGTGGTCTTGAAAAGGGGCAAGGCGCCAAATAGATCTGATATCCGGTCATTAATATGTTTGTTCTTTGTTAGATTCCAGTGTGAGCCTTCATGCACTAGATTAGAAATTGCCCGCTGGCGAGAGCCAACAATGAGCAGAGCCAAAGGAAAAATATAAAAAGAGAACTGGCAAACCAACCAGAGTGAGAAAAAAATCAGCGACCAGTCCATGCAAAACGCAAGGGCTGTTTTATGCCATTTCGGGGTTGTCATCGATTTGATTGTCGTCAAGAGTCCTATTTTTGCATTGATCGCATGAAAATCTCGAAGTTCACTCGCTACCGAAAAATCGGATGTCACCGAAGCTTCTTGAATGGATTGATTATAGCCTTTTCTGCTCATACCTCTATATCGTTCCAAGGTTTGTAGGCATTTTTCCAATGTTCAAACCAGAACGATCCTTTGAGTATCTATTTAGCAAGAAGCATGCTACTTAAAATGAGTTAAATTTGATTTGAAGATAAACACATGGCTAAAAGTTTTATATTGAGCCGTTAATAGTCACCGTCAAAAAGTTCGAGTTTTTTCAAGTACCGATACCGAAACCAAATCTATATGAGCTGGGCGCCAAATCGAATTTAAGGCACTTCCAAGACGAATATTAATTCGTGAAGCTTTTGAGCGCTTTACTGGCCATATTGGTCGGAATTGCGCCAACGAATTTATATAGCAACGCCCGTAAAGTGGTACTTCATGGCGATACTAGCTGAACTGCGGACTCACGACGATTAAATATGGGTACATGACCGGCGAGGCCCTTGGGAACCAATTTCACCCCTAACCTAGTGCAGGCATCGCGGACGCCCTTTTCGTCAAAACGGCTAGTAACTAGGGTGGCATTTTTCGAAATTTTTAAAGCCTCAATAATTTCTAGGCCATTCATCGGTTGGTTAATCAACTCATAGTCGCAAAGAAACAATATGTCTTGTTTTTGATCCGCCTGCCCCCAATAGAAACCCATAATTTCATCAACGGTCGAAAAGTGAAAAATATTAATATATTCACTGAATGGCTCAAGTCGCTGATCCCAAACCTTATGAATTGAAGGATCGTCATCAAGAACAACCACACTTGTCAGGTTTTCAACCAACAACTGCCGACAAAACCAAGACGGCGCTTCAACTCGCGGTAATAAAATCTCTATTGTAGTACCAACACTGAGCTGAGATTTTATTTTTAGCTTGCCGTCCCAGCTTTCAATGGCATTTTTGGCATGATAAAGCCCAAGGCCTTGCCCGTCTGGCTTGCCAAATGTTGCGTTTTCAAAACCAATTTGCGGCAAAATATCTTCGGCAATACCAATACCGCTGTCGGTTACTTCTAATTTCACCATGTCTTTATCAAGGGCGACGTCTATATAAATGTAGCCCTGATTCGGTACGGCTTCGACCGCATTATTAATGAGATTTGATAACACTCTCTTAAAGGTATTTGGCTGGATGTCAGAAAAAAGACCATAAGAGCTTTTTAAAAACCTTGCCTCGATCTTGACGTTCATTTTTGCCTTAAACTGCAATCTCTTTTCCGAAACAACAGCATCTACTAAACTTGAAATAAGCTGGGCTGACTTAGACTCTTGAGCCGCTCGCCCTTCAGAATTTTTCACTTCTATATCTGAATCGCCACCACGTCCCCTTTCAAGTAAACTATTGGCTATATCATTTATGCTAAAAAGGGCGTCTCTTACAGCCACACGGTCTCGCTCTGGGAGCTGCGGTAAAAGATCCGAAAAAATCTTTAGAGTCGTAAGAGGTGAGCGAATATCATGCGCAACTTGACGAGCAATTTGCGCTGTCAATTTTTCTCGCTCACCTAAAATAAGTTTTTTAGATTGCTCCTGAATTACGTTGTAGGTTTCTTGTGTTTCAGTGAACGAAAATATGTCTGGATTCTGATTGCCGCTTTCGCCCTTAAGTTCGCGCAGTCCCAAAAGGTCTTTAAAAATCGGCTTAAAACTGCGGATGATCCCTAGAAGCATTAAGCCCAGGAACGCAAACGCTACGATAATTAGGATCGTAACTTGATCTAAATGCAAAGAAGAGTCATTCCCTTTCACCCAAATTTTTCCCACAACCGCGCCGCTATTCGAAATAACGTCATGCTCGATAGCATCTTTAATATCTGGGCCATTCCCAAAGGTCGAAGGAAAAGAAACTAGGGCTTTCCCGCTGGAGTCCTTTACAACAATCGTGAGATTTTGTTTACTACCAACAGACGAAACTCGCTTAATGATTTCAACTTCATCGCCTAAAAGAATTGGATCGGCAACAAAAAGCGCAAGTGTGTTAACGACGGCTTCAAGGCCTCGCTGCTCTGACGAGCGAACATTATAAATCGCAAATGAAATCACAAAACAAACTAAAAAGAATGCGCCCGTTGCTGTTGGATAAATAACTCTTCGTGACCAGTAATTTTTAACTGATTCTTGCTTGGCTTTTTTCATTTGCGGCCCATCTTCCACCAGCGATTCAAATGCATACCAAGAGGATTCATATGAACCACCGCAACATCCTTACTATAAAGAAATTTAAAATCTGGATGACCTATTGCTAGGGCAAATCCAGCTTTATAAAAAGCCTCTTCAATGTCGTCATAGTCGGTAGCGGATCTTTTTTCTGGCAGCATATCGTAGAGCTTATGGTAAATCTGGTTAAATTTCGTATCGCTATACTTAAGAAAATTTTCCGAAGATTCTTTAGAGAATAGACGATAAAATCCAAGCGGGTCAGTTGAGTTCGTATCAATGGCTGAAAAGTATAGGTCGGATGCGCCAACCTCTAAGCTGATCATGTATTTTCCCATCTCTAAAAATTCGATATCACTGTCACAGTTGGTAGCCAGCTTGATTTCATTTCTTAGTGCTCCTTTAAAATCAGCCTGAGATGGAATTCCTTCAATTACAGTAACCTTAATGGGGTTTTTACAAAGAAATTGAACTATAGAGTCACCCGCTCTGATGTTGCTAACCATGTATTACTGCAATTTAGACGCGAATTAAGTGACGAGCGCATCCAACAGATTAGGAGCCAACACTTTGACGTAGTGACACAAATGGAAAGTCTCTTGAAAAAAATCAAAGCTGGTGAGAAGGTCCCACAAGCGGTATTAGATGCCATTTCTGGCTCTTGCGTTGGCCTCAGCATACCTAGTAAAAAGGCAAAAAAGACCTTGAATCTAGAGTCTATCAAAGATAGACATATAGAAAGTGAGGCCGCGTGACACCGGCTCAATTTAAAGAAATAAGAGAACGGCTTGGACTCACTCAAGGGGATTTAGCTATAGTGTTAGGTGTCTCTGGAAAAAAGCCTATTAGCCACTATGAAACCGGCGTTAGGCGTCCAAGCCCTCTAATACAAGCTTTGATGAGCGCGCTAAACAGTCTGTCTGAGAAAAAGGCGAAGGACTTAATAGAACTCGTTACAGAACATATGGCAAAAATTCAGCGACAATTAAAAGGTAAGAAAAATGCCAGAGGTTAAAATCTCAAAGGCAATAAAACTAAACTGCGACGGCATGAAGATTGAGATTGTAGAAACAGTCGATGTATCTTCTGAGGCCGAAACGTGCTCGCAGAGAGTTCAGGAATTGGTTGAAAAAATGATCGTTCTTGGAAATAAAAAAGGACGACCCAAAAAGGATGATGAGCCATATGAAGATGCAGCCTAAAACTATAGGAGTTACATTATGTCACTTTTGATTGGCGCATACGTGCGTGTATCCACCGAAGAGCAAGCCGCTGTGATTGAGGGATCACTGGACAATCAGCGGCATCGCATGCAGTCCTTTATTGATATTAAAAACTTGCAGGATAAAGGCTGGGGAAAGCTTGTTGAAGTATATAATGATGACGGTTACTCGGCAAAAGATACCAACCGCCCCGCCTATCAACGGATGATCCGCGATCTTAAAAAGGGCAAAATCAATATGATTTTGGTGACAGAGCTGTCGCGGCTTTCTCGCAACATTCCTGATTTCTGTGACCTATTAGAAGACCTAGAAGATTACAAAGGAAAATTTTTATCGATCAAGGAACAGTTTGATACCAGCACGCCCGCTGGCGAGATGATGATCTATAATATGATTAATCTCGCCCAGTTTGAACGCAAACAAATTTCAGAACGTGTCGCTATCAATTGCCACTCGCGTGCGCTTCGTGGGCTGAATAGTGGCGGACCAGTGCCATTTGGGTACGATAAACACTCGGACAATAAAGCAACTCTAACCGTCAATGAAAATGAGGCCAAACAGGTCAGACGTGTTTTTGATTTATTCCTTGAGAATGGCTCTCTTGGCAAAACGATTCCAGTATTAGAAGCCCTTAAGATCAAACCTAAAGTTCGATCATACAAAAGAAGTCGGCTGGCCGTAGCGGGTCGTTGGGGCAGTGATAGCCTTTCCTACTTGCTTCAAAATCCGACCTACGTCGGCTTAAAAGAAATAAATAGAGCTCAAAAAGGCAAAGATCAAAGTCATCTGAAGGCTTGGCAAAAGTACGCCATAGTCAAAGCTTCATGGCCTGCCATAATTGATGAAACGACATTTCAAAATGTTCAACAGCTCCTAAAGACAAATCAGTCAATGGAGCGAATACGACTTCAAAATGGCACGCGAAGAGTATTTTACGCCTCTGGTTTATTAAGGTGTGGCGAATGTGACAGGGCGCTTGTCGGTCAATCAGCTCATGGAAAAAGTCAGATTCATAGATATTATACTCACGCTTCAAAAAAAGGTGATGTCATTGATTGTACAATCAAGCGGATTCGAGCTGCCGAAATAGAGGATGCTCTCGAAAACTATCTGTCAGAAATTTTAAAACGAGCCGGTCATTTTGATCGAGTTGCTCAGAATATTAAAAAGCTCTTTGCGGCAAGTCCCAATGAAATTAAAGCCGAACGGTCTCGCCTTCAAAGGGAATTTGACGAAGTTCAAGCGGATATACAGCGAACATTTAGAATGCAATCAACCCTTGATTCCGAGTCGGAGGCCATTAAGTTAACAGCCGACCAGCTCGAACTTTTGGGGCAGAAGAAAAAAACCTTAGTGACGGAGCTTGAAAACTTCAAAGCCCTGGAAAGACAATCAGACGACTACCAAGAATGTGTCATCGACCTAAAGGAACGCATTGAGACTTTCAGTCGTGGTTGGGCTAAGGCCAGTCCCGCCATGAAAAAACAGCTACTGAGAAATCTATTGGTGGCTGTTGTCGTAGTACCTGATGGCATTAGAATCACTTACCGCCTTGCACATGCCGCAAGCCTAACTGGCGGCGAATCAACTAACCAGAAGTCAGTCGGAGCTTTTAAAAATGTCATTGAAATTCACTCTGACAGTCAGAGAGTCGATGGATTACCGGAAGCTAGTTCAAGTAATGGAGCTTCTGAGAACGGGGCGATCCAATTCCTGCAGGTTGCAGGAATTGGTAGGGGGAGAGGGATTCGAACCCCCGATCCGCCGGTTATGAGCCGGCTGCTTTAACCAGCTAAGCTATCCCCCCGCTTTGCTTCACCCGCCTTCGACGAAAGCCTTAAGCTTGTTCGAACGACTCGGGTGTCGAAGCTTGCGAAGAGCCTTCGCTTCGATCTGACGAATACGTTCCCGGGTGACGTTGAAGTCTTGACCCACTTCTTCCAAAGTATGATCGCTCTCTTCACCAATACCAAAACGCATTCGCAAAACTTTTTCTTCCCGAGGAGTCAGAGTGGAAAGAACACGGCGAGTTTGTTCGGCCAAATTCAAATTCACAATGGCTTCGGAAGGATTAATAACTTTTTTATCTTCAATGAAATCACCCAAGTGAGAATCTTCTTCTTCACCCACCGGAGTTTCCAAACTGATTGGTTCTTTCGCAATTTTTAAAACCTTACGAACTTTATCCACAGGCATGTCCATTTTTTCGGCGATCTCTTCAGGAATTGGTTCACGTCCTAATTCTTGAACTAAGTATCGCGAAGTGCGAACCAATTTGTTGATGGTCTCAATCATATGCACGGGAATACGAATCGTACGCGCCTGATCGGCAATAGCTCGAGTGATTGCCTGACGAATCCACCAAGTGGCGTAAGTCGAAAATTTGTATCCTCTACGATATTCAAATTTATCTACGGCTTTCATCAAACCGATATTTCCTTCTTGAATCAAATCCAAGAATTGCAAACCACGGTTGGTGTATTTCTTCGCAATAGAAACAACCAATCGTAAATTCGCTTCAACCAACTCAGACTTAGCAAGGTCAGCTTCGCGCTCACCTTTCCAAATTGCCGTGTAAGTTTCTTGAATCCATCGGAAGTTCATTTCGGTATCTGCACTCAAGCGAATCAAGCGTGTTTGCGCTTCTTCTGCTTGAATAGCGTATACTCGGTATTTACTGAAATTAAGACCAGTGTCTTTGCTCATCTTCGTGAGTTCTTTTTCGTTGGTCTCCATCATTTTCAGACGCTCAACCATCGAACTCACATCTTTAGAGTAGGTTCGTTCGACACCATCTTTAATCCGACGGCGAAGCACACCCATGCGATTCACTAAGTTTTTAAATTTAATCACAATGCGATTGATTGTCTTACGATTGAAATTGATAGATTCAAAATTTGCCATCAATTTTTCATTCAACACATTCAGATCGCTCATCACCCCAGCTCGTTTATCATTGGGAGTATCTTCTTTACGAAGAAACTCGAAATGCTTTTGCGTGGCTTCTTGGTATTCTTTAACCTTGTCGATCAATTCATGAATTTTATCGATATACTCTTTTTCGTCATATTGAGTTTCTTCATCCTCGAGACCACGAAAAATCGCTTTAACTTTGATTCGGCCTTCATCAAGTCTTTTTCCCAGATTAATAATTTCCCAGGTACCCAATGGGCACAATAAAATGGCGCGAACAATTTCACGTTCGCCTTTTTCAATTCGACGAGCAATTTCAACTTCACCCTCACGAGTGAGCAAAGAAACACTTCCCATTTTTCGCAAATAAAGCCGAACCGGATCGTTGCCTTTGACGTCTTCGGCTTCGGCCTTTTCGTCTTCATCATCTGCATCGTCAGACTTTTCGGCATCAGTTAAAAATGCAGCTTCGCTTTCTTCTTCCGCTTTTGCATCTTCGGAATACTCAAGAATAGAAACACCATTGGCTTCAAGCGCATGCATAAAAGCATCAAGAACAGCAGGAAGAACGATTTCAGGTGGTAAAAGTTCGTTGATTTCTTCAATCGTCAACGTGCCTTTTTCTTTTGAAATCTTAAGGAATTTTTCAACTTCTTCTTTGATCACAGCTTCTTGTTCAAGTTGCGACAATATTTTGCTGGGTTCTTTTGGGGAGCTTGGAACGATTGGATTCATGAAGACCTCTTTTACCCGTTAAATAATTTCTCTGCGGTTAAGCGAGCTCAAGTCCTTTTGCAAACTCATCATCAACTGCATTTTTTCTGGAGTCGGATTCACTTTTAAATCGAGCGCTAACTTTTTCAGTTGGCCTCGTAAAGAATTCTCGCGAATTCGTTTCAATGCATCTTTTAAAAGCTTCTGTTCCATCTCTTCATCAAAAACCAAACGTTCTTCACTTTTTTGCTCTGCTGAACTTTCACGGCCCAGTTCCAAATCAGCATGAAATAAAAAGCGAGGTTCGTCCACACTCGTCATGAGTTGACTGACCAACCTATCAAACCTCTCGGGGTTTTGTCTATAGACATCGAAGCTTTTTATCAGAAGCTTTTTCACACTTTCACTACTCAAACTCTCGATGATATTTTCATTCTCAACCACTAACAAATTGGCACGACTTTTGAGCGACAGTGCCAACAGCAATAATTCTGCGACTGGGGCGCTTTTCAAACGGTATTCAACCTCAATTGTCTGAACATTTTTTCCAGTCTCGGTATCCACTTTCTGATCTGACACATTTCGAGTATGCTTTGGGTCAATCCCCCGAGAATGAGAGTTAATATTTTCCGCGCCCAGGGCCTGTTTTAGCCATGGAACCCCCACCGAAAGCTTTTGCGCCGACTCTTGAAGGTACAAATCCAACAAACGTCGATCGCTAATAACCCGAAATAAACTCTTTAAACGATCAATCAATTGTATTTTTTCGCTAGCATCCCCTCGATAGGTTTTCATCCATTGGGATAAATTTAAGCTGAACAAGTCAGGAGCCTGTTTCACACGTCGAGTCAGCTCTTCAGGCCCGCTCGACTTCACAAAATCATCGGGATCCTGATTATCGGGAAGAATGAGTCCTTTTGGAAAAATTTCACAGGCCAAGAGTAGGGGCAAAGACCTTTCGGCAGCTTCTTGCCCCGCAGAATCACCATCAAAAAGAACCACAACATTTTTAGTGAGCCTTTTTAAAAAGCGCCCATGCTCTGGAGTTAAAGCCGTACCCATTGTCGCAACAACATTGCGAATGCCGACCTGGTATAGGGAAATCAAATCCATGTAGCCTTCGACAATCAAGACCGTATCTTCTGATCGAATATAACGCGCTGTTTGAAAAAGGCCGTAAAGGATTTTGCCTTTCACAAAAACGGGCGTCTCTGGCGAATTTAAGTATTTAGGCTCGCCTGACTCAATAATCCGTCCACCAAAAGCGACGGGCTCACCTTGATTATTTAAAATTGGAAAAATTAATCGATCACGAAACAAGTCAAAGTAGCCGGTTTTGCCTTGGGTGCGGGCTTTAACCAAACGAGCTTCTTCTGCAATCTCCATTGAGACACCTTTTGAGGTCAGGAAATTAACCAGGCCATCCCAATCGGCTGGGGCATAGCCCATTTGAAAAGTTTCAAGAGTTTCGGGTATAAGTTCTCGCTTCTGAATATATTTTTTTACTGGATGATCTAACGCTTGACGCTTGAGCTGTTCACGAAAAAAAATCAACGCCCACTTGTTAGCGGCCAATAATTGTTTTCTTCTTTGCATCGCCTTATCGATTTCAACCGACTCACCGGTCGGTTTTGGCAAAGAAATCCCGGCGCGATCCGCTAAAAACTCGACAGCTTCTGGAAATGATAAACCTTGGAAGTCGCGCAAGAAAGAAAAAATATTTCCGCTCTTGTGACAGCCAAAGCAATGATAAACTTGTTTTGTTTCTGAAACCGAAAAACTGGGTGTTTTTTCTTTATGATCCGGGAATGGACAACGGCCCATCAGCCCACCACCAGCGGATCTCAATTGGGTTTGTTGAGAGATAAGGTCAACGATGTTATTGGCTTCAGCCACTCTCTCGATAAATTCGGGCGTAAATTTTATCATTAGGCTGGGGTCAGTTTCGCCTTCACTACTTCGCTGACCATCTTGTTATCAGCGGTACCAGCGGCTTTTGCTATGACTTCTTTCATCACAGCACCCATTTCCTTGGGGGTTTTTGCTCCAAGTTTAGCAATGACTTCAACAACAATTTTTTCAAGCTGAGCACGATCCATTTGTTTCGGCATATAAGCTTCGAGGATTTTAAGTTCGGCTGCTTCTTGATCAACTAAATCCTGCCGACCCGCTGCTTGATACTGTTCGATAGATTCTTTTCTTTGTTTCACAGACTTGCGAAGAACTCCCATTACTTCATCTGAAGTAATGGGGTCTGGTCGCAATTCAATTTCTCGGTTCTTGATAGCCGCTTGAAGAAAACGAAGGGCATTGAGCTTCAATGTCTCTTTACTTCTCATTGCATCTTTCACATCAGCCATGAGCTTCTCGCGAATTTCCATGAAGAACCTCCAAATTAAATTTAAGATTCGCCGTAACTACGACGAGTTTTTTTAAGAGCACGTTTACGAGCTGCGATTGATTTTTTCTTCAATCTCACGCTTGGCTTTTCAAAGTTCTCTCTTTTTTTAACTTCTGAAAGGATGCCTGCTTTTTCACAGGATTTTTTAAATCTTCGAAATGCGGATTCGAAGCTTTCTCCGTCTTTAATGCGGACGAGTGCCATGGTAAATCACCTTCCTCTCAGTTCATGGAATTTGACGTATATAGCAAAACCTAAGAGCGGTTGACAAATTATTCCTCAAGTTTTAAGTAGTTATAGGGTTATATTGCAATGCATAAAAAAACCATCGACTTTACCGAACAAGACCACTTTTGGATGAAAAAGGCTCTCTACCTGGCCGAAGTTGCCGCCAGTAAAGACGAAGTTCCCGTCGGGGCGATTTTAATTGGCAGTGATAATCAGATTTTGGCTCAAGGCTTTAACTATCGCGAAACTCTGAACAGCCCCTTGGCTCATGCCGAGCTTATAACTTTGCATCAGGCGTCGCGGCAGCTCCAATCCTGGCGCCTTAATAACTCAACTCTTTATGTCACCCTTGAACCCTGCATTATGTGCGCAGGCGCGGTGATTCAAGCTCGCGTCCAACGAGTAGTTTTTGGATGTTTAGATCCTAAGGGAGGAGCGATAGAAAGTCTTTTTCGTGTTTTTGATGAGCCGAAACTCAATCATCGAGTGGAATTCGCCGGCGGTCTTTATGCCGATGAAAGTCGAGCCCTTTTACAAAGTTTTTTTAAAATTAAGCGGCTTAAAAAATAACTTCCATGCGATATCCCAAACTAGGTACGGCTTGAATAGTTCCTTCGAAGTTTTCAAGTTTCTTTTTCAAATAATTGATTTGGCTATCGACATTTCTGGCGGTGACTTCAATTCCACTCCAAATCTCTTTTAAAAATGTATCGCGCCTAACGATATTATTTTTATTACTGACTAAAAGCTTTAAAATTTCAAACTGCTTCGGCGTCAGTTGGATTTCAGTCAGCCCTATATGCACTTTCCGAGAAAAAAGATTCATTTTTAAATTCCCTGCAAAAATCTCGGCCTGCGAGTCGCTCTCTCGGTGAGTTAAGCGTTTGACCCGCAACATAAGTTCACGAATATGAAATGGCTTAGAAATAAAATCATCGGCGCCCATTTCAAAAGCTTTGATTTTTTCATCAACATTTGTTGTGCCCGACACAAAAACAATCGGCATGTATCGAGTCGTCTGTGTTTCTCGAATCGCTTTACAGATATCAACTCCCAACAAACCAGGCATTTTATAATCTAATATTATTAAGTTGGGTTGGAACTCCTTCATCATCGCCATAGCGTTGGTACTTTCCTGCGTGTAAACACACTTGTATTCCTGCCCCAAAACTTCTGACAAAAGTTTGCAACTTTCTTCTAGATCATCAACGATCATTACTTTTTTTGATTCTTCTTTTGCGTTGGTCATTATCATGTTGTTTCCCCCACTCCAATTTTATGGGATTTTTCATATTTAGCGCTAGTTCTTTTTTACAGGTCCTATTGCAGTATCGCCACAAAGGACATAAGGCTTGTTAAACCTCGAGTCGATACCCATGATTGGGGATCGCCATGATTTGTCCTTTGAACTTTTCTATCTTCTTTTTTAAATAATTAACTTGGCTGTCCACGTTACGGGCGGTGACCTCGATTTCCCCCCAAATTTCCTTTAAAAAAGTTTGGCGGCTAACTAGCTTATTTTTATTACTAACTAAAAGCTTTAGAATGTCGAATTGCTTGGGGGTTAATTGGACTTCCTTTTTATTGACAAAAATGCGGCGGGAATAAAGATTCATTTTTAAATTAGCCGCCGAAATTTCTGCTTGCTTATCCAAATCCCGTGACGTGAGCCGTTTCAAACGCAAGACCAGCTCTCGGTTATCAAAAGGTTTGGAAATAAAGTCATCGGCACCCATTTCGAAAGCTTCAAGTTTTTCATCAATGCTTGCTTCACCCGAAATAAACACAACAGGCACATGTTTAGTCCTCTGAGTTCTACGAATTTTTTTGCAGATATCGGTACCCAACAATCCTGGCATTTTATAATCCAAAAGCACGATGTCAGGTTGGAAACGTTTTATCATTGCGATAGCGCGAGAACTTTCGCTGGTAAACGAGCATTTGTAATGTGAGCTCAACACATCCACCATCAGTTGACAAAAATCTTCATAGTCATCAACAATCATTGCCTTTTTTAATAACTTGCGAGGTGGCATAACGATTTACTCCCTTTTTGATTTTTAAGGAGATTTTTAACTTTGGCATCATCTATTTTTGACATCAGCGAAATTTAGACTCACATGCCTTTAAACTTAATTTGTTTAGTTAATAGAATTTTTTTGATTGCATCTCTTTGATCACCTTGAATTTCTATATGGCACTCTTGTTTACTCAATACATAGGTCCCGCCCACGCCACATTTCACTTTAAGTTCCTTCGACAAGTCTTTTAAAAACTTTTCGTTTTTAGGCAGATCAGTTAAAACTGTCACTGTTTTCCCACCGCGTCCATTTTTTTCAATTCTGATATTTACGACAATTTTGGTAAGGACAACACTCTCAATTGGCACACAGCTGCATTCGCTTTGCAGTTTTCGACAACGGGGGCATTCGAATCGATCTTTTGGATCTGTAGAATAAACAATTCGGTGTTTATTGCTCATGGTTTGCTATTTGAGCCCTCATTGCCCGAAGGAAGATTCGGTTGAGATAATTTATGTTCAGTAAATTCTTTCCCATCGAAACGATACAGATGGCCTTCGCTATCCATGGAAGTGATAAGATTCACTGGACGATTCCAAACTTTTTGCAAGTTTTTTAAAGTTTCAGTCATAAAATCAGGCTGCATATCAATACCTTCATGCAAATGACTTAGCAAAAGTTCGCCGCGGTTTTCGAAATTGGCATCTTCGATGCGGATGATCGGTTGACCAAAGTTAGTCATATGAAATAACAGTTTTGCTTTGATTGCCTTAAAGTCTCGGGTATCGACTTCAAATTTTCCTGTTCGTTTATTGAATTTATAAACAAATAACCTATTGCGGATGCAAAAATCTTCTGTCAAAAACTCATCAATGAAGGTCACATCGTTGTAGACTTTTCTGACTTCAAATATTTTATCACGACCCTTACCTAACTTAAGATCCCAATTTTGTCTTTCACGAACGTCATCACAATTCTCCCAATCACGCCCGAATCGTCCTTTATTCCAACGATCTTCAATATCGCGCATCAGCTCAATTCCTACTTTGTAGGGATTGTAACCATTTGGCGCCATAGCCATGGTTCCGCTATGATGATCAGCAAAATCAACGATTTCTGAATCATTCATTATTTTTTCTGTCATCAGCTTGGAGTGCCAATATGAGGCCCAACCTTCGTTCATAGTTTTAGTCATACCCTGCGGCGAAAAATAATAGGCTTCGTCTCGAATGATCGACAGGACGTCTTGTTGCCAATCTTCCAAAGGCGCATGATGTATTAAAAAATTAAGAATATCTTTTTCTGATTCCGCGGGAAACTTTTGATCTTTTAAAGCCGCTGCCGCTGACATTTTTTCTTTTTGTTCTTTGATAAATGCCGGTGGATTTATGTAATCCCGCATATAAGGGCGGTTGACTCTCAATAAGCCAGGTTCAGCTTGGCTTGCTTGACGATCCAAGTCTTCCGTACTGGCTTCATTTTTAGAGGACTTTTCCATATAAGGACTGTAACGATCAATCAGATTCTCTAGGCTCAAACAAACATCAATAAAATTTTCCACATTGTCTTGACCGTAACGGTCTACGTAACGGCGAATGCGAGTCGCATGATTCGCCATTTGATCCATCATTTTTCGATTCGTTTTACCAAACCAAACATTATTCTTAAAAAAATCGCAATGTCCATAGACATGGGCCATGACCAGCTTTTGATCCATCAGCATGTTGCCTTCCATAAGGTAGGCGTAACAAGGATCTGTATTGATCACCATTTCGTAAATTTTAGAAAGACCGTACTCATAACTTTTTGAAAGATGTTCATATTCCATACCAAATTTCCAATGAGGATAGCGGACAGGAAATCCACCATAGGCGGCAAATTGATTGATTTGATCATAGGTAATAAGCTCAAAAATAGTTTCGAAACAATCCAGGCCCGCGTCTTTCGCAATCTTGCAAATTTTTACACGTTCTCGTTCAAGCTCGGGCGTCAGATTAGCCATAAAATTTTATCTTCCCTTACCTAAAAAGTCTTTAATAGAATCCAGAATTTTATCGCGATTTTCGATTTGCGAAAGCACGATGCGTTCATCATTGGGAAATTCTTTTTGCAAATCCTTAAGAAATTGACCACTGCCATACTTACTTTCAACCTGCCCATAACAAAACATATTCGTGTGTGGCAGAAAAAATTCGCTCAGCATGCGAGTACAAAGTCGTGTATCTTCGCCGCTCCAGTTATCACCATCACTAAAATGAAAGGGATAAATATTCCATTCGTTAACGGGATAATCCGCTTCGATGATTTGCTGACAAAGTTTATAGGCCGAACTGATTAATGTTCCGCCCGATTCACTGGTGCGAAAAAAAGTATCTTCATCCACTTCCTTGGCTGCTGCATCGTGAATGATAAAGCGAGTTTCAAGACCCTTGTAATGTCTTTTCAACCAACTGTTTATCCAAAAACTCTCCAAACGGACAATTTCTTTTTGTTCATCACCCATCGAACCAGAGACGTCCATCATATAAATCACCACCGCTCGGGTTTGCGGCTTAGTGATTTTTTTAAAACTTCGATATTGAAAATCCCGACGAATGGGAATAATCACGGGATTATCGGGATCATAAGAGCCCGTTGTTACATATCGTTTTAAAGCTTTTTTATAGGAAGAACGAAAATGACGAAGACCTTCGGGACCGACCGGAGCCATTCCGGTGTATTTCGTTTTTACAGTCTCAATGTTTTTATTACCCTTGGGTTGAATGCGGGGAAGCTCAAGTTTTTCACCTAAGATTTCCGCCAGCTCATCCATAGAAAGTTCAACTTCCAAAAGATGTTCGCCAGGATTATTTCCAGCTTGTCCCTGGCCATCGCCTGGTTCACCAACATTATCGCCTTGTTGAGCGTCACCTTGGCCAATGCCACCTTGCTGTTTGGGTCCATAACGAAAATTAGGAATATCAATTGAAGGAAGTGGAATTTTAACAAAATCGTTTTCACGCTTTCCAATCATTTCGCCTTGGGAAACGTACTTGCGAAAGTTTTCTTTGACCTTCCCTTTCACAATATCTCGAAATCGACTGTGGTCTTCCTTGATAGACATTATTGTTTTTTTACATCCCCTCGGGCAAAAATGCTGGCCACGTAATGCAGAACATCCGTTGCCGAAATCTCGTCGTAACCGTAATCTTTAATTAAGCGCGTCTTAACGATCTCAATTTTCTCTTGAGTATCTTTGTCCGTAACAGAGCTGACTAAAGATGTAAGCTTGATACTGTCTTTTTGATCCTCAAAAAGTTTCAGTTCAAGGGCTTTGTGCAATCGTTCATTCATTTTATAATTGAATTTTTTTCCTTCAATCGCCAAAGCGCCAATGTAATTCATAATTTCTCGTCGGAAATCATCTTTGCGAGACTCTGGAATTTCAATTTTTTCCTCGATCGATCTCATCAAGCGCTCATCAGGATCTTCATCCATGCCAGTGAACTGATTTCGCACTCGTTCTTTTTGAGTGTAGGCTTTCACATTGTCGATGTAATTCGCACAAAGCCTTTGTAAGGCACTTTCATCCGCGCTGATGGCGCGCTGAACTTCACCCTTAATGATTTCTTCGTACTCTTGTTTGACCACTCCCAATAGCTCACGATAATCCGTCTTCAATTCTTCATTCGATAACAAAGAGTGATTTTTTAATCCTGATTCAAGCTCATTGAGCACCATGAAGGGATTCACTGAACCTCGATTATTTTGTTGCGCATTAACGATGGCATTTGAAAGTTTATCTTGGATATACCGAGGCGACATTCCTTCTAGCCCCTCACGAATCGCTTCTTTACGAAGTTCTTTAACATTATCTTCGGTATAATTCGGTAAGGTTTTTCCATTATAGAGCTTCAATTTCTGCATTCGAGTCAAATTCGCTTTTTTCGGTTTTTCCAAACGAGTTAAAATCGCCCACATTGCGGCCATTTCGATGGTGTGCGGAGCAATCGATATGCCTCGCATTTTTTGCGAATTGAAATCTTTTTTATAAATATTAATTTCGTCTTTCCAACGAGTAATATAGGGAATATCAATTTTGACGGTACGATCACGAAGAGCTTCCATAAATTCGTTGTCTTGCAAACGACGGTATTCTGGTTCGTTAGTGTGTCCGATGATCACTTCATCAATATGAGTTTGAGCAAATTTCTTTGGCTTCACTCGATGTTCTTGCGAAGCGCCCAAAAGATCATACAAGAAAGCCACATCTAATTTTAGCACCTCGACAAATTCAATCATTCCACGATTGGCAACGTTGAATTCTCCGTCGAAATTAAAAGCGCGAGGATCAGAATCTGAACCATACTCAGCAATTTTTCGATAATTAATATCTCCTGTAAGTTCTGTTGAGTCTTGATTTTTTTCATCTTTTGGTTGAAAAGTTCCGATGCCCACGCGATCCGCTTCGGAAAGAAAAAGTCGGCGCACGCGCACATGTTGTAACACTCGCATTAAATCGCCATTGTATTTATCCATTAAATTTTTAAAAATATAGCGTGAAGGCGGCGAAAGTTCGCCTTCAATTTTCACTCGAAAATCCCCATCCTGACCGCGATTAATTTCATCACAAACTTGCTGACGCATTTCTTCTGGAAAAATCAACAAAGGATCTTCGTGCATTGGACTTGGAAATGCACGGACTGCTTTTCCAAGCATCCCACCCAGTTCTTCTTTTTCATCGATCCATTCGAAAGTGTAAAGTGAACCTCGATCTGTTTTTGAATAAGCCTCGAGACCTTTTTTCAGCATTCGACAGATCGTTGATTTCGCGCTACCCACTGGACCGTGCAGAAGAATAACCCGTTTTTCAGTTCCGTAGCCCAGCGCCGCAGCTCGAAGCACATTGACTAACTTCATCAGCGCGATGTCCAAACCAAAAACCGCATCTTTTCCATTGTAAGTTGCATCATCAAAAAATTTGTATCTGACCACTTGCTTTTTAAAATCGGTGTAGTCTTCCGTTCCCGCTTCAACAATCATGTCGTACATGCGCTGAAATGCATTGCGAGTTATTTTTGGGTTGGATTTAACCAGAGTCATGTATTCGTCAAAAGTTCCGCTCCAATGAAGTTTGGCCGCCGAACTTGAATTTTGCCAATTTCCAACAAGACTTTTGAGATCAATTTTTGAAGCCATCTGCTCCTCCGATATACCTAAATTATGCCTCATCCTAGGATACTAAGAAAACCGTAAATAATATTTTCAGAGTTCAACGTCTAGAATTCGTCTCTATTCGAAACGGCGTCTCAAACTGGACTTTGGCCGGGATTTATTGGACTTGCGATTCGGCCCCAATCACTTGGTAGCCCTCAGGTACATTTAAATTAAAAAGTTCAGGTTTTTCTGCAAAGTTAACATCTGGATTTTGAAAGAACCAATTCATTTCGACTTTTGGTGATGTCACTTTCACTAACTTTGCACCATTTGGCTTTTTAAACCATTCGACTTGAATACGTGAACTCGCCTGAACACATTTTTTTGGCAAGGTTGCCGTTTCTTTTCCACAAGCCCACCCTGGGCCAACAATGGGTTCATCGAAGACGATCGAAAATAAGGCGCGAGAAGAAATCGGCAACTTCGACACCTGAGCAAAGGCATTTTCATCTGTGCCTTGATAAAATTTCTTTTGCGGGTAAATCGCCGCTTTATAACCTTCGCGATCCAGCAGTATGCTGGCCACTCGGTAACCCAAGGTGGCTGTGATTTCCATGCGCATTTTTTCATTCTTAACGGCTAAAATGTCAATGGAAACGCGATGAGTTTTTTTTGGTTTTAATTCATTAATTTGAGCCATAGTTTCCCATTTGCCTTTTTGAAAACTCCCCGTTGGGGCAATGGGTGTTGTTTGACAGCCAATCAAGGCAAGTATACTCGCAATTAATAAAATTTTATTTTTCATTCTCACCGCCACTCAAATTAAATGGGCCTGTCCTCATTTGGACAGGCCCTAGAGTAGGGCGACTTGGAGTTGATCACAACAAGAAAATAAAAAAGATCTTTAGGAGTGACGGTGACGCACATCAAAAGCGGATGAGGTGTTTTTGGTTATTTACTGTGATGCCGGCATACGTGGATTTGGAAATTTTTGCTTTTCCAAAGCTAAAATCTTTTGTTTTAACTCGGCAATTTTTTTGCTATCCGTTTCAAGGTCCAAGGCTTTTTGGTACATGCGGCTGGCTTTATCAATCAAAGTTAACTTCATATAGGCGTCACCTAAATGTTCGGCAATGATCGCCACCGTTGGCTGATGCTTAACTGCAGCCTCAAGATATTTTATCGACTCTTGAGTATTTCCTTTTTTGTAAAGTATCCATCCTAGTGAATCAAGAATATATCCATCTTGCGGTTCCAAATCGGCAGCTCGACGAGCTAACTTTTCCGCTTCGGGTAGGTTTTGTTCCATTTCTGCCCAAGTGAACGCAAGATAATTTAATCCTTGAACATGATTTGGATCCAACTCAATTACTTTTTTCATTTGAGTGATGACATTTTCTTTTTGTCCCAGTCGATCTTGAATCGTCCCATAATAAAATCTTAATTGCGCGTGTTCGGGAAATTGCTCAAGCGCTTTCTCTAGAATCTGAGCTGCTTTCTTGTAATCCCCTTTGTCATCCAACAACGAAGCGTACATCGCGTACATCTGCGGTACATCTTTTTTATTTTTAATTCCAGCTTCAATGGTCTCGATGGCGTTATCAACCTGATTCAATGCTTTCATCAAATAAGCGGCATGTATGGTCGCTTCGCTATAAAATGAACTCGAGGGTGGAATTTTTTTAAATTGAACGATCGCTTTTTCGTCCTTTTTTGTTTCTTCGTAAACCGCACCAAGATAAAATCGCACCTTATCTGAATCCGGAGCTTCTAACAAAATTTCTTCTAATTTTTGTGTCGCTTTATCATAGATTTTTTTCTCGATCAAAATCAAAGCCATCTTCAGTTTTACGCTAAGGGAATCGTCTGAATTGGCCTCAAGAATTTCGAACTGCTGATAAGCTTCATCAAACATTTCTTTTTCGATGTAAATTTGCGAAAGAACTTCGGCCACTCGAGTATTTGGTCCACGATCTTTTTGAAACTGATCGTACAATTTGATGGCTTCATTTTCCCGCTTTTTGCGACTGTAGAAATTTCCTAAGGTCAAAATGCCATCGACAAAATCAGGTTTAATTTGCAATGTTTTCTTAAATTCGGCCTCGGCAATTTTTTCGTATTTAGGTTCTTTTTGTTCCAAGCGAACTCGACCCATGTAGTAGTGCAGTAAATGGGGCGTGGGATATTCTGGATTTTTCAACAGTGCTTCGAAAAGCTTGATGGCTTTATCTTGCTGTTTAATTTCGGAGTAAACTGCCGCGAGGTACAAAGTCGCCTCGGGATGACTTGCTTTTTGAGTCAAAACATTTTCATATTGAAGGATCGCTTTATCATAAATCTTCAATGAAGAATACAATCCTGCCAATAAAAGACGTGCATCGATATTTTTAGGATCTAACTTAACGGCTTCTTGAGTTTTATCGAGAGCTTGATTGATCTGTCCCAATTTTATGTGTTCAGCGGCAACTCTGAGTCGGACTTGAACTGATTCAGGGTCATAGACGAGGGTTAATTTAAAAGCTTCGATGGATTTTTGATGTTGCCCTTCGTTTGAATAAGCTTCCCCTAAAGCATAATTGTAATCGGCCTGAGTGCGCATATTGAATGCATCACCCACTTGGTCATTAACCACTGAAGCAGCGGGAGCAAAGCTAGCCGGTGCACGATTGCTTTTTTCATAAGGGGTGTTATCCACAAGTTTTTCATCATTTTTCAGCGTGGCACAGGCTGAAAGTAACAGCAGAAAAATTATTGCGAATAATTGCCTGAAATGCTCGCCCAGCATGAAGTCTCCTCGTATAGAGACTTCTCGGCCACAGGTAAGTAGACTTGATAAGACGAGACTACTTTGTCTTGAAAATGACTAAAATCTAGACTTTTAAATGATCAAGAGAATTTAGCTGGCAGAGTCAATTAGCGTTGAGTTGAATCTACTGGAATATTCAAAACAATTTGAACATCATCCGACTTCGAAGAAAATAAGCTCTCGCCTGCAGATGATCTTTGGCTATCATCCTTTTGATCTGGACCTTTTGACCAGATGACGACCCGAACCTGATCGCGACCAGCCTTTTGAATAGAGTAATGGTAGGGCTGACCCCAAGGATCCATGCCCATAAGCCCATCAGGTTTGAATTCGACTTGATCGTTATCTATGGAAGCAATCGAACGTGAGCTTTTTTGATTCTCGGACGAACCATCTAAGTTTTCTTGGTAAATTTGTAGCAACTGATAGCCTAAAATTTCAGCCTTTTGGCGAGCTCTAACAGACTTTGAATCACTCCACGAGCCGTTCCAAGGCATCGATAACATCAGTAATAAAATCAATGCTAAGCCGAGGACTCCTATAATCCCGCTTATCTTAACATATTGATTTTGTTTACTATTCATACCATCATCCCAATCTATTTTCGGGGTCTAGACTATGCTTCGGTCTGATTGTTTAAAAACTGTAGGCAAAATTAACCATTTTTATGACTCTTTTTGTCATAAAAGATGTGTAATTTTTTTATGCATTGTTTAAAGCACTAAAGCAGGGGATAGCTTGACAACATGGGGCGGCAGAGCTAGGTAAGCCCTATCTCTCGGAGAAATGCTTATTGAGTCAAATCAATAAGATCCTCCAAAACAAGAGAGAAATTGAAACGGGAGGCACTTTGATTAACCAGAACGAAACAATGACCACTAATAAGCCAAACTCAAAAGTTAAAATCATTAAGCGTTATCAAAATCGAAAACTTTATGACACTCAACAAAGCTGCTACGTCACTTTGGATGACATTGCCAAAATGATTCGAACTAATGAAGAAGTGATGGTTATCGACAATAAATCTAAGAACGACATCACGGCCGCCACTTTAACGCAGATCATTTTTGAAGCTGAAAAGAAGGCGTCTCAGTATGCTCCACTTTTCACACTTCGTGAAATTATCCAAAACGGTAACGGAAGCATTTCTAACTACTTGGCAAAACTTGGTGCTTTTCCACAAGATTACATGACCAAACAAGCCCAAGCTGCAAGCATCGAACGAGCTTCCTCTGATGACGTGAAACAAAACTTGGAAAACAGAGTGGCTAACGCTGCGACTCGCTACAATTCTGACACCACAGCAAAAGCTGCTGCAGAAAAAGCGACTGTACTTCCTGGATTACAACAAGAAGAAGAAACTCCCAATCTTCCAAGCCACAATCCAAATTTGAATCAGTAATTAGTTTTTATTAAAAGATTCCAAAAAAGGGTCAACTTTTGAGTTGGCCCTTTTTTTTGTTTTTTTAGAAACATTCTCATAAATTTTTTTAGAAGCGCTCTAATAAACAGTCAGCCGAGGCGACGAGGAGGATTCGACTGAGGCGCACTTCCTGTGCGTCGCAGGGAGAATCCGACGAAGGCAACGAAGGATCACTGTTTATTAGAGCGCTTCCTTACAGTCGAAGCCGTGGTCGACTAACTTAGTCTTCACCTTTTCAACAAGTCCTGTACAAAAATCCGTCTCGCTTTTTGAACTACTGCCAATCGCCGTCGTAATGCTATCCTTGGTGTAATTGACTTTACAACCTGAGCCCTCTTTTACGACCTGCAGCTTTCGTTTCTCTGAAGCACTTGAACAAATGACTTCAGGTGCATTTGTTTTTGTTTCCTCAGATGCTTGTCCCGGCAAAACTAAAAAGCACAAATAGGTGATCATAAATATTCTAATTTTCATATATTCTCTCTTTCCTTATTTTACAGTTCGCCAGTTCACAAATGTTTTTCGTCCTGCTTTTATTGTTATGGCTCGATTTCCCAATACATCTGCGGTCGCTTGTCCCGCGCTTGTTAAACCTTGCAAACTTAATTTGTAATCGCCAGCTTTAAGAAAAACTCTCATAATTTGAATCGTCTGAGGTAAAGTCGACCATTGGCGAAGATCGGCGCGATCTGAAACTCTCATAACCACCCAAGCAATAGCACCCAGGGCTTCATTTTTCTTTCTAACTTCCTGTGCAGCCAGGTCCTTAGCGACTATTCCCGCAATTCGTCGACCAGCTAAACTCAAGGCATCTTCTTGCAAAGTCTTTATGGCGGCGCCTTCCGTGTTATAAACAAACTGACTTTCAAAGTTCCCTACTCCCTCGAGAGTCATATGAACTTTTTGAGTAGAAGAATAAACTGGTTTCAAGATCGGCCAGCGAAAATCAATAGGATTAAAGTTTTTTCTGGGACCCCATCCCTGCTGAACCAGGATAACAAGTTCACCAGAGCTTTTGTCATACCATTCTGGTTTTTCCTTTACCTCAGGAAACTTTTTCTTCCAGCTTTCGTATTCATCCATTCTTCGCGCTTTTTTTGCCGACCGAATTAAATCTTCACGGATAGGAGTAATCAAAGGATCTAATTTATAAGCTTCTGCATAAGCAATCGCGGCATCATCCCACTTTTGATCAGCTTCCCAAATAAGAGCTGAAAGATATTTTGAAAAGGGATTCAATTCAAAAACTTTTTTCTCTTCAGCTCTTAACTTTAAATATTTTTCGTTAATACGACGAGATTCCACCAAGGCATCATCCAACATATTCAGTTCTAGATAATTCATTGCTAAATAAGCATTAATAAAAATTTTCTCGAAAGTGTCGCCTTTGTACTGAACCATCTCTTCACTTAAGAGTAAGGAGCCCGCCACGCGAGAAGCCGAATGAAAATCAAGCTGCTCTGAAAGCTTATCAGCTTGTAGAAAAACCTGATTGCTCTCTTTGTATTGACCGCCCATTTGCAAAGCGGTTCCGTAATCCAAAAGATAAACTAATTTGTCCCCGTCCGCTTTGTCCGCCAAAGTTTTAAGCTCGGCAATGGCAAGATCCGTTTGCCCGGCCTGAATGAATTGCCGGGACTTATCAACTTTACCCTGGTAGGTCGCGCAGGAACTGAGGAATAAAAAACAAAAACCCACAATTAAAGTGGGTTTTTGTAATATAAAATTGATCCTCAATTTCACTCTTCGCATCTGAAATTACAGACCAATGGATTTTTTTCTGAATTGTTTTCGAATTTGTTTATGATCAGACCAGGAAATCACGCCTGACTTAAGATTTGTCATGTTTAATACAAGTTTGTAATAAACAGTTTTATCTTTTCCAACCTCTTGAACAATTGAATCGAGTCGACCATTAATGATGTAATCGGCTCCCGTTTGTCCGCCTGGTCCCTTTTTGCTTTCTCCTGCGACCATGCCCGAGTTTTGGTAATTGTATTCGTCAGAAATATCAGTGCGAGCTTCTTTATCAATAAAGGCCACTTTTCCGCCTCTCATCAATTCGACGCGAACCATATCCATGATATTTTGGGTATCGATGTGTTCACTGGTTTTATTTTGCAACTGAGTCACCATAACCACTGGAGGTCGTTTCGCGACAGAGATCGTGGGATGAGCAACTAAATTTCCGACTAAATCAGCCACTGCTTTTTGCATATCTGTTTCTGACCAAGAATCGTTCATTAAGTTTTCACGATTTACATCTTGATCATAATTTCCTTTCACAAAAGCTTTAGGTCCGCAATTCACTAGGGTTAATAAAATTGTTGATAATAATAAAAATTTCTTCATTCGTGTCCTCCGATTAAGATCCTTGAGAGTTTATTCCGAAGAAAATCGAACGGCAAGCAATCTCGGTGTGGCGCTTGTTGCAGATTAAGATGTTCCAAAATTTTGCAAGGCCTAGGTCCGTGAGTTATATCAGATACAGCAGCAAAGTATGGATGGTGTTAAAAGACCACATCTCTTTTCAGCAAGAAGAAGTGTGGTGCCTGGCGCTGAATTCCGAATGTCGTTTGTTGGGAAAACGAATGATTGCTCGCGGCACTGTGAACAGCTGCCCTATCCACGCCCGAGAACTTTTTCGCTATTTAATTACAATGAACGCCAGCCAATTTATCCTGGCCCACAGTCATCCATCCATGAACTCAACCCCGTCCCCGCAGGATTTTGCTATTACCAATCGCTTGGTATTAATTGCTGCAATTATGGAAATTCCGCTAATTGATCACTTAATAATGAGCGAAAACAGTTATTTTAGTTTCACGGAAAGCGCTCTTTTGAAAAAAATAAACTCATTTGAAAATTCAATGGGGGGATTGAGTAGCGCTTGAAGATGCGGCAGGATCTCGGAATAACTGTGGTCGATCGTCTTTTTTAATTTTTTTCGCCTTAATAATTTTGAATTCAGCATTCAAACGAATTTCCCACCCATCTTTCTTCGCCTTTTCAATAAAACGTTGTGCATAAGCTTGGCGGTAAGACAGGTTATACTCATTCCATTTTTGCTGATCATAAAGCTGTGCTTGCACGATATCTTTAGGATTCTTTGGTATTTCCGGAATCTTTTTTTCTTTGCCTAATGTCGCAGTCAGTTCTTTGATTCTTGGGTCTTCTTTAAAATCAAGACTTTGACTAGAGGCCTCGTATGCAGAAGTTCCTCCGTTTAAATCGGGCATTTTTGTGTAGTTTTCAATTTGAGCATTTAATTTTTGTGATTCAATTTTTTGTGAGGTTTTACGTAAGTGTTTATTAACCGCAGCTTCATTATTCAATACGGAAATTCTTTCGTCTTCATCATTGATCTCGGGTTCTTCCCAAATAGCAAACCAAGCTATTCCAATTGCGGAAACTAACAACATTATTGATAACAAAAGTTTTTTATTATCGAATTCCTTTTCTTGAAGTCTATTTAAATTTTTCCTGCTCATAGGTCATTCTCTCATATATTTATGACACTGTCCCAGAATATGGATCGGCGAGACCTTGAGTTTTATTTAGGTGTTTCAAAATGAGACATCTTCGAGACGCTCTCTAGGTTAAACTGGTAATAGTCGGAGGTTGTACAGGCAAAAGGACAACGAACTCGGTGCCCACGCCAACCTCGCTGCGCACTTGAATATCGCCACCATGGTTGTGGATAATTCCGTAAGTGATGCTCAGGCCCAGGCCGGTGCCTTGTCCCACTTCTTTCGTGGTAAAAAATGGATCGAAAATTTTATCTAGAACTTGGCTGGGTATCCCTTTGCCACTGTCTTGCAAAGAAATTTTCACCATAGTCGTTTTCGTTTTTACATCCTTGATCGAAACCGTTGAAATCCAAATGCTGCCATTTCCTTCGATCGATTGTAAAGCATTGCTCAGTATGTTCATGAAAACTTGATTAATTTGTGTGGCATAACCGTTAATTCGTGGGATGGGTTCATAATTTTTATGAACTTGAATGCGATTTTTAATTTCACCTTGCAATAAATCCAGGGTTGTTTCCAAAGATTCAATAATATCGATTTCTTTAAGCTTGGCCTCTTCGAGCCTTGAAAAATTCCTGAGTCCTAAAACAATGTCTCGGGTTCGACGCGCGCCCTCTTGGCAAGAGGCCACAAGCTTAGGCAGATCTTCTTTAATGTAACTGTATTCGAATTCTTCTTTAAATTTTTTAAGTTTGGCGGGATCACTTTCTGCCATTTCGATCAATTGCATTAGTTTTTCAGCATAATCTTTTAAATGAATCATATTGCTGTAAATGAAACTGATCGGATTATTTAATTCGTGCGCAACTCCTGCAACCAGTTGTCCTAAGCTGACCATTTTTGCCGAATGAATTAATTTTGTTTGGGTCTCGGTCAACTCTTTATTTGAACTTTCTAATTCCGATATTTTTTTTCTTAAATCTGTCCTTGCCTGTGAAATTTTTAGACTCATTTGATTGAAGCTCTCGGTTAACAAACCAATCTCAGTGTCATTTTTCACCGAAATCGTTACGGCTTGTTCTTGAGACTCGAAGGATTGCAAAGCGTCTACAAGTTCATTGATCGGCTTTAAAAACCAAGAGCTGCTCACCAAGATTGTTATCACCAGCAAAATGACGACAGCGCCAACAATGGTAACAAAGGCAAATTTGATATTTTTTAAAACAGACTTAGCATCGGCCTTAGAGGCTCCGAGGGCCACATAAAAACGGCTGTCCCCCCAGTCCGCAGGATTAATCACAAACCCATAGGGCGTATTGCGAAGCTGTATTTCAAAAAGATTCTCGCGAGGGTTATCAACAAGGTATTTTTTAAAAAATTCTTTATTAAAGTTCAAAAGGTCAGGCGAACTTGCTGCCACAACTTGGCCAGTTTCTTTGAGCAGCATAAGTTCAAGTTTCAATCGCGCCCGCAAGCGATTCAAAAAATATTTATCCAAGTCAAGAGCTTGCTCAAGATATCCGATGGTTTTTCCATTTGTGTTTGTAATTTTAGAAATTGATAACAAAGACATCTTTTGATTTTCATCGTATCGAATAACTCCCACTTCTTTTTTTGCTTTCAGTCCGCCTAAAAGTTTATCAGTTAAAAAAACGGCGTCCTGGATCGGAACAAAATTCCGAACTTCCCCTTTTTCATCTTTAAACACGGAAAGCATCAACCGAGCTTCGCGATTGTATAAAGTCAGGCTAGCCGAAAATTCATTTCTAACCCAATCACTCATCTGAGCTCTAAGCGCGCCAGCATCATTTGTTGAAATATTATAAATAAAATGAGGATCTCTGAGATACTTTTCTTTTCGTTGCTGAAGTCCAACACGAAAGTCTGATAAAATAATTGCGATCTCGCGCGAGTTTCCACTCAATCGCAATGACAGTTCTTTATCTATGGCCACTTCATATTTTGAAAGTGAATACCAAGTAACGAATCCCAATGGAACTATTGAAAATAATAAAAACCACACAACCAAAACTGTTCTTAACGAGCGGCGAGGTTTTTTCTGATTTAATTTCACTGTTTCTTTTCATCAACGGTAATGATCAAACGAATAATTCCGTCTGGCATAATACGAGGATGTTTTTCCTTCGTAAGTTCGGTCGTAGCGTATTCAGATAGAAACTCAACCAGTTCTTCATATTTTGCTTCAGGAAAAGTAAAATGATAATAATAAGTGGTATCGCTTTTTTTCCAACCAATATCCACTTCGCCCGCTTTGCGTCCCCCAAGCTCAATTATCTTTTCCGTAATTTTTGGAGAATTCATTTCAACATTGGTCACATCAAGCTGACCTCGGTAAAGAAAGCCCGTTGAAAGAGCCTTTTTTTCTGGATCATCAGATGATGCTTTTTCGCTGTCTTCAGCAACTTCTGGTATAATTTCTTTTTTTGCTGGTGTCTGGATTTTTTTATCTTTTTCAATTAAGGCCACCGCCACTGGTTCTGCTTTTGGAGCAGCCCCCGGTTCAGCTTTTTTTTCATCATCTTGAAATTGTGGAACTTCCGTTTTTTCAACTTGAGCTAAATTTATATTCTTTCCCACAGAAGGGTCGCGATTAATTTCAGCCAAAATAACTTCTTTATCCTTGGGAAATAAAGTCATTTTTAAAGCTTGGTCCCAAGGAACCACTACAAGAAAAACAATAACCCCTAATAAGACCACCAAAGCTTCGATGGACCATTTCACACTGGATGGCCATTTTTCGAATTGAGTTTTTTTCAACATTGAAGAAATGTAACTTGAAGACTCATTCATTTCTGCCAACAGTTCTTGATCGATTTCTACGCGGTTGATTCTTTCAACATAGCCAAGAGCTTTTTTCATATTGGATAAAGTTTTTTGATTTTCTTCATCGTCTTTTAATTCCAACTCGACAGCTGTTTTTCGCTCGGGATCAAGGCGATTCATTAAATAATCATAAAGCATTTCATGAGCTAAAAACTTTGAAACTTTTCTTTTTTTATGAGGCGATAAGGGTGTATCCATCATACATAAGTCCCTAGTTTTTTAAGAGCATGCCCTAATCGATAACGAATCGTTCCCGGCGTCATTTCCAAGCCATTGGCAATTTCATCATCAGAGTATTTTAAAAAGAGAGCCCAAATGGAAACGATAAATTCATCGTGAATGGCATTTTTCTGATATTCCATCCATGGCCCAAAATTAATATCATGGGGCCAAGTCCATCCCATTTGTTTAGTGATTTGGGGTCGGCCCCGTTGAATTTTAGATTTCAACTTTTTCCATATTTTATAAGTTGCACGGACCACAAGGATTTGAACTTTTTCTGTGGGGTGTTTTCTTTTAAGTTCATAAAATTCATCGACGGCACGGGAAGAAAAGTCGTAGGCTTTTTCTTCGTCTAAAAGACAAAAGAAAAAAAATAAGGCTATGTCTCGAACCGCTAACTCGTCCATGAACTCCCGATTAATCGACGGTAAGTTGTCTAAGCAGTTCTAAATTATCTAAAACTTTTCCAGAACCTAAAACAACACAACTCAATGGATCTTCTGCGATAGAAACGGGCAAGCCCGTGCGTTCACGCAACAAAACATCCAGATTGGCCAACAGTGCACCGCCGCCAGTCAAGACAATACCGTTATCAACGATGTCAGAAGCTAATTCGGGCGGAGTTTTTTCCAGAGCTGTTCTGACCGCATCAACCACTTCAGATAAAGGATCCATCAAAGCATCATTAACTTGAGAGCTTGTGATTTCGATTGTTTTTGGCGCCCCGGCCACAAGATCACGACCTTTGATCTCCATGGTTTTTTCCTCTTCGAAAGGATAGGCATTACCGATTTGAATTTTAATATTTTCTGCAGTTCGTTCACCGATCAACAAATTAAATTGTCGGCGCACATAATTCACAATGGCTTCGTCGAATTTATCTCCGGCCACTTTGATTGATTTACAATAAACGATACCGCCCAAAGAAATAACCGCGACACCCGTTGTACCGCCTCCCATATCAACAACCATATTTCCACTGGGCTCGGTGATAGGAAGACCCGCGCCAATTGCAGCCGCCATCGGTTCTTCAATAAGATAAACTTCCCGGGCACCGGCAGATTGAGCAGCCTCACGAACAGCGCGTTTTTCCACCTGAGTGATTCCGTAAGGAACACAAATAATAATTCTTGGACGAATAAAACTTTTTTTCTCGCCCATCGATTTTGCGATAAAATATTTCAACATAGATTGAGTCACTTCGAAGTCGGCAATAACACCATCTTTGATTGGTCGAATCGCAACGATGCTGCCAGGAGTTCTTCCCAACATATCTTTGGCTTCTTTACCAACAGCTAACACACGATTTTGCAGACCTCGAAAATTTTTATGAACGGCAACAACGGACGGCTCATCCAGAATAATTCCACGTCCTTTAACATAAACTAGTGTATTGGCAGTTCCCAAATCAATGGCGATATCATTTGAAAAATAATCAGTGAATTTATCTAACATTCCCACTCCGACTCCCTATGTATTTCCCCAGTCTAGAGGAGTCGGAAATAGAGAGTCAATGCACAGATTTGACGATGTTTTTTCTTATTTCTTGTGCGTAGCGTTGCTTGGCTCTGATGCAACACAGTCCACTGCTGAAGTTACCGCAGATGGAGTTCCATGTCGCACTGAAAATGTGTCTCCAAATGGCACAGAAAGTTTAATAGAGCGATTCTGATTTGACTTATCAATTGATAAAACTAAGCGTCCAAGGTCACTTGATTTATCCACTTCAAGTTTAAGAATTTTTGCAGGATCAATGAATTGGGCTTTGCTGTTAATTTTAAAATCGGTCACTTCTGCTGGAGCCGCTGCCTGAGCTTGCGACATGCGGCAGGCATAAGTCGATTTTGACCGACCAGTACCCAAGAGCTCAACAACATTGCAATCTACGTTAAGTCCTTCTTCTCGTTGAGTGTTAGTCATATCTAATTTAACATTGGAATCTAATCCTGCTCGGATCGTTGTAGACGCATTTCCCGGTCCACCGGTTACATTCAGCTCTAAGTATCCTATTGCTGTAAGAGTTCCATTTGCGTCAAATGTGTCTGGCTGAACATTGAATGTCACTTTCCCTAATGAAGTCTCGTAAGGATTTAAAATTGGAAATGTAGCTGCTTTCGATGTATCCCAAGTTTGTCTTAAATCAAAAGCTTGCGCTCCTAATAATCCTGATCGGCCTGAAGAATCTACAGCTGCTGCAATACAAATTACGTTTGCCATCTCTCCAACCGGAGGTCGACGAGAGTTTTGACTATTCCCAATAATATTTGGAAATGCTGAAGGAGGTGGAGGAACGATCACTGGTCCCACAACTGGTTGAGGACTGTTGTTATCGCTTTTTTTATTACAAGCAACTAGTGCTGCAGTTATTGAAACAGCGATGCCTAAACCCATAATCAATTTAAAAGATTTCATACAAACTCCTCATTCCCAAGGGTATTTCAATACTTATGCCTAAGTTTGGGCTGTGGAGATGGCTTAATTTTGACCTGAGAGCCTCTGTAGGCTCTCGAGCCAAAATTTGTCAGACAATGATTACATAGGCTTCAATTCATAAATAACTGAAAAGTCCATGGGCACTTTATCATCTGACTTTAGATCATCTAATTTATATTTAAGCATCAGATCCTCGATGTGTTTATCTAAAGCTTCACTATCAAGCACTCCATTTTTCCAACGGTTAAGCTGGTCAGCATAATAAGACGTGAGCTTATCAGCGGCCGCATCATCATTGCCAAGCCAAGTTTTAATATCTTCTTCTGGGTCGAAGATTTTTTTAAGATATCTGTCGTCTGCGTGAGGCTTCAGTTTTAAACCTGTCACTTGGTGCCCGGACTGCTGGATTAAAAGAAGCGTCAAACGATGCAAAGATGTTTTTTCATACATCGAAAAAAAATCACTGACTTTCATGACACTTTTTTTCGTCGACTTATGCCAGTCACGAAGCAGGCTTCCCAAATGGATCGTTGTTTCTGGGTGACGAATATTATCAACGATCAACTCTTTAAGCTCTCCAGCTTTAATTCCTACTTTTTTGAGTGTCCGCAATAATAAATAAAGCGATGTCGGTGTTCCTTTTTTAGAATCAAGCCCAACCGTGTCTTTTGTTTTAATCCAACGAGGTGCATTTTCAAAAGGCAAGACTATAACATCAAGAGAAGCCGAATCCTTATTCAGACGAAACTCTGAGCGACCTTTCCAGGATGTATTTGGAAAAGTCACTTTTGTAATTATTTTATTCTTTAAAAAAACATCTTCGAATTTTAAGATACTGCCATCATCCAATTTAAGCTGATCACCCGTCGTTATACCGTCAAATAACTTTTTACTATAAGCAACTGATGTCAAATCAACTTGTCGAGAATCAAACACCATCGAACAGTTGAGTTCAGCAGCATGAACTTGAGCGCTAACTAACAAAAGCGAACTTATTATAAAAAAACGAATTGAGCTTTTCATACTTAAATCTCCATTCAAGTCTATTGACGAAACGCTCTGCCACAAGCCAATCCGTTATTATTAGCATTCACGTAATTTTTTAAGCGAATCACGCTAGGCCCAGGAACGTCTGGTTTCGGCGAGTGAATGGTATCCAAAAATACTGCCGTTGCTTTTGGAAAAGCTTCGACCATGGCGTTGATATTAGCAGGTTCGTTCTCGAAGACACCAATAACTTCACCCATTTCGGCAATTTTAACAAATGCCTCTTTTTTGAAAACAAGATCATCCATTTTTAGTTCGGGCTTCATAAATAGGGACGAGTTTGAAGAGCTATTTGGGAAAAAATTTCGCTTTAGATTTGCGATTGTTCCCAATTGCATATTTGGCGCATCACGACCAGTCAAGTAAACAACTTTAGCTCCAGCGCGAACAAGCTTATGCAAGTAATTTGCAGATCCTGGAATCGCTTTATCTTTACTGCAATATTCATTGGTGAAAAATCGCTCAAGCCAGAATTTTGAAACTTCCTGAATTAAATCTGCATTCGTAATGCCTAAATTTTTTAAATCGTCTGTCACTTGATAGTGGATGTCCGATTCTTTCAGTTGAAGTATTTTTTTTGCTTCTTCAGAATATTTTTCTTGCACTTGTGGCTGATTCGCAAATTCTTTTAATATTCTTAATTTTCTTTCCTGTGTGCTGGTTAAGGTATCATCCAAGTCAAAAAGGACTATGGATTGTCTACCTTGCGAAGTTAACTCTTTCGCACGATCAATTACGGTTTGAAGTCCTACTGCATTTGTCAAATCACTTTGTGCTAATGCACTGAAACTAAAACTAAGTGCTAAAGCCATCGCGCTTGTTTTCAATATTGTTAATTTCATAAAATTTCTCCTTTGTTTTTTTGTTTATTATTCAGGGAATTGTGCTGAATTGTTTGGATGGTGTGTAATCTGTGATTTCAAAATTGCAAACGATGTAATCGAAAGCAAAATGCTTTAAGTCTTTACGAAGTATCTGTGGCATATTGACGTTTGCATCCTCAGTTGCCAACTGAACGACTAAATGAGGTAACTCGGATGAAAAATAACGGTGATCGTAATCATCATAAACAACTTTAACTGGTGCTGCAGTTAACTTTTCACCAACTTTGACTTCTCTTAAGCTGTAGAAGGAAACAGATAAAAACTTATAAGTTTTGTAAAGCTCTTTAGTTTCTCTTGCTAGTTTATTACATATTCTTGTTGCTGTTTCATTAACACTCTCTACGATTGATACTTCTCCCATATTCTTGTTCACAGACACGGCTAAATAGGGCAAACCCATATTACTTTTAGAAATTTTTCTTTCGCTCTTACCTAATTTAATATTTTCCGCAGTTGAATCGCCTGTTGAGCAAGACTCCGCAGCTAAAGAATTGACCGAGAAACTGATCGCCATTAAAATAAACACTAACTTTTTCATATAAACCTCCTCAGGTTATAAATTTTTTTATTTTTTAGCTCTTGTATAATATCGCAATGCGATATATAATTTATATTAGAATTAACGAACGGTAATTATCATGGCTATTGAGAATGAAATTGAACAACTTGTGCAGTCTAAAAAGACCACAAAAGCTAGGGCGCTGATTTTAACTTACTTAAGAAAAAACCAGTATACGAAGGCCAATATCTTTAAGGCTTCTCAATGGTTTCGCCGTCTCAGTCTTTACAAGGAGGGCTTGAGGCTTCTTATGCAGCTATCACCCTTTGAGCCCCTAGCCTCGACTGACATTAAAATTCGAACCGCAGAATTTTTAAGCATCCTGGGTGCCAATTCTTTTGCTATAAAGTTGATAAAAAATATTCAGTTATTAACTACCGAAGATTACGAGGTCGTCGCAGGTATTTATTTTGCCGCAAATGATTACCGTACAGCTCTTGAGTATTTTCAAAAACGTATTGCTTTAATGCCCGATAAAGAAACTTATGAGGCGCGCCTCAGTCGACTGAGCTGCGCCGATTGTCTTGTTCAGCTCGACAAATTTGATCAAGCTATTAATATTTGTCACAGTCTTCTTAAAGAGTCGAAAGAAGCTTTGTTCGTAGCCATTTGTAAACAAGCCATGGGTGAGTTCCTGGCTCGCGCCGAACGAACCCGTGAAGCTATAAAGTGGATTAACGAAGCTCGACTCAGTTTCCCGGGAAAAAAAGAAAGCTACGATCATGCCTTACTTGATCGTTGGACAGGCTTTACTTTGGCAAAATTAGGAAAAAAAAATGAGAGTAGAAAGTACTTTTCACAATCGACAAAGATCATTAAAAAAATTGGGCTGCGCGAGGAAATTTGGCTTGATAATTTGAAGTTAGAAGCAGAATTGGGTTTGTTAAATAAAAAGGATTCTTTACGTCTTCATTATTACCCCGGAATACCAAAATCAAATAACACCCTTGAAAAAAGACCTCTCGTATTGGGGTCAGAAAATGCAAAGATTAAAATCGATCTGGCGTCAGATGAGTTTGTATTTAAAAAAGATTTTTATTTGGGACTTCCATTAGAACTGCGACTGTTGGGATTTTTAAGGATTGTCGAGTCCTGGGGAGTGGGTTTTGAGCTTTTAAAAGTACTTTTGTGGCCTGAAGAACCTAATTCGTATTTGCAACTTGAAGGACGACTTATTCAGCTCGTGCATCGAATAAAAACAATCTATAAAGTAAATGTCGAAATAAAAGAAAAAAGAATTTATTTAAGATCTAAAAGTTATATGAAAATTATGGTTTCTATGCGCGGTTATAATCGGTTGCCTTCGAAGCTTAAAACCGATTTTTCCGCAAAAGATTTTCGCAAGATGTACAATCTAAAGAAAACTCAATCTGTTCATTGGCTTAATAAATATTTATCTGAAGGAAGAATCCAACGAGTAATAAATGGTCCTCAGACATTTTATAGGCTTACTTCAATTTCGAATGAATAATCTTTTTTTGTTTAAGAAAATCACGAATTTGTGGCGTTGTCATAAGATCAGTACTTGTCTTTGCCCAAGGTCCTCCCCCGGACCCTGTGACCAAAAATGTATCTAAATAAGTTGGATTATAAGGAAAAAAATCAAAAGTTTGACTGTTCACCGTGATTAGAATTTTACCTTCTTGAGTAAATGAGAGTTCAGGCCAGTTTTGTGTAAATGTGATTCTTGGCGGTGAATCATCCGATAAATATCTTCTATTTTGCATTTCTGGAATTATATATGAATAATAGTCCGTCAGTGAATCAGCAAGACGATCAATGCCTGACGAAATTTTAAGTTTAATTTTTTTATTTTCACTATCGACTTCCATTGTTTGAGAGAAGCTAAATCTAGATTTATCAGTAATAATAACTTCATATCCGGCAAGCTCTTTTGCTATTGAACTCGGATCAATAAGCACTAAAAGCAATTGATGCAACTGAACAGCAACGCTCCAAGATTCAATCTTTTCAGATTCAAATTTAAGCTTTATACCTAATGATTCATACATTTGTCGAATTCGGGAGATAATTGGCTTCAAGAGATAATTATTATGACCCAATACATACTGCTCACCGCGGTCACGTTTTTGAGTATTAAATTCTATTTTATAATTTATACCAATATTGGCTTTAATCTCTGCATCGAAGAGTGGAGAAAAAGACATCAGTTGATGACGAAGATGATTGGTGATCATGCCGGCAAACAATCCTGACTTTTGACTATCCAAAGTCTTTTCTTGTTGAGAGTTATCCATTTCGAAAAGGTAGGCTTGCATGCCAATCGCTTTTTCAATTTGATTCAAACTTGGCAAGTCTGAAAAATGCGTAGAATCTTTAAGCAACAAAGAACTCCACTGATATTTATGACTTTGTTCATAGCCCAATAGACTAAGCACTTCATGTACTGCTATCACCTGGTAAAGTAATTTTTGAATCTCTGGGATGAAAGTATCTTCAATATCATCCCATGCATCAGGGTTAATCGCAATTACCGAAGATTCAGGCCAATTCATTGCTGTTAGTATATGACGATTTTCATCTACCAAATCTTTTCTTAAAATTATTCCAGCTTTTTTTCTACAAACTTCGGCCAATTTAGTTGCAATCAGGGGAAGATTTAAACTTTTGTCAAAATTCCCTTTTTCAAAAAATTTTATTCCTAATTTACCAGCATCGCAAAATTGATCTTTATATTCTTGTTCACTTTTTACTTTTACTGTGAATAATTCAAAAAATGAGGGTGCGACTCCTTGCTGAATCAACATTTCCTTCATACTACCGCCACCCCGTTTTTCACCTGCATTTGACAGATTGAAACAGCTTGCGATTAAAAAAATTGTTAATAATTGGACTTTCACTTTTTTCTCTTTTTAGATTAGAAGGCTCCGGAATTATTCTACTTCAATACAGATGCCACCAATTTATAGCTAAAATCTGATCTGCTAGGTATGTCGGTTATGATTCCTAACTATACGATTGAGAAAGACTCTTTAGGGCATCCCTGTCTAAAACTTATCCACATTGACAAAATAGCATGTTGTATCTCTATTTTTCCTACTCACAGAGATGTCAATATATATATTGACATCTCTGTGAGTAGGAAAAATGAACACATACAATCCAATTTAGCGAGTAGCTTTCTGCCAAGCCAATTCCTGTTCAACATACTTGCGGTAATTTTCTTTTTCTGATTCTGTTTTTTCGTCTGACCAGCCTAAATAATATTTGAATACCGCACCAACAGAATCCAAAGTTTGAAGACCATGATCTTTCATTGATAAAAAAACTGGTACTCGGCGAGAATAGAAATCCACCAAATTCAAACACATGCTGTGTTCAATAGCTTGAGCGGCTTCAATTTCAAGTCCATTCATATCTGGATATTCGTTTAACATTTTTTCAGCTTCCAGGCCATATCGTTCAACCAAGGAATGCAGCTCAGGCAGGGACAGCGCTGGCGAGCGTTTCCATTTATCATAGCCGGTCAGAGCAGCATCACACTCTTCTGCACCAGTAAATTCATTGAGGGGCCGAGCCGTGTTCACACTTTTGAATTTCACTCGCTCATCAATCGACGAGTGTTTTAAAATGTATTCGACAACTTCCTGAGCAATTAATCGATACGTGGTGTATTTTCCTCCGGCTATATAAGTAACTCCGTGCATATCATTAAATATGCTGTGCTCTCGACTGGTCTTACCTTCGCTAGCGGACTGGTCTTGCACCAAGGGTCTTACTCCAGCGTAACTGGAAAGAATATCCTGCGGTTTTATTTTTGCGCCAGGAAAATAGGAGTCTACAATCTGCATCAGGTAATCCACGTCTTCGGGCAATACCGAAACATCTTCAGGTGACCCCTTATAATCGGTGTCCGTCGTGCCAATTAAAATCATTTCATGTCTAGGAATCCCAAAAACAATTCGATCGCTTTTCTCGGCTCCCATAACTACGGCATTTTCCATTTTCAGGCGGTCACGCGAAAGGGTCAGATGAATTCCCTTTGTTGGTCTTAAAATCGTTTTCCACTTAGGATCAAAACTCTGGGCTAATTGGTCTGTCCACGGTCCTACACAGCTGACATAGTGTTTTGCTCGCACATAAAATTTCCTCTGAGTGAGCTCATCTTGGCATAGGACTCGGGTGATTTTTTGATCTTTATCAAAATCAGCACCGATAGCTTTAACGTAGTTAGCACAAAGAGCATTATTTTCGTTTGCGGATCGCAATGTTTCATAAACCAATCGCGCATCATCCATGTAAGCATCAGAATATACACAAGCACCCATAAGATCTTTTTCACGAAGAGATGGCATGCGCATCATCGCCTGATCCGCAGATAATTTTTCATGGATCTCTGGAGCTTGAAAAAGCGCCAACAGATCATACAACCACATTCCCATACCCATTTTCCACAAACTGACTCGGCTTGTTTTATAAATAGGAATCATAAAGCGAAGATGGTGGACAAGATGCGGAGCCATTTCAAAAAGCTTCGTACGCTCATTTAAGGCTTCAAAGACTAGCTTAAATTCCATATTTTCAAGATAGCGTATTCCACCATGAATGAGTTTGCTTGAACGCGATGAAGTTCCAGAAGCAAAGTCCCGGGCTTCAATCATACCGACTTTCATTCCTCGCAAACTGGCGTCACGGGCTACTCCTGCCCCATTAATTCCGCCACCAACAATAAATAAATCTAACTCTTGAGTTTCAAAGTATTTAAGATTTTTTTGTCTTTCTTGAAATGAAAATTTTTTCATGCTTTTGTCGTCTTGATCGAAATAACTTGGGGCTGCCAGCTTTCCGGTTTAAATCCACTGACACTGTTCATGATACCCGCTGAATTAGGAAAAAGGACCCGCTGAAAGTGTTTTTCCCGGGAAAGTTTGTAAGCAAGCTCGCACAACTCATCCCGCGCTTTCAATGAAGCATAACTAATATGTTCAATCCAAAGTGATTGGGTTTGTCCGTCTAAAAACAAAAGTGGTTGAGCAATAAAATAGCCAGCAAGCAATCCTTCATCTGAAAATTCAGAATCAGTGTCCTCAAATCGAGCCAAAAAACTCCATCCTAAAGGAAGATAATGCTCTAAGGATTCTTTTCTCCAACGCGCATTCCAGCTTTGAATATCGCGTTCCATTTCATCCGGATAGACTTCCACCATTTTTTTTCTTTCAAAGGACATGATTTCTTCTAAGTCAGCGGATTGGATTACTCGACAGTAAAGACTCATCGTGATATTTTTCCTTCGTCAATTTTTCTTTGTGTCCTTGTATCAAATCAAGTCTTATTTCATAATATTTTTATATGAAATACAAATCTTATTCAAAATTAACTTGGGATAAAATTCATCAAACTTTGGATCGCGTTCTGAAACAAGACCCTGAACCAGTGGCTGCCTTCGATGCGGATGGTACTTTATGGGATAGTGACTTGGGCGAAAATTTTTTTCAATACAAGATTGATCGAAATTTAGTCAAATTGCCACCTCATCCCTGGGAGCATTACAACGAGCTTAAGAAAAAAAATATGGACCCAAGAGAGGCTTATCTTTGGCTTGGACAAATCTGTGCTGGTCAAAAGATAGAAACGATAAAAAGCTGGGCACAAGAAGCTTTTAAAGTAATTCAACCTAACCCTATTTTTGAAGATCAGCAAAAATTAATCAAAATTTTTCAACAGCATGGCGTGAAAATATACATCGTCACAGCTTCAATCAAGTGGGCGGTTGAACCCGGAGCAGAAGCCTTGGGTTTGACCCATGATCAGGTGGTCGGCATTGAAACCGCTGTGGAAAATGGTGTGGTTACTGACAAACAAAAAGGCCTTATCACTTATCGAGAAGGAAAAGTTCAAAGCCTGCTCGAGCACAGTGGCCAGAAAAAAGCTTTTTTTGTCAGTGGAAATACCGAGGGTGATTTAGCGCTACTGGAATCAGCCACCGACCTTCGACTTGTTGTCAGCGCGGCCTCTCGTGACGAAGAACTTTTTCGTACAGAAAATAAAATGCAACAGATCGCCGCAGAAAAAGATTGGCTACATCATCGATTTATTTAGGGCGTGCCTAGCTCTTACCAATAATTTTTTCTAAATCATCAATTTCTTTTGGTGCCGATGAAGAAAGAACTTCGTAACCAGTTTCAGTCACGCGAATATTATCTTCAATACGAATGCCTATTCCTCGATAAGCTGCAGAAGCCATTTCGTCATTCTCGGGAATATAAATTCCAGGCTCTATTGTAAAACACATGTTTGCTTCCAAAGCCCGTGGTTCATTTTTTAAATAATAAAGTCCGGCATCGTGAACGTCCATTCCCAACCAATGTCCAACACCATGAGGATAATAACGACGATGTTTTCCCGCTTCGATGATATCGGTTTTACGCCCCGTTAAAAGGCCAAGCTCTAGCATCAAATCTGTAAGTAAAGATGTTGCCGTATCATGAAAAAATTTAAAAATAATTCCCGGTTTTACCATAGAAATTAATTCTTTTTGAATTTTTAAAACACCTTGATAAACTTCAGCCTGCTCGTCAGTAAATTTTCCACTTACGGGAAATGTTCTGGTGATATCACCTGTAAAATAGTTGAACTCGGCCCCGGCATCAATCAACAACAATTGGCCTTCCTTACAAACTTGATCATTAAAGTTATAATGTAGAGTTGTCGCATTATTGCCAGTAGCAACAATAGAGTTATAACCTTCACGCGCAGCTCCCCTCATCAAAAAGTGATGCGCCAATACAGCTTGTATTTGTCTTTCACCAACTCCTGGACGAGTGAATTTCATAGCAGCAATATGCGCTTGCGCAGAAATTTCACAAGCTTCACTTAAGTGCGTAATCTCATATTCAGATTTTATCAAACGATGCTCGCCGATCAAAGTATCTGCATCGTGAATGCTTAATAATCCATAACCAGTTCGTCCCTGGGAAGCTCGTAGTTTTTCTAAAACATCAGTCACACGTTGATCAGCTTCTTTATTTTTAAGTAAGCGATAATAAATCCCGCTCACTTCTTTCAAAAGAGTTGGAGCTATTTTATTAAATTCATCAATGGGATAGGCTTTATCAACGCCAAACTTTTCTTCGACTCCTTCAGGTCCATGCCGATATCCATCCCAGGTTTCACGTTCTGGATCACGACGTCGAACAAACATCACGGTTTCGGGCTGAAGACCGGGACGATAAACCAAAAAACTTTCAGGTTCTTCAAAGCCCGTCAGATAATACATATTGGAATCTTGACGATAAGGAAAACCAACATCATGATTTCGCAAATGTTCGGGATGAGCCGCTAAAATTAAAGCTTGTCCTGGAATTTTTTTTCCAATTTCTGCGCGCCGCTGCGCAAATACTTTAATATTTTCTATCGGATGTCGCATTTTAAAATCCTAACCTTTGTGAAAGCGCTTCGATCTGTTTCACCGAAAGATCGGCACCTTTTTGCATAATTTCGCGCTTCTGAGGTAAGTCCATAATACCATAATCCTCTAGATTCAACGAGATCGTGGCATCAATTCCTGTCTGAGGTCGAGCATAGCTAGTGGCAAGTTCGGCCCATAGTAAGTTTTCTAAGCCATCAACACCAGCAATCGGGCGTTTTTGCATATTTCCGCTAAGCACATTTACTAAAACAATGTATTGAGCTCCCTGTGCCCGCAAATAATCCGCAGCCAGTTTCAAATCGCGCAAACCACTGACATTGTTCTTATAGGCTCGAAATAAAGGTGGGTAAGGCCAACAATAGGGAAGTAGTTGATCCAAAGATCCTCGGCTCATCATATAGATTTGATTTTTAGAAATATTTAACGCCGGACAAGCAAAAGGTTTTTTTAGATCTTCAACTTTTAATTTTTGAAAAATTGTTTTTATAAAATCCCGCATATCCGTCATGTCAGCGGGTTTAGTGGTTGAAGAAATCAAACCCTTCTTTAGAATTTCATCTTCTTTGATTTTAAACATCTGCCATTCAACGTCGTTGGCAAAACCCTTCCAAGCATACAAGGCGGCCATCGGCGCAGCAAATTCAAGACCGGAAACCGCAAATACGGGTATTTTTGCTTTTTGAAGTTCCTGCAGGACACCAATGTGAGCAAAAGTTTTGGCTCCGCCCGGTCCCAAAATTAAACCAATTTTTGGCAATTTAGAAAATTGAATATTCTGGTTTTGCGGCTCAATCGGTTGTTGGTTAAATAACGGCGTTTCACTCGTTTGCTTTTCCCCACTGTATTCAGTTGGCGCTGGTGCTGTTTGGGGCTGTGGTCGAATCATTCCTGTATTGTGAATAGATTTTGTCTGACAAGCAGATAAAAACAAAAATAAAATTGGGATCCAAAGTTTACACAAATTTTTTCTTGTCATTGAATTAAATTCCTTCTTTTTGAGCAAACAAAAAAAACTCTCGATTGCCCTCCTTACCTTTAATCGAACTCTCAAAATAATCAAGCTTCTGAAAGCCAAGTTGAGCCACTAATTTTTCAAGTTTCTGTTGTAACGAAATATACAGCCCTTCATCCTTAACTACGCCTTTTTTATTGAGTGCGGCGGCACCGACTTCAAATTGAGGTTTTATCAGTGATAATAGTTTTCCATTTTTATTAAAATAAGGGGAAATCTGAGGCCAAATCAGTTCTGATCGAATGAATGAAACATCCATCACCACCAGGTCAAAACCTTCTGCAGGGAATTGACCAGTGATATCCGACCGTTGAATCAATTCTTTGGCATTAACTCCTTCAAATAAAAAAAAGCGAGCATTTGATTTTAATATTTCATGAGTCTGATCATGACCAACATCAAGACCAAAGACCTGGAGCGCTCCTCGCTGCAAAAGAACTTCGCTGAATCCCCCAGTGGAAACTCCCACATCAAGAACTTTATAATTATCAACCTTCAATTTAAGTTGATCCAAGGCACCGGCCAATTTCAGACCGGCACGGGATACATATTTGCCAATTTCTCCTACTAAAATTTCCGGTCTTAAGGAGTTATTTAAGTCTTCGATGGAAAAAGTTTGGTTAGCCTTTAAGACAAATTGTTTTTTATTATCAAAATAAATAACGACTTGTTTGTTTTCAATAAGATCTTTGGCTTGAGTTCTTGAACTTGCCAATCCAGATTCAACAAGCCACTGATCGATTCGTTTCTTCATTAAGATTTTCGATTGCGGTTAAACTCAACCAAATCAACCAAGGCTTGGATTTTTAAATTTTGTAAGCTTGAAAGTTTTTGTAAAATCTCTAGAGCTTTATCAGAAATCTGTTGCAGCTGTTGCTGGGTTTTTTCAACCGTGGTTATCGATGCTAGATTTCGATGATCCTGCGCTTGCTGATCAAAATCCAAGACATCATCTGCAATCTGGAAAGAAAGCCCTAGGAGTCTTCCAAATTCTTTCCATAAATTTTGCGTTTCATCTTTCTTCTTAGACTCTTCTTGATCCAAGGCTATTCGCGCTGCGCCCTCTATAGCCACGCGAATCAAGGCGCCCGTTTTCATTTCATGCAAAACAAATATTTCTTCTGCTTTTGAAAACTGCGGCGTCATCATATCTAAAACTTGCCCACCTAACATTCCTCGAACGCCGGCGGCTTCACCAAGCAACAAAACCAAGTCCAGACCAAGCGAAGCACGGTCAGAATAAGCGCGACCTAAAACAAAAAAGGCTTCGGTTAGTAAAGCATCTCCGGCAAGTACGGCCGAGCTCTCGCCGTAAACAATATGATTCGTAGGCTTACCTCTTCGCTCTTTATCATTGTCCATCGAAGGCAGATCATCATGAATCAGTGAATAGGTGTGAATCAATTCGACCGCATTCGCAAAGGGCAAAAAATCAGATTTATTTTTTTGATGAGCATCAGCAACTGACAGAACTAAGTTTGGGCGAAAACGTTTTCCACCGCTGAATAAAGAATAATTAACCCCTTCAAAAAATTTTACCAGTTGAGGATTCTGAGCCAAAGCCTGAGGGAGCGATCCAGGAATATCAAAAATTCCAGACAATGATTTTTCAATCATTTCGCGATCGCTTGGGGTCGACATTAGTTTTCCTCAGCGACAAAGTTTTTAGTTAGCGTCTGTCCCTTTTCATCAAATCCCATCAGAACTTTTACTTGCGATTCGGCTTCGTTAAGTCTTTTATGACATTCCCGAGACAGCGTCACACCTTCTTCAAAAAGCTTCAGTGAATCTTCCAAGGGAAGATCTCCTTTTTCCATTTTAAAAACGATCTCTTCTAAACGTTTTAACTTTTTTTCGAAATCCATATCAACCTTTCTTTTCCACCCTGACTTCGATCTGACCTTCAGCAAATTGAATTTGCAAAAGATCTTTCACGGTCACTTGTTTTGACGATTTAATCAGCTGTTTATCTTTTGTTACTAGGGAATAACCACGTTCAACTACTTTCAAAGGGCTTAAGCTATCAAGCATGCCACACAAACGAGACCATTTCGATGTTTTGAGCTCCATCTGTCTTTGTATGCAATTTTTAAATTTTAAAGACAACATGTCGATAGGCTGACGTTGGTCGATAAAAATACGGTCCATGGCCATTTCCAGTCGATTCAACAAATCATCATTTCGCAAAACCAAATCTTGTAATTTCTTTTTTGGATCAACCAGACGTTTTTGGAAGTTTTCAATTTTTTGCAATAAGGATTTTTGTTGCCTCTCCATTGTTAAATGGAGCGAGCGAAAAAAATGGTCGACTTTTGTCGTCACTTCCGTAGAACTTTTAGCAACTAACTCGGCTGCCGCTGACGGAGTTGGCGCGCGCAGATCCGCGACAAAATCGGCAATGGTAAAATCGATTTCATGCCCAACTGCCGAAATTACCGGAATTTCCGTTTGCGAAATAAGCCGGGCCAAGCGCTCGTCATTGAAAGCCCAAAGATCTTCCATTGAACCACCGCCACGACCGATGATGATGACATCCAAGCCAGGAATTTTTTGCGCTTTTAAAAAGGCCTCGCAAATCAAAGGCGCTGCAGTTTCACCCTGCACAACCGTTGGCACAATGGTGATCTGCACGCTTGGGGCTCGACGAGACATGATATTTAAAATATCTCGAATGGCCGCACCGGTTGGCGAAGTGACAATGGCCACATGACGAGGCATTGTTGGAATTTGTTTTTTTCGACCAGCTTCAAAAAGTCCTTCTCTTTTTAATTTTTCTTTTAAATCTTCAAAAGCTTTTTGTAGAGCGCCAGCCCCAACGGGCTCCATCATCTCGCAAAGAATTTGATAATTGCCCCGAGGCTCATAAACAGAAATTCGTCCCCGAACAATAACTTCAAGACCATCTTTGGGTTTAAATTTTAATTTCGAATTGTGTCCACGAAACATCACTGCCGAAATTTGCGAGCGAGAATCTTTCAAAGAAAAATAAAAGTGCCCTGACGTATGCGCTTTAAAATTGGAAACTTCGCCTTGAACCCACAGGACGCCAGTTTGTCCCTCTAACAATTGTTTGATTTGTAAGTTCAACTGTTCGACGGTAAGTACATGAGGCTCGGAAATTGGGTTAATCATAGTATTTTCAGGCATGGGGCTGAACTTAGTAATCGGACCAACCCAAGTCAATTTGAAAGCAGAGGGTCAGGTCAGCAATAAGTTCTGCAATGACCACAATCCACCAATGAAAAAACTGATCCATGCCAAGGGACGATGGTTGCTTAGCTGGGTATAAGCCGTGCTCATCCGAGAAGTCCCTAATTTCTGTAAAAAGGGGTTTTCAAGCACAATTAATAAAAGTAGTCCATAAAAAAAGACCACCAAGGGAAAAATTAAATCCAAGGTTTGCAGACTCATAACGAACCTATCGGCTGGGAAAAAGACCATTTGAGTCTGGTTTCATTGATTATTTTTTTTTCTCAATTATAATTAGTAACGGAAGGTTCGACGGCGTAAAGCTCATCGAAAATAAACCTTACAAGCAAATTATAGGGGACTGTCCCTGACAATGGTGTGAAGGCCCAGCTCGTACTGGGAATCCTAAAGTTGTTAAATGGTCGCCCACTTATGCATTAAGAGGTTTATCTTTCAGAGTGGCCATCGAGCCTTTTTTTATTTCAAATGAGTCCTACCAAGAGCGCTTAAAGCCCAACGTATCAGCCTGATACATTTTATTTAGTTGGCACGCAACTTCAGAAAGTCCCCTGAAATTCCGATAAATTGTCTATGAAAACTATTCTTTTTAAGCTCTTATTTTTGAGCTTAATTACAATTTTTCTTACCGCATGCAGTAGCGGCGGCGGTGGCAGCAGCGGCGGTGGTGGCGGTTCCACGGTCGTTCAGGAGTCGGCTTTTTGTTCGACGAATCAATCCTTTTCACCTGCGACCACGATAACCGGATCGTCCATTTATTACTATCGTCCCATCCATGCCAGCACTCATGTTCTGTCGGGGAATCCCGTCAGTGATACGATCGCCGCGGCCGAGATCGTGGTCACGGACGCTGCCGGAAATGTCGTGCAATGCTCTTCGGTTGATGTCAGTGGAAATTTTTCTTTCGCGCTTCCCAGATCCGCCGCCAGTTACACTTTAACAATTAATTCTCGAGCTAATAACGCCTTACTCAAAGCCAGCGTTCTGAACGATATCAATATCAACGGCCTTTATTCGATTTCTAAATCCATCACTCTGGATGGCTTATCCGCCACTCAAGCTGTCGGACAACTAACTGCCTACGCTCGACAAAGTGAAAGTGCAAATATCGAAGGAGCTGCTTTTAATATATTAAAAAAATTATATGTCGCAAATGACTTCATTCGCACAAAACTTTCTCAACCTACTTGGGTCGCGGACAAAGTTACGGTTTATTGGAAGGCTGGATTTAATCCCTATTCTTACTACGGTTATCCGAATAGCCCTCTTAGCTTTTACGCTTCTGGTGAAAGAAAATTATATATTTTAGGTGGAATAAATGGAGACGTGAAAACATCTGACACTGACCATTTTGATAATTCGGTTATTCTTCACGAATATGGCCATTTTCTTGAGGACGTTTATGGCAAAAGCGATACTCCGGGTGGATCACACAACGGGAATATGATCATTGATCCTCGTTTAGCTTGGAGCGAAGGCTGGGCTAATTTTATTCAAGCAGCTATACTTGGTTCAAGCTACTACGCTGACACCGCAGGGTTTTGTAGCGACACTGTTGAGTCTACCGGAGCTTCATGCAATTTAAATATTTATTTTCCTTTGGACGGCAGTGGCGCTTCGGCCAGCATGGACTCTGTCAGTGTTTTGGGTGAAGGCGTCTATCGTGAAGTCTCGATTTCGCGAACTCTTTACAAAACAATTGCTTCACCAATTAGCACAGCAGTGGGAAGTCTTCGTGCGGCCATTCCCTTCTCAGAAGTTTGGAATGTTTTCTCTGGTTCAAGTTCAGGTTTTGTATCAACAGGTGTGCATTTTAGAAATTCAGGAAAATTTGTTGAATTTTTAAATGCCATCGTTAACACCGCAACCTATTCAGCAAATCAAACCGCGTGGACAAACATTCTGAGCAATGAAAAACAGCCCATCAGCACAAAATATTATGCCGATCCAGTGACTCTTACTTTCACTGGCAGCTGTGGAAAATTTCCAATCGCTTTAAGTCCTGTCGTCGATTACAGCATTCCCGCAAAAATATCCAATAAGCTTCATTCAAATGATTTTTATGAATATTATTATGATGGCTCGACAAATATACAAATTGCTCTTGCTTACACCCAGTCTGGCGCTCAAACGATTAATCTCGATTTAATTATCTACAAAAAAGATTATCTCTATTTTGAAGAACAAGCTGAAGCTCAAGGCGAAACAAACAGCACCTATGCTGTTCGCAGTGTAAGAGCTAATCCAGCTCTGGAAACCGGCAGTGAGTCTATTTCCATGGTGGGACAACCCGCAGGCTATTATATCATCAATGTCAAAGCAGCGACCTATGGCAAAACAAGCTTTCAGCTCAATGGCACCGCCGATTACACCATTAACGAAACAGTTTCAGGGAAGGTTTTATGTCCGACAAATTAAAAAGACTATTTGTTTATTTTCATCGAGCTTCGTTTTTTATTCCCTTATCGGTTGTTGCCGGTTTTGTTGGGATGGCTATCTTCAATAGTCTTGATGAAAATTCTTTTTCAAAAAAGAAGTCTCATGGCGCTGAACGCACTTTGGCTTCTTTCCAAAAGAAATATACTTTTAAACCGAGCACGATTGAAAAACATTTAGCCGTTGTTAAAGTGACTTTGGAATCACAAAATGACATTCCCGATTCGGGGAATGCCAGTGTTGTTCTTAAGGGAAAAATTGTTTTAACTCAAACTCCTTTGGCCGCAAAGTTTCGTTGGCTGTTGCCCGAGGATGTACAAATAATCCATGGCTCGACTCAAGGACAGCTCGACCCCAACCTTATTGGGGTTGCTCAAGAAGTTGAAATTGAAATTTCAGGCTTTGATCAATCAGCGCAAAAAATTATAAGCCTTGAAGGCCAAGCCCTTCATGCCGAGCAAACTTTTGGCGCGACGGTTTTGCTTAGCAGTCGCCCACAAGATTCAATGGAATACCTAGCCCCATCAATGAAAGAATCCGTTGACCAATTGGCGGCAGATCGCGAATTATAGTCAGTCTGACCACCAAGCTCTTTCTTTTAAAATTTGACTTGCGACTTCGTATTCTTTGGTGGAATAAATATTTTTAATTTCCATTTGAATTATTTTTCTAAGTTCAGAAAAGTTACTGTTAGGACCAAGTTTCAAAAGTAAATTATAGGTCAAATTCAATGTCTTCTCTTCACCGATCTTATTTCTGAGTTCCCACATCAAACCACTTAAGATGAGCGAATCATGATACAGGCTGCCGTTGCGATCTGTGTACTTAGCTTTATTTTCAACTGTACGCTTGTATTCGCCTTTCAAAAAAGCAACTTCACCCAAATTGGGCTGAGCCAAATGAAATGCTGTCAGAATATCCGCCAATCCCTCATTAATAGATCCACCTTCGCCTTCGAATGGCAGACGACACATTTGATCGATAACCGCGTGAAAAGTTTCGTGCTCAACAATGCTTGGATCTTGTGGAATTTTAGCATAAAGCTCGTCGTCACCTGAACCCAGCCGCACACGATGGTCATAATAAAAAGCGATATTCGTTTTTTCTGGGGCGCCACTGTGAACTTGAATATCAAGATCTGAATTCAATTTGATTTTCAATTTTTCTTCGGTCCATCGCAAAGCCTGTTGAGAAAAATAAAAGACTTGAACCTGATCGAATTTTTCATTCGAAGGTGTAAGCGATAATAACTCCTCTGATGAAACCGGCGCTAAGTTTTTGACCGACGATACTTTTAATCCTGCACCAACTAATATTTTCCCAAGATTAAGATCAAAAAGTTGAACTCGTGAAATCTGACTCTGCTTTGGCCCTCGCGGAAACAATTGGGCTTCTAAATTACTTCCATTGTTTTCAAAATTTGAACCCACTTTTTTTAATGATACAAAATGGTTTCGACTTTTCACACGAATATCCCAAATTCGACCACTGGGATCCTCGACAATAAATGAATTCATCGGTTCAATTTTTCGACTCGATTTACTTAAAACAATCTCTTGCTTTAAAAGTTTCATTTTCCTTAGGTCAGGACGAGCTTCGATAAAGTGTGAAAATGCAAAGGAAAAATCTTTTTTCATTTTTTCGATTTCATTTAAATTTGCATGTGGGTCTTCAAAATAATTTCCGTTGATAACCACAAGTTTATCTTCTTTTTCGGATTTTTCAGAAAGAACTTTGACTAGTGACGCATCAACTTTTAGCTCACCGATTTCTTGCTGATAAAAATTAATTTCATGAGTATTTAGCTTAATCTTCTGCTCGAGAGAAAATCCCGTGATTTCTTCCAGCCGAGGCTTCGGTGTCAAAGAATCAGAGCTCCAATTTAACTTTTTTTCTATAACTCTGTTTTGACATCCCACCATCAACAAAACAAACACGATGAGTTTTAACTTCATGAAAAGGCCCCCTCTTAAAAACTATTTATTCGATATCAATATTTTTTTCGATATAGGTCCCGTCACCGTTGACAAATTTTAAGGCGTGTTTTCCTTGTTCAAATTTTCCTAATTTTATCTCTTGTGAGAAAGGCACTAACACCATAATACACATGCCTTGGCTTACATTTGCTAGCATTCTGACTTCATGATGGAAATTACTCGTGTGGATAACTTCGGCATGACTCCACTCGTAACAGCCATTTGGAAACACACCACTCGCTATCGCATAAACGTCAGAAGACCTGTCAAAGCCAGCGGGCACATAAACGTCGTTGACACCTATCTGCACAACTCTTGATTCTGCGGCTCGCGCTACATTTAAGAATGCAAGACTATAAACTGCGATTAAAAACATGATGGCTTTTTTCATTTTCAAACTCCTTTTTGAATGAATACTGAATACAATTTCATCTTCCATTCCCTTCAAATGTTGAACCAATTTTGGTCTCCCCTGTATGGAGATGACAAAACTTTCGCGACATTTTGTCTCGTGACAAAGGCAATTTGTCACAAATTCTTATCGAAAACTCGACTCAATGCTTATCGCATCAAAATTCCTTGGCGCCCTATTTGTATATGCAATAGGAAAACAAACTACCGCAGTCGAAATTGGCTGTTAAATTGGGGGGAATATGCAAGCGATTTCTAATTTTATGACAAGTAAAATGATCACAGTTGATGAAAGTGCCGATTTAGCATCCGCGTACAGACTGATGCTAAATAATAAAATAAGACACTTACCTGTTTTAAACAAAGATAGGGAAGTTGTGGGCTTATTATCTGATCGCGATTTATTGCGAGCGTTAAAAACACAAGTTATTCACCAGCCCGGATTTAAAATTGAAGACGCAAAATTCGATCCTACGGATATTGTTTACGAATATATGTCGAGACCAGTAAAAACTTTTGACGTAAAAACTCCCATCGATCGAGTCGTTCGGGGGATGATCAATGATAAGATCTCTTGCTATTTGATTTCTGACAACGAAGGCATTGTGGGACTTGTAACAACAGAAAACTTTCTTCAATTGTTATTAAGTTATCTAGCAAAAGACGACTCGTCGTCGTGGTCTTTGGAAAAAATTCTTAGCACACCGTGGATTCAGAGCGCCAGCAATTCATTGAGCCAAGCCGGAATTTGAAAGTTCGCTAAAGCGGAATGACTTCGATGGTTTTGTTAAGTTCATCTCTCAAAATTCCCTCGATTGCCATCAGAGTTCCTGTGGTTGAGCTGGGGCATGTGCCACAAGCTCCTTCATAATGAACATATAATTTATTGTCTTCAAGTTTAATTACGGTCAAATCCCCACCATCGCCTTGCAGCCCAGGGCGAATGGTGCGGTCCAAAACCTCTTCGATTTCTTGAACTTCCTGAGGCAAATTTTGTCTGGCCATTTTTTTTTCATCAACCACAGTTTGTTTAGGGTTATGCATCGGCAATCGCGTTTGGATGACTGCAACCACAGACTTTTGTAAATTTTCAACTTCAGCATCAAAGTCATGTGTTATGGTAATAACATTTTGAAAAAAATGAACTTGTCTGACTTGTGGAATTTCAAATAGCGAAGAAGCCAAACGGTTTTGTGCGGCTTCTTGAGCATCGGCATAGGTAGCTTTACCCTCGCTCAATACCGGACGATCTAAAATAAATTTCCAAGCATTTGGATTTGGCGTTGCTTGAATACGAACTAAAACTTCGGTATTCGTTGGTGAGGTCATGTTAAAAATTCCTTCGCTTTAAGAACTGCTTGGTAAAGTCTGTCGACATCTTCCAAATTATTATAAATTGAAAAAGAGGCTCTCACAGTGCCAGGAATATCAAAGCGTTGCATTAGTGGCTGCGTGCAATGATGTCCTGTGCGTACAGCTACGCCCTGTTGGTCTAACACTAAGCCCACGTCAGAGGGATGAACTCCTTTTAAATTAAAAGAAAGAATAGGTGCTTTTTTCGTCGCAGTACCTAAAATTTTTATACCCTCAATCGATTGCAATTTCTCCGTGGCTTTTTGCAAAAGTTCAAGTTCATAAGTTCTTATATCCCCTAAATCAATTTTCGAAAAAAAATCAATGGCCGCTGCCGTTCCAATAGCTCCTGCAATGTGCGGAGTCCCCGCTTCAAAACGAAAAGGAACATCATTGTAAGTGGTCTTTTCAAAAGTCACCGTGGCGATCATATTGCCTCCTCCTTGATAGGGAGGCATAGCATCCAACAGTTGTTTTTTTCCATACAAAGCACCGATACCGGTAGGACCAAAAAGTTTGTGCGATGAAAATGCCAAAAAATCGATATTCCATTTTTTGACATCAATTTTTTCTTGGGAAACCCATTGAGCAGCATCGACGACAATTACCGCTCCCACATCGTGAGTCATTTGCGATAAGCGTGGAATATCATTGAGCGTACCCAGCGTGTTTGAACAAGCCGTCACTGCGAAAATTTTAGTCTTAGAAGTTAATTTTTTTGCAAGATCTTCAAGATCCAACTCACCCGAATCGGTTACTTTCACCCACGAAATTTTTAGGCCCTTTTTTTCTGCCAACATTTGCCATGGAACAATATTCGCATGATGTTCCATCTCGGTAATTAAAATTTCATCATTCGGTTTTAAGAAAGTTTCACCATAACTTTGTGCAACTAAATTTAAGGCCTCAGTGGTGCCTCTGACAAAAACGATTTCATCCGAACTTTCAGCACCTAGCAGACCAGCAATTTTCGTACGGGCATTTTCAAAATTTTCGGTACCCATATCACTCAAATAATGCGCACCCCGATGCACATTCGCAGTTTCATAAAGATAATAGCGCTGCATGCGTTCAACTACCACCATTGGTTTCAAGGTCGTTGCAGCGCTGTCCAAATAGACTAATTTTTTCCCATTAATAATTTGCGAATGAGTGCAAAATTGAGAGCGAATTTTTTCAAAATTAGTTTTCATATTCATCCCAAGTTGATCGCTTTCGTGCCAGCATCCGAAGACAGTTTTTTAAAAGACTTCTGCAACGCCGCGATCAACAGTGTTTTTAATTCTAGATTTTCAATTCTCTCCATCACATCAGCGGCAAAACCGAAGCTTAAAAGATCAAGGGCTTTTTCTTCTGAAATTCCGCGGCTTTTAAAATAAAAAATTTCTTCTTTGTTGAGTTGCCCTATCGTTGAACCATGAGTTGCTTTAACGTCATCGGCTTCGACTTCCAATTGCGGTTCGCTGTCAACTTCAGCTAATGAACTGATTAATAAATTTTTATTGAGTTGTTCGGAACTTGCTTGTTGAGCTGCACGAGCAATCTTAATTTTTCCAGAAAAAACATAACGAGATTCCCCAGCCAAAATTGATTTATAAATTTGTCGAGTAGTGCATTGACCAACTTCATGATGAATGAGTGTTTTATTATCGCAATGTTGCCTTCGTGCCAAAACCGCCAAACCTAAAAGGTCGACTTCTGAATTTTCTTTTTGAAGCTTTACATCCACATTGTGTCGCGACAACAAAGACCCAGTTTGAAAAGATAAACTTTGTAAGCGAGCGGACTTTTCAATATCAAAAATTGTTTGCGCCATATGCACAGAGGTTTCACTTTGATCTTGGTGAAAAGTATAGTTTAAATTTGAATTTTCAGAACAACTCACCCTTGTCCGAGAATTCACAAAATATCGAGCTGTCTCGAGTCCCTGATGTGACTCAAGAACGGTGGCTTTTGAAGCTTTACCAATTTTAAGGTGTACGCGAGGATGCATCATCAAAGAAGGTCCACCACAAAGATGATTTAAAAACAACAATCGCACTGGTTTTTTTAAAGACACATTTTCAGAAATCTCAATTTTAATTTCACTCTGAGAAAACATTTCTCCAAGCGCTTGCAAGTGAATGTCGCCGCGAACAAGAGCGGCCTTTTTAAAATCGATTTTATCATCACCGGATGCCAAGCTTTTTACCGAATGCCCTGTCGCAGTTTCGCCGCTAAGGTCAGGACGGTATTCTCCATTAAAGAAAACCACGTCCAACATTTCTTTTCGAAGAAAAGATTTAATCATCGACAAAACATCTGGGGAAATGGACTGCCCTGACTTAGGAATGGAAAAATTATTTTCAGTTAAAACTTTAAGACCGGTGTATTTCCAGTCCTCGTTTTTTCTGGTCGGCAAGCCATTTTCATTAAAAAACTGAAGCGCAGACTGCCTGCCCAGTCGAACGCTTTCGATGGATGAAGGGAACTCAGAATTAAATTTTTCAAATGTTTCTGAATAATTCATATTAATTCAACCAGTCATACCCTTCTTTTTCTAATTTTAAAGCCAATGACGAATCACCACTTTTAATTATTTTTCCCTTAGATAAAACATGCACAAAATCCGGCTTAATATATTCCAACAGCCGTTGATAGTGCGTAACCAAAACAATCGCGTTGTCTTTTTTTCTCAACTTATTAACACCTTCAGCAACGATTCTTAAAGCATCAATGTCCAGACCAGAATCTGTTTCATCCAGTAAAGCTAGCCGAGGCGCCAAAACAGCCATCTGCAGTATTTCATTGCGCTTTTTTTCTCCACCAGAAAATCCAACATTTACCGCACGATCTAAAAAATCTTCGTTCATCGAAACAATTTTCATTTTTTTGATTACGAATTTTTTAAAATCTTCTTCATTCATGGGTTCCGAGCCATGATGCTCGACGATTGAATTGAATGATGTTCGCAAAAAAGTAAGGTTGTTAACGCCTGGAACTTCAATGGGATATTGAAAAGCCAAAAAAATTCCTTCTTTAGCTCTGACCTCTGGCTCTAATTCCAAAAGATTTTTCATTTGAAAGTTAATTTCATATTTTACTTCGCCTGAAGTCACTTCATAGGAAGGATGTCCGGCTAAAACTTTCGACAGTGTGCTTTTTCCAGAACCATTCGGCCCCATAATCGCATGAACTTCACCGGCTTTCACCGATAAATTCAAACCCTTTAATACTTCTTTGCCATCAACGGTGGCATGCAAATTTTTAATCTCTAACATTTCAACCTACTGAGTTTTCAAGTTTCATTTCTATTAATTTTACGGCTTCCACAGAAAATTCCAATGGCAGCTGTTTAAATACATCTTTACAAAATCCATTCACCAGCATCGAAATGCTTTGTTCCATGCTCAACCCGCGAGACTGCAAATAAAAAATTTGATCTTCGCTAATACGCGAAGTGCTGGCTTCGTGCTCGATCTGCGCTGTTTTGTTTTTAACTTCAATTGAAGGAAAAGTATGAGCACCGCTATCATGACCGACCAGCATTGAATCACATTGCGAATAATTCCTAGCATTTTCTGCACCCGGCATGATTTTCACCAATCCACGATAGGTGTTTGAACTGTGTCCAGTCGAAATTCCTTTGGAAATAATTGTGCTCTTGGTATTTTTTCCGATGTGAATCATCTTGGTTCCCGTGTCGGCTTGCATGCGATCATGAGTTAAAGCCACTGAATAAAAACTTCCTTCTGATTCATCACCCTGAAGAATAACAGACGGATACTTCCAAGTGATGGATGAACCTGACTCAACCTGTGTCCATGAAATTTTCGAGCGCTTACCAACACATTTTCCCCGCTTCGTTACAAAATTGTAAATCCCGCCGCGACCTTCTTTGTCGCCGGTGTACCAGTTTTGCACAGTCGAATATTTTATTTCGGCATTTTCATGAGCAATCAATTCAACCACGGCGGCGTGTAACTGATTTTCATCTCGTTGAGGCGCAGTACAGCCTTCGAGATAATTGACATAACTGCCCTCGTCGGCAACAAGCAGCGTTCTTTCAAATTGCCCTGTATCTTTGGCGTTGATTCTAAAATAAGTGGAAAGATCGACAGGACAACGCACCCCTTTTGGAATGTAACAAAACGAACCATCAGTAAATACGGCGGCATTCAGTGCGGCGTAATAATTATCGCTAAACGGAACTACCGTGCCAAAATATTTTCTGACCAGCTCGGGATATTTGTGTACGGCTTCGCTGATAGAGCAAAAAACAACTCCCGCTTTATCCAGCTCTTCTTGATGAGTTGTTCCCAAAGAGACTGAATCAAAAACAAAATCAACGGCAACTCCAGAAATTCTTTTTTGTTCATTTAAAGAAATTCCAAGTTTTTCAAAAGTTTTTAAAAGTTCTGGATCTAAATCTTGCAATGACTGTGGGCCTTCGGATTTTTTCTTTGGCGCCGAGTAATATGAAATTTCCTGAAAATCAATTGGGTCATAGTGAACTTTTGCCCATTGAGGACAAATCATTTTTTGCCAATGGCGAAAAGCTTTCAAACGATATTCTAATAACCACTCGGGTTCATTTTTCTTTTTTGAAATAAGACCAATGACATTTTCGTTCAGTCCTTTGGGCATGGACTCAGTTTCGATATCTGTTGTGAAACCGTATTTATAGTCTTGCTGAAGAGAGTTTCGCTTGTTATCCATTCAAAATGGCCTCGGTTATTTCTTTTCCGACCGATTTCACTTCACGGGAAGATTCTTTTAACAAATCTTTCAGAGTTAAGCTTTGATAAAAATTATTGAGTTTTTGATTTAAAATACTTACCGGCGAAAAAATATTGCAGGTGGGTTGAATTTCGCAGGGTTCGGCTTGCTCTTTGTGTAAGCACTTCACCAATGCGAGTGGGCCATCAATTATTTCAATTAACTCATGCATTGTGACTTTGGCTAAATCTTTGGTGATTTGATATCCGCCGAAGGCGCCTTGTTCTGATTTTAATAAACCTCGACTAGCCATCAGCTGCATCACTCGCGCCGTCGCATCAAAAGGAGTTCGAAAAGTTTCCGAAACCTCTTTTGCCGTCGTTAATTCACCTGGGTGTTTTTGAACCATGTGCTTAAGCGCCATCAAAGAATATTCAATTTTTCGATTCAGCTTATTCATAGATCTCCTTCGGGGGACTGCAAACTAACTGAGAATGATAAAAAATACAATTTAAATAGGCCTTTTTTTAACGTATTTTTAAAGATATAAAAATTAAGGATTTGTTAAATAAATAGTGAGATTTTACTTATACTTACAAAATTTTTATTTTCAATTAATTCTAAGTAAATATTTCACTTCAGACTTAGAAGTAAGGTCTTTTTATAAGGGTTAAAGCGCATTTTCATCATTGAAAATGATTCGCCGCGTTCTTCCTCTATTCTAATTTAAGCAATTCAGACCTACACTTGTTTTCTTTTTGCTCATCAAGGGAGTTCATTTGCGAGTTTTAGCCATAAGCCTAGGTGCCCTGCTTGTTATCGGGTCCATCTTAACCACTCTTCGGCTGTGGGGCTTAAGTCTGCCTATTGTCGAATATCAATCCGAATTTTTTACCGAGGCAAAGCCTTGGTTTGCGCTGGAAATTTCTACTAAAAATGAGATTGAACAAGTTTTGCAAAAAAAATCTGATACTATTTTATTTTTTAATCTTCGCATGTCGGCTGATCATATTTTATATGTTCAGGCTCCAGAAATTTTCGAAATTGCTATCGCACAAAAGAAATTTAAAAATGAAGACTACAAGGGACCTAAACCTTATGATTATCCGTTTTCATTTCTTCAAAAAGAATTTCCGGGAATTTTTTCCTTTGAAGAGGTTTTGCAAAAGTATCCTGCACAACGATTAATTCTCAATCTGGTTGATAATGCCCGAGACATTCATACCGTCACTGTGGACCTTTTGAAAAAATATAATTTAGGAAAAAATCTTGTCATTCACAGTCCAGTTGAAGTGGTTTTAAAAAGTATCAAAAATCTTGAGCCTCTGTGGCTTTATGGAACAAGCCAAGCGGAAGCCACTCGCTTGTTGAGTTTAAATTCGCTCGGAGTTCTGCCCGCTGCGACCATGAGGAGTGATGTTTTTCTAATTCCATTAAAAATAAAAGATCGCCAAGTTTTTAGCGAGAGTCTTAATGAAGAGCTTGTTCGTCGAAAGAAAAAAATTATGCTAGGACCGCTTATTTCATGGGACGAGTTTGAAAGCGCACGAAAATTTAAGGTGGACGGTTTTATTTTCCGAAATCTTGTCGATTTTGAAGCGGCCTTGGGAAAATAAACACTCGCGTCAAATTGGATATGCAATCAAAGCGCTAAAGCTAGACTCGAGGGTCATTGTTTGTTGAATTTTAAAAAACTTCGACCTACCCTATTCCTCTATGAATTTATTATTTTTTATCTCCTCAGCTGAAGCCGCTCCGCAAATCGCCATTAACACCAATCCTCTTGCTGCAATTTTTCAAGCCAGTCTGATTGTTCAGGTGACTTTTTTGATCCTGATTTTACTTTCAGTTTTTTGTTGGGGAATTGGCATCGCAAAGTTCCGACAATTTCAAAGAATTAGAACGAAGAATGAAATCTTTCTTTCAAAATTTTGGAAAGTCAGCAGCTTAGATAATCTTTATGAAGAGTTCGAGCAATACAAAGACAGCCCTGTTGCCCGCGTTTTTAAAGCTGCCTATTTAGAAATGAAAAAATTAGCAGAGTCACCGCTAGCGCAAAGATCATCTCAAGATTCAACGGCTAAACCGCAACTTCAGGGCATCGATAATCTTGAGCGTGTTCTAAGGAAATCAACCGAGAATGAAATCGCACTGATGGAATCAAAACTAACCGTCCTTGCCACAACTGGAAGCACCGGTCCCTTCATTGGTCTTTTTGGAACCGTTTGGGGAATCATGGGTTCATTTCATAAAATTGGTGCCATGGGCAGCGCTAGTCTTGCGGTGGTTGCACCCGGCATTTCCGAAGCTTTGTTTGCTACGGCGATTGGTTTGGCAGCAGCCATTCCTGCAGTGGTTTTATATAATAATTTTATTTCTCATCTGCGCCGCCAAGAAATTGAGCTCAATAACTTTAGTTCTGATTTTCTGAATATTGTTAAACGAAATTTTTTCCAAGGAAACTAATCTGTGGGCATGAGTTCGGGTTCTTCAAAATCCAGAGTTGCTCTTAGCGAAATCAACGTGACCCCTTTGGTGGATGTCATGCTGGTTTTACTGATCATGTTCATGGTGACAGCGCCGCTGATGCAACAAGGGATCGAAGTTGATTTGCCAAGAACTTCATCTTCTGGAGTAGACCTTAACGACGAACCCTTTGTGCTTATCATTGAATCCACTGGAAAAATCATGGCGGCTAAAAACCCAATAGAGCTTTCAACTATAAAAGATAAACTCAAAGCCATTTTTGAAACACGTAAAAATAAACAGATCTATATTCAGGCCGATCGCAAAGTTGATTATGGGATTGTCGCTGAAGTTATGGCCGAAGTCAGAGCCGCGGGGATATTTAATATTGGACTCATTACCATACCAAAAGATAATTAATGATTCGAACGAGGTTGAAGTAACCCAAGGACTTAAATGGTCCCTTGGTCTTCATGTTGGCCTTGTCTTATTTTTAATGCTTAAGACTTATTTTGTTTCGAATGACGTCATTGATTATGAATCGGCCATACGTGTGGATTTAGTTGGTCTTCCTGACAAAATCGATCCCAAACAACTGGCCCCTGCTGAACCAATTGCGCCACCTCCAAAAGAAAAATCTGAACCTCCTCCTGCGCCGCCTCCAGCTGTAGAAAAAGAAAAATTGCCCGACAAAAGTAAAATTGATCCTGACTCCATCAATTTGGATGCAGTAAAGAAAAAACAACAACAGGCCTTGAATAAACTAAAGTCGTTAAGCGCTATTGAACAGATCAAAAAAAATCTTGAAGAGTCAAAAAAACAAAATGAAAAAGATCGGGCTCAGAAAGCTGCGACCCAAATCAAAGGAAATATTTTGTCACCGGGCACCGAGTTGACGGGTCTTAATAAATTACAACATGAAAATTACGTCGGACAAATTGATCGCCAGATCAAACAAAATTGGTCGATTCCGGAATGGCTAGCAAAAAAAGATTATCAAGCTCAAGTCCTTTTAAAGCTGGACGAGAAGGGTTTGATCCTTTCACGCCATATTGTAAAATCCAGTGGAAATGCAAATTATGATGATGCCGTTCTTGAAACAATTGATAAATCTGCGCCTTATCCTTCGCCTCCAGAAAAATTAATAGCCATTGTCGGGGCCCGAGGACTGCTGATAGGATTTCCAGAGTGAATAAAAATAAAATATTGGAGGACCGATGAAAAAAAATTTTCTGAACACGACACTTATTTTTGTTTTTTTTGCGGGATTGTCCTTTATTGCGAAATCGGCTTTTGCTGAAGACTCACAGATTTATATAAAAATTGGTGAAGCTAAGACTAAAAAAAGTTTATTGGCCTTTCCGCCATTTCAAAATGCAAGCTTGGGATCAGCGAATGCGAATACGGTCGGCGCTGAACTTTTTAATGTCATTAGCAATGATTTAAGTGTCTCAAGCTATTTTCAGTTCATTTCCCAAAATGCGTTTCTTGAAGATAGCAGTAAAGTGGGTCTTCGCCCGGCTCCCGCCGAGCCTAATGGATTTAAGTTTCAAAGTTGGTCCAGCATTGGTGCCGATTTTTTAATTCGAGGAAGTTATTCAGTTATTGGTAAGGACGTCGAGCTTGAGATTTATTTGTATCATGTACCTAAAGCCGGTTTAGTCTTTGCAAAAAAATACAAAGGAACTGTAGCAGCAGCTCGGCGGATTGCTCACACCTTTTCCAATGATGTTTTAAAAAATTTAACCGACAAAACGGGGATGTTTTTATCTCGTGTTGTTGTTTCCTCGGATCGTTCAAACAAAACTTACAAAGAAATTTACACTATGGACTGGGATGGCGCCCACTTAGAAAAAGTCACTGATCATAAAACAATTTCACTTTCCCCAGCTTGGGCTCCTGACGGTCGTCGCATTGCCTACACTTCCTATGTGCAAAGAGCTCGCACTAAAATGAGGAATGCGGATATGTTTTTGTATGATGTTACCGCAGGCACACGAAAATTATTTTCTTATCGACTGGGTATTAACTCTGGAGCCAGCTTTTCTCCGGATGGAAAATTCGTTTTTCTAACAATCTCGCAAGGAAACTCACCAGATATTTATAAAATTGCCACTGACAGTGATTTTGTAAAAAAAATTACCAACGGTCCAAATTCGGCGATGAATGTCGAACCTGCCGTCAGTCCCGATGGGAAACAAGTGGCTTTTTCATCTGATCGCAGTGGACGCCCCATGATTTATGTTATGGATATTGATGGCTCGAACATTCGTCGCATCACTTTTGCCGGAGTTTTTAACTCTTCACCCAGTTGGTCTTCTGATGGAAAAAAATTGGCCTTTGCTGGTCAAAGTGGAGATAATTTTGACATCTTTGTTGTGAGCACCGATGGTTCAAACATGATTCGATTAACCACCGCTAAAAAAGCGAATGGCCGCGCAGCTAACAACGAAGATCCTTCGTTCTCTCCTGATGGGCGTTTTGTCATGTACACCAGCAATCGCAGTGGAAAAAATCAGATTTTTATTTCAACCGCAGACGGCTCAGAGGAGCGTAGGGTTACAAATGATTCTTATAACTACTTTAAACCCAAATGGTCGGCGAACTTAGACTAATTTTTTAGCATTGGTCGCAGAGCGACAACTGCCCTCGACTGCGGCTTGACCCCCCTGATAGAACGATATACCTACGAGGTTACCTTTAAAGGAGACCTCGATGAAACTGCTGAGTCGAAATCTGACCCAAATTAAGCACATTCTGTGGATTTACCTTATGGCTTTTGTACTGATGGTATTCAGTTTCAATGCTGAAGCCAAACCTGCAAAAAAAGAAGTCGCCTCAAAAAGTCCAGTGGTTGTTATCAATGTCGAGATTCAAGGAAAAAGCATCGGCGATATTGAAGTTAAACTCAATGCTGAGAAAGCTCCTCTTTCAACAGAAAATTTTTTAAAATATGTCGATGCAAAATTTTATGATGGAACCATTTTCCACCGAGTTATCCCCACTTTCATGATTCAAGGCGGAGGCATGACCCCAGATATGAAAGAAAAAACAACTCGCGGTAAAATTAAGAACGAAGCAAAAAATGGTTTGTCAAACAAGCGTGGCACTATTGCTATGGCACGCACCAATGAGATTGATTCAGCGACTGCACAATTTTTTATCAATGTCGACGATAACCTAAGATTGAATTACAAATCTGACGAGGAATATGGATATGCTGTTTTTGGTGAAGTGACTAAAGGCATGGATGTTGTTGATAAAATTAAAGCTGTTGAAACAACCACCAAAGGTGAGCATCAAGATGTCCCTGTAGTTGCAGTTCTTATTAAATCTGTGAAAAGAAAGTAATAAAATGTTTGCTCTATTTGATACTAATCTAGGAAAATTCAAAGTTAAGCTTTTTCAAGATAAGACACCAAAAATCGTCGAAAATTTTGTTGGCCTTGTCGAGGGAACAAAAGACTGGGTTGATCCCAAATCAGGTCAAACTGTGAAAAAACCATTTTACGATGGCTTAGTTTTTCATCGCGTGATCACCAATTTTATGATCCAAGGTGGTGATCCCCTTGGCAATGGAACTGGCGGACCGGGATATCGCTTCGAAGATGAATTTCATCCCGAGCTTAGTCATAACAAACCAGGCTTGTTATCAATGGCCAATGCCGGTCCAAATACCAACGGCAGTCAATTTTTTATCACTGTTGTGAAATGTCCTTGGTTAGATAACAAACACAGTATTTTTGGTGAGGTTATCGAAGGTTACGATATTATTGAAAAGATTTCTCACTGTAAGACGGGACCGATGGATCGCCCGGTTGAAGCTGTGGTTGTGAATTCGGTGAAGATTGAGAGATAAAAAAAACCCGCTTGGTGAAGCGGGTTTTTGAACTTTAACTTAAGTTTAGTAAATTAAGCTTGTCCTAAACAATTCTTTTTGAATTCTGCAATTTTTTCTTGTAGCTCTTTTTCTGATAACTTGGGAAAAGCAGCTTTCATTGACAAGTAAATACCGTCATTTAGACTTTTTCCTTCAGACAATGCTTTTGCCAAAACTGACATCGCATTCCGAGCGGCACTTCCTGATTCTCCTTTAAGAGACATTAAAGTCATTGATTCTTCAACGAATTTTAAGATTTGGGCTTTCTCGGACTCATTTGCAGTAGATTTCGCAATTTTTACTAAAATAGAAGCAACTTTAACAGTAAAGTTACCATCACTGTTAACATTAGAGTCGTAATCTTTAGCCAGCTCTACAAGCTTATCCCGAGTTCCTTGATCTTTAATGAGAGAAAAATCTTCAAGTTTCATTTCTGTATTCGAAATTTTCTTGCTTTCATTGGCCTCTCTCGCTCCATTAATTTCTTCTTTTGCAGCTTTAGCCTGACGCTCTTTTGGGGTCATCTCTTGCTCTCGACGTTGTTGTTCTTTAGCTTTATTATCTACTGTTGTTGCTTTTCGTTGAGCCGTAGCACTTAATGTAAATCCAACTACTGCTAACAATGTAATAAACGTTTTCATCATAACTTTCTCCTTATAATTTTTAACTTTCTAATCTCACTCAATCTTCTATTTCAGTTTTTGTGCCAAATCTTTTAACTTCTACTCACATTAGTTCTACTTAAATCCCTCTTCAAAGCCTCAGTGACGGATTTGGTAGCCATTGGCTAATACTTAGTCGGTGCTAATTACACTTTCCAGAATTAGTCTTTTTCATACCTAAGTTAACACTTTTACATTCTTCTTTTAATGGACCCGAATCGCGATTGTATTCAACAACCCTTAACTGCGCGACCAATCCTTCAATCTGAGCTGCTAATGCAATAATTTTAGTCGTGCAAAAATTTAGAATATACATAGCTCTTTCAGCATCCGAGCTTGAATTTTCATTAGCTGCAAAGTGTTCAATTAAAGATTTAAAGACGGCTTCTGTTTGCGATTTTTGTTTGTTAAAATTTTCCATATCTTCCTGAGAAAATTTTATTGAAACACGTTCTTTGCCATAAGGCTGTTCAATTTTAATTTTGGAAAGAACATTGTGGTAATGATTTATTAAATTTTCAACTTCAGTTTGAAAAGCATAAATTTGTGGAACTTTTCCTTTTTTACTTACACCAGTCTCATTAAGGAAAAACAAGTCACCATTATAAGGTAGCACCTGATATTTAAATATATCTGCGTTTGTTTTCGCAGTCACTGGCTGCCATCCAATTAATTGCTCTGCAGGAACAGTTTGAAAAAATGGTACATTGCTTGTAATTTCTTTAGTTCTAATTTTATCACGCACAAGTTCCGCCATAATCAAACTGTACATTCTCATTTCTTGCATGGTGGAGTAGGCAATACTGTTTTTAACAGTTCCCTTATTAATTAAAGCGTCTTCCCAATAAAGAGTCTTAGCAAGATCGACGGCGATTTCTTCATATTGACTACGATATTTTTCAAATTGTCGTCGAATCACTGGTTCGACAACATCATTCCACCAGTAGGCAAATCTTGGACTGTCTTTTTTTCTGTCGACTGAAATTAAACCGTTTAGCTCGGGTCGCAAATTAGGAATAATAAGGCTAAAAATTCCTTTATAGGATTTATTATTATTAGCTTTGTCTAAAATTTGATCTTCGTACATTCGATCCGATGATTTCGCTTTCACATTTTCACTTAAATCACAGATATCCGCACTTACACTGGATTTTACAATTCGAGGTGGAATAAATTCATCTGAAAAACCAAACCATTCATCAATCATACCTTTATTGCCATTAAATAGATCTATGCCACACACCATATTGTAAGTTAAATAATCGACTTTAAGCGCGCTAAGGTAAGGACCAAATTTATAATCCTGCTTGACCTCATCCAGATAGTTTGCCGCACTCACCTGTGTAGCTGCATCGATAATTATTGATGAGGCGCCCTCTGTAAAAGCATGGGCAAAACCCAATCCATATTGCAAAAGAGGTCTTGGATTACCAAGCGAGGCATAAAATTTTATCAACAAGCTTCCGCCTGGACCAGAAAAACCTTCACGCGCAAAAGTTTTACGCTCTTTATAGCCAAATAGAACTTCTCGGATTTTATTAAACGTTGTCGCAATTTGAAATTTATTTTTTGTATTTAACTCGATAACGATTGAATCAAAAAATTTCTTATCATTTTCATTCAAATTTGGTCTTAAACTTGCCAATTGCTTGACTAAAAATTCGTTTACACTCTTTTTTATTGTAACTAATTGATCTTCTTCAAGCGCATCGGGATTGGTTAAATAAAGTTGTTTTTCATTTTTAACATACTGATCGGGCTTAACTCCGAAAAGAGGGTACAACCGCATGACTGAAGATTGATATCTGGCATTTAAATTACGATCTACATCGCTCAATTGTGCATATGCATCTTTAGGTTTTTTATCTTTTTGATTTAGTTTTTCTATCGATTTATTTTCTAATTTAATTTTTTCAGCCGTTTTGTAATCTTGAAGATCTTCAAGCATTTTATTGTTGTAATAATAAGCTAATCTTTCCGTGTTTTTGAGGTTATTGATTTTTCTTACCCAGGCAGAATGCGACATCATAGGATGACTTTGATTAAAATCTCTCCAGCTTTGCATAAATTCAGAAAATTCATTGAGCCAATTTAAGATATCACCTGATTTACATTTACCTTTAAATGGACTCAAGAGCGCATTCGCAGCTAGACCCAATCCGCCCATCAGGGCGATTCCTGGATTTGTTTCACATTCTGTTGCTGTTTCTTCTCCATCTCGCCAATTTCTTTTTTTCTCTTGTAAAATAACTTTCATAAATTTATCAGACAAAGTTGTAAAGGTATTGATTCCGGGCAGAACACTAAGTTGAGTGCGCGTAAAGTTTTCAAATTGTGGCGTAATCAGGGGTTCGAATAATTCTGTAAGTCCAAGAAACAGAATGAAGTTTGGAGTTTTTCCAACAATCATAAACGTCCAGCGCAAAGCTCCTGATCGAACAGCAGCGGCGCCGAAACGAGAGCCTACGAGACTAAATCTTATAAATCCTCTGGCTACTGCTGATTCTTCGGCTTTTGACATAGCAACAGATTTTATTTTACTAAATGAAGCTGTTAATGACTTAGTCACCAATCCAGAAGTAAACGTTGCCGCGAGCATTGAAATAATTGATGGACCGTAAACATGAAATTTCTTTTCAATCGTCCAGTCTTTCCAGGCCATTTCACAAGGATCTGCTTGTGGGTTTGCTTGCTCCATAGCTGGAATCTGCCCACGTCCACGTAAATCTAAATTTTTTGAACAGGCCTGCAGTAAATGAAGAGTATCGCCTGTTATATGAGAAGCCATTGAACCAGCAGTCATTGATAAGTAAGGAATCACACTTGCAAATGTTTTCTTCATCATTTGACCTTTGGCGCTATTACTAAAAGAAACGTCATTCAAAAAATCTGCGGCATAACCGTTTACAACCATAAAAGCATAAAATGAAATGTATCCGATCGGATCCTTTGCTGAATCAATTAATTCTTCAAATGCAATAGGGTTTGAGCTGTATTTTTTTGTTAAACCAATAAGTTTAACTGAAAATAAAGCTAAATTAAATGTTAAGTTTTCGTTATAGAAATGAATGGCTCCTTTTTTAATATCTCTTAGAGTAAGAGCGTCTTTTTTATCTCTTTGCTCTTCGACAGGCGCGAATGGATTAAATTCCTTCTCACTATTTCGAAGAGCCACATAATGCATCAATGAACCCATTTTCGAACGAATGACACTGGGTCGACCCGCTTCATAAACAGCCTGTGGATCAGTTCCGGGAGTTATCGTCACTCGTGATAAAGGACTTTTCGCTCCACCAAACAGGCCTGCATTTTCAACATCAATATTTATTGTAGAACCTTTATTTATTTCGGCTTGCTCTTGAGGAGTTATTGCCTGTGGAGTTAAATTTTCGGTATTTTGTTTTTGCGAATCAGTGCTAGTATTGTCAGCCGCAAACACAGTAGGAACAACTGGAGCGTAAGTTAAATTAAAAACTAAAATATAGAGTAATACTTTTTTAAGACGAAACACTCTTCACCTCGACTTAAGTTAAAGCAATCCAAGTACCGCCCAAATCTTGCGTGGTGTTTATAAGCTGATCTTTTGTCTCAGGATGAGACAGTTTGTGTGGCGAGTGACTGTTTATAGAAACGACTGTTTAAAGTTTGGACGGTCGTTGGGGTGGGGTGGTTAGGAATTTGTGATTAAGATTTTTCGTGGAACGTTGTCGGTGTCACATTTTTATATTTTTGGAAAAAATTCATAATGCACTCGATGGCTTTTTTAAATTGGAGTCATAATGACCTCGAAAGTTTGGCGGTAAATTATTTATGCTTAGTGATTTTAGGTAGATAGATTTGGGGCTTTTGTCGAGGTCGTGGATGGGGAATTGCTGGGAGGGATATAAATGATTAAAAAGAAAAAAAACCTCTCTTATTTTAGCAAATTAATTTTTATAATTCTTTTAGCCCTTTCAATATTCATTGTTAAAAAATACATCAGTAATTCATCTAAATTTAAAAAACTAACTATAGCACTTGATCTGGGAGTTTCGCTTTCAAATATAAATCCCAGTCGTATAAATGTTCTAGCAGAAGCTATTGTATTACGAAACTTATATAGTGCTCTTTTTGAATATGATGAAAAAGGAAATATTGTAACTGGATTGATAAAATCTTTTTATTGGAAAAACGGGGTTTTAAAATTTGATTTAATTACTGAACCTGTATTATCAAATGGAAAAACTATTAGTGTTAACGATGTTTTCTTTTCGTTAAAAAGGCTTATGTTTCTTGGAAACAATCTTCATGGTGATCTAAAAGAAATTTTATGTCCTGATGTTCAACTAAATAATATAAATGATGACTGTCCAGGCATAAAAGCTGTTGGACAAACAATTGAAATGAAGCCTATATCAAAAGCTTTCGGTCAACAACTCATTCCACTACTAGCAACTGTTGATTTTCGAATAATTCCACGAGAATCAATAAACGAAAATTCGCCTTTTTTTCCAATTGTTAATTTTAATGTTACATCAGGTCCATATTTTTCAACTATTTATGATGAACGAGGCAACTTTAATCTAAGAGCAAATCTATTTCACTACAAGTATTCTATAAATATGCCTCAAGAAGTTGACGTTTTATCTTTAAATGGAAATGAAGCAACTGAAAGATTTCTTAATGGTACCATTGATTTAATTTCTACCTCAATACCCATTACCTATGAAAATTTTCAAAAAATTGAAAAAAGTGTTAATGACTTATCTGTCTCTAAATCATTTAATTTAAAAATTAAAGCAATATTTTTTGGAAAAAAAGCTCTCGAAGATTTCGACACATTCGAAAGATTTATATTGGCTAAAAAACTGCGCGTATTTTATGATAAAATCGTTTTGCCTATGGAGGTACAAAGTAATGAATTTTTTCAAGACTTTGCCTCCGGTTATCTTAGTACTGAGCAAAAAAATGAACTACAAAAGTTAAGGGACACCGCCAGCACATCAATTGATAATTTTCCACGTAAAGCTAGTTTAGCAATCAATCGAAAATCTATCGATAATTGGAGGTCTTTTTTAAAACAAAATAAAGGTTTTACACCAGAATTAATCGATAAGAGCGTCTTTCATATGAAAGTAGAAAATCGACCAGATGTATTCGCAGGTGTAAATGATGTTACATTTAACAGATCTATATCGGTTTTATCCTATAACCTAAAGCAAGGAATACTAGGATTATATGGCGATACTGCACATGATTGGTTCAAAAAATACCTTAGAGCTAACTCTTCGGAGCATGCCATTAAAATCTTAAATGAATTACATTATAAAGCACTCTCAACGTGCGCAATTTATCCGTTAACAGCTTCACCTTTTATTTTATTGGCACGCAATGGATGGAAAGCGCAAATGAATCCGTTTTTTTCGGCAACAGAGTTATGGCTTTTGCAAAAGAATTAATTATTTTTAAGGCTAATGAAGACATGAAACATACACTTCCAATTGTTTTTTTTAATACTATTTGTTTGATTGCAACTTGTTTAATTACAACAGGCTATGATTATTACCAAAAGGATCGACTTGCGACTTTTGTTGTCAAAGCTCAAAGAAATAATCTTATTATTCGAGATATTTCAGCTGTCTCTGGAGAACTATCAGCTTTAATAGGAATTTTTAATGAAGTAAAAATTCAGGAACTCCAAAGCATAATACCTATTTATAAAACTGATGGATCAATTCAATTTTTACCATGGAAAATTACGAAATCTATTTTTACTAATACAACAATGAAAAATAGACTTGTTGATGTTATATTTTATTATGACTTATTAAATCCACTTATGATGTCTTTTTTTATTTGGCTCGCTTTAAGTGCTTTTTTATCTCCAGCTTTTGTTTTATATCGAATTAATAATTACAAAAAAATTGCCCTTGATAATAAAAACTTACTTGATCTAAAATTTACTGAACTCGCTCGACAGGTTGCGCATGATATCCGGTCGCCTCTTACTGCCTTAGGAATTATAACAAAAAAACTGCAGCCGATAAATTCTGAGGAGATCTTGCTAGTACAGGAAGTATTTAATCGTATTAATGAAATCGCAGAAAACTTATTGCAATCGACAAAAAATATCCCAAGCCATACAAAAAATCTAGAAGAAAAATTTGTTCCTTCAAAAGTAATAATCGACATTATAAACGAAAAAAAATTATTAACAGGTAAAGATATCACCGTTTCCTTTGATAGTGATACAAAATCAGATGGCATTTTGTGTAGTGGAATAAAAGCCGAATTTGCACGAATTTTATCAAATCTTATTCAAAATTCATTTGAAGCTAAACTCGCTGGAAAACCTCTTTCGATTAATATTTTTCTACGTAATCAAGAAAAATTTTTAAACATTTCGATACTTGATGACGGTTGCGGAATTTCAGAAGAACTATTACCTAAATTAGCTATCAAAGGTAATTCGTTTAATAAAAAATCCAATACCTCTGGACATGGCCTTGGACTTTATCACGCCAAACAATGTATCAAAAATTGGGGTGGAGATTTTCAAATTTTTTCAAGAAAGGATCAAGGTACACAAGTCACTTTGGCTCTTGCTAAATTCCACTAAAATCCTTAAATATCAGGTATTTATCTCAAAATAAGACGCAAAGATTATGTAACGCCCGCCTTGGGCGTCTCTGTAAATTACTTCGTCGTTTCAGTACGAGACTCTTTCTCTTCATCTGTACCTTGCCCGCTTTAAGTTGGTTCCATTGTTGAAATACATCAAGACAACAACTGCAACGAAGGAGTCTCAAAATGAAAACCTTAACCGTAACGAAAATTCAAATCCTGATGTTTCTTACGACTTTGGTTTTGAGCGTAGAAGGGGTTGCAGCTGTACCATGTCCCAATGAGTTGTTTAAAGGTGATAATGTTTTAAATTTACAAGAATTTGGAAGACACCTTGAAGAGAATTTTGATAAACTAGATGACGATAAAATAAATGCAAAGTTTGATATGCGTCGCAAAGTTACTCGTCACACAATTGAATCGAATAATCCGATGATTGGCCTTCATGCTATTGGGAAAGTTACAGCTGCTAAAGTAGCAGAAGGAAATCCTGGTTTCGAAAATTCAACAAAAGAAGAAGAAAATAAAGCTTGGGGAACAGGTTTTATGATTTCTCCATGTCACATGATCACAAATAATCACGTTGTTTGTGAAAAAGAAGTTGTTAATGGAAAAAAAGTTTGCAAACGAAATGAGAACTTAAAAGGAAAAGCAGCTAATTTCTCTTTTGGTGAAAACGAAACTGGTTCCGATTTTGAAAAACGCGTTACTGGTAACGTTGTTGCCTCAGACGAAGGTCTTGATTATGCGATTGTTCGCATTGATTCATTTAGAAATAATGATGAATTCATTCCTTACATTCCTCCAAATTTTAACAATATTTCTAAAATTAATGATTTAATATCATTAGGTGCAGGTTACCCCGCTCAATCTAGAAATGAAGATAATCACAAACTTTACGCTATGAAAGCCAAGTTGACTGCTGGGGACACAAACATTAACGGCAAAATGACTTTCACTCCTGGAAATTCTGGTTCTCCGACCATGTATATTGACAAAGGCGTATTATTTGCTTCAGGACTTTTTAATAGCAGTCTTAATGATTCACAAGGAAAACCTGCACTAAACAAATCTATTACTATCGTTGGATTCCCAAAGATCGGTAATAGTTTAATGAAGAATAATCCAAAAATTTTAAACGAAATTACTAATTCTTTAAAAACTGGACGTTGCGAGTAGTTTTAATTAACAAAAGTCTAGTTCTACTTATTTTTTTGCTAAGACAATGATACTTTTACATCTGTGCATAATTTCAGAATACTAGTATCTATTTTTTTATTTATTTCATATTTTACCGTTGCTGCAGAAGTTAAAAAAACTGTGTCAGCAAACTATCCCGGATTAAAGTTTATAAGTTACAATTTAAAACCAAAAGAACTTTTAACCTTATACAAAGATGCAGAACGCTTTAGTATAGATTATGAAAAAGAAAATTTATATTTTTCAGTAGAAAAAAGCGATGATAAAAAAACTAGCTATAAAATGAAACTGTTCAAAGAAAATCAAATATATAATTTAAAATGGACTAAAAAGAATAATAAAACTATTGAATTTGCCATTTTTGTAGAACTAAAGCCTTCTTACTATAGTTTTGGACTTGCCAGCAAGTGTGATCACTTTTCTTTGCATCAAATTCAAAAAATTAGCGCTGAAGTCCGTGCAACTTATACCAGTGAAGTTTCAAAACTTAATTTTGATTCAAGTTGTGACTCAAAATTAGGTAATATTTTCGGTACTTCTTACCGTAGCACTATTTCAAATCATATTTTTGGTGTACCTCACTGGAAAGACCCACTTTTTATGAATGATTCGTCTATTTATCGTTCTGAAGAAAATGTTAAATCAGAGAAAAACATACTTGCAAGAGCTCAAAGCGGGCTTACTCAGATTGAAAATGACGGAAGTAATAATTTAATAATTTCATGTGAAAATAGTTCGGACTGTTCTCATCTAGGGTCGTATTCGCCTGGAGCCGGAGTTAATAAAATTACGCTGTATCCAAATTGTGTTTCTGAAAACAATCCAGATGAAAAATGTAAGTTAAAGTCTGCTCTGAATGAGGAACTCCTTCATCATGTTACTAAGGTCGGCAATGAAACAGACGATCATAATTATGTTAAGCTTATCGCAAAAAATATGACGTTATGTTTGAATAACATTTCTAGATCCATTGAATTTGCTTCAAATGAGAACGAGAAACGAGCCGATTTCAACGAAACCATAACTCCCAATCTTAAAGCCGAACAACTACCGCAACCTCCACCATTACCGAATAATATAACTCGACCAATATTCGCTACGAATCCTGCAACTGATGTAGCTCGAACAACTACAGGTCCCGCCGTTGACAGAGAGTTTTTTGCAGTACAATCAAATCTACAACCTACGATTGCTTGGGCTGCAAAGGTCATGGACGCCGTTCAATTAACAGGTTCTCGAGCAATAGCATCGACAAAATCTTCAACTCACCAAGTACGTACACCAATCATTTCCAAAAACTCCTCACCAACCGCAATTGCCGCAAATTCAACACCACCTAAATCTAATAATCCAAAAGAGTCTCCTACAGAAGAACCAACGCAACTTGCAAAAGCGGTTAACGCTCCAAACGAAGCTGCGTCGAATATCACAAGATCAAATCAAGAAACTCCTAACGGTCGAAGCCAAACAAACCAGACCGAAGCACTACAAGCGCAACAACGAACAGTGGCCTCTGCGCAACCGAATAACGCTATTCCGAATGCAACAAGAGTTATTAATGCTTCAACGACCAGCACATTCCTACCTCAAGAAATTTCAAATGCGGTACAAATTTCTCGACTAAATATTCGAACGGTCCAGGATCTTACAACTGGACTAAAAGATAGAGAGCTAAGACCCAGTATTGTAAAAGTTCTCGAAAATAAAAATATCCAAATCCTTGGTCTAGGCGACCAGCCCATCGGCGAGCAAAATACAAACAAAGCCCGTATTATTTATCGATACTCAGGCTCGCCGCCTCGACTTATTAAAGTAAATGTAAAGCAAAATTCACCGATAAATATTTAATGAAATCTAAGAAGCCAGTTCTGGTGATTGCGGTGCTATTCTTTTGGATTGGCTACTCTATCCTCAGCTTTTCATTTTATTCTATTTCCATAGCCTCTTTAAATGAGGACCATACCCTAAGTAAGAAAAATAACATCGACTATCATTTAGATTCTTCGATCGATTATCTAGTTAACAATTCAATTGAATCTTTAATTGATAATTTAGAAACCGCCAGGAAGTTAGATCATTTTAATTTCTTTCTGATTCGCAAAGCAGGCAAAAACTTGGCCTTTGGTGCTAATAACAGCAATCTGCAAGGTATTGATATTCCTTTTACCCAAACCAATCAATGGATTGAAGACAAAGCTAAAACTCATCTTTGGAAAACTAAAGTTATAAATAATTATGAACTAACTATCGGAGCAGTTACTTCGAATACTGAATATCTTTTGACCAAGCTCAATCAAAAAAAATATTTCCTTCTCGCCGAACTAGCCCTCGTAACTTTATTCTCATTCAGCATCATCGCCTTTCTATTCAAAGATATTTTAAAAATCACCCGGCAGCTTCGTTCAAAAGACTTAAACCTCGATGGTCTCTCAACCATGTCGTCAGAAGCCGAGTCCATATTAAATGCGACTCGCAGTCTTCATGAAACCGGCACTGAACTTCGCACCACCAACAAAGTTTATTCGCAAGTCATTACTCCAGCGATTCTAGAGGAAATGCGCCTGCATACTCCGACACCTTCTTCTTTTCAAATGACCATGGTGCGCGTTGATCTGAATGGCTACACCCGTCTTTTTCTTGAAAAGCGTGAAGAATACATTACTGAAATTTTAAATCTTTATTTTCGCCGGTCTCGCGAAGTCATTGAACGCTATGATGGCTTAATTTATCAGTATGTTGGCGATGAAGTTATTTTTTATATTAAAGACACTCCAAATAGCAATTCCATCCTGAAAGCAATTTTTTGCGTACGACATCTTTTTGAAGTTGCAGAAGAAATTGAAAAAAAATATGCTCGCAATCAAGGCCATGATTTTAAGATTAAGTGCAGCTTGGCCCATGGCTCACTTTATTTTGTTGAATTGGATCAAGGTTATGGATTTAGCGGCCTGCCACTGATTGAATCTGTTCGCATGCTAGGTTCATTCAGTGAGAAAAAAGAAAATACCCTTTGTCTTTATGATGAAGATGCAAAAGTATTTGGAAAATATTTCCTGATCGAAGAAACTAAGGATTCCTTATTTAAGGGCTTTTCAAGCCGTTCAGATGTCTCATTAGTTAAAAAATTCACAAAACTCAATGACCTTCTTGGCAAATCTTCTGCCGAAGATCTTGTTTCTATTTACAAAGCAGACTCTGATATTATTTATTGGCTAGATCATCTAAAGTTGTCCATCCAACAAAATAAAACTGAATATTTTTTCAAAATCTTTAACGAATTGAAAGAATTGAAATTGGAAGCAAGTGTGGATTACATTATTAGCAATTATGTCCATTTACTAAAATGGACCTTTTCTGAATACGAGAAAAATGAAAATAAAAAAACATTTCTTTCGGCTTTAACTTCACTTGCTTACAACTTGATTCCGGCCACTTCTTTTAATAACGAACTTTTTGAATTGTTCGAAAAAATTCTGTTGTGTAATGACCCTCGCACAAAAGCGAATGCATTAGCTACCCTGAATGAATTTGATCCGAGTTCAAATCGCTATAAAGGTTATTTATCAGATAACTCAAATCGTCTGGCTGGCAATGCCCTGCTAATTGAAGCAAAAAATGATTTCAATTCAAAAACCTATGATTTAATTATTACATTTCTAAAATCTGAAAATCCTTATTTTGTCGCCACTGGACTTTACGTCGTAGAGCAAATTTTTACTCATTATCAAGAAACGAACACTGTCTTTTTTAAATCATTTCCCTTGTTTTCAAGTTTGCTGGAAGAATGTCGAAGCTTCTTAGAAAGTGAAAATGAAATGATTCGAGAGCGTTGCAGGAAGGTGCCTGGTTTGCTTAAAGAAGCCTCCATTCAATCATCTAATTCTGCAGCATAAAAAGCATTATCATATTGATTTTACTAGTGTTTAATATTTATTGCGACACTAATAATTATGTCGTATACTTGACTAATGAATGAAAAATTACTGACCTCAGAATTAATGATTTTAGCTTTAAAACACTTAGACCAGCTCTTACCCAAAAAAGTCTTACTGACTGTTGGCGGTGGTGGATCAATGATTTTAGCTCATCACTTTCCCCTGGCAACAACTGACCTTGATGCTATTCCACAAGGAATGGAGCTCTATGAATTTGATCATTTTATAAAACAAGTTTCGCTTGAACTTGGAATTCCCGGGGATTGGCTGAATCCTTATTTTTCGACATTTGCCTACGTTCTTCCAGCAGATTACAAAAATCGCTTGGTAAGTGTTTTCAATGGAAAAACTCTAACAGCCATGGCTTTAGGAAAAGAAGACATGCTGATCATGAAATGTTTTGCACACAGAAAAAAAGATATCGCCCACGCACGAGCGCTAATCAAAGCCGGCGCAGATACACAAATGGTAGAAAAACACATTTTACACTTACAGGACAAAGGCCTGACGGCAGCAAAGGATGCGATCGACTTTTTAGACGACCTACTCGAGGAATAATATGAGGGGAGCAAGCAAAATTCCTTCACCAAGCGACCTTGTCGAATATTATAAAATTTTACAAAATTCTAAAATCGCTCTGGCTGCTGATGTCCTCTCGGAAATCATTCAAAATACACGATGGGATCCCCGCTTGCACGAGCAAGTTGTTACCCATATTGAAATCTACTGGAAAAGTATTTCTGCATTAGAGTTGAATCAATCTACTCTGAATCAAGCCTGGCCGGCCTGTCTTGGCGTGACCTTAGAAACTGTACTTTTTATATTAAAAAACAAAGACCCCTTATCTGCAAAAGATCTCGTGCTTTTTAAAAATTGGATGACGCTTGCTTGCACCAATATTGAACCTGCAAATCAAGAAGTCTTTTATATTGGGCTCAATACCTTTGCTGGGAAAGAATTCAAAAAAGACGTGCACTTTACAATTCAACCTTTCGCTAAATGGGGCTATTTTTGTCAGGATCTAGCAGTATCAAAATTCAAATCAGAAGCAAAACTGGAAAATTCAAATCTATATCCAGTTGAAAGTAGAAAAAATTTATTACACAAACTCTTTGAAAGTAAAAAACGCATTAGCGTCAAAGACTACCTAAAAATAATCGAATACTCGATCTCACAACGGCAAGCTGAGCGTGATTTAAAAATGTTTTCCGGCGTACGCGCCATCGGAAATACAAAAAATCGAACATATTCTTTACACTCAAAAAAAAACAAATAGAAATTCAAATACCCTCTGTCTTTTCATTGTCTCAATTTGATACTATGATAAAATTTTCACTTTAGTTTAGCACCTTTAGTGACGATAATTGGGGTGAGGTCAAACATGTCTAAACTACAAAACGAAACGTATCTAATCAAAATTTTAGACCTAATGAGAGATGACATCGAGAACTCTCAACGTGGAGAGTTTTTTCACAAGTTTTATGACCTTAAAGAACAAAGTTATACTACAGTTAGTCCTGAAGTTATTCGACTTTATAAAAATATCCTACGCACGTCAGTCAAAAAATTTAAGGCTGATAAGTCCATGAATAATATTCTTTCTGCAACAATATCACTAAGCCACAATCTGATTCCTACAAATTTATATGATATAGAGATTGATGAAATTTTTAATATCTGTTTAAACCTAGATGATTCGCGGACCAAAGCGAACGTTTTGACAGCTCTTGGCGAATACAATCCTGAAAGTCCTCTGTTTAAGGATTATTTTGATTCTCAATCTAATCGAGTGGCCGCGGATGCTCTGGCCGTTGAGGCAAAAAAAACGCTCAGTGATGAAATTCTTGATCGCATTGATTTGTTTTTAGCTTCCACAAACCCCTACTTTGTTGCAAGTGGGATCTATTTAATTGCAAGACTCACAGAATATTTTTCGGAAAAAAACAATACTGAAGAGCAAAAAAAGCTGGCTCGCTTTTTTCCAATTATTTCTAAATTTTCAACTCATCCTCATGAAATGATTCGAAAACGGGCACTAAAATCAATGCCTGCAGTAGAAATACTCCGAAAGTCGGCGTGAAGATTGAAAGCGAAGAAATCCTTTTTATTGAATCTCGGCTCTCGCAGTTAAATTTAACTGATCTTCAGCTAAATTATTTACAAGTTTTATTACAACAAAAAACTATCGAGAAAACTTTTCTATTTTATCTACGCCAAGGTTGGTTAATTAATTTTAATGAATTCTACTCGCTGATAAGTAAAATACTGCAAAAAAAAGCGATTCATAATCTTAATTTTTATCACCTCTTCGATAATCGCAGATCAAACGAAGAAAAATTTCCTTCTAATTTAAATGCTAAGACAGAAAAAACTTCATCACATGCAAATTTAGATCTGAAAGAGAAACCCTTTTTCCGAAATTTAAGTCCTGAAGTTTTTGCACTCTTTGAAAAAAATTCTCAAGTCATCGATGTGCCAGAAAAGTCATTGCTTATACGTGAGGGCTCTTCAACTCGAGAAATGTATTATTTGATAGAGGGGAAGCTTGCCGTTTATAAAACTCGTGACCAAAAAAAAATACGGATTGCTGATTTAGACCCCGGTAGCGTATTTGGTGAAGCCAGTTTCCTTTGGGCAGCGTCCCGAAGCGCCGATGTCGTTACGCAATCAAACTGTAAACTTTTGCGTATTAATTATAATGTAAATGATTTCTCGAACCTGATTCAAAGTGATCTTGCCAAAAAAAATCAAATCCGCTTTTGGGAACTCCATGCAATAATGAAATCTCAGATACTGCGTGATCTGCCTTACAATAACCTCGACGAGTTACTGAACAGTGGAAAACAACGTAACTTAAAAGCCAACGAAATACTTTTTGATGAAAATTCCATCGGCACAAGTTTTTATATTTTGGTCCAAGGCCATTTAAAAATATCGCAAAAAAATGTCGTGATCAATCAATTGAGCCAGGGTGATTTGCTCGGGGAAGTCTCGCTTTTCGTTTCCGGTGGCCGAAGAACTGCAACAGCCCAGGCAACGACGGATTCGGTTCTTATTGAAATTGAAAAAGACAGTTTTTATAAAATCATTAGTCGAAATCTTTTTCTTGCTTGTGAAATAGAGTCTCTGGCTTGGGAGCGGATTCAGCGTGATCGACTTCGTATGCAAGCTTAGGGCCTGTCCTCACTTGGTCTGGCCCTAATTGGCCGAATTTTCCGCAGTAATAAATACTTCAATTCGACGGTTTTTTGCCCGACCCTCTTCGCTGTCATTACCAGCTACCGGCTTTTGATCAGCATACGAAATTGCCGCTAAGTTTTTGGGATCAATGTGATGATATTTAATTAAATATCGAACTACACTTGTAGCTCGAAGGCTCGCCAGCTCCCAATTGCTTTCAAAGACACCACCGACGACGGGTGTATTATCCGTGTGTCCTTCGATAATAATTTTTTTATCAGTTTGTTTAAGAAGATCCGCTATTTGATCTAAAGATTTCAACGCTGAAAATTTTAATTTTGCAGAACCCATCGGAAAAAATCTGGAGGCAGCTAAAGATATGCGCACTCCAATTGCATCATGTCTTAATGCTGATATCATTTTTTCTCTTTCATCCTTTGGCATTTTTTTATTCAATGAGCGATCGACATAGTCTTCAATTTCCTTAGGTCCACCGTTTTTTGGAAATGATGTCAATGGCGTATTGAGTTCTGGCACCAATTCGTTGAGATTTATCGAATGCGCCCCCGGTGCATTTTGAGCACCCTGGCCCGAACTATTTGAACCATTCAGCTTTAAATTCTCTCGAACTGAATCTTGGAATTTTTTTTGCTTCTCTTCGTTATTTGTGGAAGTCGCATACATTACGACAAAAAATGCAAAAAGCAGCGTGATAAAATCCGCATAAGAAACAAGCCATCGTTCATGGTTCTCGTGTTCTTCGTGCTTTTTTTTAAATCTTCCTTTGGCACTCATGATTCGGCCAAATGAGCTCTAAGTCTTTGATCCACAACAGCCGAGCTTAATCCTGAATTTACTAGTAAGGCGCCCTCAAGAATTAATCTTCTTTCACGCGTGTTTTCTTGAATTCGCTTTTTTATTTTACTGCCAATTGGTAAAAAAACTAAGTTAGCAAACCCAACTCCGTACACCGTAGCAACAAAAGCTACTGCTATTCCAGCACCAAGCTTACTGGTATCGGTAAGATTACCCATCACATGAATAAGGCCAAGCACCGCGCCGATAATTCCTATTGTTGGTGAATAGCCGCCAGCATCTGACCATATTCTTGCGCCTGATAATAATTTTTCTTCTTCAGCTTCAATTTCAGTTTCAAAAATATCTCGAATAATTTCAGGATCAATACCATCAACAACATTACGAAGAATTTTTTTAAAAAATTTATTTTGAATTCGTGAAAAATGGCCTTCCAGTGCAATAACAGATTCTTTTTTTACAATTCTTGTGCAATCTACTATCTCTCGAATTACTTTCTGAACGGGAACATCTTGGTGGTCACTGAAGGCTTTTTTTAAAAGTTTTAATCCTAAACGCAAATCTTGCCAAGGATTGGAAACCATGACAGCCCCCAAAGTTCCAGATAAAACAATTAAACCCGCAGTGAATTGTAGTAACGAACCAGTGTGGCCGCCCTCGAGCAGATTTCCAGCAAAAATCCCGCCCAAACCGAGCACCAAACCAATCGCAGTGGCTTTATCCATTATTCAATTTTGTCACATCGACCCAATGATGACATCTGTAGAGAAGGAGTCCTAGACTTTTTGCGAGCAAAAAACTATTTTAGATTAAATGGATTTTATTATTCTGTTCGACCAAAGACTCTTTGAATTTCTAAACTCGACTTTAACCCATCCGTGGTTAGATGTTTTTTTTCCCTTTTTAACAGATTTGCATAAATCTGCCGTGTTTCAATTTACAGCTTATCCGATGATCTTAATTGCTCTTTATTTAAAATTCGGAAAAAAATCTTTGGGTATTTTTTTGAGCTTGGTCCTTTGCATCGCCTGTACTGATTTTATCGGCAGCCAAGTTATTAAAAATAATGTCGGGCGTTTGCGACCAGGCGACAATCCCAAGGTGCAAAGTCTTGTGAAAAGTCCTTATGGAGGGACTAGCTTTATTTCCAATCACTCGGCGAACATGTTTGCATTTGCAATTTTTATGAGTGTTTTTTTCCCAACGATGACAATTCCATTTTTTGTTCTGGCAGCGCTGGTTGCTTACAGTCGTATCTATGTAGGTGTCCATTTTCCACTTGATGTTTTGGGCGGGGCATTTTTGGGTTTATTTACGGGAAAAATATTTTCCAAAATCTTTGTTCTTTGGTTTAAAATAAATTTGGATCAAAATTTTTTATTATTTAAAAAACGAGAATCAAAGTGAAAGTTCTAGTCACTGGTGCAAATGGATTTTTAGGTCACTGGTTAGTAAAATCACTAGCGAATGAAGGCCTCGATGTCGACGCTTTGGTTCGACCAAACAGTGATGTCAGTGAACTTTCCGGAATTAAATGTCGCCATGTTTTCGGTGACGTTACTGATTTAGAGAGTCTTAAAAAAGCTTTCATCGATGTTGATTCTGTTTTTCATTTAGCCGGTGTCATTGCCTATAAACCTTCCGATCGTCCTCTGATGGAAAAAGTAAATGTTCAGGGCACAGCTCATGTGATTGAAGCAATCAAGGCAAAAAAAGTAAGAAAATTAGTGCATCTTTCTTCCGTCGTCGCTGTTGGAGCTGGTTTTTCAAAAGATGAAATCCTTACAGAGTCCAGTCCTTTTAATGTGAACCATCTTAAACTGGGTTACTTCGACACAAAATACGCTGCAGAAAAATTAGTTCAAGAGGCTTATCGCAGAAATGAAATTGATCCTGTTATTTTAAATCCAAGTACAATTTATGGCGCCGGCGATGCAAAAAAGGGAAGCCGGTCTACTCAAGTTAAAGTCGCACGAGGGGAATTTAAATTTTACACTTCAGGAGGAGTTAACGTTTGTCCTATTGAAGATGTCGTCCGTGGCATACTGTCGGGATGGAGAAAAGGACGTTCAGGTGAACGCTATATTCTTGCCGGAGAAAATATTACTATAAAAAAATTATTTGAATTAATCTCTGCGTCCGCAGGCGTCGAAGCGCCGCAAACTCAAATTCCTAATTGGGCTCTGCACTTACTTGGGCACGTCGGAGATTTTTCTCAGTTGGTTGGCTTAAAAAGCAAGTTCAGCTCTGAAAATGCCTGGACAACAACTCTTTTTCACTGGTTTGATTCCAGCAAGGCTCGTGCTGAACTTGACTTTACTTTCCAGCCCGCGCAATTCGCTATCAATAACAGCGTGCAGTGGATGAAAGACAACGGGTATTTAAATAAATCTTTATGAGTAAGCTTTCTATAATTGCCATATCAATTGTTTCATTAATTAGTTTCGTCGTGCTTATTGTTTTTTTACAAATCCCAACAACGAAAACGATTCAAGGTTGTTTAAAAACAAAAATGTTTCAAGTCGAACTTTGTCCCGGCTCTGGCCAATACATTCCCTTAACTAAAATTTCAAAACACCTGCAAAAAACTGTTGTTTTAACAGAAGATTCTAGCTTTTTTCAACACGATGGTTTTGATTGGAATTCACTTGAAAAAAATGCCAAAGAAACGCTCGAGAAACGGTCCTTCAATAAGGGCGGATCAACTATTAGTCAGCAACTTGCAAAAAATCTTTTTTTAACAAAAGAAAAAACTCTGACTCGAAAATTTTTTGAATTCCTTATTACCTGGAAAATTGAAAGGGTCTTATCTAAACGAGATATTTTAGAACGCTATTTAAATGTCGTCGAATTTGGCAAAAATCTTTATGGGGTTAAAGCCGCTGCTTCATTTTATTTTCAAAAAAGTGCTGCTGATTTGTCAGTAGTTGAGTCGGCTTTTTTGGCCTCGTTGTTACCCAGTCCTGTTAAGTATTCCAAATCGTTTTTTCAAAAGGACTTGTCTCCGTTTTTACGAAGCCGAATAGGTCGCATCATAAAAGATCTTTTTCAATATCAACGAATAACGCCAGATGAATATGAGGTCGCAGTCAACGAGTTCAATAGCTTTCTAAATCCTTCAGGTGCTAGCAATGGACTGGCTTTGGATATTGATAGCCCAAGCGAAGATATCTTCGCCACCGATTCTGCGAATGTAGAAGAAGAAGAGTCCACTGATGAAGAGGAACTGGATCTGGATAATTAATTTTTTAATTATCCCTTTAGTTTGTATTGCAAAGGGCAGGAACGTCTAACACTTCTTGTGCTGCGGATGTTGCCGCTGTTCCAGCAGTATATCCGCTTCCACCAGTAGCAGACAAGGTTGTGCTAAGAGAGGGAGACAGTGCTAAACAGTATCTCAGCTCAGCTGAGCCGCCACCACCGCCGCCACCACTAGTAGTTCCAGTACCGCCATTGCCCCCGTTGGTGTAAATTGAAGTTGTGACCGTTGAATCAATTTGTTTTGCACTGAGACTGACGCTTCCACCACCACCACCACCGCCACCAGTAGAACCTGAGGCTCCATTGGCACCTTTTGCTGATAAAATGAGGGCTCCTGGTCCTGATATTTTGCGAGCTTGAATAAAAATAATTCCACCACCTGCCCCGCCGAGGGTCGACTCTGAACCACCACCACCACCAAAAAATAATTTTTTATCACGAACTCCTAAGCAGGGAGTGGTTCCTATACAGAATGTGATTCCATTTCCATATTGACCAGGGCTGCCTCCGCCACCACTTCCACCATTGGCTGATCCAGCGCCACCACCGGGGCTATTTGAGCCGCTGATTCCACGTCCGCCACCATTTTGATTGGCCGCATAGTCTAAACCGCCGTTATTTCCTTTTCCTTGAACTCCATCCCCTTGATAGCCGATAGTTCCGCCAAAGCCTTTGCCATCTGTATTTACTGTGAGATCTGATCCAGAGTTTAGGACAATTTCGTTGGCTCTAAAGGCAACAATTCCACCATTTACATAATTGAAAATTGCTGGGGACACATTAAACGTCTGAGAAGCTGCCACATTAATAATATTAAAATTCGGTACGCGAGTGATATGAATACGACAAAAGGGTGTTCCTGAAAACGCACTACTTTGTGCTAAATTGGTATTATTTATTGCTGCAGGAGTTGTTGTAATTGGTAAGCTTAGAGTTACGTGTGTACTGTCGGGAACACTTGCAATATATGCAAAACCATAGCGCCCCCGGAACAAAGAAGTCCCACTTCCGCAACCATCATAATCTGGATTTGCAGTTTCCCAAGCTGAGGATACATGCCAAATAATTTCATCCCCTGGCTCGAAGTCATTAGAAGTTATAGCACTATCTAAAGTTAAAAGCTTACCTGTGGTGGTATCAATATTTGTGACTCTCTTTGTAGACGAAACTTTTTTGGTAGTTGGATTTGGTAAACTTGATAGCGAATGAGAGAAATCAGGGTCAGATGTATATGTATCTGATCCAAAAGTTAAAAATGCGGGACCCGTAATTGCAAGATTACCATCTCTGCCGTTGCCAAACAGCGCTGGCGAGTTATTGCTACCACCACTAAAATTGCAGCTGTCAAATTTTTTCGTAGAATCGAGAGTTCTTGTCATGAGCAAGGTTTTATCTCCTGGCGGTAGATCAACAACTTGTTCACTAATAATATGGGGTATCGAAAGATTATTCCCATCTGGATTTTGCCCTTGGGAAAGAAGTTGGCAAGCAGTGCCTTGTGACTTTAGTCCTACTAAATAAATTTTTCTTGCTGGTCCCGAAGGAACTTCAAGGCTCACTTCGGTGCCTGCAGGCATAAAATATTTGTTAGGACCAAAAGTCATTTGCACAGCATTAGTCGAACTCTCCGAGCAGTTACTGTGTTGCATAAAGTTTTCAGGTCCACCCACAAAGAGGCCATAGCAATTAATATCCGCAATTGTTGCTGGATTAAGAGTGTTATTAAATCCGCCAGATTTTAAACTCACTGTCCCTGGCGCATTTGTCCCCGCGTAAGGGGGAAGCTGAATCGTAATCGTTGACACTTTTGATTCGCGTGTACAACTTGAAATTGATAAAAATAAGAATAATAAAATAATGACATTTTTCACAGATACCTCATGTATCTATTTAATAATTTTTAATTAAAATTGTCTATGTGACACCTTGATACACGTCTAAGGATTAGTGATAAAAGCTAAGACCGTGTCGTTTGAACAAACATTTATCGACTTAAATCTAGTTAGAAGCGGTCTCATAAATAGTCGCCGAGGCGACGAAGGATCACTATTTATGAGACCGCTTCTAAGAAATTAATTTTTGGCGGATTCTTTTGATGGCTAGATTCATTGTTAGCCAACTTAAAATTAATAAGTAAGCCAGATTTAAATAATGAATATTTTCAAAATTCTCGCTTAAGAGAGCGCGAACCAGACTCACGCCGTGGGTGAGCGGCAAGCAGTAGGCCAAAATCTGTAAAGCTTTAGGCATATGACTTACCGGAAAATAAGTTCCTGCGATCAAGGACATGGGGATTATAAAACCAGAAGTCGCATAAACAAAGGAATCATAGTTGCGCGCTAAAGAGGTCACAACCATGGCCAAGCATGAAAACAGCCACGAAACTAAAAATAGCACCAGAAGAGCGGGAAGAACCAACCAGGTATTTATTAAACCAAATAAACTTTAAACCATCAGCACGCCGCAAACTCCAAAAAATCCTTTGGTCGCACACCACATGATCTCGCCATAAACAATTTCTTCAGGACTAACTGGCGTTAGTAAAATCGACGTATAAATTTTTTGATGGGTGAGCTTTGTGAAATTCGCGTAAGTGCCTTCAAAAAATGGGACCATCATTGCCGTTGATACCAACAGTCCCGGAAAGAAAAATTCTAAAAATGTTTTTCCATCAATAACGTCAACAAACGAACCCAGCCCATAACCAATCGCCCCCAGATACATCAAAGGTTCAAAGACAATCCAAACCAAAGAAACTAAAATAGTTTTTTTAAAATAATAGAAATTTCTTTTCCAAACCTTAATGTAGCCTTTTTCCATTCTTACTGGGATGAAAAGTTCTTTAAATTTCATTCTTGATCCCGTAAAAAATAACCGGCTAGTTTTAAAAAAACATCATTCAGCGTGGGTTTTCGAATAGTTATCTTATCGCTGGACACAAGATCGAATACCTTCCGACCTTCCTGTTGAGTTTTTACTAAAACCGAAACCGTATTTTTAGAAACTTGATAAGAATAGGAGTTTTCTTTGAGTCGCCCTAAATAATAATTAAGATCCACTGGGTTCGTAGAAAATTCGACAACTTCTTTACCGATATGTTCTTCAATTAAATCTTTTGGACGGCCGATGGAAAGAATTTTTCCCTTATCCATGATGGCAATGCGATCACAAACTTGCTCGGCTTCTTCCATATAATGGGTGGTCATCACCAAAGTTGCATTGAGCGCTTTCATTTGATGGAAAAACTCCCAAAGCCAAGTTCGTGCCTGTGGATCCAAGCCTGTCGTTGGTTCGTCCAAAAATAAAACATCAGGGTTGTTAATCAAACCCCGCGCAATTGCTAGACGACGTTTCATGCCGCCACTGAGTTCATCAATATTGCGATGACTGCAGTCTTCTAACTTTAATAACCTTAAAAGCGTTTGAGTTCTTTCCTGAGTGGACTGCAAGGAAAGACCATGAAAATCAGAATACACTTGTAGATTTTCCGCTACTGAAAAATCAGTATCTAAGCTGTCGTCCTGAGGAACAACACCAATCCGTCTTTTAACTTCTTTTGCACTTTTTTTGATATTTAAGCCAAGGACATAAAGCTCGCCCTCGGTAATAAGCGAACTTCCATACATCATTTTCATGAGCGTGGATTTTCCGGCTCCGTTGGGACCTAACAAACCAAAACATTCGCCGCGAAAAATTTCGAGGCTGACTCCGTCAACGGCAGTAATTTCTCCGAAACGTTTATAGACTTGTTTAATCTCTACGACATTTTCCATAGTCGTCGATAAGTCTAAAACCCATCTTCTAAATAGGCAAGGCTAAGATTCTTTCTGCGAACGAGACCTTTTGTGTGGATCTAGGTCTCGACATCGTAATCGAATATGTCGAGGAGTAACTTCGATAAGCTCGTTATCGTTGATCCATTCCATCGCTTTTTCCAAAGTCATTGGTCTAACTGGAACTATACGAATGGCTTCGTCGCTGCCTGAAGCTCGCACGTTTGTTAATTTTTTCTCGCGCGTGATATTCACTTCAAGATCATTTTCTTTCGCATGTTCACCAACAATCATGCCTTCAAAAACTTGATCTTGATGGCTCACGAACATAACTCCACGCTCTTGAAGATTCCAAATCGCGTAAGCTGTAGCCATGCCTTTTCGATCTGAAATCATCGAGCCCGTACTACGAGACCAAAAATCACCTTTGTAATCATCCCATCCATCAAATTGTGTATTTAATAAACCGGTACCGCGAGTGTCTGTCAAAAATTCAGAGCGATAACCAATCAGTCCACGCGAAGGAATTTTAAATTCCAAACGTGTACGACCAGAACCTTTTGTGTTCATGTTAATCATTACACCTTTTCGTTTACCCAGTTTTTCAGTTACTGCACCGACAAAAGCGTCTTCGATATCGATAATTGCGATTTCCATTGGCTCAAGTTTTCGACTGCCCTCTTGTTTAAAGATAACTTGAGGTTTAGAAACCAGTAACTCGAAACCTTCACGTCTCATTTGTTCAATCAAAACTCCCAGTTGCAATTCACCTCGTCCGACGACTTTAAAGGCATCCGTGGAATCTGTTTTTTCAACTCGAATGGCAACGTTATGAAGAAGTTCTCTTTCCAAGCGTTCAATAATTTTTCTTGAGGTTACACTTTTTCCATCTTGTCCAGCGAAAGGTCCATTGTTAACCGAGAACACCATTCCCACTGTGGGCTCTTCAACAGCAATTCTTTTAAGTGGGCGAGGATCCAACGCGCTCGCCACAGTGTCACCAATAGTGAAATCTTCCAAACCCGCAACAATAGCGATATCACCAGGTCCAATTTCTTGAACTGGAATTTGATTGTTCACATGGTATTGAAACAAAGCACTGACCTTAACTTTTTTCTGCACTTTTTCTTGCATACATAAAACATCATCGCCAACTTTAATTGATCCTGCACGAATACGACCGATGGCCAAACGACCAACGTAATCATTGTAACTGATATTTGAAACCATCATTTGCAATGGAGCTTCAACGTCTACTTTTGGTGGCGGAATCAAATCAATGATTGCATCGTACAAACAAATTAAATTGTCGGTTTTTATTTTTGGATCCAGCGTTGCCATACCTTCACGAGCGATCGCATACACCGTATGAAAATCGCACTGTTCTTCGGTAGCATCCAAATCAATGAACAAATCAAAAATTTCGTTGTGCACTTCTTGAATACGCGCATCTGATCGATCAATTTTATTGATGCACACGATGACTTTAATATTTTGCTCAAGAGCTTTTTTCAAAACGAAACGTGTTTGTGGCAATGGACCTTCAGAGGCATCAACTAATAAAAGTGCTCCATCGACCATGTTCAAAATACGCTCAACTTCGCCACCGAAGTCCGAATGTCCTGGTGTATCGACGATATTAATTTTTACGTCTTTGTATTGGAAAGAAGCATTTTTTGCCGCAATAGTAATTCCACGTTCTTTTTCAAGATCCATGGAATCCATCAAACGTTCATCAACATGTTGATTGTCGCGAAAAGTTCCCGCTTGTTTAATAAGATGATCCACCAGAGTAGTTTTTCCGTGATCGACGTGGGCAATGATCGCGATATTGCGAATTTTATCAGCAGGCTGTATCATATGATTCTCCAATACTTCTTTTTTTTATTTCAATATCTCGGTTAAAAATTACCCATGGCCACCCATAAGGAACTCTTCATGACTTGTGTCTTGCTGAGCATTTACCGATACAGTTTCGAAGAATTGGAAGGCCATCTCCATCGTTTCTTCGTGGCTTTTGCTTTGAAAAATCTTTTTTCGAAACTGCGAAGCCCCAGGGTACCCGGAAGAGAACCAAGCGGCAAACTTTTTCATTTGTATCCCAACTAAATGAGGTTGAGCGAAGGTTTCCAAACTTTGACGAAGTCCTGACAAAACCTCGAGATAGCAGAGTTCCTTCAAGGTTTCAGCCCCAGGGTTTTTCCATTGGTGCAAAGCCTGTCGAAAAATTGTTGGGTTTTTCAAACAACCTCGACCTATCATGACCCCATCACATCCGGACTGTTTTAGCCGTTCAACTGCCCTTGCCGCCGAATGAAGATCGCCATTTCCAATAATGGGTATTTGAGCTTTGGATTTTACCTCGGTGATATAATCCCAATCAGACCAACCGGAATAACCTTGAGCTCGGGTTCGGCCATGAATGGCGACCCAAGTAATGCCTTCGCCCTCGGCAATTTTACAAACCTCGATGGCATTTCGAAGCCCTGCATCCCAACCGGTGCGAATTTTTATTGTCACAGGGATATCAACAGCTTTTTTCACAGCAGATAAGACGGTTTTTAGAGCGGGTAAATCTTTCAGCATCGCCGAGCCCGCGCCTTTTTTAACCACCTTAGGAACCGGACAGCCAAAGTTCAGGTCGACAAAATCTGCGCCCTTTTCCTGGACTAGCTGAGCCGCCCGACCCAACATTTCTGGATCTTCCCCAAATAGTTGAATACCAACAGGTCGTTGTGATTCATCAAAACTCATTAATTGAAGAGTTCGTTCGCTGCGATATTCAATTCCATGCGAGCTGATTAATTCAGTGATCACCACACTGGCGTCCAAAGCTCTCATAAAAGTACGAAAAGCGTGGTCGGTAATTCCGGCCATCGGTGCTAAAACAAAAGGATTTTGTTGTAAGGCTTCCATCGGATGCATGGGCCGAGTTCTACCAAGTTTGGATGCGCTTAGTCAATCCAAGTGATTCGATTTTCGAGCTGTCTTGGTGCTTTTGGGGGCTGGTGATCGGGATAACCCACAACTACGGCACAGAGTAATTCCAGCTCGCCATTTTTGTATTCTTCAAGCTGAGTAACGCCCAGGAATTGATCCACTTCTGACTTAATTTCCAGGGGTGCCCCCATGGTGCACGACCCAAGCCCCTCAACCAAACAAGCCAAATTCAAATTTTCGACGGCCATATAAACACTGCCAATGCTGGTGTGGTAGCGCTCTTCATTCGAGTTGTGGGAATAAGCAAAAATAATTACCGGGGCCTCACCCAAGGTGAAAAAAAATCTTTCGGTAAAATCATAGAGAGAAGGTTTTAATTTTTTCTGCAAAACATCTTTAATTCCTAACCAAGATTTTTGCGAAAGTTTCAAATATTGATCACGCTTTTTTCCCTGCACCACAAAGAAGCGCCAATTTTGGCGATTTTTCCCCGAGGGCGCCTCTATTGCCGCTGAAAGAATTTTTTCGATCACTTCTTTCGGTGGAGTTTCTTTTTTATACTTGCGAATCGATTTTCTGCTTTTAAGTAGCTCATAAAATTCATCTCTATTGATCATGGCTCAAATTATGGCATGATTTAAAAATGAAATTGAATTCTTTTATCATAGTCTTGGTTTTCGCCGCGGTGATCCTTGCTGCTATTTCAGCAATTCCACCATGGCGCCAATCTGTGCGCGCAGTCTTGAGCTCAGACAAACGAGAAATCCTGGCCACACTTGTTACCCAACTGACGTCAAAGGAAGAAACCTACACCATTTTAAAAATACGCCAAAAGGAACAATTGTTTGTCGAGGTCTACAAACAAGCCGATCCCCACGCTGAATCACAATTTGTGGGGCGGATAAATTTAAATGATCGCAAAGACGCTTTTTTTACTTTTCGCGGCCAAGCGACAAATCTGGCAGTCAGTGATATTGATCAAGATGGCGTTCAAGAAATTTTAGTTCCCGCCTATGATCAAGATATGATCGCCAGGCTTAATATCTTTAAATATAATTTAAAAACAAATTCTTTCGATCGCATGGCTTCAAATTAATTGGCCGGCACAAGCCGAGCGATAATTCCATCATCTGTTGATAGATACAAAAAACCCTCGGGACCTGGGCGCACGTTACGGATTCGGTAACCTTTATCTTTGAGAAGTTCCTCTTGGCCTGTCACTTTTTTTCCATCCAAGGTAATTCGTCGTAAATGCGCCCCACTTAAATTTCCTAAAAATATATTTCCTTTCCATTCCGGGAAGGCGTTTCCATTATAAATCGTCATGCCCGACGGAGAAATTGAAGGAGCCCAGTAAACTACAGGTTGTTCCATTCCTTCTTTGCTATTCGGGCCAATCGGCAAACCACTGTATTCACGACCGTGAGTGATCACAGGCCAACCGTAATTAGCGCCGGGTTTAATTAAATTAATTTCGTCTCCTCCGCGTGGGCCCATCTCGGCTTCCCATAAATCCCCTGTCATTGGATTACGCACAAGTCCCTGAGGACTACGATGACCTAAGCTCCAAATTTCTGGCTTAGCTGTTTTATTTTTTACAAAAGGATTATCTTTAGGAACTGAACCGTCTTCGTTAAGGCGAATAATTTTTCCAGTGGTAAAAGCTAAGTCTTGCACATGAGGTCTTTCGTCGCGATCACCCACAGTTATGAACACATGCCCTTTGTCATCGAACTCAATGCGGGAACCAAAATGACTTTCGTTACTATTGGACTCTTGGGCTGAAAATAATTTTTTGAAGTCCTTTAATTCATTTCCAGATAACGTTGCCGAGGCCAAGGCTGTCGTTGCCTTTTCCCCTATTGGTTCGGCATAGGTCATAAAAATTTTCTGCGACTTTGTATGAACGCGAATATCAAGTAGTCCGCCTTGCCCCTTACTCCAGACTTTTGGAGTGCCCTTAATTTCAGTTACAGATTTACTTTTGGGATCAAATACTTTTAGCACACCTTTTCGCTCTGAAAAAATAATGCGTCCGTCAGCTAAAAAATCAAATCCCCAAACCACATCATTTTGTTGAGTGAGTTTTTCGAAATTAAATTTTACCGCAGCTAGTGATGTCGTAGATAAAGTGAATAATAGTAAAAAATTTAACAACATATTACTCTTTCTTATCCGGATTTTTTTTGTAATCCCGCCAAGATTTTCCTTCGCGGGCCTTGGGGTTCATTTGCAATCGAACAACGGCTTTTTGATGTTCTTCGTAAGTTTCAGAAAAAACTGAGGTGCCGTCATTTTGACTGACAAAATAAAAATATTTTGTCGGAGGACGTTGGATGCTCACGATTAAAGCTTCTTTTCCTGGATTGGAAATCGGACCTGGCGGCAGTGATGGAATGACATAGGTGTTGTAGGGATTTTTGTCGTTCAGCAAATCTTCACGGGTAATGCTCATCGAAAGTTTTCCGGAAAGAAAAGCTTTGCCGTATAAAATGGTCGGATCCGTTTGCAATTTCATTTTTCGTTCGAGCCGGTTGTAGAAAACGCCGGCGATGAGTGGTCTTTCTTCACTAGTGCCCGTCTCTTTTTCTACGATACTGGCCAGAATAACTAATTGTCGAGCAGTCATTCCCACCAAAGGATATGTTTTCGTCACTTCTGAAAAAACAATTTGAAAACGTCGAACCATGGCCGTTATTAATTCTTTAGTCGTCGTGTATTTGGTCATTTGATAAGTTTCGGGGTACAAATAGCCTTCCAGACTTGAATATTTTTCCCCCAAAAGACTTTGAATAAAGTCTGGATCCGTAGCCAATTTTAAAAAATTAACTTTGCTGCCAAAACCTTTTTGCGCATAAAGCTCAGCAATTTCAAAAATATTTAATCCCTCTGAAACTGTGAACGGATAGGCAATGCTGCGACCAGAAGTGATCACATCAAGAACCTCGGAAGGACGCATCTGAGTATTCAGAGCATACTCACCTTTTTTAATTTTTCCTCTGGTGCCAGTCAATTTTGCAAATAAAGAAAAAATTTGCGCATTTTTAACCACACCCTTGGCTTGCAAGTCCTTTGCAATAGTCAAAAAAGAAGTCGCCGGCGCTATTTCATAAATAATTTCCTGTTTAATGTTGCTCGAAGGACTGTTAACAAAACTGTATCCTAAATAAACAACAAGCCCGACAATCGCCAGAAGTAAGCCCACAATACCGAATGAAAAAACTTTAAAATTTTTCTTCATCAATTTTTTCCATAATTCATACCGGGAAGAACTTTGCTTGGGTCGAAAGGCGTCGCATCTTCAAGACTGGCCAGCGGCACTGTACAGTACTGCACTGCAAAGTGAGCCGACGGCCGATCGTTCCCTGATTTTCCCATGCCACCAAAAGGAAGTCTTGAGCTGGCTCCATTGGTTGTCCGGTTCCAGTTGAGAAGTCCAACTCGAGCTTCAATTAAGGCTTTTTTATAAATGTTTTCATCTTTTGTAAATAGGGCCATCACCAATCCATAGCCCGTTGAATTTACGATTTTCAGTGAATGATCTATATCTGTGCTTTTATAAATTGCGACATTAGGACCAAAAATTTCACTTTTTTGATAAACAGATGCGGGATCAAATTTTTTCACCAAATGAATACTTGGAGTTACATAATGGCCTTTATGTTTTAAATCCATCGCCTTGCCACGCATCAGGCTTTCACAATTTTCCCGATTGGCGATTTCTTGAAAACGAATATATTTTTCTACGGCGGCGCTGTTAATCAATGGCCCCATAAATGGATTTTCGGACCAATGCCCTATGGAAAGCTTTTTTGCCGCTTGGTAAAATTTCTCGGTGAATTCATCGGCTATTTTTTCACCTAAAATAATTCGACTGGTGCAAGAACAACGTTGTCCAGAAGACATATAGGCACCAATCAAAGTTTCATAAATAGCTTTATCCAAATCGGCATCATCACAAACCACCGTGGCATTTTTTCCTCCCATTTCAAGAGCTAAAATTTTCCAATAGTGCGATAATGTTTCTTGTTTAATTTTAAGACCCACTTCATAAGACCCAGTAAATAAAATACCATCGATATCTTCACTGACCACCAATCGACGACCCGCTTCTCCGTCACCTTGAACCATGTTGAATACACCTGGTGGAAACTGCGCTTTATCAATAAGTTCAGCGTACAATTGACCCACAGCCGCCGTTTGTTCCGATGGCTTGAATACAATTGTATTTCCAACCATCAGCGCCGGAATAATATGACCATTGGGAAGATGAGCCGGGAAATTAAATGGACCGATAACCGCCATCACGCCACGAGGTTTATAACGAATCACGCCATCAACCGAAGGTAATGCATTAGTGATTCTTTCTTCTTCAATCAATTTGGCCGAAAAATTCAAAGTGATATCAATTTTACTGGCCAAAGCTTTGGCTTCTGTCGTGGAATCCCAAAGAGGCTTTCCTGTATCCCGTGAAATTGCCTGAGCCATCTGCGGTTCATGAGAAACAAAAACTTCTTTTAAGCGCAATAAAGCTTCTTTTCTTTTTTCCATGGATAAAGCGGACCATTCGGGAAAAGCTTTTTTTGCGGCTCGACAGGCTTCATCCATGTGTTCATGTTTGAAGGGCACATTCATGATCATATCGTTTAAATCGGATGGGCTAATGTCTTTGAATTCGCCATGGCCTTTCTCGACAGGAACAAATCGAGAATCAATGTAGTCGCCTTTGTATTTTATCGCAAAAATTTGACTCATGTTTGCTCCTTTTTCTTTTCGTAATCAAAAGGGGAGACAAAAACTTCGTCACCCAACTTTACTTTTAATAACTCTAAGGCTCGACCGGGAATAGCTACTTGCTCGCCGCGAATATCTGTCGGAGTAACTGTCGCACGAAATTGTGCCCCTGTTGTCCCGATCAGCTGCCGGCCCTTAAAGGAAGAGTCTTTAAACTCAGTTAATTTTAAATTACGACCGAGCTTAATTGGAAGAGCCTCTTTCGTAGCTACTCCATAGTGGGGACCGCCATCGAAAGGATCTACTTCTTCTAAATATTCAAACCCAATACTTTCCAACAAATGTTGCGCTGCTTTTGTCGCCTCCCCAACTCGGCCTAAAACCAAACGGGCTTTGCTATCGAGCAGACACAAATAAATATCTTCCTGAGGAAAAAGGCTCTCGATAAATTCTTTATGAGATTGACTTAACATATCGGCTTCTTGATAAGGCAAGCCAGTAAAACGTCTTCCAAGCGCTTCCCAAAATTCACTGCGTCCTTCGTCCGTTAAAGGCGGTGTTAATTCGCACAAAATACGATCTTGAAATTTATCGGGATGCAGTCCCATGTAAAGAAATCGCGCCAGGCTAATCTGTTTACCTAGCTTTTCTGGTCGGCGACGATAATCTTTATCAACAAGTAGTCCCCCTATTTCCGTGGGTCCATCAATATCCAATTGAAAACGCAAAACTTGATGAATAAATCCGATCCCTAAATCTTGACTGAAATGGTCCTTTTTTAAAATGCGAAAAGAAGAATGTGGAGTTTCGTCAGAGCCATGTCTGGCGATAATTAAAGAACTTCCGATAATTATCTTTTTTTCAACGTCTTCAAGTACAAACAAATATTCTGTTTTTTCTTTCGGCAATTTGCCTAAAAAGGATTGTTGGCTCTTAGTAATTTTTGCCGCAAGAATTTTTTTATCACCTGGTAAGTTCAGCAACGAAAATTGCTTCGCTAAATCAACAAGCTGAGAAAGATCATCACTGTGAGCTGCGCGAATCAAAAAACTCATAAACAAAACCTCTCGATCATCTTTTCGTAAAATAAAGTGGCTCGATGTAAATCGTCAATCACGACGTGCTCGTTAGGAGTGTGAATATTTCCTTCTCTTTGTCCTGGACCGAAACAAACACAATCGATACCAACGCGCGAAAAAAGACTCGCTTCATTGGTCGAAGATTGGGCCATTATAGTTTCATCTAAACCCATAGCCCGAAGCTCATCACGACAGCCGCGTGCCAGAATTGAGTTGAGCGCCGTGCGATGAGGTTTTTTATAATCGGTCACGCGAAAAGAACCACCCACCTTTTCGCATTCTTGTTTTAAAAAAAGCATCCAACGTTCATAAATATCATGAGTAATCACCGGTGGAATACGACAGCTTCCGCCAATCAGGACATGATCACCCAGGGTTCGAACCATGCCAATATTCAGTGTCGGAGTTGGTGGAAAAAAATCTGAATCGCAATAATCCTTAAATTCTTTTTCTAATTTTTGAATTGCTCCGTAAATGAAAGTGATTTTTTTAGCAATGGATTCGCGGGTTGGTGTCAGGTCCAATTCCAATATAGCGTGGCTGGGAACAGTGTTAAAATTCGTGCCGCCATCGATCTCCATTAAAATTACACTTTCCGGGAGCATCAAAAGGTAATCAAACATTTTTACGATAGCGCTTTCGCCTAAATGAGGCATTGATGAATGAGCTGATTTTCCATTAAAAATTCGACTCTGGGTAGAAGTGCTTTCGCGCAAATTGTGTTCCTGGCGATAATTAATTTCTTCCTTGGAAAAGGGAATTTGAATCTCAACTGTAGCGAAGCCTTTCGCGGCATTGATCATTCGCAAGTTGCTGGGTTCGCCGATCAAAGCCATTTTTGCAGAAATTTTATTTTTTCGAATGAGTTTTAAGGCGCCCGTCATACCGACTTCTTCCCCATAGGTGCCGACAAGCACCGGTGGAAGTCCCCATGATTTTACATCTTTGAATTTGACCAGGGCTTCAAGCTTACAAAGAAAATCTAATTTCACATCGGCCGCACCCAAACCATAGATTTTGCCATCTAAAATGGCCGCATCAAATGGATTATATCCCGTTTTTGACCACATTTGGTAAGGCCCTGGATCTACGGTGTCCAAATGAGTTTGGAAAAGAAATTCATTACTGGGACGAGTTTCGACCGGACGGGCGATCACATTCATTTCTTCAGTATCGCCATTGAACTCTTCTTGAATCTCGACATGTAATCCCCGCTCGCGACAAAATTGGGCCGCTTTTTCGGCAATCACCTTGCTTCCACTCGTCGGAGTGCTATCGATCGAAATAAATTCTCGACAGGACTGAATGAAATCCAATCAAACTCCTTCAAGAATTGTTTTTTCGATCAACTGCAGAGCCAGGTCGATATCTTGATCCTGAATGATTGCCGGCACCAAAAATCTGGCGCGAACTGGATCTTTTCCGCAGCTAAAAGAAATTAGCCCATTATTAAATAATTTCTTTAAAAATGAATCAACTTGCTCTTTCTTGCCATCGAATGGAGTAAAGGCAATCATCAGTCCCATGCCCCCAGCGTCCTGAACTTTTCCTTTACAGCTGGTTTCATTGAGATGATTTAAGCCCTTGACCAATTTTTGATGGATCTTCTGAATCCGACCTTGTGATCCAAGATATCCTTCATTTTTCAACATATCCAACATTTCCATACCGGCACACATTGCTACGGTGGTTCCAGAAAATGTCCCCGCAATCAAACCTGGTTTTGGATTGTATTCTTCGGTGTACAAAGTTGCACCAAGTTGAGCTGTTTTTGCGATCGTTACAATGTCCAAGTAATTGCCAATATCTAATGTTTCAAAAGCAAAAAGTTCACCCGTACGAGTGAAAGTTTGAACTTCATCCGCCCATAAAGCTATTTTTTTGGATTTACAAAACTCGAGAAGGGGAATGAAAAATTCGCGTGGTGCTGGCTGATATCCACCCTCGCCCAGCATTGGCTCGAAACCAAAACAAGAAATATTTTTTTCATGTTTAGCGACATGTTCTTTCAACTCATTCAAAGTGTTTTCTGCACTTCGAGGATTTTTTTTGTCATAAAAATTAATACGTAAAACTTCATTGTATTCAGGAAGTCCTACTCGATAAGCCGGATTATCCGTTACTTCAGCCATTATCGTGGATCGACCCGCAAAAGCATTTTTAAAACCGATGATCATACGAGCTGGTGAATTTTTTTGCCGAGCAATCTTCAAGGCGGTCTCGTTAGCCATAGTTCCACAGGTCGCAAGCCACGCATGTTTCAAGCGACTTTTTTCTGAAGCCCAACGAACTAATTTTTCCGAAAATTGAAGGTACTCTTTGTTTGGCTCAAGATTTCCTTGCATAACAATATCCGAAAGAGCCCCTCGCAAAGAAGCTGCGATAACTCGCGGATGGCCGTGGCCAAAAAGATGGATGCCGATGCCGTTAATTAAGTCTAATTTAATGCTTCCGTCTTCGAGCTCAACAAAAGGACCCCGGCCCGCCCCTGATCCAATATAGGGATAATGCAAGGGACGGCCTCTTAAAGTGGCAATTTGATCCATCATTTTTTTAGCTCGATCAGCATGATCGGGTTGCTGAGCTTGAATTCCAGGAATTTGTTGATTAATTTTTCCAACCTCAGAAACAAGTTCTTCGATTAAATTTTTAACTTTTGGGTTGTCATTGATTTTTTGTGAAAAAAGCTGCGGCATAGGCTTGTCCTTCCAAAATTAAGAATAGGACCAGTTTACTCCCCGCATAAGAGCAAGACAAGACACGACATGGACAGATATCGTGGAGTTTATGGTCTTGATTTTTCTAATACTCATGCCGTGGACTAACGTCGCTTGGAGCCAACCTTTGGACCCGGACCCTGCCGTATTGTCCTTCGAACAAAGTTTTCAAGAAGGCGTGAAGCTTTATCAAAACAAAGATTTCGAGAAAGCCCGCTCTTCTTTTGAAGCTTCTTTAGTAAAAGACCCTCATAACATTTCCGTTTTGACTAATTTAGGAATGGTTTTTTTCGAAATAGGCAAAAAGGGTCTAGCCCTGGCTTATTTACGTCGTGCGCTAGAAATTGATGCTGACTTTAGGCCAGCACAAACAGCCTATAACTATGTTTGGTCACGTCTTGAAGTGAAAGAGCTCCCCCACCGACTAGAAACCTACGAAAGCCTGCGCGATTATCTTTTAAAACCGGTCAGTTTATCCTCTTATCTTTGGCTCGGCAGTTTATTTTTTTTGCTTTCTGGCTGGTTGCTGATCCGTTTTTTTGGAAAAAGAAAGCGTGCCTTTGAAGAAGAGCTCCCCTTGCCGCCATTTCCCACGGTGGGTTTTATGATAATGATTATCTTCATCACCTTCTTTAGCCTCACTTTGCTTAAAGTCTATGATCTTACTTTAACTCGTGCGACGATAACCGCTGAAAAAGTTCCAATGCACACCGCGCCGAATGAAAATGAGGCCAGCCTCTTTGAATTAAGCCAAGGACTTGAGGTTATCCTTAGAAAGTCGGAAGCCGACTGGGTCCAAGTGACTTATCCCGGGGGACCAACAGGTTGGGTAAAAAAGACAGAACTGATGGTTACCACCGACGGGAGCATCTAAATGATAAATTATTTTTGGGATAATATTTTCAAAGGCGATAGAAAAGAAAAAAGCGTCTACACAACTTTAAAAAATAACATTTTATTTAAAGATCTCAACCCCCGCGAGCTTCAATTGGTTCAAAATATCGTGAATGTTCGACACTTTCAAAAAGGCGAAGTGATTTTCCAATATGGCGAAGTTGGCGTGGGAATGTATTTAATTGTCTCCGGCTCTGTAGATATTTCGCTGAATGGAAAGATCATCACTAAACTTAAAGAAGGTGATTTTTTCGGAGAACTTGCTCTTGCTGAAGAAAATGGGCGAAGAACTGCGGACACAATCAGTGCCGAAGAATGTGTTATGATCGGTTTTTTCCGACCAGATATGTTCGAGATTGCCAATCGCAACCCAAGTGCGGGAGTAAAAATTCTTTTTCGACTTTCCCAGGTTCTTGGCACACGCCTGCTTGAAACAACAACTCTAATTTCAACGATGAGGCGAGATGCAAGACTCAACGATCAAAAGAATTCATAGAAGAAAACTGATTTTTTTTCTTGGATTTTTATTAGCTTTTTTTCTTGGACTGACTTTTGTAAAAAATTTACTGATTTCATTTTTATTGGCCTTCGTAGGATTCTATATTTTAAGCCCTTTAGTTGATGTTTTAGAGAGGAAAGGCTTATCGCGAGGCTGGTCTGCCGCAGTTCCATTTTTTATTTTTTTATCGGTGTTTGGCATTTTACTTCAATTGCTTTTGCCTTTACTTGTCTCTCAGTTTGATGAACTCAAAACAGATTTTCCAAAATATTCAGATGGTTTTACAAGAATTTTAATGGATTTGAAGATGAAAATAAGCCACTTTTCTGATGCCGCCGTTGCCGAACGAATCGCCAGCCAAATCCAAGAATATCTTCAAACTTTAACGCAAAATATTTTTCGTGATATTCCCGAAGTTGTTTCAAATTCTTTGACCGTTCTTGTGTTAGCTCCCTTTTTAACATTTTTTATGCTTTTGGACGGCAAAAGGTGGATTCGAAATATTTTATCACTAGTGCCTAATAGCTTTTTTGAATTGGCACTGAATTTAAATTATCAAATCTCAACGCAAATGGGTGGCTTTGTCCGAGCCCGACTTTTAGAAACTTTGATTATTGGTTTCCTAACATGGATCGGTTTAATCATGATCCAGTTTCCTTATGCTCTATTTCTTGCTGTGCTTGCGGGAGTACTGAATCTAATTCCTTATATTGGTCCTTTTATTGGCGCTGCCCCGGCCTTTTTAATCGCCATGACAAACACTGGTATCCCCGTGAATTATACTCTCTTATGTTTAGTTTATATTTTTGCCCAAGTGATTGATATGGCTATCATTGTTCCATTAGTTGTTGCCAAGATAGTAAATCTTCATCCAGTCACAGTGGTGCTTGCAGTTATGGTTGGATCTCAGATGATGGGCATTTTAGGAATGATTATTTCCATTCCCCTGGCTAGCGTCATGAAGGTGACTTTCCAGTCTTTGTACGCTCATTCAACAGACTTTCGCAGATGAGAACCTGTTGACTTTTTACGCAGGGGGCAATTACAGTTTGTCTATGAAATATTCTTTTTTGATCGCTTCTATTTTGCTCCCACTTAGTTTTCAAATTCTTACCGCCTGTTCTTCTGAAGAAAAAAAAGCGGATACTCCTGAAGGTCTTTTTGCTTTAGCCCAAGAATATGAAAAAGATGAACGTTATGAAGATGCAATTCGTAAATACACGGATGTAAAAAATCGATTTCCTTATAGTTCGATGGCCCCAAAAGCCGAATTGGCTATTGCCGATGTGCATTTTAAAGAAGAATCCTTTGTAGATGCTCAGTTAAGTTATGTGACATTTCGAGAACTTCACCCCAAGCATCCGCAAATTGATTATGTGCTTTTTCGCATTGGTTTGAGTTATTTTAAACAATTACCAGAAACCATCGATCGTGATTTAAGCGTGGCCAACGAGGCGATCAACTATTTCAACGAACTCATCAATAATTATGCAACCTCGACGCATATTAACGATGCCAAAGAAAAACGGGACCAGGTCATGAAAAAATTGGCTGAAAAAGAAGACTACATCGGAGATTTTTATTTTAAACGCCATCTTCATGAAAGTGCCATACCCCGCTATGAAAACTTGCTAAAAAAGTTTCCAAACCAAGGATTTGATGCTCGTGCCTTAGGTCGGTTAGTCATTTCCTGTAAAAAAACCAATGACCAGGCTAAAGCTCAAAAATATTTTCAGGTGTTAAAAGAAAAACATTCCAATACTAGCGATTTTAATGACGCCAGAAAGGTGATGAACTGATGGAAATATCCAAAGAAGAAATTCTGAACGAGGCTCGTTCCCACTTCATCAATGGAAATTATAAAATGGCCGAAGGCCTTTTGAACCAACTGCTTCTTTCTCCGCAACGAAATCCTGAAATTTATCAAATGCTCGCAACAATTTATTACGATCAAGGGCAGTTCAGTCGCGCCATCAAAACCTTCAAAAGAGCCCTTGAAATTGATCCCACCTACACCGATGCCAGCGTCGGACTTTCAATTATTTTAAATGATCTTGGTAAGTATGACGAAGGCAAACGGGTCTTTTTAGATGCTCAAAAACTTTTAGACTTAAAATCAGGTCGAAACGATCCTTATATTGATGAAAAAATTGCTTCTAAACATGAAGAAATCGCTGATCTTTATTTCCAATACAAAAAATACTCTGAATCCCTCGAGCAATTGCTAAAAGCCCAAAAGCTTTCTTCACGACGCTCTGGGATAGGACTTCGAATTGCCGAATGTTATGTAAAATTGGGTCTTACTGATCGTGCAATCAAAGATTTAAAAAGTTTAATTTCAGAGTTTCCGGGTTTTTTACCAGCTCGACTTAAATTGGGAGTTATTTATTATAATTCTCATATGATTGCCGAAGCTTCCGAGGAATGGGAAACTGTTTTGATTCGTGATCCTCATCATCCCGAGGCAAAACGATACTTGAAAATGGCTCAAGCTGCTGGCGTTACACAAATAGAACTTTAAAAAAGGTCGCTTCGTATGGCACAAATGAAAGATTCGATGGTTCCCTTCCTGACGTCTGAAGAAATTCAAATTCTTGTTCGGAAGTTGGCTAAACAAATTGAAATGGATTATCGCAACAAAGAAGTTGTTTTTATATGTCCACTTCGGGGCTCCGTGCACTTTGCTGCAGATCTCATGAGAAACGTTAATTTGCGCCAACAAATTGATTTTGTTTACGTTCGGGCTTCAAATCGGGGCGGGACAATTAGCATCACTAAGGATATCTCCATAAATATTGCCGATAAAGATGTCCTTATTTTAGAAGAAATTATTGATACGGGTCGAACTTTGAATTTTTTAAAAAACCGCCTGCTTTCGGCAAATCCAGCTTCTTTAAAAATTGTTACTTTATTGGATAAGCCTGCTCGTCGTGAATTGCCCTTACGTGCTGACTATATTGGCAAAACAATCGATGATCGCTATGTTGTTGGCTATGGCATGGACATTGATGAAACTGGCCGAAATTATCCTGATATCTATAATCTCAAAAATTAAGATAGCTCGAGCTTAGCTGACCCAAACATTCACAGCGAAAAGTATCACCACACAAATTGCATAAAGAACGATAATTTGTTTTTGCATATTATTGTTACTCCTCCACTGTCTAAGTTACATACAGTGCTTTGGTCCGTCAAATCTTTGTCCGACTAAAGTCTAAACATTTTTTTAAATAATTCTCAAATTGAAACAAAAGAATTCTCAAATTCCTCTCTAAAAAAATGAGACTTTCGCCGATAATAAGCTTGTAGGAGGACAACTAATGAAAAAACTAACAAAAAAAAATCGTCGTTTATTTAGTAATGAAAAAGGTCAGGGAATGGTTGAGTACATTCTGCTTCTTGTCGTGGTCATCGGTTTAGTCGCGATCTTCAAAGGAAGAATTATCGAAGTGATCAAAGGGAAAACGGATCAAGTCGGTAGCGGCATGGATTCTTTTCAAGTTGAGCAATAAACTAACATGACCATCGAATACATTCTCTTGATGATTTGTGTTTTTGGTATTGGGCTGAAGTTTTTTGTAAGCGCCCCAATGGATGCTTTCAAAGAAGCCGGCCCCCGCCTGGGAGCTCGTGTCGAAAGACATTTAGCGACTGGAACCGGTTTTAAATATCAAGGACGCAACCATCGCTGGGATCAGGCCCAATGAATAAAACCTTCATGATTCTTAACAATCAAAAAGGTCAATTTGTCATCGAAGCCATTCTTCTGATGGTTTTGAGCCTGGGTCTTCTTATGGCCGGCACCCGCTATTTGCGCGAGAAAAAAGCTGTGCAAGCTGTCGTGCAAGGTCCTTGGTCACGGGTAGCGACGATGACTGAATCTGGAATTTGGGCACCAAACACTCCTCAACAAATTCGACGACACCCCAATACCGCGCAAAATCGTGGTGTGACATTGTTGGAGTTTCAATAATTTAATTTTTAAAGGGAAATCACTATGGATCAGGTGATTAAAAATCAAAAACAAAATCGGTTAAATAATAACGCCGGGTTCTTATCTGCGGATTTTTTATTTTCAATTGTTATTGGTATCACCGTTTCAATGATGCTTTTTGCCTTATGTTTTACTTTTAGCACTATCGAAATTTCACAGTACGTTGCTTTCTCTGTGTCTCGGGCCCACATGGCTGGTCACGATGATCCTGACAAACAGACTCTTATGGCCAATAATAAATATGAGTATCTGACTAAAAAAACGATGATTGGCTTGCTGTTCCGACCCAACAGCTGGTTTGAGTTAAGAAAACCGGATATTCGTAGCGGTTTGGATAATAGAACTTTTGGTGCCGATTATGAATACAAAGATGATCGCGTGCCACAAACTGGTGTGCGCTTAGACTTTGTCGCAAAAATATTAAATTTCAACGTCGCTTTTCTTGGCAAAAGTAGCGAAGACGACAAACCCTTCACGGCCCGCGTGACTGGACTTTTGTTTCGTGAGCCAAGTTCAAAAGAATGCCGCGAACAAATGAAAAATATAAATCGCTATAGTGCAATTTTAAATTTAGACCGTCGTTTTGGTGTTCTTGATTCGTCACGAGGAAATAATCCAGCTTATTTTCCTTTGGAGGACAACGGATGTTGAATAAAAATTCCCAAAAAAGAAATTTAAATAATTCGGGAATGGCCGTGATGGAAATGATTCCAATTTTAATCATTGTTATTTTGTTACTCAACTTTAGTCTTGGTTTTTTCGGAGTCATTCAAACTGGAATTCTTAATTCGATAGCCGCTCGCAATTATGCTTTTGAAACATTTCGACATCGCGCCAATTTGAATTATTTTTATCGAGAAGGCGCGCAAGAGTCTCAGCTTTCTAGTTACTCTAAATATGGTTTTCGTTTTCACGGAATTGCCTCTGAAAACAGGACCGGTGATACTTGGATCGCAAGTTCCCGTAGCATTGCCTTTGTTCAGCCTTTTGGCGGGGTCGATGCCGATGGAAAGGTCTTGGCTATCCAAAGAAATATGCAAAATGCTGAGACAGACCTACATAATAATAAAATTTTTACGATAAGAGATGATGGAAGCAGGACTCTGATCGGTGCAGCTCCAATTTGGATTCGTCCAACATATGGAATTTGTATTCGAGCCAGTTGCCAACCTTAATGGTGTGAGGTCTTTATGGGTTCGTCAGAAGGTCGAAATTTATGGTTATCGCTGATCGCGGGGGTCTTTGCGGCCTTTTTGCTGTACAGTTATTCTCAAGAAAATAAAGACGCCTTGATGAAAAAGTATGGTTCAACGAAAGTCATCGTCATTGCTAAAGAAGATATTCCTGAAATGTCGACAATTTATGAAACTATGCTCGAGACCCGCAGTGTGCCTAAAGATTTTATGGCACCAAATTCCATTGATAATCCCGAAGATGTTGTTGGAAATGTCACTGCAATTCCAATAAAAAAAGAACAACCTATTTTAAGAAATTTTTTGTATTCTCCCGGAGCTGACACCGGAATTTCAATGCAAGTCGCGCCAACAAAAAGAGCGGTTTCGATTCCTGTCGATGAAGTTCGTGGCGTTGCTAAACTGATTCGTCCCGGGGATCGCGTTGATATCATCGCGGCTCTTGATTCCGGAAAAGGTGTTTCTCAAAAAAGAGAAGCCTTTTATCTTATGCAAGACGTAGTGGTTCTGGCGACGGGTGTCTCAATTGTAAACAATCTTCCTCGTCTGATGGAACTGGATTCATCTGGGAAAAACGTCATTCAAACCCCTCTCACCGGAGATACAAAGTATAGTACAATTACAGTTGAAGCAGATTTAAAGCAGGCGCAAGATCTGGTGTATATTTTGTCGACCTCACCTGGGAATCTTTATTTCACGTTACGTAATCCCAATGACCGACAGCAGCCCTCAAGACTTCCGACTTCAACTTCGGATTCAGTCTTAGGTAAACCAGTGGTCGACTTTAGCGCACCAGCCCCAGTTCCGGTGGCTCCGCCACTGCAACCGGCAAGGCCTCAAAGTTTGCCACAAAAAAAATCGAATGGTTTTCAAAGATTATGATGATCTGTAAGATTGTAACCGGGGGAACAAATGAAAAGACTTAATAAAAAATTATCAAGTCTCTTAACAACAGCAACAACGCTGGCAATAATCATTTTGTTCATGACTCCATTAACAAAAGCACAAAAAGACAATCTTGAAGCACCAGCAACGGATGCTTCGGAACAATCTGAGAGCGAAGAAAATATTCGTACAAAAAAATACGTCAATTTGACTATGGGCTTCGAAGAAAATGTTAAACTTCCTAAGTTGCCGCCCAATGTAGTTTTCAAAGGAACCTTTCGCAATATCGTTGCAGCCGAACGAAATAAAGAACTTAATATCTTAAAGTTAATTCCCAAATCTGCTGGTTATGGAACTTTAACCATCCATGATAAAGACAAAGACCGAGTGGTTGCTGAATACCGCATCGATGTCAAAGTCAGCAAGCTTGATAAAGTCATTCGCGAAGTGCGCTCGCTATTGATCGACATTGAGGGTATTTCCATTAAAGTCGCCAACGACCGAGTGTTGATTGATGGTCAGGTTCTTTTACCCAAAGATCTTAGCCGAATTTACAATGTTGTTTCTCATTACCCCGATCAGGTCACTTCGATTGTGACGATCAGCCCTTTAGCACAAAAGAAAATTGCTGAATTTATTTCGCGCGACATCAACAACCCTGAAATCACTGTAAGAACGATAGATAATAAAATTATCCTCGAAGGTTTTGCTAATAACGAAGAGGAAATGAAAAAGGCAGAAATCATCGCCAAGTTATATTTACCACCAGTGACTGTGGACTTAGTTGGCTCTGAAAAGGGAATCAAGTATCAAAAGCCGATCAATGATGGCGTTGTAAACTTAATCGTTGTTAAGGAATCTCCAGCTGCACCACCAGCTAAAATGGTTCAACTTGTTGTTCACTATGTTGAGTTGAAAAAAGATTATTCAAAAGCATTTCGTTTTCAATTCACACCAACTCTGGAAGACAACTCTTCAATGTCAATAACCTCCGGTGGTTCTGGTGGCGGTGTTATCACTCAACTCACAGGCATCGTTTCTGGTTTGTTACCAAAACTGAATTCTGCAAAACAACATGGTCATGCACGAGTTCTTGAGAGCACCAGCTTAATTGTGGAAGATGGAAAAAAAGGTGAGATTTCACAAGTGACTCAACAACCTTACTCCGTGATTGGCCGTGACGGCGTTCAGGGAACTGCTTTTACTGATGTTGGGATCCAAGCTGGAATTACACCTGTGATCTTAGGTGAAAAATCCGGAAGTGTGGCCATGGATATGAGTTTCTCAATTTCATCTATGTTAGGTACTGCTCAAAATGGTGCTCCTATCACCGCAAAAAACACCATCAATTCTCGAGTGACTGTGCGTGATCGTCAAAGTGCAGCCATCGGCGGGTTGATTAAAAACTCGACCTCAACCGGCTACAATCGAAATCCTGCGGCAAAAAATCCGATCATTAGTCTGTACGCCTCAAAAGAATTTCAGCGGGACCAAAGTCAGTTCGTGGTTTTCGTAACTCCAATTATCAAAACTTCAGCTAGCTCTGGCTCTGAACAAGTTAAGAAAAAATTTCGCCTCCGCGAATAAAAGCTCCCTCTTTCCCGCCTTATAAGCCTTTTCAAAAGGCCTAAGGTCCATTCACTTTTGCAGTAAAAAAACCGATCTCCCTTACTGGAGGTCGATTTGGCGTTAAATCCGAATTGCACATTAATTGGCGTCATCGGCGGTAAAGGCGGCGTAGGCAAAAGTGTTTTTGCTGCGAACTTTGCTTGTGCTTTGATGACGGAATTAAGATCTCCTGTTTTGCTCATTGATGGCGATTCAAAAAGTGTGGGCGATCAAAATGTGATCATGGGTTTAAAACCAAATAAAACTCTTCGGGAAATTGCGTCTCTGACTTCTTCCCTAAATTCGATGAACATCAATCAAATTGTCACCATGCATGCTTCGGGTTTAGCTTATATTGGTGCTGTTCGCGGGCCAGAAGAAAAATTGGATATCAATCCCGATTTAGCAATTAAACAACTCGAATTTTTTAGTCGCAGTTATCGTTTTATCGTTGTTGATTTAGGAAATGACATCGGTCCTTTGCAACAGGCGATTCTTATGGAATCCACTGGTTCATTTATTATTAGTTCACCTGAATTATTGGTCGTCACACAAACACAACGACTAATCAACGAATTGCTCTCGGCCACATTTCCCAAAGATATGTTTCAATTGATAATTAATAAAGCTTCACCATCAGGTTTGGCTCCACAAGCAATATCAAATCAACTGAACATGCCCGTTTTGGGAATTATTCCTCAAGACGATTTGACCACCACGAGTGCCTTACAAAAATTCACACCATTTGTTTTATCTGCGGCTAAAGCTCCGATCACGGCCGCTTATTACGATGTTGTTCGCAAATTAACTGGTGGAGTTTTGCAAAGATTAAAATCTTTGAATAAACCCAAACCTACGTTAGCTGCGCAAACAGGTGCTGGAACAGCAGGCGCAGCAGCCACGAGTTCAAAAGACCTTGACGTCAGAACACAACTCAAACTTCGCGTGCATTCGGAATTGATCCGCACCGCTGATCTGAATAAACTTTTGGCTGAAACCCGCGGGGATGAATCCAAACAAGCCGAGTTGCGCGATAAAACTAAAAAAGAAGTGACCATAGTTGTGGATCGTGAAGCGCCGGATTTACAAAGAGAAGAACGTGCAAAAATTATCAAAGAAGTTTTAGAAGAATCCCTGGGTCTTGGACCTCTGGAAGATCTTTTAGCTGATCCTCAGGTTTCCGAGATCATGGTGAATGGCTATAAAAAAATATTTGTGGAAAAAAATGGAAAAGTTCAACTGAGTCCTGTCACTTTCACGTCGAACGATCATTTAAGAAGAATCATTGAACGAATTGTGACTCCTTTGGGTCGACAAATTAATACGTCCACTCCTTATGTCGATGCTCGATTGAAAGACGGCAGTCGAGTGAACGCTGTCATCGAGCCTTTGGCGATCGACGGCCCCGCCGTGACAATTCGTAAATTCAAAAAAGGCGGAGTTAACCCCGAAAAATATGTTGAGTACGGCTCGATGAGCAAACAGATGGTTGATTTCTTGCGCATCTGTGTGGAAAACGGTCTTAATATTGTTATTAGTGGTGGAACTGGATCTGGTAAAACAACTTTACTCAATATGATGTCTTCCTTCATTCCAACAAACGAACGAATCATCACTGCCGAGGACGCTGCCGAATTGCAATTGCAACAAGACCATGTGGTCCGATTAGAAACTCGGCCGCCTTCGATGGAAGGCACCAATGCCGTAACAATTCGTGATTTGATTAAGAATGCGCTTCGTATGAGACCAGATCGCATTGTTGTCGGCGAGTGCCGGGATGGTGCTGCGCTAGATATGCTTCAAGCAATGAACACCGGCCATGATGGATCAATGACAACAACTCATGCCAATAGCCCGCGCGAATGCATCGCACGTATCGAAACATTGTGTATGATGGCGGGCATGGATCTTCCTGCCCGTGCGATTCGTGAACAGATTGCTTCAGCGGTTCATATGATTGTGCAAATTTCACGACTGTCAGATGGCAGCAGAAAAATTTTAAGCCTCACTGAAGTTGGTGGCATGCAGGGTGAAGTTGTTACTTTGGCCGAGATTTTTCGATTCAAAGAAACTGGTTACGACAAAAACAGACGTATTCAAGGCGTATTTCAAGCAACCGGAACAATCCCCAGTTTTATCCAAAAATTAAGTGAAAAAGGGGTAGTTATCCCTCGAGAAATTTTTTCAACTGAAAACAAAGCGATCACTCCACCTGTAGATCCAGTAACGCCCGCTTTGAAAAAAACGAGTTAAGGATTAATTTATGTCGATATTATCAAATCCATTGGTTCTAGCTTTGTTGTTTGGAATATTCGTAGCAATAGCCATTTATTTTGCAGCTGACCACGTTAGTGCGCTCGTACAAAAAAAGGGTTTGAATCAACAACAGCAAGTCATTCGTTTATTAAAGCTGATGCAAGTCGAAGTGAATGAAAAAAGAATTTCTTTATTAATGATGATTATGAGCTTTGGTTTGGGTGGTGCTGTTTTTCTTTTATTTCTTCCCAATATAATTATCAGCATACTTTTTGGTCTTGGCGTTACGATCTTAGGATGGGCTTTACCTTTGATGCTGGTAAAAAGTCTATATGAACGTCGCTGCACCAGATTCACAGATCAAATGGTTGATGCTTTAACGATCATGGCCAATGGAATTAAAAGCGGATCCAATGCCACTCAATCGATGGAAAGAGTTATCGAAATTATGGGCAATCCGATCAGTCAAGAATTCAAACTGGTTATTACTCAACATCAATTCGGTCAAAGCTTTGAAGAGGCCCTTTTAGATCTTGGCCAACGAATTCCGAAACCCGATGTGCAAATGTTTGTAACGGCGATTAATATTTTAAAATCAACGGGCGGCAATCTGAGCGAGACTTTTGAAACGATTGTTATGGTCATTCGTGAGCGACAAAAAATTGAAAAAAAGATTGATGCAATGACCGCCCAAGGAGTTACTCAGGGGATGATTGTATCAATGATCCCTTTTGTCCTAATGGGCGTATTCTTCCTGGTCGATCCCGCATTTATTGCTCCGATGTTTAACACGACCTTGGGCTTAATCCTGCTTTTTGTTATGACTTTGATGGTAGTTATAGGTGGCGTAGTTATCAAAAAAGTTGTTACAATTAAAGTATAGTCCGCAGCTAGATTGGCTGACAATCAACGCCTGCGTAAATTGAACAATGAGGTTCAGCAAAATGAAATTAAGATATCTTTTTCTTACACTCCTTTTTTCTTTAAAATCTTACGCGGTCGTTGACATGAAGAATGCCAACTACTCGAACACCTGGGTCGATTTAAAAGTGAATGGATCCGGATACGATCTTAAACTTGAGCGAACCTATAACAGCAGAACATTGTTTAACGGCATGTTTGGTTTTGGCTGGTGTTCGAACTTCGAGACCTCGTTGGACATTACTGCAGAGGGTAACTTAAAAGTGAAAGAATGCGGCGCGGGCTCTGAAGTTCTTTTTTCTGCCCGGGAAATTTCAAGAAAAGATGTCGATAAAACTGTTGATCAAATTATCGTTAAAATGAGAGCGGATAAAACTAAACCTCGAACTGAAGAGTATTACAAAAAAATTCGTGAGGAGCTTATTCATTACGATGACATGAGGAGTGACCTCGCTCGAGCAATGGGAATTAAGGTTCAAATTAAAGAAGGAACAAAATTTCTAGCCAATGGCAAAGAAGTGGAAAATATTATTTTCGCTAAATCATACTACGAAAGAACTTTGCCTGATGGCACGAAGCAACGCTTTTCCCCACAAGGAAAGTTTACTGCTGCTTATGATAAAAATGGCAACGTACTTAAGCTTGAATATGAAAAAGATCTTTTAAAGGAAGTCAGTGACAACAATGGTCGTCGCTTAAGTTTCAAATATTTTCCAAATAAAAAAGTCAAAGAAGTTACTGGCCCTAATGGCATCAAAACCGAATACAAATTTGCCAATCAAGATGATTTATCTTTTTCAAAAGATTCAGCCGGTTTAACATCAAATTATGTTTATGATGAGTTACACAATTTAATTAAAGTTACTTTCCACGACAAAACGGTAATTCAAATTAAATACAATCAAAAAGAAGACTGGGTGACTGGTTTTACAGATCGGGATAAGTGTGTGGAGTCTTACGCCTATGAAGTAGCTCCGAATGATGCAGGCCATTTTTGGTCAACAGCAAAAAAAGTGTGTGGCAAAGAAACGGTCGCCGATAACCGCTATGAATTTTGGCATAAACAATCCCCTAATGGAGACTATGCTCTGCAAAGAGTTTTAACCAAAGAGGGCGGCAACACTGTCGATATCACTTATCACGAAACCTTTGGACGCCCGATTTCAATTCGACGTAATTCCGAAAGAGTTTCTTATGATTATTATCCAAATGGCTTAGTTAAACTGAAAGCTTCTGCTTTTGCAAAAATGCTTTTTGATTACGAAAATGAATTTAAGAAAGTAAGCAAAGTGACCATCGAGGCTTTCAATGAAAAGGGAAAATTGCTGAGCACTAAGATGACAAATTTTCAATATGATAAAAAAGCAAATTTAACTTTTGCCTCAAATACCGATGGCCAAAAAATCAATGTCACTTATGACAATCGCGGTCGGATTGCCACAATTACCGATCAGGCCAAAAAAGTAGTTAAGATTGAATATGATGAAAGACATGGTAAACCTGCCTTAGTGACTCGCCCGGGGCTTGGGACCATTAAAGTGAGCTACAAACCAACCGGCGAGATTAGCGAAGTTAAAAGCCCCGAAGGCCCAACTGTCGCTAGTCAGGTTGCAAGTACCTTTAATAATTTGTTAGACATTATCGCTCCGGCAACAGCCGAGCTTTATTTATAGGGAGTTGATCGTATGAAATTAATAATTTTTTTAGTAATGCTGATTATGGGATTTTCGTTCAGCTCTTTAGCGAAAGAGGCCTCTACTAAAACACAAGCAGGCGCGCCTTGCATAGATAAAGGCGGAGCCTGCGAAAGTCCTGAATCGCAGAAACCCAACGTCAGCGAACAAGGTGCTAAAACCCTTTGCGCTGGTGGTAAGATTAGTGGCATTAGCGATGAAGATTCTGCAGCTATCCAAAAAGAGCATTGTCCTCTTCAAGCTGGGGGCGACGCAGGCAAAAAAGATGGAACGGCTGGTAAGTAGTTTCTTCGATACCGTAAATTGTCTCAACTCGCGACATTTTCTCATTTTGACCCATCTCGCTTAACAGGCGTCTAATTATTAGACGCTTTTGTTTTTAGTCCAAAAGCCAAGTCCCTAATATTACAAGAAAATCTGCTGTCTCATAATGAATGTCTCATGGCATGTCTCTAGCTAAGACATTCATTATGAGACAAAGGAGTTTCAAATGAGACAGTTCAATTTAGTATTCACAGTTTTGGTTATGTTTTTCGCTTTACAAGGTCAGGCTCAAAACAAAAAGGCCAAAGTAATCAAAAAACATGAAATGACTCTTACTTTAAAAAGAGCGACAGCACCGGTTACAGGAGTGAAGTTTGCTTCTAGAGCCCCAACGGCAAATGTGGGAAGCACGAGTTGCGCTGCTAAAAATAAAGCACACAGCCCATTTTCTAAAGAAGGTAAGCTTACTCAAGTAAGTAATCGAACGCTTCCGACAATGGCAAATCGATCTGCTACTGGTAATTTATAACAAGAGCCAAAGATCTTTACCAAGACCGGCTCTTTAGTTTTACTTAGATGCTTTTTCGGATTTGCTGTTAACTTGAGTGTTCCAAAGACTTTGTGCTTTGTTGCGAATTTGCCAGGCACTTTCTTCAATAAATAGTGTGGCGCCAGACGCTGTTAAACGAACCTGCTGACTGATTTCGGAATTCCTTAACCACTGATCAAATCGTGTTTCAAGGCTTATCCCGCCCACTTTAAATTGCATAAGATAAACTAAAAATAGCGTCATTAAAAAATTCTTTAAAACAAACATTAAACCATTCATCGTGAAGCCTCTTTAACTTGTGGAAAGTAGTCCTTCATTACATTGAGTAAGTCTTTTTTAGTAAATGGCTTAACAATAAAGCTGTCGCAACCTTCCGCTAAGGCGCGTTTTAGCAATGGTCCTTGATCCAAAGAGGAACAAGCGACAATCACGCTTTCGGACCAAATTTCTTTCATCTCGCGCGCTGTTTCGATGCCATTTTTAATTGGCATTACTAGATCTAGCAACACCAAGTCCGGTAAGGTTTTTCGATAAACTTCAATAGCCTCTTGGCCATCTTCCGCTTCCCCTACGCAAACGCAGCCAAAGCTTTGGAAAGCATTCTTAAGAAGCTCACGAATAAAAGGTGCATCATCGACCACAATGAATCTTGCTGACATCACTTTATTATATTTGAAAAGTCTTCAGACTGAATCTGATTCCTTGAATTTTCTTCGAACTAGACAAAAGCAAAGCGTCGCGTTTGACCTCATCGGCTCTTCAGAGCAAACTGAGGGGATGAGAGCGCTTTGTCTTAATTTATTTCTATCTTTAATTTCAATTGTTGCTCTGTCTCAGAACAAAAGTCTAGGCACCTATCAAAGTGCAGATGACACGACTTTAACGATTAAAAAAGTTTTTATTGCGCCTTTTTATGACAATCAAAATAATGTCTACGCGCCAACAATGACTACTTACATAAAAGCGAAGGTTACCGAAGAAAATCAATGGGTCGTTGAACCTGCCGAAGGTGAAAATACAAAATCATTTAAAATTAGCAACCAATTGGACTCGACCGAGGCCGAACGAATTTTGATCATGAAAAAATTCAACGTGCAGGCCTTGATGACTTCTAAAATCATCAAAGGCCCCAAAGGGATGTCTTTGCGCATGACTTTGTATGCGGGATCAAAAGCTCTGCCCTTGGTTCAAGAAAATTTAGATCAAATACAAAATTTTGAAACCGAAGAAATTAAAAAAAATTATGACCTTTTGTGGAGTCGTTTGAAAAAACGAATGCCTTTCAATGGCACCTTGCTTAGTCGACGCGGTTCCGAAGTTACAATTAACCTTGGTACAAAAAATGGCCTTACCCCAAAAGCAGAAGTCCGCGCGATTTTAATTTTAAAAATGATCCGACATCCAAAATTGCAATTTATGACTTCTTCCGAAAAAGAAATCCTTGGCAAAATCGAAATCACCAAGTTAGACGATTACCTCAGTTTCGGCACGATCACTTATGAAAAAGAAACCAATCTTCTGGCGGCCGGAATGAAGATCCAAATGGATGAAGGGGTCTTTACTAATATCAAGATGAGCGCTGAGGGCCCCACAGACAAAGCGGCCTTTGGTGACAAACCGAAAGAGTGGCTTCCGATGAGTCCGCCTCAGTATGGCCTGCTGGGAGTGGCGCTGGGTCTTAACCAGTATAATCAAAGCGCGAATCTGACTAGCGCCGCCGGTAATCTATCCGCTGTAAATAATTTTGCTCCTACAATCCGCCTGAATGGTGAATTTTGGCTCAACGAAGAATGGTATTTTGCTTTAAGTCTTAGACAATCAGCCCTGGCCGTATCGAATGGTCTTTCGAACTCTTCGCCAGAAAAACTCAACATGTCTTTAAGCCAACAATCTGTTTCTATGGGTTATAACTTATTAGTCACCAATCAGTTTTTTGGTCCTAAATTTCAGTTTTCAGCAGGGATGACTCAGTATCGCGCTCAAATTGATCCAAGTTCGCCGGTGGCCTTTACCACCATGAATTACGGCGGTCTTACTTTGGGCTTTGCCGGGTCTTTTCCTTTATCCGAAGAAGTCCCTTGGGATATTGGTGCACAATTTAAATATTTCTTATCACCGACAACTTCTGAATCCACATCGTCAGGCTCGGTAACCTCAACCAAAATCAACGACTTTGGTGTGTTCTCGAGATATCGTCGCAGTAAAAATATTGCCTATGTTGCTGAATTAAGTTTTGAGTATTACGCCACTGACTTTGATTCAACAACAGCAGTTCGTCCTGACCCTGCCACCAACATATCCCATAAAATAACGAATCTTCTTTTTGGAATTGAATATCTATTTTAGAAGATGGCCCTTAGACCGTCTTTCATAAATTTGTCTCAAATTTTGCATTAAACTTTACACAGAAAACAAAGACCACTTTGTTTCGAATTAAGGAGTCTCTATGCAAAAAGTTAGGGTATTTTTTTCTATTCTGTGCATAAGTTTGACAGCAATCGCGGAACCCGATCTTCGCGAGGTATTCAAACAACGTCTTCAACTAAATTACCAAATGTCTGTTTTAAAGATCGTCGATCTTATCGTTAAAGAGATCAAAATTGAGGTGGAAGGAACGCCCTTGGTTCTTCCCCCTAAATCGGATCAACTTGCAATTTTGGCTACAAAAAAAGGCGACCTTTGTTCTATTTCAGAAGAAGCGGCCAGCGTTGGCTTTCGATCTTTTTCAATCACTTGCCTCAATTCTGAGGGGCGCGCAAAAACTAATGTGACCCGAGAAATTGGTAAATACCACTTACAATATTCTCAGAATGCTAAGCCCTGATTTTATTTTACACGGGCGTGTCTTCATCTCACACCAAAAAAAAAGGCAGCTTATAAGCTGCCTTTTTTTTGATCGAAGGATCGGATGTGTTTGCCGTAAGGCTTACATCATGCCGTCCATTCCACCCATACCGCCCATGCCGCCCATTCCTGGAGCGCCACCGCCGGCTGATTTATCATCACGTTTAGGAGCTTCAGCGATCATTGTTTCAGTCGTTAACATCAACGAAGCTACTGAAGCTGCGTTCTCGATAGCACAACGAACAACTTTCATTGGATCGATAACACCGTCTTTAATTAAGTCAGCGTATTGATCAGAGTAAGCATTGTATCCCCATGCTGGAGATTTATTAGCAAGTACGCGATCCAAAACGATCGCACCATCAAGACCCGCGTTTCCAGCGATTTGACGAAGAGGCTCTTCGCAAGCACGTTTAATAATTGTTGCACCAAAAGCTTCTTCTTCAGAAAATTTTGTTTTATCAATTTTTTGAGCAGCCCGAACAAGAGCAGTTCCACCACCAGCAACGATACCTTCTTCAACCGCCGCGCGAGTTGCATTCAATGCATCTTCAACACGAGATTTTTTTTCTTTCATTTCAACTTCAGAAGGAGCGCCAACGTGAATGACAGCTACGCCGCCAGACAGTTTAGCCAAACGCTCTTTCAGTTTTTCTTTATCATAATCAGAAGTTGTTTCTTCGATTTGAGATTTAATTTGAGCTACACGGCCTTGAATGTCCGCTTTTTTACCAGCGCCATCAATAACTGTTGTGTTGTCTTTGTCGATAACGATGCGTTTTGCAACACCCAAGTCAGCAACCGTTGCTTGCTCAAGTTTACGGCCCATGTCTTCACTGATGACTGTAGCGTTAGTCAAAACAGCAATATCTTCCAACATTGCTTTACGACGATCACCAAAGCCAGGAGCTTTAACAGCAGCCACGTGCAAAGTGCCACGCAATTTATTCACAACAAGTGTAGCCAAAGCTTCACCGTCAACATCTTCAGCGATCAACAATAATTGACGGCCTTGTTTTGCAACGCCTTCAAGAATAGTGATCATGTCTTTCATTGAAGAAATCTTTTTGTCATAAACAAGGATGTAAGCGTTCTCTAGAACTGTTTCCATTCTTTCAGCATTAGTTACAAAGTAAGGAGACAAGTAACCACGATCAAATTGCATTCCTTCAACTACAGTCACTTCTGTTTTTGCAGTTTTAGATTCTTCGATAGTGATAACGCCTTCTTTACCAACTTGATCCATAGCATCTGCCAACATTTGACCAATTTCTTTGTCATTATTTGCAGAAATAGTTCCTACTTGAGCAACTTCATTTGAACCTTTTACAGGTTTAGCCATTGCTTTAAGTTCGTCGACAACGATAGTTACAGCTTTGTCGATTCCACGTTTAACTGACATTGGATTGTGACCAGCAGAAACAATTTTAGCACCTTCACGATAAATCGCTTGAGCTAAAACTGTAGCTGTCGTTGTTCCGTCACCGGCTTCTTCATTAGTTTTAGAAGCAACTTCTTTAACCATTTGAGCGCCCATATTTTCAAACTTATTTTCAAGTTCGATTTCTTTAGCAACAGTCACACCGTCTTTTGTGATCAGTGGTGATCCAAAAGATTTTTCAATAACCACATTGCGACCTTTTGGTCCCAAAGTGACTTTCACCGCATTCGCAAGAGTGTTTACCCCACGTAAAATCAAAGTTCTTGCATCTTCAGAAAAGCGAAGTTCCTTACTCATTTTTTATTCTCCTTAAGTTTCATTTTTTTAAATTTTAAATTAATTTCAGTTGAAAACGCCGAGAACGTCTTCTTCGCGCATCATCAAGTACTCATGTCCATCCAGTTTAAGTTCTGTTCCAGCGTATTTGCTGAACAAAACTTTATCTCCGGCTTTCACTTCAAGAGGAAGTGTTTTTCCATCTTCGGTTACACGGCCTTTTCCTGTTGCCATGATTTCACCTTTTTGTGGTTTTTCTTTTGCAGTGTCTGGAATAAAAAGACCGCCTGCGGTTTTTTCTTCCTCTGCCATTCGACGAACTAAAATTCGATCGTGCAATGGGCGAACACCAAGTTCTGACTTAGCCATGAATACCTCCTGAAAAAATTATTTTGGCGATTTTAAATAAATAATAAACGGCGCCGTTAGTTTTAAACTCTGTGGTAATATGAATGGGCTCAGAGGTCTGTCAAGGTCTAGACCCGAAAAACGTAATTCTTGCTTCGCGTTATGCGGCGAGTTTTAGGCTTACTTGTTTGAATCTTGAGCGCCTTGGTTAGTCGCGCTTTTTGGAATTTCAGTTGATGAGGCACCAAAGATCGATTGAGCGTAAGCTGACATCAATTCAGCAACTTCGTCTGTCGACATTTTGCCAGCAATTTCATTGATTGATTCTTTTTTGCCATGAATTTTGTTCACGTAGCCTACAAAGTAATCTGTTACCGTAAGATCCTTTGCCATTTCTAAAGACATCAAATCCAGGCGCAGTTGATTTTCAAGCTTCACCAAAGAAATGTCACGACTGACGATCGCTTCCGTTTTTGTGTTGGGCAGCGTTTGTTGAGTTGATGCTAAGGCGATTTTACGCCCGTCCATAAGTGAACGTGCAGAGCTAAATTTAGCTAAAGACTCTTGGATTCTTTCGTTTTTCCATTGGCGAAAGCTTTTAAGGCCTGAAACTTTGACGACAGTCGCTGACGGGCTTTTATTCGTCTTGTTTTTAAGACCAAAATTACGGCCAGGCGTTTCCGCGCTAGCCATTGTCATGGCGAAAAAAATTAAAATGTAACTACAGCCCTTAATACACTTAAACAAGCAGCCTCCGAATGACGTGCAACTGACGCTTGAGTTAATACAAGAACCAAGCCCTGGTTATAACTAATCCATTAGATTTGGGGTCATTCTTAGGCCTTTGGTATAGTCTAGGAATTAGTCATTCAGCTCAAATTGTCGCACTCAAATAGTCCTAATCTATCCTAAAGCTCTTTTAGCTCATGTGTTTTACTGGAAAAGCCTTTAGTCGCATCGACCTTCGCCGATAAGCCCTATGGAGGGCCTTATGATCATAAAAAATATAATTATGTCTATTCTGATGATGTTTACTCTTATGTTTGTTGCCGTTGCTGAGGCTAAAACAAAAAAGTCTGGTGGAAAAAAAGTAACAGCAAATCACATAGAGAAAAAGCATAAGAAAAATAAGAAAAAAGTGATCGCCAAAGCTAGCAAAAAACAAAAACGTGAAGTTGCCAGCTTGAAAAAAAAGAAAAATAAATCAAAACATAAAAGCAAAAAGAAATCTCACCACTAAGTAAAGCTAGAGCTTCATCGATAGTTTAGCGGTGAAGACTTTCTTGTTGGATTTCGAGAACTAATTTTCCACGTGTTCGTCCTGATTCCAGCTGTTCGTGAGCTCGAACTATACCATCGAGGGATAAAGTCTTCGTGTTTAGAGGGCGTATTTTTTGGGATTCGATCATTTTTGTAATTTCATCGAGGTCTTTTCGACGACTTGTGAGAAGAAAAAAATCCGTTGTGATTTTTTTTTGCAGAGCCAATTCACGTGTTTTTACATCTGGTGGGTTTACGATACACGGTACAAACCCTCCCGTATGGGTCGCAAGAACACTGCGAAAATAATTATCGCCACCAATTGACTCTAAAACAATGTCCATTCCTCCTTCATTTTGGCAAATTGAGACGAAATCTTCCTTACGATAATCAATCGCCACATCGGCACCCAATTCATAAACGTAAGAATGATTTTCTCGACTTGTCGTTGTATATACCTTTGCTCCCATGTGTTTTGCATATTGAATTGCAAACGATCCTACGCCCCCAGCACCAGCGTGAATAAGTACTTTTTGTCCTGGTTGTATTTTGCTAAAATCCCCAAGCGCTTGAATGGAAGTGAGGCCAGCTACAGGCAAAGCCGCTGATTGAACATATGAAAGTGATTTTGGTTTATGCGCAACAATTTCTGCATTTACCGCGCACAATTCGGCATATCCTCCGTTCTTGTCTAGCGGATTCGAGAAATAAACCTCATCTCCGATCTTAAAATCATGAACATCATTTCCAATAGCTTTTACTTTTCCAGAGATATCTCCTCCCAGAATGTGGGGAAAAGAAACTGGAAAGAGGTCTTTAAGAAAACCCCCGCGAATTTTATAGTCGACGGGGTTTAATCCACATGCATAAACCTGGACAAGAATTTCATTTTTCTTGATTTGGGGAGGTGTAATCTCTTTGCTTAAAAAGACTTCTGTTCCCCCATAACGTTCAATAAGAATTGCCTTCATATATCTTTTGGAAGCCGAAAGCTTCCATCACTATTAATTTGCATTTTAAAAACTTTCTTAACAGCGGAAAGATTAATAGGTCCATATATGTGTGGAAAATACGTTGCGTGTTTTGCGACATAATCATATCGCAAAGGATATATTAAATAACGTTCTTCGATCTTTAATAACAGCAAGTCTTTTACACCTTTATAGTGTCGATGGGTCACAGGAATTATTTGCAAGAGCGTCGCACAATGCGCAAATCCTTCTGTCTTTAGGCTCGGTTCAAAAATAAAACCATTTTGAGTTCTCTGTTTAAGATCTCCTTCGCTGATAAGATGATAAACATCAGCCTCTGAATTGACAGCGCCAAAAAAAACTAAGCTTAACAAAAATACCTTCATACAAAAACCTCCTCTTAGTGAAGTTTTCTACACAATTAAGATAAAAATTAAAAGTGACTTATATTTAAAATAATAGTAACTATTTATTTCTTTTAAATTAAGCTGGGCGGATTTGAGTTTAAGCTCAAATAAGAATCCTCTTTCTAAAATTGAAAGAACGTTTTTTGAGAAAACTCTATAAAAACACCTACCTAACGAATCTTCTGCAAACTTAACAAAAAACGGCGTTGACGCTGCCCCCTCGCTTGTGTGATACGGCAGGCAGATAACTTCTTTTGAAAGGAACATTCTATGAAATCAACTCTTGTTATTTGTTTTTTTGCACTTGTTGCGACACTTTCTGGTTCTTTAGCTCATGCCCGTTGTGATGACGGCCCAAAACCAGATGAAGGGGACTATTTTTTAGCGCTTCTTACAACAACAACACTTCCTCCATTAACAACAACAACGATAATTGCTTGTGCGCTTGCAGATTCAGCTGAAGTTAACAAGATGATGATTCAACGTGAAGCCACGATGGTAACTGAAGAAAATAAAATGTATGTTCCGTCCTTCCTTGGCACCTACGCCGATCAACAAAATATGGAACTTCGCGAAGCTGCGAAAGATGTTCTCGCCAATGGTGTTCGTCCATAATTATTGTTGAAAACTATAGGAGTATTTTTTATGCATGCAAGGTTTAGTGGAACTCTTCTAAACCTTTGCATGGCTTTCATTTTTACTCTTTTATTTATCTTAACTACTGGTATTGCGCGAGCCGCTGAACCAAGCGCTAAGATCGTAAAAAAAACCTCTGATTCAATCTTTTACCTTCTCGATGGGATTCCTTATTCAATCCGGTATCTGAAAAAAGGTCAGTGCAATTTTACTGAGCGCGAAATTCGTTTAATCCGGGAAACTCTTCAGATACTTCCTGAGCTTTACTCGAAAATTAAAACCAACTTCCATTTCGAAAAAAAATGTGACCTTGATCTAAAGACTGACTCTTTAAGTGAAAAAAACTTAAGCACTTCTCGCGTTCATTTGGCTTCGAGCTCTTCAGGTAAAATTGCTTTCTCGGATAGAACTTTTAGTTATGTTAGCAAAGGACAAGCTTTCCAATTAAATGAAGAGTTTTCGAAAAGAATAATTACCCACGAATTGACTCATCAACTGGATCGTCAGTTTGCCTACAGCAAAAATGATCAGTTTCTGCAAATTAACAGCTGGCAGAGATCTTTTGGGTTTATGAATTCTGATAAAAAAACTGCTGAGGGTTTTCAGCGTGAGCAGGGAACAGATAGCCCAACTGAAGATTTAGCAACGCAAGCCGAAGGTTTCTTTTTTGATCCAGATTACCTCTGTAAGCATCCTCAATCCTACGTTTGGTTTTATTACTGGATTGGGCAACCAAAAGTAATTGCCTCGGAATGCCCAGCAGAAATGAACACTCCTATTGATTCAGCAAAAGTCACGGCTGTGGGTTACATGCTGATTTCAGCTACATCCGAAAATGCCGAAAGTAATTTTGGCCATTCGGTTATTCATTTCCATATGGATCCAAAAAATCCATTCGAAGACTTTGTGATTCAAGCAGCTGGGAATGTCTCGGGTATGCCGGTACTCACTGGTTTCGAAAAGCCCGAAGAACTTTTAAAAAAACAATTGGAATCTGAAAAGTTGAAAGTTTCCCGTTTGGAATTTCTTTTTCAAGGAGCTTCCGGGCAACTTGATCTGAAGGTTCAACAGATGAAATACAAACTCAAATGGCTAGAAGTCGTCATCCTTGAGGGTCGAGATATCTCGGAAAGAATTTTAGCACTAACGAAACTTCAGACCCGTGTTTTGGTCTATATGATTAATAAAGATCTCGCGGCATCACGAGACAACTATAATGTTCTTACTAAAAATTGCTCTTCTTATATCGCCCGAGTTATAAATCAGGCCATTGGCGACGATGTCGCGAGCACAAATTTTTTCGGAGTTCACTCTCCTACGCAGAGCTAGCAACTATGTACCCCAAAGCCGGTGGGGAATATGTTTATTTACGAAATGCTTTTTTGAGTCAGCGATGGCTATCGGGAACAACCGGAATAATAATGACGTTTGCAGGTTGTGCGTCTGCAGCCACCGTGGCCCTTGCGTTCGCAAGTTACCTGCAACATTTTATGGTGCTGCCTCATCTTTTGGTTGCCGGCGGGCTTCTTGTTTTTTTTACGGGAATCAATGTCATTGGAATTAAGCAGTCTAGTTGGGTGAATGCCGTTTTCACCACAATAGAAGTGTGTGGCTTGCTTCTCTTCGTTTGGTTGGGTTGGCAAAATCCAAATTTTGGATCTGCGCTGTCCGCAATTCCCACATCAGCAACTATCTCCAGCGCCGCGCTTATCATCTTTGCGTTCTTCGGTTTTGAAAACATTGTCAATTTGGCTGAAGAAACCAAGACGCCGGAAAAGACAATTCCCCGTGCGATCTTGTTGAGCCTTTGCATTTCCACAATACTCTATATTTTGGTTAGCCTAAGCCACAACAACGGGAACTGTATTGTCAAACTCATGAGCCGAGGTGATTTCCGCCTTGGCATCGAGCTTCAAGGACACAATCGAGAGCTTATGGAACTGGATCATCATATCAAACAGTTGGCGGGCCGTCATAGAAGTAAACCCCAGTACTAAAGCAATATTTGCCACGAAGTATTTTTCTGATTTGGTTTCTGCCCTACCCGTCATTAAACTATGTTTGATTTGTCCCTTAACAAGACTATCAAACTCCGAAATTTTTTTGACCAAGTCTGCAATTGGAGAATCATTCAGCAAGTGGGCTTCGACAACTCGCAAGCCAGCTTCGGACGACATCTCGGGGCTTAGTTTTTCGATACTCATCAACGATTCTATCGATTTTTCCACAACCTTTGCCACAAGCTCTCCTGTCTTTAAAGATCGCAAAGAGACAATCCTAATTATTTGTTCCGACAACTGTGTGTCTCCTTCAACATACTCTCGTGCTGCCAGAACTTCCGAATCTGACGCCGGCTTTCCCGCCGCCATCGATTTTGCAATGAACTGAATCAGGTATTCCTTAATCTGCGGTCGAGATTGAATTACGGCCTGCACTTTCTCTGGAAACGCCAACCCATAAGTAGACGTAGCAAGCATGAGCCCCGTCTCTATCTCTTCGATTTTTATCTCTGAGTTTGATTCTTTGCTTACGTTTTCGTTCAATTTTTCCAATAGCTTCAACTGCTGCTCGAAACTGAGGTTACGAAGAATCATATTCGTGAAAACAAGATTGGCGATCTTGTTTTCTTTCGCCAGACTCGACAGTACGCCTCTAAATTGTCCACTCTTTTCGGCGCTAATAATAGATAAGAGGGCCTTCTTAACTCGGGACATATCAAAAGAACCCACTAATAAAGACGGAGCCATAGCCTCAATTGCTTTCCTGGCCAGGACACTTTCTTTCGTCGATGCGAAGAAAGCCGGATCTCCGGTAACAGTTTTCTCAAATAGCGACATTCCCTCTTGAATGGTTTGAAGATAGGTCTTTTCGAAAGGCAGACTTGCAAAGACTCCATCACAAGATAAGGACTGAGCGAACCCTGTTGCTCCCGCACAAGCCAAAAGACTCTGAAGAAAAAATCGCTTTAAATAAGTCATAGAATATCCTACCCAAAAAAGTGTTTAAAATACGTAGGAAAGAATAGCAAAAACACGGCCAAAGATCGTAATTTCTAAATCGGTTTAAGCCTCCTCTGGGCATGCATTATATAATTTGTACGGAGTTCACCCTAGTGGGTCGTTTTTTGAAATCCACTGACAAAAATATCAACACTTTTGAAGGAGGCGCTCAGCGAGACATCTTCGAACTACTTTCGTGCTTGGGAGTGTATTAGAAACTGCTGAGCACAAATCAATGATTCTTTAATCGAACTACTGTTAACAAAAAATTGCAAATCTGGGCAACCGCTGTTGGCTGCCGACTATCGACGGAGAATTTTAAAAGTTGATGGTGGACATCAATCATGAATTTTTCGGCTTTTAAAAGATTTTCTTCATCCAAGGCTAACGACATCGACATATAAACTGAAGGGCGATACAAATCAGGTTTTTGCATCAGTTCCGCAATGCCTTCTGCAGCTTTGGTATAAACACGATGCCCTGTTGGATCGTAAGGATCGGGTCGCCATAAACTCTCAGGCCTTGATTTAAGATTATTTTGATCATCTCTGAATATAAAGCCAAGATTTTCAAGTTCTTTGAGTGTAGAAGTAATTTTTATTTCATTGAGGTTTGGAATCATTAAGTTGTCTTTGATCCATTGGGCATTTTCTCGAAAGTCTTTCAATTTGGTAAATGTTTGAAGAATCATAAAGAAATAGTTGAGATAAAGTTCTTTATCATTTGTCGTCGATGGCATTGGCGCGTCGACTGCTGACTTTACATATTCATGCCGAATACGGTTAAGGATTTTTTCAAAATGGGACTGAATAATGGGATTTCTGCTCGAGCTCTTACAAATCATCAAGTAAGTAAAGTACTCTTCATCAGCAGACAGATGAAGTGCCTTTGCTAAAGGTGGCATACGATCTAAACCCAAATGTCTTTTTTTATTTAAAATAAATTGAAATAAAGATTTTGAAATCTTGCTTCTTTTAGCACAGGCATTAAGCGAAAATTTTTTATTTTCTTTTTTTAAATTCTCAAACCGATGTTTTAAAAAATCACGATAATCTGAAAAATTTGCAGGCTCTAGATGATATGTAGTCATTATATTAAAAATATTTGATTTTATTAGCTTTGGATAGTGGCCACTTGGTGTGCACGATAAAATCGAAAACTGAAAGGTAAAATTTGCGCTCCGCATTAGTTCGATATATAAACACGTCTCAACATTAACAAAGATTAAGGAGTTTTTATGAAAATATTCTCGGTGAGTTTACTAACATTTTTCTGCAGTTCTTTTGCATTTGCAGACACCTATGTTTGTCAGATCGAAAAGTTAAATCAAACAATCTTGCTAAAAAAGATTCAAGATTTACCAGTGAATAGACAGTCTGCTATTGAAAGTAGGGCTCGATATCTTATGCAAATACAAACTACTGAGTTGCCTGCACCATCAGTCAGCATTCAAGGAATCACTACAACCGCTGACGTTATGTTTAGATTTAGATCAGACGATGGACGATACAAAGTATTTATGTATATGGACGATGCTGCTGGAACTCTGGAATTCAATAGAAAGAAATATCAATTTTCAGGATGTCGTTATTTTTAATAATTAATTATCCTATTGATTCTCAGAACACTTTTAAAATTGATGGCTATGTTTGTAGAGCTAAGAGCTGGAGCACTAAAAAAGCTCGAGGAGTTGGTCGAGCTAAACCAACTCAAATGGGAGCACAAGAACACTCGGATTTCAGCCGCGAGATGTATTCTCGCGGTTTTTAGTTTAGGGCGTTTCTAAATTTCTTGGGCCCTTTGGAATCTTTTATTTTGAATTATTCGATTCGGAACAAACCGGAATTCTTGTGTATAAGTTAACGGGTATACCGGAATGCCGGTATTAAAAGACAAACAGGACCTGGTACCTAATGGCGGAGAGCGAGGGATTCGAACCCTCGAGCCCCGCGAGGGGCTGCCAGTTT
>JBBTCO010000006.1:0-5121 GCA_038043185.1 Bdellovibrionota bacterium
AACGAGCTTACAACTTTTTGTCGTCGTTCTGGTTATTCTTTACGTGTGGGGATATTTTAGATCGGATTTCGCTATCACGCTGATCGATAAGGCTGAAGAGCGCTTGAAAGAAAAAGCAGTAAGTATTGGTGGACTAACTAAAAAAACGGCCAATGAATCTAATGTCAGAAAAAAAATTAGGGAAAACCGAAAAAACGTGACTGAAATGCGGGCCGCCCAAGGTCTTTATCAAATGAATTCAGCACTGGAAATGTTGAAACGTGTGAGTGAAAATGCTCCTGAAAAGAGCGCAATTAAAATGGATCTTAAAAAATTCCACGTCATCGAAGATGAAGTGATCATGGAAGGATATGTTTTTTCCAGAGCAGAAGCGAATACTTTGGTGCAAAGCCTCAATGCTTTATCGATCAATGGAAAAATTCAACCGCGCACGCCAACAATTCCTATGGATCCCAAAAAAACAACGTTCGCAATTAGTTTTAAAGTCGATCGTAATATTCATAAGGTTGGATTATGACACTTGAAGAACTTAAGGAAAACCTAACCTCAAGCTTAAAACAATCTTCCGAGAGATTTAAAGAGACAAGTCTTTACCATCAGCTTAGTGATCGTTTCGAAAACATGAAAGCCTCACAGCAAAAAATGGCCATCCTTATGAGTGTGGCTTTAGTGGGTATTTTATTATTTTTCATACCTGTCACTTCGCTTCTTAGCTCAAAGAGTTCCATTGTTGAATTCGAAAGCCAACGAGAACTTATTCGCGATCTGATTAAAGTTCAACGGGAAGTTCAAGAGGTTCCTAATCTTCCCGAGCCTCCATCTCTTGATTCCATGCGAAGCATAGCGGAAGCAAAAGTTAAAGAAGCAAATCTATTGCCTGAACAAATTAAAAGCATTGAATCCGGTTCGCCGAGTTCACGCCTTATTTCTCCAAATCATTTACAATCGGGACTGAGCGTGAGTCTTAATAAATTGAACATCAGGCAAATCGTCGATATCGGTTCTAAACTGCAGGATATCAATCCCAGCGTAAAAATATTGGATCTTATAATTGATCCAAACGTCCAAGATAGTCGTTATTTTGATGTCACTTACCGCTTAATCTCTTTGAATATTCCAAAACCCCCGCCACCCCCAATGCCAGAGAATGAAAAGAAACCAGGTCGCAGAAAAAATATGAATAAAATTGACGAAAGTTCCGAATGAGCATCATCGTTGAACTTCTTACAAAATTTATTCAGTTTTTAAAAGCGCAATTTATGAAAATTATTTTGCTTCTTATTTTCACAGTTGTTTTCATTTTTATTTTATTTCCTTTTGGCGACATGGGTGATCTGGTTTCTACACAAGTTTCCAAAGGCAGCGGCAATCAGGTAAATTTGAATTTTGATCAAATGGGCATAGATATTTTCCCAGCACCTGGAGTCGAATTTAAGCAAGTCGTTATCGAGTTGCAAAATTTATCTCCGATTTCGGCAAAACAACTTATAATCTCGCCATCACTGAGCGGAGTCATCAGTCAAAAACCTTATGGACGAGTTATTGCTAAAGGCCTTTTAAAAGGGAATCTGGATTTGATGGTCAGCGGGGGAAAAAAATCAGAAAAAGGAACAGAACGACAGAAAATTGAAATCGATATATCAGATTTAAGCCTACAAGAACTTAGACAAGCCACAAATCTTCCAGTGATGATCAAAGGTCAACTCAATTTAAGTTCCAAAGCTTTGGCGGATTTAACCATGAGTGAACAACCTGAAATAAACGAGCTGAATCTGAATATTAAAAATTTCGAATTATTGCCGGCCACGATAAATTTAGGGCAATTTCCTCTTTCTATTCCTGGATTCAAAGTTTCTCAGCTTGAAATGAAAGGCCAATTAACTGAAGGCCGATTCATTATTGAATCCGGCCGTATTGGCCAAGCTAATGATGAAATTAGCGGAAGCCTGACTGGTTCAATGAATTTAAATTTCCAAAACTTTGGCGGAAATCCTGTCCCGCAGTTTGGACCGTATGAGTTTCTTCTGGATTTAAAAGTTAAAAAACGTTTTCAAGACAAAGCCGCCTTATTTTTATTGTTTATTGATAATTTCAAAAGACAACTTCCCGATGGCTTTCAATATAAAGTAAAGCTTTCCGGTTCCAATTTTGGCCCTCCACCAAGAATTTCGCCACTTCAGTAATGAAAAACGCAGATAAATGCCCTAAATGCAGTTCCGAAAATATTTACGCCGATGGAAATCTGTGGATATGTCCCGAATGCTCTTACGAGTGGAGCGCATTCAGTTCTGCGACCGATGTTGTTGCTGATGTCGACGCGGTCCATGCTACAGAGCCACAAGAAAATGTCATTCGTGATGCTAACGGCAATGTACTTAATGATGGGGATTCTGTAATCGTCATTAAAGAATTAAAAATCAAAGGTTCTTCATCTGCCGTCAAAGTTGGAACTAAGGTTAAAAGTATTCGTTTAGTTGATGGTGGCGATGGTCATGATATCGCATGCAAGATTGATGGGATTGGGGCAATAAATTTGAAATCAGAATTTGTCAGGAAAGTTTGAAATTTATAGTAGGCAGCCGAGGCGTCCTATAACGAAAGTTTACTCAGATCCAAACTCAATTGTTTCCCTAACCACAAAGCATAGGTTGTGTGATCTCTCATATCGTTACCTGTTTCGGGGTGGATCAATACGGAATGATCTCCGTGATTCTGCATAAGGATGGTTACGACCTCGCCAAAATATTCAGGTAAAAAATTAATCTCGAACATAGGTTCGGGATGAGGTCCGACAGGCCGATCTATAAGTTTCCCAGAATAACGAAGTTTTGAGGCCAATTGCTCTTCAATGGACAGACGAACTTTTTCCGCACTCGCTTTTGTATTTGCTCCAAAGTAAACATGGGCATGAAAGCCCGAGATCGCCGGATTCATGTCGCCTCCTTTTGAGGTATTTATATGATGCAGAGCTTAAGCTCCAGCGCTAAGTTTTATTGCAATGCGATATTCGCGGCTCGCTTGCTCTAGTGGCGTTTTCTGATTGATTTCATAACCTCGCTGGAGTCTTGTTTGAAGACATCGCGAGTGACGAACTCATTTTGGTTCTCGTCACTAAAACAGTGGCCTTCGAAAAGGTCCAATAAACACGAATCCCTATAAAAGGGCGGAGGAATTAATGTCTGGAATTAATAAAGTCATCTTAGTCGGTCGCTTGGGTGCTGATCCTGAAGTGAAAACTATTTCTCAAGGTCAAACCGTAGCAAAACTCAGTGTTGCCACGAGCGAATCTTGGACTGGAAAAGACGGCCAAAAACAAGAACGCACCGAATGGCATAAGGTCACCGTTTGGGGAAAACTTGCGGAAATTTGCGGTAAGCATCTCAGCAAAGGTCGCCAAGTTTATGTTGAAGGAAAATTACAAACTCGATCTTGGGAAGATCAACAAGGTCAGAAAAAATACGCAACGGACATCGTAGCTTCAACAGTCCAATTTTTGGGTGCAGCTACTGAACGCAGTTCGACTAGCAACAACTCATCATCGGATGACATGAATTATCAGGATTTTGGTCCTGAACCGACATTTCAAGCTGCTGACGAAATTCCATTTTAATAAATACTCTTACGAAAGGCCTGTTTAAAACAGGTCTTTTCTTTTTTCAGAAACAGAAGAGACTTTGAGTGTGATATCAATAATTAAAATCCTCTTCACTCTATTCATCCTAGTCACTTTCAGCTCTTGTACTCTCTATAAATCCGAGGGACGAAAGAATTTTGAAACTCAATCCCCCGGACAAATTCGAACACTTTCCCTTGTTGGTTGCGCAGAAATTCAAAATGCTGAGGCTTATGAGCCCATGTGGACTCCAAATGGTCATGAAGTGCACATTTACGAACTCAATCAAGAAATTCAAGCCGAAGTGGCCCTGAGAAATGAAGGCCAACAAAAATTCTGTACCTACCGTTCTCCAAACCAAGAGTCCTGGCTATTCTCGCGTGATAATTTTTTTGCGGAAATCGATGCCCTTAAAATCGATCTGTAATCTAAAAGCTAGCTGTGAGTCTATATTTAAATTTACAAGCCTCTCCTCGACTTGAGTTAGAAATATAAATTACCGAGAATTAAAGTATGGAAAAATTAGCACACATATCAATATTATTCGTGTTCGTTTTAGCTTTTTCAACCGCACATTCCGCGAGTGTAAAGGTTGTTAAGGGCAAACAAGTTATAATCAACATGGATGGCTCAAGCTTTACACAAGGCCAAGAATTAATGGCAAAAGATGCGCAAGGGAAAAACCGCGCAATTCTTAAAATTACAAAACTTGGCAAAGCCCAAGCGCTTGCTGAAATCCTTAAAGGTAAAGCGGAAGTGGGCTATTCCATCGCCGCTCGGAGACCAGCTTCCGTTGACGCTTCGTCGACAACTGGAACCTCTTCTTTTTCTCGTGGAGTCAGTGGAAAAAAAATGGGAGTTTTAGGAACTTATTTGAACAATTCAATGAATGCCCGATTCTCTTTGGATTCTGTTAATTACACAGCTACGATGTCTGGTACAGGCCTGGGAGTTCTTGGTTACTATGATATGCCTATTGCCAAAGATTTTGAACTCAGAGGCATGGGCGGCCTTGAACAATTCGTTGCAAAAGAAAGTAAAGCCGCTGCTGTCTGTGACTCGGGCACTTCAACAAATTGTAACGTGAACATTACTTATCTCTCAATGTACGGAATGGTTAAATACAAATTTATCAAAGGAAAAACTAACTATTGGGGTGGTGGCGGTTTAGGTTATTTACTTGCTGCTTCTAAATCCAGTACGGTTTTAAATACTTCGCAAATTTCAACTAACCAAGTGTTCACATTATCTGCAGGTATGGACATGGGATTATCTGGAAATACCATTTTACCAATAAGCCTCGACTATTCGCTCTTCCCATCTTCGGGCACAGTTAGCGCTAGCATGATCGCCCTTCGCGTCGGTTGGGGCTGGGGCAAATAAGCTCCCGCTCCTATTTCCCCGTTCCCGTTTTCCTACCCCCAACCTTCTAAAAACAAGAAACTTTTCTAAAATCTCAAAGATCAAGGCCGCAGGTCAAACATCTCAAAGCTCAAGGCCGCAGGTCA
>JBBTCO010000007.1:0-160272 GCA_038043185.1 Bdellovibrionota bacterium
ACGCAAAAAATCAAAAAAACTATGGAAATACAGACCCTTCACTCGCGTGATTCGTAGTTGGAAGGCGTACAAGACGGTAGTGAGCTATGTCAGACTTAACGAACAAGAAGCTTTGGGGAATATTCCTTATCGAAAACTGAGGCTGAAGGGCTTATCAGCAGGTGAATGGGAAATATTATGGGCTTAAGTTAATGGCATTAATAAGGGAAATAGCGCGACGCGGCGAAATCCTGATTAAACCTTAACAATTTTGAGCCTGCAGGGAGGGTAAATTAATTCAAATATTAACGAAAGGCGCTGCAATGAAATCCATCCTTTTTGGTTTGTTGATCGTTTGTTTTTTTAAGTCGACATCATTTGCTCAAATTCCTATCGTAAAAGTCGATGGTTCCAGCACAGTCTTTCCAATTGCTGAAGCTATGGCTGAAGAGTTTCAAACCGAGAAAAAAGGACAGACGCGGGTCACGGTTGGAATTTCGGGAACGGGTGGAGGCTTTAAAAAGTTTTGTCGTGGCGAAATTGATATTCAAAATGCTTCAAGGCCTATTCAAAGTGATGAATTGGCAAATTGTCAAAAAGCTTCAGTGCGATTTTTCGAACTTCCCATTGCTTACGATGCGACTGTGGTTGTGGTGAATATTAAGAATGATTGGGTCAATCAGATCTCGATCGAAGAATTAAAAAAAATGTGGGAGCCTTCGGCGCAAGCTAAAATCATGAGTTGGAATCAGATTAATCCTGCCTGGCCAAAAGAAAAATTAAAACTCTATGGAGCAGGTTCTGATTCTGGAACCTTTGATTATTTTTCCGAGGCCGTTGTCGGCAAAGCCAAATCCAGCCGTGGCGATTATTCAGCCAGCGAAAATGATAATACTCTTGTCACTGGAATTGCTGGCGATAAATTTGCTTTGGGCTATCTGCCTTTAGCTTATTACGAAGAAAATAAAGCCAAATTAAAAGTCTTGGGCATTGTTAATCCTAAAACTAAAAAAGTTGTTCTGCCGTCCAGAGAAAGCGTGGAAAGTGGTGACTACTCTCCTTTATCTCGCCCAATTTTTATTTATCCGAGCGAAGCAGGAATGAAAAAAGCCGAGGTTCGTGAGTTTGTGGAATACTTCATCAAAAATGCCGCGAAGGTTGTGCCTGCGGTTAAGTATGTTCCTTTGCCTGAAAAACTTTATGAACTTTCTCTTGAGCATCTCAAAAAAAATAAACTGGGGACTTCTTTTGGTGGGCATTCGAGCGTAGGTCTGAAGGTCGAAGATCTTATGAAACTCGAGAAAAAAAATTAGTGAGCCAAAAAATTGTTTTAACTCATTTTTCAGCTCCAGGTAGCCGCGCCCGACGTTGGCGATGGTTTCGCGAAAAGTTTGTTGAATTTATTTTGTTTTCTGCAGCGGCCTCGTCGGTATTGGTCACTGCGGGAATTGTTTGGACCTTAATTTCAGAATCAATTCCGTTTTTTAAGAATGTCAGTCTTTGGGATTTTATTACTGGGACTGAATGGACTCCCACTTTTGAAAATGCAAAATTTGGTATTTTACCTTTGCTCGGAGGAACATTTCTTTCGACATTCATTGGTCTGATCGTAGCAATTCCGCTGGGAACAATTGCCGCGGCTTACTTAAGTGAATACATGAAACCTCAGGTGCGAGAAATAGTTAAACCCATTTTAGAGTTGTTGGCCGCCGTACCAACGGTTGTCTATGGCTATTTCGCCTTGCTTTTTGTGACCCCACTTTTGCAACAATTGTTTCCACAGATTCAAGGCTTTAATATTTTGGCCGCTGGACTTGTCATTGGGTTTATGATTATTCCTTACGTCAGTTCGCTCAGTGAAGATGCCATGAGGGCAGTGCCAAATCATTTTCGCGAAGCTTCGTTAGCTTTAGGAGCTTCGCAATTTCAAACCACGATTCGTGTCGTTATTCCCGGGGCTTTTTCAGGAATTTCATCGGCCTATGTTTTGGCAATTTCTCGAGCATTAGGAGAAACCATGGTTGTGGCCATAGCGGGGGGTAATCAGCCTCAGTTGACTATGGATCCGACACAACCGGCAGCTACGATAACCGCGTTTATCGTGCAAATTTCACAAGGGGATTTGCCTCATGGTTCAATTGGGTATCAATCAATTTATGTTGCAGGATTAACTTTGTTTGTGATTACTTTTTCTTTTAATGTACTGGGTTTGTGGATCAGAAAAAGAATTCAAGAGAAAGAATAAATGGAAGTGTTATTGACGGCTAAACAAAATCAAGATTCAGCAAACAAGGATTTGGTCACCGTTGATCTTGTCCAGCTGAAAAAACGCCAATTGATGAACCAAGTGTTCTCGGTGTTAGGTTTGTTGACGCTTTTATTTTCCATTCTTGTTTTGTTGGCCTTAATATGGGATTTGGCTTCAACAGGAGCTCCTCGAATTACCAAAGAATTTTTTATGCAATTTCCTTCGCGCATACCGGGAAAAGCGGGAATACTTTCCGCTTGGGTAGGATCGTTTTGTGTCATGATCGTGACCGCTTTGTGTGCAATTCCATTGGGAATTGGTGCGGGAGTTTATCTGGAAGAGTATGCCCGAAAAAATTGGTTCACGCATTTGATCGAGTTGAATATTATCAATTTGGCGGGAGTTCCTTCCATTATTTTTGGCTTAATGTCCTTGGGATTTTTTGTGCAAAAATTAAATTTTGGCCAGAGTCTTTTAACGGCGGGGCTGACCTTAGGCCTTATGGTTTTGCCAATTGTGATAGTGACGGCTCGGGAAGCCATTCGGTCTATTCCCAATTCCATTCGAGAAGCCTCCTTTGCACTGGGTGCCAGTCGCTGGCAAACCATTAAGCATCATGTTTTGCCTTACAGCTCAGGTGGTATTTTAACTGGCGTGATTATTTCACTCAGCCGCGCTATTGGGGAAACCGCGCCCTTAATTACCATTGGAGCAGTCACATTTATTGCTTTTTTGCCAACTTCGCCAGTGAGTGTAGTTTGGCCTTTTATTAATTTTCAATGGTTAAAAGATCCTTTTACGGTCATGCCCATTCAGATGTTTAATTGGATCTCTAAACCCGAATCTGAATTTCATGTAAATGCTGCGGCCACTGGAATTGTCTTGTTGGGTATGACTTTATTAATGAATATTGTGGCCATTTTTATTCGCTATCGATTTCGCGCAAAGATGAAGTGGTGATTATGCAAAATCTAAGGGCACAAATAAATAATCTTTCCTTCGCCTACGGCGAAAAACCTGTTTTGAACTCAATCAGCATGCCAGTTCATGAAAAAAAAATTACGGCGATGATTGGGCCCTCGGGTTGTGGAAAAACAACTTTATTGCGTTGTTTTAATCGGATGCATGATTTGTACACTCAGTCGATTAAGTATGAAGGTGAAATTATTCTTTATCCTGAAGGAAAAAATATTCTGAGTAGTGATATTGATCCAATGGAAGTGCGCATGCGAATCGGCATGGTTTTTCAAAAACCGAATCCCTTTCCCAAAAGTATATTTGAAAATGTGGCTTATGGCTTAAAAGTTCGAGGGGTTAAAAAACGAACATTTATCGAAAGTCGAGTTGAAAAATCTTTAGTACAAGCGGGCTTGTGGAATGAAGTAAAGGATCGCTTGCACAGTTCAGCAACTTCTTTGTCCGGGGGACAACAGCAGCGGGTGTGTATTGCCAGGGCCTTGGCCACAGATCCAGAAATTCTTTTATTGGATGAGCCAACTTCAGCACTGGATCCTATTTCAACCGGGCATATCGAAGAACTGATTAGCGAATTAAAAAAAGACGTAACGATTGTCATTGTCACCCACAATCTGCATCAGGCGGCTAGATGTTCTGACTTCACAGCTTTTATGTATTTGGGCAATTTGATTGAATTCAATGCCAGTGAAAAAATATTTACAACGCCAAAAGATCAGCGTACAGAAAATTACATTACTGGAAGATTTGGTTAAAAAACATATGAACAAAGAAGAATTAAAATTTGGCACTAGTGGAGTCCGAGGTCGCGTGGTTGATTTTACTGCCGCGAATTGCGCAGCCTATGCTGTTAGTTTTGCGCAGTTATTGCGGAATCAATTTGCAAATGTCAGCACTGTTTTTATGGCGCGTGATTTGCGCGACAGCAGTGCAAATATTCAAAGTTATTTTTCCCAGGTTTTAGAAAATGAAGATTTTAAAGTGATCTCTTTGGGCGAGGTGCCGACTCCGACTTTGGCCTTATACGCGCAGGCTCATCACGCAGCTTCAATTATGGTTACAGGAAGTCATATTCCTGCGGATCGTAACGGCGTGAAATTTTACACTCCAGATGGGGAGATTACCAAAGAACATGAAATTGAAATTCGTAAGAATTTTGTTTTGACGGCAAATCCAGGGGTTCAAAGTTCTTACAATTTTCTTAATGAGAAAGAAAATCAAACGGCTGCCGAGCAAAACTATTTGAATCGTTATTTGAATTTTTTTGGTAAAGATTTTTTAAACGGAGTGCGAGTTTTATTCTATCAACATTCCACAGTTGGTAGAAATTTATTGCCAAAAATTTTAGAAAATCTTGGAGCACGGGTGGTGTTGGCAGCTTGGTCAGAAAAATTTATTCCCGTAGATACAGAAAATGTATCTAACCTTAATGAACTTGAAAGTTTAATGTTTAACAGTGATGCAGAAATTCTGGTTAGTGCGGATGGCGATGCCGATCGGCCTTTGGTTATACATCGAAAACAGGGACAGATTGTTGGTGATCTTCTTGGTCTGATGACTGCTCGCTATTTAGGTATTGAAGCTATTTCGATACCCGTCAGTTGCACAAGCTTGATTGATGATTCGGCTTGGTTTAAAAAAATCGAACGAACAAAAATTGGTTCTCCTTTCGTTATTTCCGGGATGGAAAAAATCAGAAGTGAATTTAATTCTGTTGCGGGCTTTGAAGCGAATGGGGGATTTATACTGGGTGCGGACATTAAGAGTTTGCGAGCTCTGGGTACCCGCGATGCGCTATTGCCAATCATTGCCTATTTGAAATTGCATTCGACGGGTTGGTTGCAAGAGAATGAAGAGTTTCTTTTTTCTAAATCCAATGTCAGTGGACTTTTGAAGGATTTTCCTTTGGAGAGTTCTCAAGCGCTGCTGAAAATAGTTGAGGAAAATCCTTCGAGTTTGATGGAATCATCACCAATTTTGCGGGAGCAGTTTTCTTCCGTGAAGGAAGTTAATAAGATTGATGGGATTAAGTTTTTATCTGCGAATGGAGTTAGCGTGCACTTGCGTCCTTCAGGAAATGCTCCGGAGTTTAGGGTTTATGTAGAGGCGGGGAATAAAGCATTGGCTGAAGAGATTTTAAGGGAAGCGTTGAAGTTTTGCGAGGGGTGTCGGTAAGTCCCAGCGGTACTGTCATGCTTAAAGAGGCAAAGTAAGCTTAGTTGTTATAATTTTTGAATCATGTAAAATGACCTTGACTCCGAATTACATTAAAGTAAAATGACCCTGACTCCGAATTACATTTTTAGCCTCTTGAATGGAGGAACGTCATTCCCAAAATAACAAGTCTGCCGACGCGCCTATATGCGACTTCAATTAAAAAAGATTTAATCAATAAGATGGTATTTATTGGAGGCCCTAGGCAAGTCGGAAAGACGACCTTAGCCGTTTCATTTCTTAAAGATTTTCATAGTGGTCACCGTGCCTATTTTAATTGGGATAACGAACTTTCGCGAAAGCTCATTCAGAAAGGGGACTGGCCTAAAGATGAGCCGCTTATTGTTCTTGATGAGATTCATAAGAAAAAAGGATGGCAAAGTTTTGTAAAGGGAATTTGGGACACTTGGAGAAATACACAGCGTTTCATAGTGACAGGATCTGCGCGCCTGGATATTTTTCGTAAAGGTGGCGACTCCATGATGGGACGATACCATTATTATTGTATTCATCCTTTCACTTTACCTGAGCTTGGGATTTCTTCAGAAAACTTAAAATTAATTTTTCAATTTGGCGGCTTTCCCGAGCCGTTACTCTTGCAAAATGAGACTGAACTACGTCGGTGGCATTTACAGAGAGTCTCGAAATTAGTACGAATTGACTTAAGAGATCTTGAAAATGTTTCTGATCTTGATAAAGTGGAACTTCTTGCTGAAGCTTTACCGGGCAGGGTCGGGAGCCCGCTATCCTACAGATCCTTAGCTGAGGATTTGGAGGTATCAGATAAAACGGTAAAAAGATGGGTGCAAATTCTTGATTCATTATATTATTGTTATTTAGTGCCTCCCTTTGGTTCTAAAAAAATTAAAGCGGTCAAAAAAGCTCAAAAATTGTATTTATGGGATTGGTCACAAATTGAAGATCCAGGATTTCGATTTGAAAATATGGTCGCATCACATTTATTAAAGTTATGTGATTACTGGCAAGATGTTCACGGATATCGATCAGAACTTCGCTACATTCGTGACGAAAGTGGCAAAGAAGTGGACTTTGTCGTTCTCAGAGAGAGAAAGCCCTTATTTGCTATAGAATGTAAGATGTCTGACGCTGATATTTCACCTTCGCTGCATAGTTTTCAAAACAAATTAGATATTCCAAAATGGTACCAAGTTCACATGGGATCAAAAACCAGGGTTGTAAGTCCGAACTTTTCAATTTTGCCATTTGAAAAACTTTGTGAAGAGCTGTCATTAATTTAATAACAAAAAAATCAGTAAATTACAGCGCTGTCAAAAAGCTAAAACTTTCGGATGTGCATCCCTCGAGTTCCATCGGTCGAATTGCGGCTTCACAATTTAAATCCAGCCGCTTCAGAATCTGATTTAAACATTTGCACAGTATCCAAACTTAGTTGAAATAAATCCATATTAAACATTTTCATTTTCTTAATCAAATCCGGTGGTGCGGTAATAATTTTACAGCCGCACAACTCGGCTTGAACAATATTATAAACTTCACGAGTACTTGCCCATAGAAGTTCAATGTTAGAATCAACAGCGCAAAGTTGAGCAGAAGTTTGCATCAATGGCATTGGATCTCTTCCAGTATCTGCAATTCTTCCCGCAAAAACAGACACAACACTTGGCGCACCACCCTTAAGGGCATCGACCGTTTTTTGCACTTGATCCAGATTTAAGATCGCAGTCACATTCAGTTTCACTCCAGAATGGCTGAGCTCTTTAATTAAATTAATGCTACTTTCGCCTTTCGAATTGATAACTGGGATTTTAACATAAACGTTTGCTCCCCAAGTTTTGATCTCGGCGGCTTGGCGTTTCATCTCGTCAAAATCATCAGCAAAGACTTCGAAGGAAATTGGTTTTTGAGTAATCTCCTTAAGGATGTCTTTACAAAAACTTCGGTAGTCAGTAATTCCAGCTTTTTTCATTAAAGTTGGATTTGTTGTAAGCCCCGAAATTTGAGGATTTGCCGCCATTTCAAGCATTGATTTTCGATCAGCGCCATCAGAGTATATTTTTATTTTGCCCTGAAAGGCGCTTTTGGATGCAGACATAAAACCTCCAGTTATTAGTGTCACGAGGCCGCTTCTAATTAAACTTATTGAAATTCCGAAGACTTGAAAAGATAAAACTCAGGTTTTATTTGAAAATCTATTTTGAAATTCTTGCAGTGATTCAAGGCTACCAATTTCCCAAAATCTTTCTTTACATATATGAGCCAAGATCTTGTTTTTAGAGCAAAAATCCGCCAAAGGTTCTGCTAGATCTAAAGGGCGACTTGAAGGGAGACCTTCTACTAAATCTCTCTGTAAAAACAGGAAGCCATAATCGATATGTTTCCAATCTGGATTTGGTTCTTTCTTTGAATAACGCGCCAATCCATTATCATAGCTGGCGTTAGCAATGTGACCTTCAATATTAAGGGGGTATATGGTCATAAGGCCCTTGATATTTTGATTCCTATTTTGCGTGGTCAGAAGATGATCAAATAATTCACCAGCATTCAAAGTAAGCATCGTATCGCCATAGGTTATGGCCAGGTAATCAAAGTTATGAGATAGCGAAAGTGCTATTGCCCCGCCGGTACCCTTTGGGCTACTGCCATCATCCAGATAGGAAATATTTAAAGACCATTTAGAACCATCTTTACAGTACTCTTTTATAGCTTCGGCCAAGTGACCGACGCTTAAGAAAATTCGACGAAATCCCTGTTCGTAAGCCCATTTCAAATGAAAATCTGCAAAAGTCTGAACTTTTTCTTTGTCTAAGGACTTGGGGTCAGTAATTGGCATTAAATACTTAGGTGTATTGACAGAAAGGTCTTTTAACCTCGTTGCTTTCCCGCCAGCTAAAATAAGTAAAGGTACATTTTCTATTGATGTTGAATTAGAGTGCGTGTTTGACGTCTTCATTTGTCTTAGTGATAAAGGGATTTCAAAGGAAACACAAGATTCGCCTTAAATGAGCTATTAATTCATTTGCTTTAGTTATGTTTTGTGGAAAAAGATAGAGAACTTAATTTGGTCGAAATAATTGGAATAAAAATGTTTGCAGAGTTTTCAACTGAACTTAGAAAAATTGTCTCTCAGCAAGGTACTCTTGATACTCTCTTAAGAGAAATTGATGACGCAAAGCAGCTTCATCGTGATCAAAAACGTGAACTTAAGAATTTCATGTCTAGAACTCTCAATTTTAATCATTTGAAGCCTGTTGATTCAATGGCCACTTCTCGCCTTGTGTCTGATGATATTTGGATTGATGTAACTCACACAATTGATTTTCCCCATACGTCAGGTGTCCAGCGTGTAGTTAGGAGCATGGCTTGGGCGTTAAATAAAGAGCCGAAAGTTAAATTTGTTCGATTTGCACATGAGTTGAGAGCATACAGATATCTTGATCAGGATGAAATTAATCATCTTTTACGTCTTCATAGTAGTGTTGATAGTGAAGGTGTATCAAGATGGAGTTTAAAAAGATTTTTAATTTCAAATGCGAAAAGAAATTTAAAAAAATTATTGCCCGAAGAACTTTATAACATAGTTATAGCGGGTTATAGAGTTATTTTGTTAACCCTTCGAAGTCGATCTAAAAGACAATATTTAATCCCAGTTCCGGCGGGAAATATCGTGATTGTTCCAGAAGTTGTTGGTGTGCCCAGAAGAATTGAATGGATGGGCATGTATGCAAGAGCTGGCTTATTACGTTTTGTACCTATATTTTTTGATATTATTCCCTTAAAAAGACCCGACTTAGCAGTATTTGGAGATGATTTTGCTAAATACCTTGAAGTGTTTCATTTTGCAGAAAAAGTTTCCTGTATTAGTGAATCCGTTCGAGAAGATTTAATAAAGTATTTAAAACTAGTTGATAATGAAAAACTTATTGCGAAAACAAAATGTCATTTGCTTGGTTGTGAGCCAGATGATTTTGTTTCGGCCACAGCTGTAACTACTCCGTCTGACAATCGAAAAAGTCTTTTGTGCGTTGGTACGATTGAAAAAAGAAAAAATCAACTGATGATAGTCAGAAGTTTAGAACATCTTAAAGATTTAGCTTCTCAATTTAAATTGGTTTTTGTTGGAAATGATGGCCCCGCCTACGCGGAGTTTTCAAAGGAAATAGAAAAAGTAAAAAAGATGGGTTTTGATGTTGAAGTCCATTTGAGCGTAACGGAAAAACTTTTAAAAGAAGCTTATAGTAAATGTTACGCAACTTTATTTTGTTCATTGGAAGAGGGCTTTGGATTGCCCATCTTGGAATCGAGAAGTCATGGTAAGGTTTGTTTAACCAGTGACAAGGGCAGTATGAAGGAAATTGGTATGAAAACTGGCAGCTGTCTTTTTGCTGCTCCAGAAAGCACAGAGTCTATTGCCATGGGAATCAGGGAAATTGTAACTGATGGAGCGAAATTTAAAGAAGCAAAACTAAGTCTATCTCAGCCACTTAATTGGCCTACATGGCAGCAATACTCGAGAGAGCTATTGAAATTTGCTCGTGAGCAATAACTCTAATTTTATCGTCGTTTCCAAATGGCAGTAAAAAAATACCAAGTGAAGTAGTAAACGCTTTTCATTACAGATATTTTTTCTAAATTTCGATAAACAATCCATCTGGCTTTAAGTACTTTGCCGAGATAACTCGATCTTGAATTTCTAGCTACGCGGTAGTGCAATAAAACTTCTTGTATGCCGTAACATTTATGATTCTTCTTCAAAATTTCTAGCCATAAAATAATATCTTCACCAAATGTATTTTTCATCTGAAAAGGACTGACTTGAGTCCGATCAATAATTACGCTTGGACAACATATTGTATTGTTTTTTAGAATATCATAATAATCAGCAACAAGTTTTGGTAGAAGCACTTTTGGAAATAAGATGCCTACATGACTCATTCGTTGATAGCCTGTACAAGAGAACGAATGACCAGTCTTTGACATAAAATTAATTTGTTTTTCGAGTTTGTGTGGCAACCAAATATCGTCAGAATCAAGGAAGGCAATGTATTGCCCCTTAGCTTGGCGAAATCCTTCATTGCGAGAAGCACCACAGCCTTTTTCGTTTTGCAATTCGACAAGGTGGATGCGTGGATCATGTTTTTGATAAAGACGAACAATATCCCGAGAGGAATCTGTGGTTCCAGAATCAAAAACACACATCATTTCCCATTTTTGATAGGTTTGTGAAATAACGCTTTTAAGAGTGTGTTCAATTGTTTCTGTGCTGTTAAAAACAGGCGTAATAATTGATACTAGGCCTGCTTCATACTTCATGGCTTAGCGGGTGCTTTCCCACTTTGTTTGGTTCATTTTAAGTTCAGGATGTGACACGAGCAAATGCCATACAACAGCGGCCAGTCCTTCGGTGTGTGGAGTAATTCGATCTGCAGCAAGTGGAGGAATTACAACACAGGCCGTAGCTGCTATTTTTGTATAGCCACCGTCTTTACCAACGACACCAGTTATGATGGCGCCTCGTTCTTTTGCCAATTCCAGAGACCGAACTAAATTCATCGATACATTTTTTTCCCGATTCCCGCCACCAACAGAAAAAACAAGAAGGCCATCTTTCGAGCTTAAGCGCGAGCCTTTCAGCCACTCAGCAAAACAACCATCCCATCCTTCATCATTAATACGAGCAGTAAGTTCGGAAACGTTATCCGTGGGAGTATAAGCTTCGAATCCACAAATTTTTCTGAAGTCATTTACCGCATGACTTGCATGTCCTGCGGAGCCACCAACTCCTAAAATAAACAAGCGACCGTCTTGTTGTCTGATTTTTCCAAGAGCTCTTGCCACTGCATCAATAGAGTCTTTGTCAATTTGATTAAGGATCTGAATTGTTTCATTAATAAATGTAGTTGTGAAACTCATAGTCTGTATCCCGCAGCTTCAGAATCATTTTTAAACATCTGCACAGTTTCTACGCTCAATTTGAGTAGATCCATATTGAACATTTTCATTTTTTTGATGATATCAGGTGAAACAGTAATGATGTGACAACCTGATTGTTCTGCTTGCACGATGTTTAATACTTCTCGGCAACTGGCCCATAATAATTCGATATTAGGATCCATCGCACACATTTGACTAGCGGCCATCATTAAAGCCATTGGATCTCTTCCCGTGTCAGCTATTCTTCCAGCGAAAACAGAAACCACGCTAGGAGCTCCGCCTATAAGCGAGTTAACTGTTTTTTGAACTTGTTCAAGAGTCAAAATGGCGGTGACATTCAGTTTGACACCACTTTGGCTCAGTTCCTGAATTAGTTTTTGGCTGCTTTCGCCTTTAGAATTTACCACAGGAATCTTTACGTAAACATTAGATCCCCAAGTTTTAATTTCATCGGCCTGTCTTTTCATTTCAGCAAAATCATCAGCAAAAACTTCAAATGAAATTGGCTTTTGGGTAATTTCTTTTAGGATTTCTTTGCAGAAGCTGCGGTAATCCGTAATCCCAGCCATTTTCATCAAAGTTGGATTTGTTGTAAGTCCCGAAATTTGTGGATTTGCCGCCATTTCAAGCATTGATTTTCGATCAGCGCCGTCTGAATAAATTTTGACCCGACCTGCAAATGCCGATTTAAATTCTAACATGGAAATCTCCTTTTGGATTGGATGGCCTCAATCTACTTGATCCATTCAATAATGTGAAGAGAGAAGATGGCAAAGTTTAAAAATTATGTAAGTATAGTACGCACTGGGTAAAGAGGGGTTTTTGGATATTTATCGCTTAGTTACAACTGAAAAGGCCTATGGCGGGACCATTTATGAGCAAATGGTCGAAGAGGTATTATCCTCAGCCCCAGGAATCCGTATGTCCCAGCTTAAATACCAATGGCGATGGAAAAAACCGTGGAAATATCTTGAGGTGTTTTCTATGCTGAGATTTCTTTGGAAAGTCCGATCTCAGCAGGGGAGCTGGGTTATTAGGACACTGGAGTCTTGCTTGATCCCTCCTGGTGCAAATTCCATTTTTTTAGTGTTTCATGTAGATTGGAACTCGAGCTCTTTGGTATCGAAAGTTGTGCAAATATGGTCGTGGATGGTATTTCGTGCCACGGCTTCCAAAAGTGCTCCTATTGTTGTTATTTCTAAATATTGGGAAGAGTTTCTTAAGGAGCGAGGATATAAGAATATCCACCTCATCTATTGTGCCTATCATTATGAAGACTATGTTGTTACGGATTCCGATTTAAAACATTTTCTTGAAGCTAACCAGCTGCAAGAAAAAAAAATAGTGTATGTCGGCAATCCGCAGTTAAAAAAGGGCGCAGATCTAGCGCTTTCGATTATTCAAAAGCTTAACGACAAGTCAGTTGTAGCCATTGCTTCAGGTGAGGGGGATCTTGATATACCTGTACTTAAACTAAAGCTCAATTTTAAAGAGTATCTTTGTTTACTTAAAGCCGCATCGGTAGTTATGACTTTATCCCGATTTAAAGAAGGATGGAACCGCGTGGCCCATGAAGCCATGATTATGGGTACACCTGTAATCGGTTCGGGAAGAGGGGGAATGGGAGAGCTTCTCGAGATAACTTCCCAATCAAGAGTTCCGAGCTTAGATTCTGAGATCGTAGAGAAATACGTACGGCAAAAGCTCGAGAGGAAAGATGAGCTTTCAGAAAAAGCTAAAAACTATGTTTACTCATTTAATATTTTAGATTTTCAAAAAAAGTGGATTGGATTAATAGATGGTCTTAGATCAAAAATCAGCTAAAATTTATATCGATTGTTCTGCCACGGTTTATAGCGGGCTTAATACCGGTATCCAACGTGTTGTTAGAAATATAATTAGATGGTCGACTGGAGTTAACTCCAGAGAGTTTCCCCCGGTAATTCCTGTTGTTGTGCTTTGGGGATTTATCTTCGAGATTTCCCCAGAGGTTGTGCAGATCAACCAATCTAAGCTGATTACCTTTGGTTCACAAACCAAACTTAAGGTCGAATCAACTCGGGTTAAGGTTCTAAAGTCGATTAGCAAATACACTTTTTTCGGAAGATCTCTGGTTGCGCTTTTTGAAATGTGGGATCGATTTTTACGTCTGATCTATCGGGTTTTAAAATACTCAAGGGTGACCTATTTTGTTTTTATTTCTGGCTTTAGGATCGTTAAACCAACTTGCGAAGACACCTTTCTTTTTCTGGATTCATTCTGGTTATTAGACTTACCAGCACTTTTTCGTCGTAGTCTTAAAGAGTGTAGAAAAAAAATCGCCGTGAGTTATGATATTATTCCGCTTCTTTATCCAGACCTCGTAGAGGAAGAGGGTTGTAAACATTTTACCCGATCTTTTGATTATTTAATTAGACAGGTTGATGGCTTACTTACAATTTCAGATAGTGTCGCCATTGAGGTTCGACAGTATTTGAAGGATAAAAATTATGGCCTCGAACAGTTGCCGATAAATCACTTTTATCTTGGCGCTGATTTTAAACCTAAAAAAGATGTTCAAATTGAAACAGTTCGTCCCAGCATTAAAAAAATATTTGAAGGACATGAGGATCAAAAAATTTGGCTTATGGTGGGGACTATTGAGCCTAGAAAAAATCACATGTTCGTCTTTCAAGCTTTTGACCAGCTATGGAAAGAAGGTCTTGAGGACCGATTGCTATTTGTCGGAAGAATTGGCTGGAAATGTGAAGATGTCTTAGAGCGCATTGAAAATCACCCCTACTATGGCTCGAAGATAATCTATTTAGATGATTCGAGCGATGATGAGTTACAGTTTTGTTATTCTAAAGCGAGTGCGCTTATTTTCGCGTCTAAAACCGAAGGTTTTGGTCTGCCACTTGTCGAAGCCATGCATTATAAAATTCCAGTTTTATGTTCTGACATTCCAGTGTTCCGCGAAGTTGGCGGCGATTATCCAGAGTACTTTTCATTGTCTGATCCCAGAAATTTGGCTGAAAAAATTAAAGCTTGGAATAAAGCTCTTGTTCGTGAATTAAAAACAGGTGCTGGTTTCCAATCGTGGAAAGAATCAGCGGATTCAATTATAAAAAAAGTCGTTGAGTTTTAAACCGCAAAATAGATTACAAACTTTCAGGCGGTTTGCAGTTGGGCGCAAAGCCTTTATTTGGGCATGTTGAGAATTTAAGTGGTGGTAAGCCTGACCCGCAGTATCCCGTGAAAAGAGGATAGACCTCAACATCTACGGCGGAAGGGCAATTTATGATTTCGAATCTAAATGAAGGCCCCATGACCGTTGATCCTGATTCGCCAAGAGCAAGAGGGTTATCTTTAAATCCTTCTGGACAATGTTGATTGATAATTATGTGATTAAATGGTGCTTTAAATTCAGTACCATTTTCAAAGAAATATTTAAGCTCAGCATGGCATAATCCATCTTCACATGAATAACTCGATTTAATTGGTCCCATATGCGTCGATGGAAGATTAAGAACATTTGAATTACCAAAATAGCTCTGCCCGATTCCGAGAGGGAAAATAAGAATACCAAATAAGGGAATAAGCCACATTTTTTTGGAATACTGATTCTCAAAAATACCTAAAATCATTGCGGGACCACAACTCACCAGCAGGGCTGTGACCGCGAGAATAAATTCACGAACTAGTCCATGCTTAAGGTGCACTCCGCCCCAAACAGCCGTCGCTAGATAACCACAAGTAATAATAGAGAATGTGAGACCTCCCAATAAAAGAGCTAAAACACTTGGTGATATTTTCGTTTCCCAAAATTTTTTACGCCTCATTAAAATAAAAAATCCAATGAGTGCGGCAGGTATAAGATAAAGTAAAATAGGAATTTGCAAAAGCATTGGCATTGGGAAATTGTCTAGTCCATAAGATCGATCAACAATGACTTCAGTAGTATATTTATTTCCATAACTGAAATAATCTGGATCAATAAATGTCTGAATTATTCGCAAGGGGATCATTTGTGGATAAATTCTTAGGTATTCACTCACATAAGTATTGGTAACTCTTTGCTGCTCGTAATGTGAATTCATGGGCATCCAATTAGAAAAATACTTAATGAACAAAATAGAAAAAACAACACCAGCGATTAACGGAATGAATTTTGGTCTTAAGAACTTAAAACTATTAGAAACCCATTGGGTGAACTTGTTATTTTCCTTGTATGATAAATAAAAAGAATGACATGAGATTGCAAAAAGAGAAATGCTTATGGCTAAAAAAATCGCACTCGCTTCGTGTCTTCGGGTGTAGAAAAATAAACTTCCACAAAAACCAGCAAAAAAAATCCATTTACGTTTTCGAGAAATAATAGATTCGTAGGATAGCCATAAAAAACACATTCCAATAAATCCCGAAGCATAATGTGACCAAGGTAAATAGCTAAAACGAAGTGTCGCGCTCAATTTAAAAAATGCAAACCACAGAAGCGCGCAGGATAAAGCTATTAAAATCGGATTTGAATTTGGCGACTGATGTCGAGCGACTCTATACATAAATAGGATGGAAACAAAGCCCAATAAGACTGAATAAATGAAACCATGGAAAATGAAAGAATTTTCAATATTCGGGGTTGTCCACAAAGCAGATGCTTGATGATAAAATCCCATCATTGAAAGATATCCGACTGCTACCCAGCCATTTTTAATTCCTCGAGGGACTTGTCCTTCCATGGCTTCTTTAAAAGTGACGTAAATTCCATGCTGATCTCCACCAGTTAGTTTTTGCGCCCAATTATTTGTGACCATCTTTTGAGTTTCAGTAAAACTTGTCTGCCAAATTAAAAAAGAAGGAACCAGTAAGAAAGTGAGGATCAAAATGCGAGAAACAATGGGATGGCGAAAAAAAGTATGTAACATTGAATTCATGACCTCATGTGAAGATTTTGTATTTCAATATGCTGAAGTATTCTTTCAACACTTTCACGCAATGAAATTTTTTGCGAGTATCCAAGAACCGTAAGTTTTTTTATATCTGCAACCAAACGATGATCGTCACTCAGTCTTAACTGAGCTGGACTTGTCTTAATTTCAATTGGAGTTTTTAAAATTTCTAAAGCAAGATCAATGATCATTTGTAGAGGATTCGCTTTTCCATTAGCGACATTATAAGTTTCACCAGGAATACCTTTATTTTCTAGAATTTCTAAAGCATGACAAAAATCTTCAATATCAATGAAATCGCGTTGTCGTTGTATGTCGCCCAACTCAATTTTTGATTTTAATTTATGTTTACATTGAAGAGCTTGGATTAAAAAATCAGAGACAAAGTCTCCCCTTTTTTCCGGGCCAATGACGGCGAAAGGACGTATGTGAATGGCTTTGATTTTATGAACTCGATGATAAAAATCCACAAGTGCAGCCTGGGATGACTTTGAAATAGCGTAAGGATTTGTTGGTAGTGGTTTAAGATCTTCTTTTAAGAAATCATGAGACTTAGCTTGTTCTCCGTATTCAGCACTTGATCCCGTGGAAATAATGGTTGCACTTGGGTTGGCTTTTCTGACGGCCTCAAATACCGAAAAGCTTCCTTCATAATTTGTGCGGATGGTGTTTTTCCAATCGGTGAAGGAATCTTTAACCGAGGACATGGCTGCCAAATGAATGATAACATCTGCTTTTGTCTTCTCGATATTTTTTATTACAGCTTGATGATCAAGAATATCCAATTGAATGTGCGAAGGGTCAGGGTTTGTATCAAGACTAGTCCAAAAGACTTTTTTTTCTTTTGCTTGAAGAAACCTCACAAGGGAGCGGCCAATAAAACCTCCCCCGCCGGTGATCAGATAGGTCATTGTTTTACCTTAGAAAAACTTAAGGTCTGTTTCTGCTTATTGGCTAAATAAGCTAATTCGACTGCAGCCACGGCGTTGGCACCATCTGTGCCATTTCCAATAGGTTGGGATTTATTTTGTATTGCTGAAATGAATTCGTTCCACTCGGCTTCCCAAGAGATATCACCACCGCGATACTCAATAGTTTCATGGGTAAATGGGCGTCCTGGAATATTTATTCCATGGCGTAATTTTTCAACCCCATAACTTGCGCCTAGGCCTTGAATGCAAATAAAACCTTTTTCGGTGTATATTTCCATTTCGAATTCATTAATCCACTGACAAAGAGTAGAATGAACAGAGCTCAGCGCGCCATTTGTGCTTCTTAGTAAAACAAAAGCATTATCTTCCAATGGAGCAATTGGAAATATCGAAGTCGTGGTCATGCAAGAAACTTCTTCGATACCACCAGTCATCCAAGAAATTAAATCAATAAGATGAATTCCTTGTTCCATAAGTTGTCCACCGGCGACAATTTTTGGATCAGAACGCCATTCATTTTTTACATCCTGTCGTCCACCAATGCCATATTTTGCACGAATAAAAACAGGTTTTCCGTATTCACCGGATTGGACTTTTTTATAAGCTTCGGTAACTGCAGGGTGATGGCGATGGTTAAAACCACATTTTAAAATCAAGTTATTATTTTTTGCTAAGGTAGCTAATTCTTTTGCGTGTTGCGAAGATCGCGTCAGTGGTTTTTCGCAAAGCACATGTTTGCCTTTATTGAGCATCGCCGAACTGATTTCGAAATGAGAATCGGGAGGAGTCAAAACAAGAACAAGTTGCACTTCAGGATCATTAGCAATGTCATGCCAGTCAGCAGTGGTGCGTGCATTGGTGTTCGTCGCCAGGCTTTGGGCCCTTTCAATATGTCGGTCACATACCCACGCGAGTTTACAATTTTTTGAAGACAGAATAGGAGTGACCCGACGACGTCCTTGTAAACCAGCACCAATTAAAGCAACTTTATACATAGTTAACCCTTCATGCGGCCAAAACCTTCATATTTAAATCCCGCTTTTTTCAGAGCTATAGGATCAAGAAAGTTTTTTGAATCAATTAAAAAACGATTTTTCACATGAGTGCCAACATTTGAAAAATTGAGTTTTTGAAACTCAGGCCACTCGGTAACTACAATGATGCAATCGGTATCCTCTACTGCAGATTCAACCGATGTTTTGCGTGAAAATAAATGTTTGTGAGCATTGGTTTCGATCTCGTCGGCCATAGGATCAAAAGCGACACAATCCACTTTTTCTTTTTTCAACATTTCAGCCAATCGAACGGCTGGTGATCGGCGTAAAGTTGAAGTGTGTGCTTTGTAAGTAATTCCTAAAAGAGCCACTTTTTTTGATTTTAAGTCTCCAAGATGCTCTGTGAGTTTATTAATGATGTGGCGGAATGTTTGGTCATTAATTTCACTAACTGACTCGACCAGTGGCGCTTTAATTCCATGAAGTTGTGCTTTTTTAAGTAGCAATCGTACGTCTCTGGCCAAAGTGCCTCCAGAAAAGCCTAAACCAGGGAATAGTGGGGCTCTCATTCCAATTCGAGGGTCATGTCTGATAATTTTTGTAACTTCAACAGCATCAGCACCAAGTGCCTCGGCCAGCTGAGCTAATTGATTGGCGTAGGTAATAGAAACAGCCAAATGGAAATTAATAGCATGTTTAACCATTTCTGCATTTCTAATGCTTGTAAGAAACTTGGATGTTTTGATGGATTCAAAAAAATCAGCAGTTTTTTGTGCAACTTTAGAATCATCCGCGCCAAAAACCAACAGATCGGGTTGCAGAAATCTTTCGATGGCCTGTCCTAAGCGAAGGTTTTCTGGCATGTAAACAATTCCAGACTTCCATTGCGAGTTTGTTTCTCTGAGGATTTTTTGAAACTCTTCACAGGTACCCACTGGGACTTGGCTTGCGACCACGAATGGAGTTGAGCTTTTTAGATAGGGAGCGCTGTCTTTTAGGCTTTGAACTAAGGAGGTCAGGATGACATCATCATTGTCAGAAAGTGGCGTGTCGTAGGCCATAATAACTAAATCGGCCTTGGAAATAGCTTTGAAGTCAGAGGTGTAGGAAATGTGACCCAGTTGATGATATTTTTTTAAAAGCTCGGTCATTCCAGGTTCATAGAGCCGTACTTTTCCTGCTTGAAGCTCCTTGATTATGGATTGATCTGGATCAATAGCAATCAGTCTGTAGCCCAATTTAGCGAGTGCTGATGTATGAACCAGGCCCAAATGCCAAAGGCCAATAACGGCGATGGTTTTTTTCGGAGTGGAGGTAGACTTTTTTACAGTTACCTTTGGTTTTTTGTTTAAAGTTTTACTTTTTGATTTATTCGTGGTTTTTTTAGATTTTTGCATGGGATAAATTGATATTTCTACAGTGAAACTGTCAAGATAAAGGGAAAAAATTTCAACTTTGCGTTACTTGTTGATAAAGGACCCTGATATCTTTAACTGTTTCATAGGGAAAATACGAAAAAGGTTGGTATAAGTATGTCGCAAAAATCAAAGCGTGCTTTGGTTAGTGGAGCCGCAGGTTTTGTTGGTTCAAATTTGGTGGATCATCTTTTAGAGGCCGGCTGGCATGTATCTGCAATCGATAATTTTAGCACTGGTCAAAAGCAATTTTTGGCCGAAGCTATGAAACATGAAAACTTCAAGCTAACTGAAGGCGATATTACGAATAAACAAACCACAGATAAAGTGGTCGAAGGTTGCGACTGGGTATTTCACTTTGCAGCGAATGCTGATGTCCGTTTTGGGCTAGAGCATCCTTACAAAGATTTGGAGCAGAATACGATAGCAACGCTTAACTTGCTTGAATCCATGAGAAAGCATTCCGTAAAAAACATTGTGTTTTCATCGACAAGTGCGATGTATGGTGAAGCTGAAGTTATTCCGACCCCAGAGAATTGTCCCTTGCCGATTCAAACTTCTTTGTACGGAGCTTCAAAGTTAGCAGCCGAAGGCTTAATTAGTTCTTATGCTGAAGGCTTTGGTTTTAATGCCTGTGTGTTTAGATTCGCATCCGTTGTTGGCAAGCGCTACACCCATGGTCACGTTTTTGATTTTTATAAAAAACTAAAGAAGAATCCCAATGAGCTCGAAATTCTTGGCGACGGGACTCAGAAAAAGTCTTACTTGGATGTCAAAGATTGTATTCGTGGAATAATGACAGCTTGTCTTGAGGGGAAAAGTAAATATCAAAAAACAAACTATGGTGTTTTCAATCTCGGTAGCGCCAGTTATTGCCAAGTGGCTGACTCTGCAAAGTGGATCAGCAATGAAATGGGCCTTGATCCAAAATTTAACTATACGGGTGGGCGACAAGGGTGGATCGGCGATAATCCATTTATTTTCTTAGAAATTAAAAGAATGCAGTCGCTGGGCTGGGATACAACAATGAATATTGAACAGGCAATTCGTGGAACTGTTCGATGGATTAGGGATAACGAATGGATTCTGGAGAAAAGATGATGAAAACAGTATCGATTATTGTTCCTGTGTTTAATGAATCGGCAACGGTGAAAGAGCTTTTGGAGCGAGTCATTGCGGCGCCTCTGCCAGAAGGTATGGATAAAGAAATCGTCATTGTGGAAAGTAACTCTACTGATGGTACACGTCACTTAGTGCAAAGCTTTGTGAATAAAACACCAGATACGGCCGGTCTTAAGATGAAGTTGGTATTGCAAGATAGACCATCGGGAAAAGGCAATGCAGTTCGTGCTGGATTTGATAATGCAACGGGCGACATTATTATCATTCAAGATGGTGATCTCGAATATGATGTAAATGACTATCCAATCTTAGTTCAGCCTATTTTAGAAGGAAGAACTCATGTTGTTGTTGGGAGTCGACATTTATCTGCCGGAAGTTGGAAAATTAGAAAGTTTGATCAAACGCCCATTCGCGCTACGATTTATAATTTTGCAGGAATCTTTTTTCACGGATATTTTAACTTAATGTTTTGGTCGAAGGTCACAGATCCAACGACAATGTTCAAAGTTTTTCGTCGTGATTGTTTGAAAAGAATAAAACTTCGCGGTGATCGTTTCGAGTTTGATCTAGAGCTCTTAGGTAAGTTGATTCTTGCAGGTTACGTCCCATTTGAAGTACCGGTCAGTTATAATTCTCGTGGAATTGAGCAAGGAAAGAAAATCAGATTTTTCCAAGATGGCTACAGATGTATGTTGATGATGACCATGTGCCGTCTTGAATACTCTTTAAAAGCATTACTTAAGAACTTGCGACTGAGTGGCGCAAGTAGTACTCGGGATTAGCTTTAAAATGGAAAGCATGACAGAACAGTATGAAAAAAGATGGGGCGAAGGTGTTATCGATTTTAAGGATACCAGCCTACCGTCTCTTAAAATTGGCTGGATTGCTGATCGATTGCCCCAAGGGCCAATTGATTTACTGGATTATGGTTGTGGCGAAGGTAAACTTTTAAAGTCTTTTGCTCGAGTTAGACCAGAAATTAATTTTTATGGAATTGATATTCAGCAACCAAAGACGGTTAGTGAATTTCAATTTGAATTAAAGAAAAATGAAACTGAACCTCTTTTCTCTTCAAAGAATTTTGATGCTATCGTTTCTGTTGATGTTTTAGAACACGTTCCCGACATTCGAACCTGTCTTCAGCATATTGGTCGTCATTTAAAAAACGATGGAAAGTTGTATTTATTTGTTCCTGCCGAGGGACAGTTTTTTTCATTTTATAATTTTTATCGATTATTTTTGGGACAAGATCTTTATCGAAAAACTAAAGATCATTACAAATACACCCGAAAGCAGATTCTTGAATTCATTCGAGAGCAATATGAAATCGAAGACCTTAACTACGCTTATCATTTTTTTGGCTCTCTGATGGATGCGACTTTTTTTGCGGTCTGTGCTATTCCAAAAGTTGCAAAATGGTGGTGGACTAAAAATTCTATTTATCACCCCAATGAAAAGAAGAGTTTGCCATCTTTAGCTTTGGAATTAGCAAATAGCATTTGTTATTGGGAATCTAAAATTTTACGACGAAGTTCTTTTGGAGCTTCTGGGCTTTTTATCAAAGCCCGAAAGAAAACTACTCTTTAAGAACGACTTGAGCGCCTAAATAATCAAATCGAAATGGAACATCGTGCAATCCGGCTTCGCGCATAGCCGATCTTAGCCTTCGTTTGTCATCGGCTAAAAACATCAAAAATCCGCCGCCGCCGGCGCCAATCAGTTTTCCACCGAGAGCACCATTTTTCATAGCCAATTCGTACCACTCGTCGATTTTTCCTGAAGACATGTTGTTTGAACGTTTTTTCTTGTGCTCCCAATGAACATTCATCAATCGTCCAAAGTCATCAATTTGTCCTTTGACCAAAGCATTTTCAATTTGCAAACCTAGTTCTTTCACGAAATGGAGATTTTCAATCATTTCGCTACTATTTTTTTCTGGGCCTTTTGCTGCTTGTGGCGATGATTTTCGTGTGGCCTGATCTTGTTCCCGTAAAATGTCATTTGCGTTTCGAGAATAGCCCGTAAAGAAGAGCAAAAGATGTTCTTCAAGATCAATGAGGTCGTGTCTTTGCATTGGAAGGGCGTTGGCTGTTACTTGACCTGATTTATTAATGTGAAATTTTGTTAAGCCACCAACTGCAGAAATATATTGATCTTGTTTGCCGATGGGCGAACCCAGTTTTTCAATTTCAATCTGACAGGCTGTTTCTGCTAATGACAAGCTGGTGTGGCCGATATTTTTAAGGGTATAAAGAGCTTTTAAAAGAGCGACGGTGAATGTTCCCGAAGATCCAAGGCCAGTGCCCGAAGGGATGTCAGCAAAGCTCGAAATCTCTAGAGCTTTTTCAATTCCGACAAGTTTTAAACATTCTCTGATAATGGGATGCCGGATTTGGTCTACAGCCTGAACCCTCTCAAGTTCGGTGTACTTAATAATAATATCATTAATGAAGATGGGATGAACCGAGATGTAAATGTATTTATTAATGGCTGCACTAATGAAGGTGGATTCAAAATGTTCATAGTAAGAGGGAAGATCTGTTCCTCCGCCGCCAATAGAAATTCTTAATGGGGCTTTTACAATAAGCATGGATCCTCCTTAGGCAGAATAGATACGCAAAATAGCTTGGACTAGAGCGAAAGTCTAATGGTTTAGGCTTCTTAAGCTATATGAGCCATATATTCAAGAATTAGCAGTTTTTTGTGTAAATTTATTGTCATAGGGAACAAGTCAAACTAGAAAAATCTATATGATAGAAGACAATGCGTATGACTGTATTTTAATCGGGGGTTCGGGTTTCGTTGGCAGTCATTTAATAAACCATTTAATTTCCAAAAAATGTAAAATATTAGTTATAGGAAGAAATCGGCCGAAGGAAATTCCTGATAAGAATTGGCGTTTTTTTGATTTAACTAGTCCTGAGAAGTTTTTGGGGAAACCTGTTCAGGCAAAAGTGTGCATTTATAATTCAGCCTTAAAAGGTCGATTTGAAAAATCATCGAGCCAATGGAATTTGCAAGGAAAAATTACTTCGCCTGATTTTCAAATGCTGATGTCTTATCTTGGGGTTCAGGTCTCGCGTTTAATAACTATAGGATCTTCCGAAGAGTACGGAATAAAAGACAAGGACGATTTAATTTTAGAAACCCAGGAAACTAAACCGATAACATCTTATGGATATTGGAAGGTTCAACTTTATAACCAGGGACAGAAATGGGCCAGCACAGAAAACCAAAGTCATCTTCATTTAAGACCCTTTGTTGTGTTTGGTATTGGACAAGATAAAAATATGTTCCTTGGATCCTTGATAAATTCATTGCTCGATAGACAAACATACAAAATGACCTTAGGTGAGCAATGGAGAAGTTTTATTTCTGTAAGCACGCTTTGTGATATTATCGAGCGGAGTATCGAGCTAAAAAATAGAAATATAAATCTTCTGAATGTGAGTAGTCCAGCCTACATACAAATACGTGATTTGGCATTGATGGTTCAGAAAATTGTTGGTTATGGCGATCTCTCTTTTGGTTCTGTGCCATACAGAGAGTATGAAATTTGGCATCAGCGGCCATCATTAAAACTGCTCCATGATCTTTGGCCGGATTTATCTTTTCCTGACTTTGAATCAGAAATTAAAAAAATGGTTGTGCAAGAGAAGTCATTACATTCGTAATTTATTAATTTTTTGTGCTGCGTTTTTTCCGCTTAATAAAACTTTGTCAGTCCAAATATAATCCCAGTCGCCAAAACGCCCGCAGGTAATAAAATCTTTACTGTCTAGATATTCTTTAATCAGGGATACAGCAGCCATTCGATTGTCTTTCATTATTGCGTAGGCGTATTCAATTCGTCGTGTTTTTGCAATTTGAGGAAGATTTTGATTATTGCAAAATTTCAATTGGGTTAATTCTTTCCAAGCTCTTTCCAATAATAAATCTGGATTGGCGACCAATGGTCGATGTTTCGAGAATGATATTTCAGCTTGAATGGATTGACTGCCTTCTGGCGCCATCGAATCTGCTAACTTGGAAGGATAATGAATCCGGTGAAAGCAGGCATCTTGTTGATCAAAGTAGATCCATTGGTAGTCATTACGAGCAATTTCTTCAGAGGCGTAGTTAAGAAGAAGAACTCCAAACCATTCAAGCTGGGCAACAGCATCAATAATATTTTTTGGTAAATCTTTAATTATTTTTACCAGGTCCGGCAGTGGCAGAGAGGAAACGACTTGTTCATAATGAATCTTGCGTCCATCTTCAAGTGCAATTGTCTTGGTGTTTAAATCAATCTCACAAACATGACTATTCGGCAGTATTGTGACATTTGGCTTTAATAAATCTCTTATACCATTGACGAAAGATTGGCTTCCGCCGTGTTTGGGATATTTAAAATCCTTAATGTAATTAGCACCAAGCGATCTACCAGTGAGAGCGCCCCGGAGCATTTCTTGTAAATTTGGTAAAATAATTCGAATTCCAACCCAATCTGTTGAAAGTTCGCGTGGATGAACAGTCCAAATTTTAATAGCATAGGGGATCATGAAATGATCAGTCAGTCCGTCGCCGAAAAAAGTTCGACAATATTGTTCATAATTTTTAGCAGCTGGCGGTTGAGATCTGGCATTTTCAATTTGTCGATTGACGAAATCACTTACGCATTTCGTTTTAATTTCGTCGGGGATTTTAAAAAGATTTAAGGAGTAGGGGTATTCAATTAACTGTTGAAATGACCATTGACCAGTTTTTGCAGCTCTAACAACCGAGCCTATATGTGAAGTGGCTTTTTTAAAAATTTCTAAAAAATAGGGATCTTGGTGAAAGAACAGATGAGGTCCATGATCAAAAAAATGTTCTTTATGGATATCCGTTTTTAAAAGCCCGCCAAGAGCAGATTCTTTTTCAAGTAGCGTTGTCGAAATTCTTTCATCTAAGTTTAAGCAAGTGCTTAAACCGGCAATTCCACCACCCAGTACAACGACACTCATGATTCACGACACTCAATCATTTCTGTTCTGTATCTTTTGCGCAAATGCAGAATATATTTTAGAAATTTAAGAGTATTTTTTAAAAGTGGCCATACGGAATCATGCATTCCTTCACCAGATGTTCGCGCGAAATGCTGTACAGGCATTTCACCCACATTGAGTCCTAGCCGTGAACATTCGCAAAAAATTTCAGGTCCCGCGCTATTGATGACTTCTTTCAATTCGATTTGGTTTGTTGATTTACGATTAAATATTCTAAATCCACAATTTATGTCATGAAGTTTATGGCCAAGTAATACTTGTGATATCAATCGTAAGCCAACCGAAAATAGTTTACGTGCAGGACCGTCATGCCGACTTTTTTTCCAACCGAACAAAACATCCCAATTCTTTTCTCTCATTAGGTTGATGGCTGCTGCGATATCTTTTGCTGTGTGTTGGTAGTCACCATCTAGAATCACAGTGTATTCCGCTTTAGTTCGACTCAATGCAGTCCTATAGGAACCAGAATAAAAACGATTTTCTGGATGGCGTACCAGTTGAATTCGAGGATCACGTTTCGAATAGTTCTGAACAACTTGTGGCGTGCGATCGGTAGAGGCATTATCGATAACTAAAATTTCAAGATTGGCCTCTTTGCCACATTCTTTGATTGCATCATCTAAGCACTTTTCGACATTATTTTCTTCATTATAGGCGCAAAAACAAATTGTAAGAGACATACGATACTCCTTGCGGGAGGGTTAGTATAAGTCATTATTTCGTACCTTTGCGATAAGGCCAAGTCAAATGGAAGATCTGCTTGATTTATGACTGTCCTACGGTAATTTAGGGTATGAGTTTTACCGCCTCTAAATTAGACAAACAATTTTGGCAAGGCCGTACTGTCCTGATAACAGGGCATACCGGATTTATGGGGTCCTGGCTTGTTTTTTGGCTCAATTATCTGGGAGCTGAAGTGATCGGTGTTTCGCTGGATCCTGCCACCAAACCAAGTTTATTTAACGAGCTCAACTTACATAAAAAATGCAAAGATATCCGAGCTGACATTCGGGATATGGCAAAGATAACTGAAATCTTTCAGCAAAATCAGCCAGAGATATTAATTCATCTTGCGGCTCAGCCTTTAGTGTTACCTTCCTATTTGGACCCAATTGAGACCCATTCAACGAATGTCATGGGCACCGCGCATGTGTTAGAAGGTGCGCGCCAATGTCCTTCCATAAGATCAGTTAGTGTTATCACAAGTGATAAATGCTACGAGAATAAAGGCTTAAGAAAAGCCTTTACTGAAGATGACCCGATGGGTGGTGACGATCCTTATAGTGCGAGCAAAGGGGCAGCAGAGATTGTGACTTCTTCTTATCGAAGTTCATTTTTTAATAAGAGTTCGATACCACTTCTGAGTTTTCGAGCCGGCAATATTGTCGGTGGCGGTGATTGGTCATTAGCACGACTTGTTCCCGACTTAGTCCGGTCACTGATGAGTTCTGAAAAAATTTCATTAAGAAATCCGCAGGCAACAAGACCATGGCAATATGTTTTGGAACCGCTTTATGTGTACCTACTTATGATACAAAGAAGTTTTGTAGATTCAAAAGGCACTTCTTGTTCGTGGAATATTGGGCCCGACGAACAATCTGAAAAATCAGTTATCGATGTGGCAAAGGGAATTGGGATGCATTGGGGGCGCCATAATTTTTATGATGTTTCAGATCGCCCCGCGGAGGTGCATGAAGCACCCTACTTACGAATTAATTCTCAAAAATTGAGAACAACAATTGGGTGGAAGCCTGTTTTAAATTTCGATGAAATGCTTCAGTGGTCAGTCGAGTGGTACAAGGGTTTTTATGAAAAAAATTCTGTGGATAAATTATGTTTAAGTCAGATTCAACGTTTTGTATCCATCGCCGAAGGTAAAAAGGAAAGTATATGAAGGTTGTAATTCTTGCTGGTGGTTATGGCACTCGGATTAGTGAAGAAAGTGTACTAAAACCTAAGCCAATGATTGAAATTGGTACAAAGCCAATTTTATGGCATATTATGAAAATATATTCTGCTTATGGAATAAATGAATTCATTATCTGCTGCGGTTATAAAGGTTATGTAATCAAAGAATATTTTGCCAATTATTTTTTGCACAATTCTAGTGCAACTTTTGATATAAAAGCGAACAGTGTTGAGGTTCATGATAATTCATCTGAGCCATGGAAAGTCACAGTTGTTGATACCGGCGAGCACACGATGACCGGCGGAAGGCTAAAGGCTGTCAAAAAGTTTTTAGGTGATGAAGACTTTTGTTTTACTTACGGTGATGGAGTGGCTGATATCAATATTAGCCAATTAATTGAGTTTCATAAACAACATAAGAAATTAGCAACAGTGTCGGTTACCGCGCCACCAGGACGATTTGGAGTCGTCAGTTTTGAAGGCAATTTGGTATCATCATTTCAAGAAAAACCTCGTCATAGTGGTGGATATATTAACGGGGGATTTTTTGTGCTAAATCCTAAGGTTATTGAATATATTAAAGACGATGCAACCGTGTGGGAAAAAGAACCCATGGAAAGATTAGCACAGGAGCGAAATCTAGGAGCTTTTCAGCACGAGGGCTTTTGGCAGCCAATGGATACGCTTCGTGATAAAAACTATCTCGAGGACCTTTGGCAATCAAAAAAGGCCCCATGGAAAGTCTGGTAAGTTAATTAAATTTTGTTTTTTCGAATTTGCTAAGAAACTCTTCCATCTTTGGTCTTAGAAATTCATTGAAATGTTTTCTTTTTTCATCTTTAAAAACCATAATATCAAAAGCCCCACAGTCATGTATAACGCTGGGTTCGCCAATTTCAAGAGGTACTCGCTTGCGGGTTTCGTCATTTTTATACGAAACAAAAAAATCATATTCCCTGATGGATTTGCCATCATCTGAAAGATACCAGTGATAATTGTTAATCCAAAAATGGGGCTCAAAATGATAGGTCATTTGATTTATAAGAAGTCCTCTTTTTGATAAATTAGTAGTAAATTTGGCCAACCAATATTCGCTAAGCCCATTTTTGAGACTATGCTCATAGGCCACAGCATCTAAACATTCCATTTCCGCTGGGTAGCCTGTTCTATGAAAACTCACTGGCCATGGAAGTTTCATCATGGCTGTGCAAAAATAAGCAATAATACTGAGCCAGAAAATTGATTTATGAACTTGTTTCCATTGGATGCATAAGCGAATAATCCAGTAACCTACAATGAAGAATGATAGAATAAATGTTGGAATTAAATATCGAAAATTTCCGATTCCAGCCCACATTCCCTTTGTAACGATCAGGGACATTGGAGCTAAAAAGGAAAGTATGAAAAAAAGTTGCAGACCAAAGAGGCTTAGCGAATCGTCTGGATTGCTATTTAATTTTGATTCTTTTCGAAATTTATTTAAACTTTTGATAGATACATAGAATGCTATTATAGCGGCCAGCGCATAGATAGGTACGTATTGAAAACAAGTTCTAAAACTATTTTTAAAGGTATGTAACTGATCATAAAATTGATTTAAAAACGGAAGGAATCCAGTAAAGGGTTCACCGACGCGAGCATCTGGAAGAATAAACCAACCCAAATATGAGAATAAGTAAGGCAGTCCAAATCCAATGGACGTGCCTACAAATAGTGTTATAAAAAACTTAAACAAAGTTTTAAGACTTTGCTTTTTCCACATTCGAAATAAAAACTCGGATGCGATCAAGGGTATTATAAATTGAAACATAAACCAAAGATCGGAAGCGGTTGCAATAATACAAGCGCAGCCGATCAGAAACAAATGAAACGGCGATTGAATTTTAGGACCTTCAAGTTGTTTTAACCAAAGCATCAATATTGGAAATCCCCATAAGAAAGTGGAGGAATGTATCGCTGGATCATATAGAGGAATATCTGTATAATAGAATCCACTGGGCATAAAAATGAGCGGAGTTGTCATTAAAAAACCAAGACCAATTGCGAAAAAATAGTTTTCAAGTCGTGAAATTTTATTGGCAAAGAAAAACTTAATCATCCACGAAAAAAAGAGGAGGTGAAAAACCAAAATAACTGGCATGTAGATCTGGTGTGCAGCAGAGAAATCCCCAGTAATCCAACGAGAAAAAAAATACAAAGGCCAATCCGGTAAGAATGACGGCGCACGAAGAATTTGCCAGCCAATTATTGGAAATGAATTTTCAAAAAAATCTCGATAAAGAGATTCAATAAATAGAATATCCGAATTAGTCATTCTAAAAGAGGAGACATGCTTAAAAACAAGCATTGCTGTAAAGATAAATGCAATCGTAACGAAAATAGTATTAAGTAAGCTCTTTTTAGAAGTCATTATGATCCTTTTTTTTTGCAATATTTTACCTTATAACGACGTTATAGAAATATTCAAGAAGTGTTAATTTGACGCTATTTAGTGTAGGTGAACCCTGGACCAAAAGTTTTAACGAAATTTTCTAAATCCGGCATGATAATTTTGGGATTCAAGGATTCAAGATATTCCTTCGTTCTTATGCCATTGGCTGTCGAAATAGTAATGAGATTTAAGGCTTTCCCGCAGATAATTTCGGCTTCAGTATCCCCAATGATAAAATCACCAGCATTAAGCTTTATCCCCGAAGAATTAATTAGTTTTACTTTTGTCTCAGCAGAACTTTCTTTGTCCGAGCCACCACAGAGTATTTGATCAAAACAGTGATCAATTTTTTTATCTTTAATTTCCCAATGCAAATTTTCAATATGATTTCGCGTCGTTAAAAGAACGAGTCGTCCGGCTTTCTTCAATATTTCAATGTTAGTTTCAGTTTTTGGGATTAAAGCATTTAACTTAAGGTATTGTTGGGTCTCAATAAGAGACTGGCGCTGTTGCATGTATTCAGAAAAACATTTTAGATCAAAATCCTTACATTTTTTTAGAATTTCCGCTTCTGAAACTCTTTGTCGTTTGAGCTGCCAATATTCATGTAAATCAATTGGTTGAAAACTAAATTTTTGAGCTAAATCTACAAATAGTTGTGTGTGCCTTGGAAAGTTATCAACTAGAGGACCATCAAAATCGAGAAAAATGGTCATTCTGAAACTCCACTAAACCTTGGTGAACACTTCGTTTAAGTATCTCAGCATAATTATATTATTTTCAAACTGAAGTTCCTTTTGCTCAATTTTCAAATTGAGTAAACTTTTAATTGCCAAAAAAGGTATATTCACTCCAGCTTCAACAGTTAAACGAGTTGCCGATCCAATTCGAGAGTTGAAATCAAAAAAATAAGGGATATTGTCTGAAGTAAGAATACACTGCAGGCACGCCGGCCCGGTCATTTTCAATTTATCACAAATGGATTTGGTTGTTGTTTCAATCAATTCATTATGTTGGATTTGCGCTCGGACAGATTTTCCATCACGGATTTCCATTCTTACTCTTGGCACGGCAACCAAAGTTTTTCCACTAAGATCCGAGAATGTATCAATGGTAAATTCAGTTCCGCTGACCATTTTTTGAACGATATAGTTTGTTGGAAGTTGAAAATTTTCTAAATCTTTTGCTGTGTGAATGATTTTTACTCCCTGGCTTCCTCTTCCGTGAATTGGTTTGGTAATCAAAGGAAGATCGGCTGACGAAAATGGCGCAGATTTTAAAGTTGGAGAATTAAAGCCATTGGCCAATAAAAAGTTATGAAAATTTAATTTATTTGAAGTTGCAGATAGGATTGTTTCTTCAGGTAAAACCACTTTGACTTTATTTTGTTCAAAGCGAGATCGGTTTTGTAATATGGGCCAAAACTCTTCGTCAATAATCGGAACTAAAATATGAGTTTGTTCTACTTTACAGATTTCTAAAAGCTTATTTACAAATTCTGGGTCTTTTGCAGGCGGGACCTGATAAAAACTATCAGAAAAATGAGAGCCAATGGAAAGATTTTTTTCATAAATGTCAGTTGCACAAATGCGCAGTGAAAGCTCTGTTTGTTTTTTTAACGCTCGAATAAAATCAATTGAATTAGTTGAGCTGGCGCCTGTAACTAGAACATTATAAATGGGCCCAGATGGCATTGTTATTCTTCCGCTCTAAAGGCAGGAGCTTCAGCCGTGTAAATCCGTTGACCTGGTGTTTCGGTGGTTAACTTTTTATTGCTCTTATATTCACGCCAAGTGTGCAATTCTTTTGATTGTCCCATTTCAGTTACACGTAAATGTTTGCTTGCAACTGTTTTACGATCCTCAATGCGTTTATTAACTTCAGCGTCAGCAATCGGTCTGATCCGTTCGCTATCAAGAACGAAATGCCGACAAAAGGCTAATACGTTTTTAGCGAAATTAATCAGCTGGAAATAGGATCTTATTTCCATCACCTTTTTAAAGATCATCCGTGGTCTTAAATAAAACCGTCGAGTCAGTAGAGTTGCTGTTTTAAGCATATCTTCCGCAGAAAAATCTGGATATTCAAAGCAAGGTAAGTTGTTTTGATCGTATAAAATATAATCGCGGTGAAGCAAATATCCATTATTTTCCAAATAGGTCATAAAAGGCGTGCCAGGGTGAGGCGTTGCTACGTTGAAGGTAGCAAAATCGCCATCTAATTTTATCGCTAATTGGTAAGTCTCTTCAGCGGTTTGCCTGGTTTCGCCAGGAAGTCCAACGATAAAGTAGGTCATCAATTTAATTCCAGCAGCTTTAATGGCATTAGCGCCGATAAGAATTTTTTCGTGGGTTGTTCGTTTATCGGCATTTTTAAGAATATTTGGGTTGCCGCTTTCGACACCAATATTGATTGAATAACAACCGGCTCGTTTCATCAGTTGTGCTAACTCTAAATCGATGAATTCGGCTCGTTCATTGGTATTCCAGGTGATATCTATTTTATTTTCGACAATCGCGTTACATAAAGCGACTAACCATTTGCGATCGTAAGCAAGTCCATCATCATAAAATTTAATTTCTTTAACGCCGAGTTCTTCGGTTATCCATTTCAGCTCTTTGATCACGTTGGGCAGAGAGCGTTTGCGATAAAAATTATAAAGTGGGGCGCTACAAAATGTGCAGGCACAAACACAACCGCGAGTTGCCATGGTTACAGAGTAAGGTGTTCTTTGCACTTGAGGATCTTTATAAATCCCAAGAGGAATAAGATCATGGGCTGGAGTGCCCATATCATCTAAATTTTTAAGCGGCGAAGCGGGTGGATTTTTGATGATTACACCATATTTTTTCCAAGCCACTCCATTGATACTTTCTAAAGGAGTTCCATTCATAATTTGTAAAAGTGGAGGTTCAATTTCTGTGTAAATACAAAAATCTAAAGTCGATTCCATTGAAAGAGTTTCTTCGGGTTCAGCCATCGGATGAACGCCTAATGCGCCAGTCAGTGCAGTTGGATTGACTTTTTTAGAGATGAAGGCGATTTCCATATCTAGAAAAATGGTTGTTGTAGAGGTGTTAAAAAGACAAACATCATATTTTTCTTTAGCTAATCTTTTCTCAATTTCTGGCAAATCAAGCCTTTCGCCGCCCGCATCAATGATAAAACAAGAGTGACCTTGATGGCGGATGAATCCTGCAAGAATAATAAGATCAATCGGGGGCCAGCTGATATCAGCTTTGAAATTACCAAAACTTCCTTTTGATCTCAGATTTCCGTAAATACCTTGTGGAGGTGGTTCAATTAGCGCGATTCTCATAACTTAAACCTCTTTTTAAACTTTGCTTACAACTTCGACTTGAGTTTGTACCACTTTATCTTGTTGCCCATCGATGACTTGGTCCACTAGAAAAACGGGTCTTTTCCTTGATTCTTCAAGATTTCGCCAAACGTATTCACCAAGGACACCAATCATTAACATCTGGATGGCTGAACTTACTAAAATGAATACAATCGTCGTTGGAAAACCACGGACATCAATGCCAATGAAAAGAGCTTGAAATATAACATAAACGGCAGCAATTAAAGCAAAAACAGCAGTCGAAATTCCAAGTATTGAAATGGCGCGTATGGGTGTGTAACTGAACCCTAAAAATGAATCGATAAAATACTTAATTTTTTTGTTTAAGGTCCATCTTGATTGGCCGTGGACTCGTTCTTGTTTCGTATAATTAATATAACTGCGTTCAAAGCCTGCCCACAGGATTAGGCCCATTAAGCTGGTATTTTTTTCGCCTGTAGTTACAAGAAAATCGATTACTTTGCGATCGATCATTACAGAATCAAATCCACCTTTTGGCATTTCGCTTAAGGCGTATTTGCGGAGTAACCGATAATAAATATTAGAAATGAAAACTTTAATTGGATTTTCATTTCGGGCTTCTCTGACCGCACAGATAACTCGACTGCCAGAGAGCCATTTTTCATAAAACTTAACAATTAATTCGGGTGGGTCCTGTAAGTCAGCAGCAATTATGGTAGCCGTATGACCCTTGCAATAGCTTAAGCCGGCAAGACAGGCGACGAAAGAACCGAAATTGCGTGAAAGTCGAACAACTTTAACTCGATGATCTTTAAGCGAAAGTTGCTTTAAAACTGCAAAGGAATCATCCCCCGAGCGATCATCGACAAATACGAACTCAAAGTGAGCATTTTTAAGTAAAATTGAAACTTGATTGAGGCGTTCATAGAGTACGGGAAGGCTTTCAGCATTGTAATAAACCGGGATAATTACACTCAATAAGTGGGGAACTTCTGACATCTCCGACATGGGGCATAAGGCTATGATTAGCTTCAAATATTGTCAATGCAATAATTAGTTGATGGGTATATTTGAAGATGATACTCAGACCTTTAAAATTCGAAAAAATGTAATCCATTTGTCGCATCATGTTTGGGGAATTTAGGTCTCATAGAGTGGGTAAGGAAATAAATTTATAAATGACGCGATTACAGAAACTCACTAGTGTTAAATCAATTGAAAAGCGGCAATGGAACGAGTTCAAAGACAGCCGTGGTTCGCTTTCCGCAGTCGAATTTCCAGAAGCGATCCCATTTCTAATGAAGCGAATGTTCTATCTCTACGACATCGGTATGGATGCAGAGAGAGGGAATCATGCCCATAAATCTCTTGAGCAATTTATGATTTGCTTATCAGGGTCTGTAGAGGTGGTTTTAACTGATAAATACGGAGAGACGAGGAGTTTTCAGCTGGAACGGCCTAATGAGGGACTCTACATTCCATCATTCATTTGGACTCGTCTCAGCCATTTTTCAAAGGGTGCTGTTTGTATTATTTTGGCATCCGAGAAATATGACGAAAATGACTATATCCGGGACTATCAAACTTTTTTAACCAAGGATCAAATTTGATTTCCTTCCAGAACTTTAAAAGACAATGGGAAGAAGTCGGCGCTGAAGTTGAAAAAGCTATGTCCAAATTGGGCTCAACGGGTTGGTATATTCTGGGTAATTCCCTTCAGGAATTTGAAAAGGCTTTGGCAAAACATACGGATTTTTCTTATTGCCAAGGGGTCGGCAATGGCCTGGACGCTATAGAAATTTCTTTGCGAAGTTTAGGAATTCGCTCTGGCGACAAAGTTCTAACGACACCTTTAAGCGCTTTTGCCACCACTTTGGCAATAATTAGAGCAGGAGGATGTCCGGTTTTTTGTGATACCGATGAAAACGGTCTTATTGATTTAAAGTTAGCTAGTGAGGCTATTGAAAAACATAAAATAAAATATTTTGTACCAGTGCATTTATTTGGGCAGATGTTAGATATTGAAGCTCTTAATGAAATTAAAGAAAGAACCGATATTCGCATTGTCGAAGATGCGGCACAGTCAATTTGTGGTCATCATTTATTTGATATTGAAACAAAAAGTGATTTTATTGCGACCAGTTTTTATCCAACTAAAAATCTTGGAGCAATGGGTGATGGTGGCGCCATATTAACCAATCAGTCGAGCCTAAACGATAAAGCGAGTTATCTGAAAAACTATGGTCAAACAGATAAATATGTTCACAGTCATTTAGGAATGAATAGTCGATTAGATGAGCTTCAATCGGCTATTTTACTTGTGCATTTAAAATATTTAGATCAATGGTTAAAAAAGCGCGCTGCAATTGGAAAAAAATACTTACAACAAATTAATAATCCAGCAATCAGAAAAATTTCGTCACAAGTAACCCGCAATGTGTGGCATATTTTTCCAGTTTTTTTATCTGATTCGGCGGCACGTGAACGATTCGTTCATTTTCTTAAAGAAAATAACATTCAGACTTCAATTCATTTCCCACACTTAATTCCTGATCAACAAGCCATGAAAGAAATTGATACATTAATTTTTGGAAAACTTGTGCATGCAAATCAAATTTCTCAAGCGGTAGTCTCGCTTCCTTTGCACCCCTATCTTCTTGACGAAGAGGTCGAGAAAATTATTAGCGTTTGTAACAATTGGAAAGGCTAGATCTGTTGTCACAATTCAGAGCCATACTTGCTTCAAATTATTTTAAATCAATAGCCACCATTATAATGGTATCGTTTTTAGGATTTAGTATTGTTTATCGAAAGTGGTCGGTCGAAGCCTGGCAGTATCCGATTTCTTATCAAGCTGATCATTTGGCAGTTCATTTTTACACACGTATGTACTCGACGGGTCAGCTCATTCCATTTCTTTCGAAGTCAGTGCCAATAATGAATGCTCCTAATGGAGTGGATCTTAGTGATTTGCCGAATAACGAAGACATTTTGTATTATACAATTGCAGTTTTTCAGAAATTTTTTGGGCAATTTTTTGGTGCAAATTTGGCCGTAGTTGCTCTTATGATTTTAAACGGATTATCATTTTATTTATTTCTTACCTATTATGGGATTCGTAATAACCTTTCAACTGCGGGCGGCGTTCTTGTCGCGCTTTCCCATTTTATGCTGTTGCGTGGATTTGAGCATGTTATGTTAATTGGCGCTTGGTTCTTGCCATTCATGCTAATTATTTCTGATTGGTGCTTTAATTCAACAACTGTCTGGACGAAAAATAAAAAAATATTTACAGGTTTGGTTTCTTTGACGACTGGCCTTTCTTTCCCTTACTATACATTTATTTTTGGCCAATTTTTATTCTTCGGCGCCATCAAACATGCACTTCAAAAAAAAGGGCGATTAATAGTCGCACCGATGTTTGCGATCGCCCTAAGTATTTTTGGACTTGCTCTAGGACAAATAGATACATTTTTATACCGCTTGAAGGCTGGTCCTAATACGCTAATCCTAACGCGTGATTTGAGCAGCATAGAGCAATATAGCATGAAGATTGCTGATCTTTTTTTACCTTATACGCATTTGATTAAAGGCTTTCAGAATTGGGCTCATAAGATTTATTACGATCGTCCATTTCTTATTCATACTGAACCTGGTTTTTCCTACTTGGGATTAATTGGCTGCCTTGCTTTTGTTTATGCGATAGGGATCCCTATCTGGCATTTTTTTCGTGGTAAAAAACAGGAAGTCGATAGTTTTTGGTTATATCTCTATTGGCTTGTCGGCTTTTCGATTTCTGGTGGTTTAAATTTTTTAATTTCAATAGTTGCAGGAATGTATCTCTTTCGATGTACAAATAGATACAGTATTTTGGTATTGATAATTTCATTATTTTTATTTTTTAGAAAAGTTAATCCCCACTGGGGGCGACAAGCAGCCATTGCTTTAATTTGTATTGCGCTTATAGATTTGCCAGCAAGAACTCGGTTTACAGAGTATGCAGAAATTAAAAACAGGGTCGACGCAGACCGAGATTTTGTTTCTAAAATTGAAAAAAATCTTCCCGCTGGTGCAATGATTTTTCAATTACCGGTGGTTGATTTTCCAGAATATCCTAAATTATTTGAAATGACTGATTACGAGCATTTTAGGCCAGTTTTATATTCTTCTCAGTTTCGTTGGTCCTATGCTTCAATGAAGGGTCGTCCTGACAATGATTGGCAAAAAGAAGCCGAACGTAAATCTATAACAGAACTAGTTTTGTTGCTTCGTGAAAAGGGTTTTTCGGCAATATACTTGAATAAAAGGGGTTTTGCAGATCGTGGTCAAAAGATGATGGATGAGCTTAAGCTTTATCTGCCAAGCGCCACTGAGATTGTAAGCGATGATTTATATTTGATAAAGATATAGTTTCAATATAGGGTTGTATTTTGTTATTTTACCAATACAAAAAGTCAGGTGATATATGATTTATACGAAAACTTCCAAATGCCGAATTTGTGCCTCAAGTAATCTAGAAACCATTTTGGATTTAGGTCAGCAGTACTTAACTGGAATGTTCCCAGCCGCTGGACAAACCGTTGAAAAGGGTCCGTTAGAATTAGTTAAATGTAGCGAGTGCCATCTGGTGCAAATGGCACACAGTTACGATATGTCCCAACTGTATGGCGAAAACTATGGATATCGTTCAGGACTGAACGCTTCAATGGTCGAACATTTAAAACAAAAAGTTAAAACCATCAGTCGCTTAGTTGAATTTAAAAAAGATGATCTGGTTGTCGATATTGGCAGCAATGATGGAACTACTCTAGGTCATTATGAAGATCGAAAGTGCACTTTTGTTGGTATCGATCCTTCAGGTTCTAAATTCAAAAAATATTATAAGCCGGATGTGCAATTAATTCCTGATTTTTTCTCCTCAAAATTAATTCAGGATAAGTTTCCTGGAAAAAAAGCAAAAGTTGTTACGTCGATTGCCATGTTTTATGATCTGGAAAATCCCATTCAATTTGCAAAAGAGATCGCTTCGATTCTAGATGAAAACGGAGTTTGGGTTTTTGAACAAAGTTATTTACCTTTGATGATAGAAACTTTGGCGTACGATACTGTTTGTCATGAACATCTCGAGTATTATGGACTTCATCAGGTTCAGAAAATCTTAGAGGCTGCAAATCTTAAAATTATCGAAGTGGAATTGAATGATGTTAACGGCGGTAGTTTTTCAATTACTGCTGGTGCTAATTCTAATAAAACAATGAAGAGCTCCGAAAAAGTTGCTGTTCTTTTAGAGAAAGAAAAAAAAGAAGGTTACTTGGGCATGGATCTTTATAAAAAATATGCCAAAGATGTTTTTAAGCATCGAGATGAACTTAAGTCTGTCGTGAGAGAAATCCGAGATGCCGGTCAAACGATTCATGCTTATGGAGCATCGACAAAAGGAAATGTTATTTTACAGTTCTGTGGTTTTGGGACGAAAGACATTGCCGCGGTCGCTGAAGTTAATGAAGATAAATTTGGAAAATTCACGCCCGGCACACAAATTCCAATTATTTCCGAAGCTGATTCTAAAGCTAAAAAACCAAATTATTATTTAGTGATGCCGTGGCATTTTAAGAAAAATATTTTATCTCGAGAGAAAAAATATATTCTTGAGCAAAACGGAAAGTTTATATTTCCGCTGCCTCATATCCACGTTGTGAGTAAAGATAATTTAAATGAACACCTAGGTTAATCAAAATATGAGAATTTTTTGGTTAGGTGCTCACAAATTACTTGTTAAGACCGAGCTTGTTCGGTTGCGAGCCCTTGGCTACGAAGTATTTAACCCACCTTATAATACTCCTGTTCCAGATCAGTCTGCTCAAATGAATTGGGACTCATCACAACCGACAAGCCTTCCTCCCCATATTTTTGAAAAACTATCGAAGTATAATTTTTTTTATAACTCAATAGATGAAGAAATTACGGAAATTCTTAATAAGTATTTTGATGCCGTAGTTGTAACGATTCACCCATGGTGGCTTTCGGAAGTTCTTCGTGTTTATAAAGGTAAAGTTATTTATCGCACCTATGGACAGTTGGAAATTCTTTCTGAAGAGTTGGTCAATTATGAAGGAATTACGCAAATATTAAATCGAGACAACTTTTACTTTTTGCCTTTTCATGAAAAAACGATAACGGATGAAGATCAATGGTTAAAAGGTAGAGCGACGGTGGTGCCGTACTGCCTGGATCCTTCAATATTTACTCGCATAGGGGATTGGAATAAAAATTCGGTAAAAAATCGCCAGATGATGGTGACCTGCCCGAATATAAATAATCCATTTTATTTAGATCACTATAATTTCTTAAAGAAAAATTTTCCGGAAGATCATTATTTGTTTTTCGGAGTACAGCTTGCGAAAATTAATGATCCGCAGGTTATTGGAACAATTGCTTATGAACGTTTGCAAAAATATTTCTCGGAATCTGCGGGCTTTTTATACACCTACCCAAATCCAAGGGTCTGTTACCTGCCCCCGATAGAAATGATGGTGGTAGGTGGTCCAGTGTTATACACCAAGGGTTGTTTGCTGGATCGCATGATTCTTAATGGGCAGGGCCATGGGGCCTATTCATCAACTGAAGAAGCTAAGCGATTAACACAGCGGCTTTTTGAGCAGGATCAGGAGTTCATTCGTATACTGCAAAAAGAGCAAGATAGCGTGGCGCGGTATTATAGTCCCGATTATGTTTGGCCGATTTTTGATAAGGTCATGAAAAATATTCTTGAGTCAAAACCACAAAAAAAATTATTAAAAAACGAAGTTACAGTTGTCGGTGACTATCGAGCGGCCAGAAATTACGCGAACTCAAAAGATTATCAAAATGAAAACAAAGTTTTAACCAAACAAGATGTATTGGAAAAAGTAATGTTATTTCGTCTGGAAAGACGATTTCGCATGAATAAAGTTCGTAATAGTGTTGTGGCCTTTAGTAAAAGAATTGAAGAGGGTGAGTTTGTTCGCCATTTGATAGAGAAGAAGGCCACTGCTGCTGCACCAGCTGGTGTCGAGCAAAAAACCAAATCTAGAAATCGCGTCATCAGCCAATGCATTTATCTTCTTTATCGAGTAAAGGATCGCGTAAAAATACATCTTTCAAAAGTTAAGTCTAAGGTAAGATCGAGTTATTATTTAATTCGAAGGATATCTTTTCATGTCAGCTTTCTGATTTGGCTTTCTCTCAATATAATTCAGGGAAAAAAAGTTAGGCGGTTGAATTGAAAGTACTTTTCACCGGAGGGCAGGGCTTTATCGGAAAGCATGTCAGTGATCGCTTTAAAGAAATTGGCCATGAAGTATTTCTTTTTGAAGGTGATATTCTAAACTCATCGCAATTATTTAAATGTTTATCTGCACAAAACTATGACTTTATTGTGCATTTAGCGGGAATCAGTTCTGTGCCCCAAGGGGAGTCAGATCTTGAAAAGCTTTTTGCCGTAAATCAGTTCGGCACCAGTCTGTTACTTGAAGGAATAAAGGCCCATTGTCCAAACACACATTTAATTTTTTCGTCTTCAGCCCAAGTGTATGATTCACAACAGGTGACTACTCCGTTGAGTGAATCATCAAAAGTATCACCATTGAACGCTTACGCCCGTTCCAAATACACCTCGGAACTGCTTATCGAAAGCTATTCGCAGTTGTATCAAGTTACGTCGACAGTATTTCGAATTTTTAATCACACTCATAAAACTCATCACCGAGAGTTTTTTCTTCCAAGCATTTATGAACGTTGCGTTCAGGCTAAATCACAAGGGCTTAAAACTCAGGAAATTTCAGTCGGAAATTTAGATTTAATTCGTGATATCAGTCCGGTGCAAAGAATTAGGGATATTTTTTCAAAATATGTAGCTGCTAAACATGATAAAGGATCCAGCAAAATATTTAATATATGCAGTGGGGTAGGCTTAAATTTAAAAGTTCTAGCTCACGAGTTGGGAAATGCTATTGGGGTTGATATAAAATTTCAACCAGATCCAGCTCGATTTCGTAAGAACGATCCATCATTTTTCGTAGGGAATAATGCCAAAATCGTATCTTTTCTAGATATGCATTGGGACGATACGATGAATGAAAAATATCTTGTTAAAAAATTCTTGGAAGATATTTAATTATTTATGCTAGCTTGCTGGCGAGTTTTAATCATATTTTTATAAAACTGTAAGGCTTCTTCTGTTTTACCACCAAAAATAAATTTACCTTTTTCCATGACATAGGTTCGCGTGCACATTCTTTCAATAAATCCTAAGTCATGAGAAACGATGACCAGGGCACGAGCTTGATTGATAAGATGATCAATTCGTTTTTCTGCTTTCGAAATAAAAGCGGCATCACCAGCGGCTAACATTTCATCAATAATTAAAATATCTGGTGAAATTGAAGTGGCAATCGTAAATGCCAATCTTACGGTCATTCCCGAAGAATAGTATTTTACAGGGGTATCGATAAACTCCCCGAGTTCAGTAAAATCGATAATTTCCTTTTCTTTTTCCTTAAGTTGCTTTTTAGTGAATCCCAGCATGTATCCATTAAGATAGATATTTTCACGACCAGTAAACTCCGCATCAAATCCGGCGCCAACTTCAATCAGGGGTTGTATTGAGCCATCAACTTTGATTTGACCGGCAGAGGGAACCAGGATTCCAGAAATGACCTTAAGAAGAGTGCTTTTACCTGAACCATTGAGTCCGATGATCCCAATGCGATCGTCCTCTTGCACCGTGAAGTTCATATGATCGATAGCACGAATTTTTGTAAGCTTTTCTTTCACATAACTACGGCGAGTAATTAAGTTAACGATAAATTCTTTAAGATTGTTCGTTCGATCATGATGGCTTTCATAATCGAGGCAGACATCTTTAAGCTGTATAAGTCCATCGGTTGTTGTCATCGTCATAATTTAAAAACAATTTTGTTTTGAAAGCGATCAATTAGTAAAAAACCAATTAAAAAACTTGTTAATGAAAGTATGGTTAATCCTAATAACAAGCGAGCATCAGGTGGACTATTGGTCAATAAAGGCTGACGGAAGGCTTCAAGAAAATAGGATAAGGGGTTGATATCAATCAAGATATGGTATTTTTCTGGAATCATGGATTTGTTATAAATTATTGGCGTCGCGAAAAATGCGGCTTGAAGGATCGCTGGCACAATGTGCACAAGATCTCTGAAGTAAACAGTGGCTAAGCTAATCATCGCACTAATGCCAAAAAGAAATATAGCCACTAAAATTATGGGTAGTATCGACGTGAAAATAACAAATGAAAATTCAAGTTTGCTAGAGATAATTCCAAGAATCATTAATGACGTTGCCGACAAAACAAAGTTAACAACTTCGTAGATAACAACATTTTGTACAAAAATTATTTTTGGTAAGTATATTTTTTTTATAAAGTGTTCATTTTGAATAAAAGCCGTCGGGGCTCGATTTAAAGTTGAAGAAACAACAGCAAAAAAGAGAGCACCCGAAAAATAATAAACAAAATAATTTTCAATTTGGGTTTTAAGTAAAACCGTAAAGACAAGACCCATAATAATGTAATGGAGCATGGGAGCTAAAACGGTCCACAGGAATCCAAGAACTGATCTGCGATATCTGGATCTTAAATTGGTCGTCACAAAAGCATATGTGACATAACGATATTTGTAAATTTCAAGAACACTGTTCCTGAGCTTATCGAATGACATTTAGAGCGTTGTATTACGTTTAAGGTTTGCAACATGCTTCAAATCAGCGTCAGTCATCATATGAACCAACTCTTTAAAACTAGTTTTGGGTTCCCAGCCCAAATATTTTTTCGCTTTCGCAGAACTACCAATGAGCAAATCGACTTCAGCTGGCCGATTAAATTTTTGATCGATAACAACATACTTTTTCCAATCTAAATCGGCCCGAGCAAATGCGAGTTCTACGAATTCTTTTACGGTGTGAGTTTCATTTGTAGAAATAACGTAATCTTCAGGTTTTTCCTGTTGAAGCATCAACCACATTGCTTCGACATAATCACCAGCATAACCCCAATCACGTTGAGCATCCAAATTACCAAGGCGAAGTTCCTTGGCCAGGCCATTTTTGATTAAAGCGACATGATAAGAAATTTTCCGAGTTACAAATTCAATTCCACGACGGGGAGATTCGTGATTAAACAGAATTCCACTTGTAGCATGCATATTATAAGATTCGCGATAATTAATGGTAATCCAATGGCCATAAAGTTTTGCGACTCCGTACGGAGAGCGCGGATAAAATGGGGTTGCTTCGACTTGAGGAACCGCTTGGACTTTGCCAAACATTTCGCTACTTGAAGCTTGGTAAAAGCGCGCTTTAGGAGCGACCTTTCGCATGGCCTCAAGAATTCGCGTTACACCCACTGCAGTAAATTCAGCTGTTAAAACGGGCTGATTCCAAGAAGCATGAACAAAACTTTGTGCGGCTAAATTATAGATTTCATCCGGTTTGGACTCTTCAAGAGCTTCGATCAAAGAGGGTTGATCTAAAAGATCGCCATTGATTAGATTAATATCGTTAATAATGTGCTCAATTCGGTCATTGGGAGACGTGCTGGACCGTCGCGTCAAGCCATGAACTTTATAGCCTTTTTTTAAAAGAAATTCAGCAAGATATGAACCATCTTGACCGGTAACCCCAGTAATTAATGCGCTTTTCATAGGCTCCTCTTAATTAATAAAGCCTAGGTATATCTTTGCTTATTAATCAAATCAACGATTGTCTGCCGATGTTGCAAGAAGATGGAAACATCTGGAAAATAGTCTCTCCGTCTTTTTGTAATTCGATGTATGTAGGATAGGTCGCTCAAATTGAAGAGTTAATATGTAATTTATTATTATTTGAGCGAAACACCATTGCACTTGCTCCAAACCAAACCAATGCGTCCACACCCAGCCTCAAACTCCATGCTACTGCCGCTCCAACAACGCCATATTTCTCCACAAGTGGAAAATAGATAATCAGAAATAATCCGAGTTCAATAAGAGGTATGTATACGGTCCAGCGAATGTGCCGTGAAGCTTGGATAAGCGTAAAGGGAATCCAGTTCAAACAATTTAATACGATTCCAAATAACAGAATTTGTAAAATCAAAGCGCTCTGATCGCCGAAGTCTTTGCCAAGCCAAAAACCCAAAAGAGTTTTGCTCCAAATTCCCAGGATAAGCGCTGCTGGAATTGTGAGGAAAGCAATCCAAAGTAGACCACGACGAAAAACACGAAAGGTTTCTTGATTGGGAAGTCCTTGATGTGACGAAAAAACTGGAAAAATAATTCGTACAACAGCGGCTGGGATTAGCCAAAAACGTGTTACGATTTCAAAAGGTGTTGTATAGTAAGCAAGCTCACTCATGGGAACAAATGAACTTACTAAAAATCGATCCAGATAAATTAGCAATGGGCTAATGATAGTCAATAAGGAAAACCAAATTCCCACTCTGAAAAGATTTTTAAAATCAGAAAAAATAATTTTTTGTTTAAACCATTGTAAAGATATTTCTATTCTCACTTTATTAAAGGCCCATACCACAAGTGCCCAACGCAAGATCATCAATATCCATAATGCCGTATCTAGTCGGTTAGAAATAAATAAAGAGAGAAGTGGAGCTGCATAACTTAGCACTCCGGTCACAAACTGCATTTTATTAGCGACAGGAAAAATTTGTCGACCTTCCATCGAGCTTTTGAAGAAAGAAAATAACAGTAATGAAGGAAAACTAAGGGCCAAAGCTAATAAACAGGACTGTGCTTCGGGGAGTAAAGCTTCTGAAATTTTTAAATATTGAGTAAAAATCCAATTTTGCGATAATAGAATTAAAATGCAGCCAAATGTGCCCATACTAAGGACTAAAACAAAAGAAGATTTCATTAATCGTTGAGCTGATTCCGTCAGAGTTTTTCCGGATTCAGCCAGAGATTTTGTGAGCGTTCTGGTGATTCCTAAATCTAAAAATGAAATCCAATTGAGCAGCGTCCAAAAAAAAGTTAAGAGCCCAAATCGTTCAATCCCGTAATGACCGAGCAATATTGGAATCGAGACTAAAGCTAAAATAGCGGGGGTCCCTTGAGCAGCTAAAGAAAAAAATAAATCACGATCAGTGTTCGTTTTTGTCATTTTGCTTTTGCATAATCACGGTCATATTTGGGTCAAGGGCCACCCGGCCACCGTAATATAACAAACCAACAGTGACTTCGATAAAATCTCTAATGGTGTACAAAATAACTCGCATCCATCGAGGATTTTTTCCCTGAGTCATTGGTCGAGCGGTATTGCCACTAAAATTCAATTTGAATCCCGTAATACGACCTAGCTGTTCCATGCGATCCGGTGAAAGTTGAGTCACGTGAGTCAAATCGCGCATTTGTTGGATTAAGCCAATTGGTGATGCTCCATTTGGAAATCGTGCGAGAAGAAGGCCTTGTGGTCTTAAAAGTAGGCGAATGCTTTTCATCACTTCAATGATTTCAGAAACATGCAGATGTTCGAGGACGTCAAATATTACGACAACATCAAACTCGGCTGGATTAAATCTTCCACCAGAAAGATCCATTACCGAAAGCATTTGAACATCATGGCCTTTGGATCGAGCCTGCTCAACAAGTTCAGGAATAATTTCAATTCCCTTAATACTATGACCCTTGGATTTAGCCCAATCCAGAAACTCGCCTTTGCCATAACCAATTTCTAGAATTCGCAGAGGTCCTTTGACTTTAAGGCGCTGGAATTCAATTTCGTAAATTTCTTGAGGATTAATGGCCGACGGAGCTTCCCATTGTTTGAATCCAACATAATCTTTGTAGATTTCAGTACGAAAATCTTCCTTGCCTGTCATCAATCAAATCCTTTTGTAATCATCTTGATAGCGAATGATATCATCTTCACCAAAATAAGTTCCCATTTGCACTTCGATGAACTCAACCATTTCGAGGCCTGTATTGCGAATGCGATGTTTAGCGCCAAGAGGTATCTTAACGTACATACCCGGTTGAACAGGTATAATTTTATCTTCCAATACGACTTCCCCGCGCCCTTGCGTGATCAGCCAGTGTTCTTCTCGTTTCGCATGAGATTGATAGGAAATTTGCGAAGAGGGAAGCACGTGAATCACTTTTGATTTATAGCGTTCGGTGTCTTTCAGAATTTCAAATCGGCCCCAAGGTCGTTCTTCGAAAATATGTTCGTTAACCACTGGTGGTTGGATCACTTTCAATTTTTCAACGACATTTTTTACATCTTCGGAGTATCCTTTTTTTGAAACCAGTAAGGCATCTTTGGTGTCTACAACGATTAAATCGTCGACTCCAACAAAAGCATAAGTTTTTTCAGGAAGAGGATGCAGAAAATTATTTTTAGAGTTGTGGTCGACTCGGGTCTGTACAGGTTTCTGAAGACCGGTCATCTCGGCCATAGCATCCCAAGAGCCAACATCATTCCAGCCAATATCACAAGGAATACAGCGAAGAACTTCTTCATTTAGATTTTCGATCACGGCGTAATCGATGCTGATATTACGGAAATCGTTATAGACTTCAGTTAAATTGCTAAGGTCTGGCAAGAGTTGATCTGCCACCGTCCATAAATCTGGTGCTTTTGCCTTAAAAATATCGGCCATCGTTTTAGCTTTAAAAACAAATATACCGGCATTCCATTGATAGCTTTTGCTTTTTAAAAACTCACTGGCTTTTTCTTTATTTGGCTTTTCATGAAATTTAACAACTTTAAATGATTCAAAACCAGACTCTTCCATGGTCGCTTGTTTTTGCATTTGAATGTAACCAAATCCCGTTGAAGGAAATGTGGGTTGAATCCCTAAGGTAACAATTTTTCCACTTTCCGCTTCTTTGGCAGCTAAGGAAACAGCTTTGATAAACTCATCTTCTTTTTCGATCAGTTGATCGGCTGGAAAAACGCCAACAATTTCTTCTTCAAGTCCATGCAAAAGCAAATATTTACAAAGAAAGGCAATCGCTGGTGCGGTGTTTTTGGCTTGGGGCTCATACAGTGTTTTTGATTTATTGAAATTGAGCTCTTTGAGTTTTTTATCAGTTAAGCCACGTAGATTTTCGGAAGTGAGGACCCAAGGAATTCCAAGTCTTGAAACACGTCGCAAGGTCAGTGATTGCAAAGATTCTTCAAATAAGTCGCAGAATTGTTTAGGCCATTTGGTACGTGATACGGGCCATAAACGAGTTCCACTGCCGCCGGAAAGAACAACTGGAAGCATAAGCTAATCCTTTGTTGTAATTGGAAATATCTAAGAAATTTGATCAGTTTTATCCCAAGTGAGTGCTCAGCCTCAAGTGATTATTTAGATTTTAGCCCACTAAATTGAGCCGGTATGATAGAAAGTAAGCTGAGCGGTTGGAAAAGTAGGGGAATCCGCACTAAAAGCGCCATGGACACATAATATACGGAACGAATCAAAAACTTAAATTTCTCTTTAATCTTTCGCTCCGAAAAGGCCTGTATATTTAAATCATATTTTATCCGGTACATTGGGTGCAAAAATTGCCCCGAGGGGACTCTTTTCACTTTTTTGAATCCCGCGGCTTTAAGCATTTTAACATATTCCCACGAATAATAGGCATGTTCATTGCCACCATAATGGCCCATTTTTTCAGGAAATTTTTCTAAAAGCCAGTACCATCGTTTTTTGTTAACCCAGGGCCGAATTTGGATTTCAGAAGAGAGAAAAATTAGTCCATCAGGTTTAAGAAGATGAAAAGCATTCTTTAAGGCTAATTCTGGATCATCGCAATGATGTAAACTGGCATTAAAAACAACGACATCAAAATTCTTTTCTTTAATTTTATCAGTTTCTTCACCAACGGTGTTGATGACATTAATATTTAAATTAAATTTATTTTTTACTAAGGAAATCAGATTACAAAAATCGATTGAGGGTTCCACCGCGAATACCTGATGACCGCTGTGGGCTAAAAACACCGAAGATTCGCCGCGGCCAACTCCGATATCCAAAATTTTCAGATTATTTTTAGTAAAATTTTTAATAAATTCAACGTATTCGATTTTTGAATGAGAAACAGAGTGGTTGAAATAGTCGGTGGCAGAATTGCATTTTTCTACAAATGAAAAATATTCCTTTATAACCGCAGCGACGACTTGATTTTCTCGTGAAACCCCGGCGCTAAATTCACTGGTTAATTTTAAAATCTGATCTGTACTGTCCATTTAATGGAGTTTTCCCGCTGCAAGCTGCTTCACATAATTTCCATAGCCAGAATTGGGGTAGCTTTCTGCCAGAATCTTCAACTGATCATTGGTAATAAAACCCTGAAGAAGAGCGATCTCTTCCAAACAAGCAATCTTTAGTCCTTGGCGATCTTCAATGGTTTGAACAAACTGGGAAGCGGTCAGCAAAGACTGATGAGTTCCAGTATCAAGCCAGGCGCGACCACGTCCCATGACTTCGATGTTCAGTGCACTTTCATCAAGGTAACTGCGAATCAAGTCTGTAATCTCAAGCTCATTTCTTTTTGACGGTTTTAGCTTTTTAGAACGGCTGACGACACTTTGATCAAAGAAGTACAATCCGGTAATGGCCCAATTGGATTTAGGTTGTTTGGGTTTTTCTTCAAGCGATAGAGGTTTTCGATCTTTATCGAATTCGATAACGCCGTATCGTTCGGGATCATTAACATGGTAGGCGAAAACGGTGGCGCCATTTCGTTTGACGGCGGATTGCATTTGTTTGGGAATATCATGACCATAAAAAAGATTATCACCTAAAATCAGGCAGGCCCCAGATCCAGCTAAAAAATCTTCGGCTAGCAAAAATGCCTGGGGAATTCCATCGGGGCTAGGTTGGACTTTATAAGATAATTTTATGCCAAATTGCTTTCCATCCCCAAGAAGATCTTGAATGACAGGAATGTCTCGAGGGGTAGAGATAATTAAAATATCGGATAAACCCGCCAACATTAAAGTTGAGAGGGGATAATAAATTGTTGGTTTATCATACACAGGCAAGAGTTGTTTTGAAACGGCCTTTGTTGACGGAAAAAGTCTTGTCCCTGTGCCGCCGGCTAATAAAATTCCCTTCACGTGGACCTCATTTTACTTTGAATTTTTTCTGACCAAATTTTATTTTCTAAATACCACTTGCAGGTTGATTTCAAACCCATATTGAAACTTTCAAATTGTCGTTTAAAATCCAATTCTTTTTGCGCTAAGCTATCATCAATAGCATAGCGCCAGTCATGTCCGGCGCGATCATCGACGAAAGTAATTAATTCAGAATATTTTTGTCCCGATTTGCGCGGTTTTATTTCATCAAGGTAAGAGCAAATGGAATTGACCACTTCCAGATTAGTCATTTCAGAATTTCCACCAAAACAGTAAGTGGATCCCGGCTTTCCTTTTTGCAGAGCAAGCAAGACGCCACGGGTATGGTCGTCGACATGAATCCAGTCGCGAATATTTTTTCCTGTGCCATAAACGGGTAAAGTTTTTTCAATGAGAGCATTTTGAATCATCAAAGGAATCAATTTTTCTGGATACTGACGTGGTCCATAATTATTTGAGCAATTGGTAATGATTGTTGGTAATTTATAAGTGTGAAACCAAGCTCTGGCTAAATGATCGCCACTGGCTTTTGAAGAAGAGTAAGGGGAGTTTGGTTGATAAGCGCTACTTTCATTAAATTTTCCGGTGTCATTTAGCGAACCAAAAACTTCGTCGGTCGAGATTTGAATGTATTTAAAAGAATTTTTTTTATCTGATGTTAGCGAATTGTAATAAGCCCGACAGGCTTCCAAGCAACTGAAGGTCCCCAATATGTTTGTTTCCATAAAGGCTTTTGGGCCCGAGATTGAATTATCGACATGGCTTTCCGCTGCGAAATTTACAAAATAATCAGGTTGATGTTTCTTTAGAACTGAAGATACGAACTCTAAATTGGTGATGGAGCCCTTTTCAAAATCACAAAGACCTGGTTTAAGAACTTCTTCTAAGTTTTCAATATGACCGGCATAAGTCAGGGCATCTAAAATAATAACTTGGTAGTCTGCGGCTAAAGCCACGCGAACAAATGAGCTGCCAATAAAACCAGCTCCACCGGTGACTAAAATTTTTTGTGAACCATTCGACATGGATAATAAGTACTGTATTTTATGATAAAGCCTCAAGGTGATGCTTTCGAATAACGCAGCTAGCAACGCATTAATTGCATCCTTCGCTGCAATGGTATTTTATAGGCAGCTATGCTCGCTAAGATATTTTCAAATAAATTATATACAGTCGGATTGAGTCTCGTATTTCTGTTATTTAATCTGATGCTTTATCTTAGCTTTGAAATGAGGGGCAATTTAGACTTTTTACCAATGACCAGTGAAAAATTCGGCGTTCCTCAGAGATTACACGAAAAGGGGATTGTGCCATTTTATCATGGTGCACGCGGTGGGTGGGACGGGCAGTTTTATTATTTTATTGCCAACGATTTGTTGGATAAAAATATGACCTCTCAATTTTTAGATTCCCATTCTTATAGATATCAGCGTCCCGGTGTAGGCGTTTGGGCTTGGATTGGGTCGATTGTTCTTGGTAAAGATTGGATCAGCCCAAGTTTTTACTTATTCTCTTATATCCTGTTATTTGTAGTCGGATGTTTTAGTCTTGCCAGTTTATTTGAAATTTATAAAGTTCCACTTTATTGGGTTTTTGCATGGTCCAGTTTCGTCAGCACACAAGTGACTATTTTTAATTTTTTACCAGATGCCGGTGCTGATTGTTTTCTTTTTATTGCACTTCTGTGTTTTCTTCAAAAAAGAAAATTTCTGTCCTCGATAGCATTTTCCTTTGCCATACTCTCTCGTGAAGTCTACCTTCTTGTGCCATTTTTAATTTTTCTCTTTCAAGTATTTACTTTTGTACAAGAGAAGCGGACTTATAAAAATTTTTATGAGACGATTGTTTCAGTTATTCCAGGTTTAGTTTTTTTAGCGTGGTACAGTTGGTTATTACAGCATTTTAAAACATCCCCTGGGGCCCAGGCCCATGGGGTTTTTGACTGGCCATTAAGGAGTTGGCTTTATTATTCTGTTCATGCACCGACAGCATTGGGCACATTAAGTTTATTAAGTTTTTTATTTATTATTCTTATTTATTTAAAACTTATACCTCTCGTTTTTAGGAAAAATAAAGATTTTTGGAAGTGGTTTTTTGTTTCCTTTGGAGTTATTTCTGCAGTGTATTTGTGCTTTGGCGAAATAGTTTTGACCCATTGGGGCGGCTATCTTAAGCCTGCGGCAGTTTATTTGTTTTTAATACCGATGTTTCATGCGGTAATTCAAAGAGAAATAAGTAGTAAATTAAAAAAATTTCTTTTCTTTTTTTGTATTCTTTCAATGCTTCATTTGTATTTTGAAAAAATAATTTCAAAATATCCAGATACAATTTATGATGGGCATTATCGGCTTGCCAGCAATGAACAAGTTCCTGATGAGCTCAGTTGCCTACCTAAAATCCCAAAGGTTGAAATAGTCAAAATTTCTGAAGAAGAGTTTCTGTATAATAAATGGCTCTTAAAACTTTTTTTTAGACCAGAAATAAAAATATATAAATTCAAAGTATCAAATATGTCTAATGAAACCATACCTATTGCGAAACACAGGGGTGATATTTCTTTGATTTATCATTGGCAACATAGTGGTGGTAATATTAAATTTGCAGGGCCTAATCACGTGCGGCTGCCTGCCTCCTTACTGCCTAATCAAGAAATCACCTTAGATTTGCCTATAGTAGAGCCTAATCAAATCAATGAGCAATCAAAGTTAATAGTAGCCCTTAATCAGGATGGCTGCGATTCTCAAAAATAATATGTTGATGATGGGTCTAGTGAACAGTAATCTTTATCTATGAAGCTGATCAAACATCGCTGTAATTCTTCTGGCCAACTTGTTGGACTGCACCCTGATTTTGGCGTGGAAATCGACCTGCGCAGTTCTGTCGGGGATCCTGGTCATTTACACTTAAGTCATGATCCATGGGTACAAGGTGAAAACTTTGATTTGTGGCTGGGAAAATACAAAGAAGTAGGGCTAAGTGGGCCTTTGATTTTGAACACCAAGGAAGATGGTCTTGAAAGTCGTACTTTAGAGCTTTTAAAAAAACATCAAATTCAAAATTTTTTCTTCTTGGATACGGCCTTACCAACTTTGGTGAAATGGTCAGTGAAAGAAAATAAAAAGTTTTTTGCCGTTCGATGGTCCAAGTTTGAACCTATTGAATTTTGTGAAAAATTTAAAAATCATTGCGAGTGGGTTTGGATCGATTGTTTTTTTCTGGAAATTCCGCCGACGGATATTATTAAAAAATTACAAGAAAATTTCAAAGTGTGTTTAGTTTCGCCAGAGCTTCAGGGTGGCGAGGGAAAAACGATAAGTGAATTCCGAAAATCGCTTCCTGCAATTGAAGCGATTTGCACAAAATCTCCCGAGCTGTGGAGTTAGGCCTACCCAATTCGTTTCTTCAAAAAGCACAGAAAAAATAATTGATGTACGCCATCCATGCCTGCATTAAAAATGGGTCGTTGGCGATTTCTGGTCAGGCTTCGCAATTCTGGAAATAATTGATGAGCCACAATAGAGATATTTTCAGCCGTGATATTTCCAGAAATTTTCACGATGGCTTTGTCAAAGTTGTCTTCTTGAAAATTTAAATCAATATTGAGTCCGTGTTCTTTTAATTTTTCAATAAGTTCGGAAATATTTTCGTCATTATACAAAGTGTATTTTGCAATCAGAGGGAGTTCTTTAATATTTTTCCAATTTTTTGGATCAAAATCTTCTTCACTGTCTAGTTCAATGGCCCAATCGGATTTATCTTTTTGAGGTTGAATGTGTTTGATTGAGTCAGACTTACGTTTTTCGATATTTGCTAGGACTTTTTCTAAAGAGTGCCCTCGCTCGGCAACGTCACGTTTAATCTTCCAATAAAGTCGAATTTTTTCAGAAGGGTATAGAAATACTTTTAAATCCAAAGATTCACGTAAGCCCTTCAGATATAAAGAATGAAGTCCTTGAATGACGATAGATTTTGCCGGACTAAAACGTTGAGTCTCGGTAAACTTTCCTGTGCTGTGATCATAGTGGTGATGTTCAATAGCTTCGCCCTTAGAAATATTTTCAGTGTGTTCACTCAATTTTGAAAGATCGTTGGCTTGAGGATTTAAATGAGTGACCGTTTCCCAATTTTTATTGCCACGTTCCCATTTATGATAATTATCCCCTTCAATCATAATACAATTATTTTCTCCCAATATATTTTGCATCAATTTTGTAAGATGATTTTTTCCAGCACCAGAGTCTCCACTTAAGCCAATCAATAAAGGTTTTAAGCGATTCTTCAGAGGAGATTCGTTTTTAATAGCAATGTAATAAATTGCAAGTAGTAAACTGAGTAGGGAAGTCTGCAGCGCAGTCAGTGAAATATTGTTAATAAAATTTGAGTATTGAAAATGTGGGCCAGCAACAAAATAATTAAAATAAGAAAGGACTAAGGCTAAAAGTAATAATTTGGGTGTCGTTGGATAATGAACATAAAATAAACTAACAAATGGTAAAAACCAAAAAAACCATCCGGGCATGGGATTCGTTATCAATAATAAAACTCCCAAAATAAATCCTGAACCATAGATCAAACCTTTTTGAGTAATCTTCGTTGAAAATATTAATCTTCCCAAGACCAAAAATAATAATATAAGACCGACAAACACATAAGTTTCATTACTGAAAATAATCTTTGCCGCAAAAACTCTTTGGGCCTCGGGAGAGCCTGTGGTGGCGTAATCGAAATGCGAACTTAGGGCAACTGGTAGAAAACCACAAATAATACTTATAATAACAATTAAGGAAGACTCAGCTAGCTTTTTAATAGCTTCATGAATAAAAAATCGATTCCAGATATAGGCGGCAATAAATGGAGAAATAATGATGACATGGAATTTTGAAGCAATGGCTAATCCAAAAAATAAGCTAGCCCATTTTGAATTGCCTCTGAAAAGAAAGAAGAAAGAGAGTATAAGTAGACTCATAGAAACAATATCAAGCTGTCCATAGACATAGGTGATATAAAACAAAATAGGATTTAACCAATAATAAAAGATAGTTTTATTTTTTGCCATCAAAGCCCAGCGGGTCAAAATCCAAAATAAAAGAGTATCAAAAACCAATAAGCTGATTTTCATGCCAAAAAGGCTTAATGCCGTTGTGCCTAGGCTGGCCTGACCAAAAAGTAAATAAAGAATTCCTTTTGGAATTATCAGACATAAATAAAGAAAAGCACCGTAAGGAAAAAATTCGGGGTTGGATAAACTCCAAGGGTTTTGTCCAAAATTAAGAAGAGATCGATCGATAAAGGGAATAAAGTATTCGCGCAGGTATTCGCTGCCAAAAAAGAAAAGACAAATAATTTTGATTAAAAGCCCAACTAAGAAAAGTTTATTTTTAAAAATTTGTAACTTTTCATTCGAGAACTTCATTAAACTCGCCCTTCGCTTTTGCACAAAGAAATCATATATCGAATGATCCCAAGAATTGTTTTATAGCGCGAAAAAAAATGCGAAGACCAATTGGATAAGCCATGAACTCGCGGGGGGAATATGACTGAAACCGTATCCAATTTAAAATTATTTTTTTGTGCGTGATAAATTGCATAGAGATCAAATGCGAAAGTTTTTGGCGGATTTTTCATAGCATCTAAAAGTGGTCGGTGAAAAACTTTGGGTTGAGCGTTCATTTCATAAATTTTCACACCCAGAATAAGCCAAGCTAAAAATTCAAAAACTCGACTGACAATGATATCTTTCCAATTTCGGCCATGACGAAGGCCCTTAATAAAAACCTGCTTTGCTGAGGACTCATTTTGTTTCAGTAAGTGATAGGCTTTAAAAGCATCGATCGGATCGCATTGTTGATCGGCGTGGGACCAACCCACCACCGGAGCCGCAGTTGATTTTAATCCCTGCCAAAGTCCGTAGCCATATCCTTGATTGATATCGACATAGACCACACGAAACCACTCAGCCCATTTTGATTTTAATAGTTCTGAAAAAATATCCTTCGAATTGTCTTTGCTGCCATTTTCGACCATGACTAATTGAAACTCACCTTGCTGGAAACCATTTTCAAGAGCCGCCTTTTGCGCACGTTCAATTAAATATTGCAAAGATTTTGATTCATTATAGCAGGGAAGAACAAGTTCAAATTTAATCACTCAGTAACTCCTGAAAGGCGCGCACTGACAGAATTTTTTTGTCCACCATGCACATCAGCCCAATACAGGGCTTCAGCTAATGAATCTGGATCACCCCAATTAATATAACCATCCAAGGGGATACTGAGCACTTTGAGCCCTTCAGCGAGTAATAAATTAAAAACAGAATCCAGATAAAGCTCGCCGTTCACCCGAACATTCTTTTTTTTCAAAAGCTGTATGCCTTTTTCAAGAATGCTTTTATTTTTAAACCAGAAAGTCCCGACAAGAAGGGGGTCACTCGAGGGCTTCTCGGAAATTGGTTTTTTAACCGAAACATTAAGTACGTCTGATATTTGCGGTGCATGTGCGCTGTCAGAAGTTTGCACGTAAGCAAAGGCTTGCGGTCGGCGTTGCGCTCCGGGAAATCCACGAACAGTAAAAATCGCCGCGTCTGGTTTCTGCTTTTGATTTTGAAATTTCTGCCAAACTTCTGAAGATAACACAATGCCGTGATCACAAGCACTGACAATGATTTCTTGAGATTCGTTTAATGCCTTTAATCCAGCTTCAACGCTCAGAGCTTGTCCCTCGGGGGTTTGTTCTAAGAATATCGCCGATTCATTTTTTTCTAACTTCAGTTGTTCTTTGACAGATTGAAGCGTTACATAATGATTCATTTTTGCGCGAGGTAAAGAGTCCAAAGCTTTTCGATACATGGGTGCTGAATTTATTTTTAAAAATGGTTTGGGCAGTTTGTAGAGTTCTTTAAAACGACTTCCTAAGCCAGCCATGGGCATTAATATTTGTAAATCTTCCTCTTGGCGCAGGCCTTCGTTTTTTAGCAAGCAAGAATAAGTCTTTTCCCAATATTCGAAAATAGCTAAATCTTCGGGAGTGCCCCACTGGAAAAAAGCCGGAATTTCATAAACCTTAACTTTGCATTCTGGATTTTTTTGCAGAAGAGCCTCAACAGTCAGGCTGGTGTAAAACTCACCATTCAGTGAAAGATCATTTTTTTCCTGATAGTCTAAGGCCGATTGTAAAATTTCAGCCGACTTAAAATAATAAGCTCCGGCGGAAGCGAATTCATTTTCACGATTGTTGGTAAAGCAGCCTTTTTCTTTAACTTCGCGAACTAAGTCATTTTCGATTCGTGAGTAGGCATACATCACAGGGGAAAGATAATGTGCATGAAAACCTCGATACGAGATTAAGGCGGCATCGCACTGACTTTGTTCAGTAAAGGTTTTAAAATCCCAAGGATCCCAAATCATTCCGTAATCGCAATAAGATACCAATACGGGGTTTTGAGATTTCAATTTTGGCAGCGCGGCCTTCAGAGCAAATGAAGGTCCTTTGCCATGAAGAGGAACGCTCAGAATTTGTGAGTGGGGGCGCAATTTTTTTAAAAGTGCCGGTAATTCAGATTCCAAATGATTTTCAGCAAGAACAAATGTGCAGGGCCACTCTGAAGGAAATTTTTCCAGCAGTCGCTCGATCATGGGTCGGCCATTAACTGGGATTAAAGGCTTGGGCTGGGTATGCCCAGCTTTTTTATATCGAGTCCCTTGCCCTGACATGGGGATAACAAGTTGCATACTTATTGATCCTCCATAATTTTTTGTCGAACAAGTTCAGTTGGTAAATGAGGAACTTTTTGAATGATTTCATTAGGTAACTCTTTAAGCTGGGGCTTAATGCGATAAAGAATTTGGGTGGCCATCCAATTTTCATAAACATCGGGATCTGCCGTGATAGTTTTTTCACTTAACTGATAGTCGCCGTCTTTCAATTTTGTTAGAAAAGGTTTCATTCGCGGATAAAGGATAACAAAATCTGGAAAATAAAATTTTAAAGGGCCTGCCAAAAGTTCTTTGGGAAAAGTTGTGAGGAGACGAAAGAGAATTGCCTGCGGGAAAAATTCTTTAAGTACAGCGAGCTCAAAAAGCTGGTATTCTTGCAAAAGTGAAGTGTCATCAAATTGAATGATCGAACCATGATTTTTTAAAAAAATAATCGGAGTAGTAGAATGATTTTGTAAAATAAGTGCAAGCTCTGCTCCTGGCATCGTCGCTTCGATTTCTGCATAGTCACCTAATTTTTTTAACCAATTTTTCTCGTACCATTTTTTAAATTTATTTTTTGCTTCGGAATTGAGATCGCAAATTAAAATCGCGACGAGACTATGAATATGGAAAACATAATCTTTAACTAAGACGGCATGAAAACCGGTTTCCATGCTGGGGCGCCTTTGCGGAGTAAGATTACAAGATCCAATAACCTCTTTGTAGATTTTTTCTTTTTCAGTTTCATCGATTGCCGTTTTAACGGTATTAAAGCCGATAATAAAATGATCCAATCGGACTTGGGATAAATCTTTGTCAGATTTAACTTTATCGAGTCTGTAGCCAGAAGGTTTTATCGATAAAGTTTGTTGGTCTTTATTTTTTAAAGAAGTATTCCCGCCAGGGCCTTGTAACCAGAAAAGTCCTTGCTGTAAGCAAAAGTCATTGAGTTTTAAGAGTTCCATGATTTTAGGCATGACTTATATTATTTAAAAATCTTGTCTTTTCAAGATTTTAGGTTATTACTGCAGTATGTCTGGGATCAAACTGGCGCGTGCCCCGAAACTTATACTTTTTGATTTAGATGATACCTTGATCGGGTCTACGGAAATCTACCAAAAGTGTTATGATGATTTGAAGCTGGACATGAAAGTGCTCGAAGCCGCTCGGGATAGGATTAAAAAGAATCTTGGCCCAGGCCATGTTTCAGCTCATCAAAGGTTTTTATATTTTAAACTCTATCTTGAAATGAAATCTGAATTTTCTCCATTAGCCTTGGATGAGATGATTTTTAAATACGAGAACCTGTTAAGTAACTATTTCCAAAATGAATGGCTCAGTCTCAAGCGGGATTCCTTATTTTCTGAACTAAAAAGAATATGTAAGTTAGCGATCGTTACTAATGAAAACGCCCGAACTCAGATGGTTAAACTTAAGGCGATCGATCCAAAATTTCATTATTTTGAATTTATGGTGACCTCTGAAGAGGTTGGTGTCGAGAAACCCGATCTCAAAATTTTTAAAGACTGTTTTGAACGCGCGGGTATTCGCGCGGAGGACGTTTTAATGATCGGGGATTCGCCAAAAAATGATTTAGAACCTATGGAAAAGATGGGCGCTCAAGTTATAGGCACCTCTGAATTTATCAAAGATTCTCTGGCTGGCTCAAAGTACAATTGGATTAAAAACTTAAACGAGTTAGCTCAGATTTTAAATTGATCGAATTAGCTAAACATTAATTCAGAAGTATCACTCCTAAATGTTACTCACAAAGATGACGTCTTATATGTTGACATCTTTGTGAGTAACTATTTAACATCAATCAATAGTTCTAAGCTATGGATAAAACCCATCTAAAATCTTGTTTTTTTATAAACCTTCTATTAACCTGCCCCGATGAGTCAGTCTAACAGCCAGCAACCATTCCCAATCTCTCTTAAAATTATTATTTCAATAGGGCTACTTATTGGCGCTGCACTCTATATTTATGGATTTAAAACGGTACTTAATGGGCCACACCAATATCGTCAGGCCGATTCCGCTTTTGTGGGCTACTTTTTTTGTACAGAAAATACGGACTTTTTTCATCCACATATTGCTCCGCGAGGCCTAACTGAAGGCACAGGCATCAATGAATTTCCAATTTATGGAGCTGTTCTTGGTGGAATTTGTCGAATCAAAGGCTCGTGGGATGAAGCCACTCCGCGCTTAGTGTCTTTATTTTTTGCGATAGCATCGGCAGTGCTATTTTGGGGGATTTTAAAAAGGAAATACAATTTAGACCGAGTCACGTGGATTGAATATCTTGTTTTATTTATTTTTCTACCTGTAAATTGGACTTTCTTCACAATTCCAATGCCAGACTCTACAGGATTATTTTTATATGCGTTGGCGGGCTATATTTGGAGCGCAATCCCATTAAAAGATCATTCACGGGCTAAACAACTCGCACTTAAAATCCTTGGCAGCATTATTTTTATGCTGGGATTCCTTGTTCGCCCTTACTACATTCTTATTCTATTTTTCTATTTTCCGGGTCTATTAACAACCGCCATAACCTTAGTTTTATGTATTGGACTTTTTTGGTTTTGGTACAGGTACTGGAGTACCGCTGTATCGGTAAATCCCACTTATTTTGGAATTCAATTTCAAACAAGCAAAGAAGTTTTAGCTAGTCTGCCGAATGCGCTAGCGCATTTGCCGACGCGGATTTTTGAACATACGGCGCTGATTGGCTTTTGGGCATTTGCAATCTGCTGGAAGAAATACCGTTGGATTGTTTTATTTTACATTGCAAACATTGGAATGATGTATGTTTTAAAATCCACCCACATCGCGGATCATGGCTATTATCTTTTAAATGCGGGACTCTTTGCCACCTTTGCCCTCATCTTGGGATATCAAGAGCTTAATACTAAACAGCGAAGTTTTTTCTTAAGTTTTTTTCTTTTATACACGTTCGCTTTTACTCAACATAATTTTCATAGAAATAAAAATTATGACATGACGATCGAGGCCGCTTCTAAAGTCGATCTTCCGGCAAATGCCATTGTGGCGACTTATCTTACTGATCCTCAGTGGCTGTATTACCTCAAACGTATTGGTTATATTTCACCGCCGGAATTTTTCAATGGCACCTGTCCACCGGGAGCAACTCATTATCTTATTCACGATCCTGAAAATAAAACTCAACTCAAAATGGATGTCTGTAAATGAAAACAACGCAGTTTGATAAATTTGCCGAAGAATATGAAAGTCTTATGCTGAAAAGCACTTCAAGTTCGGGCGAACGGCCAGAGTATTTTCATGAATATAAAATCAATGATCTTAAAAGTTATCAAAATCAAACACAAATAAATGCCAATGCTATTTTAGATTTAGGTGCTGGTGTGGGAAATTCAATTCCTTATTTAAAAAAATATTTTCCACTGGCAAAAATCATCGCTGTTGATGTTTCGTCTAAAAGCATTAATATTGCTAAAGAGCGTTTTCCAGGCGCAGCAGAATGCCTGGTGTTTGATGGACATAAAATTCCTCAGGCAGACAATTCCATCGATATAGTGATCATGTGTTGCGTGCTTCATCACATTCCCCACAGCGAGCACTCCGCTATTTTTTCTGAGGTCTATCGAATTTTAAAACCAGGGCAAAGTATTTTTATTTATGAACACAATCCTTTAAATCCGTTGACGCAAAAAGCAGTTAAAGACTGTCCTTTTGATGACGATGCGGTTCTGATTCCAGCTCCGCAAATGAAAGAACGTTTAGCTTCAGCAGGATTTAAGAACGTCAATTGTCAATTTAAAGTTTTTTTTCCAAAAATGTTCGCCTCAATAAGATCATTAGAAAAATATTTGATTTGGCTACCGCTGGGGGCTCAATATCGTGCAACGGGAATAAAGCCGAATTAAAAACGAAAGCGATAAAGATTTTTGATAAATTCCCATAAAGCTGAAAATTTAATAAACGAAGCGCGATTTTCATTCTCGACAAAATGAATTGGTAACTCGATAACTTTCAATTTCATTTGATGAGCTTTAATCATTATTTCTGCGTCAATAAACCAATCATCGGATTGTAAATTCATGTTCTTTAAAATTGAACCTCTGATAATTTTAGGTTTTGAATTAACATCGCGGTAGCGAGTCCCAAAAAGAATACTAAATAAATTATTAAAAATTGTGGAAATGCAAAGTCGATACAAACCATCGCCGCGAACAACTCGGTAAGTCTTTGCTAAATCATAATCATTCATAAATGAATTATATAGTGGAGGAAGTATCGTATCTATAGGGAACTGCCCATCGCCATCAATGTAACCAATAAACTCACCTTGGGCCGCGGCAATTCCAGTTTTAAGATCCCAACCCATGGCTCCCTTTTTTTCTAAAGTGATGGCTCGAGTTCTTGGAAGTTTTGTTGCGAGATCTTTAACAACCTCAGGAGTTTTATCTTTAGCGCCAGGCCAATAGTTACCCACCAGGACTAGCTCATAATCCAAGTCATGTAGCCAACCTAAGAGCTTGTGGACTTTTTCTACAAATCCGATGATGGATTCTTCGCTTCTATAACATAAGATAACTAATGAAAACTTAGGGGATGACATTGTAAAAGTCCCTTCTTGGCTCTTAATGTAACATTCTGTATATTGAGGTCAATGCACTTAGATAACTTTAGTTAGCATTTGGAGAGATTTTGAATATTCTAGTCACGGGCGCAACCTCAAAAATCGGGCAAATTCTTATTCCCGAACTTTTAAAAAACTTGGACATTCAAAAGTTTTACATTTTAACGCGTACAAATCATCCGACGGGAGTTTTTCAACTTTTGAATGACAAAAGAATTGAGTTTGTTCATGGGGATTTGCTTAAGGATTTACATTTTTTAGACGAGTCAAAACAAATCGACCTTTGTTTGCATATGGCCGCAATAACTCACTCTTTTGATCGCAAAAAATACTATGAGTTAAACCAAGAAGCTACTTCCAAACTAGCTGCGCATCTTTATAATGGCGGATGCAAGCAGTTCATATACCTCAGCAGCCAAACAGCAGGAATCAAAGCCGGCGCCTATGCCGAATCAAAATTCAATAGTGAAAAAAAGCTTTTGGAAATGCCCTGGCTCAAGTTACTTATCATTCGACCCGCCGAAGTTATTGGAGTTGGCTCGAAAGAAGGTCTAGATAAATTAGAAAATCTTTCAAAAAAAGTAAAAATTTATCCTTGGCTCATTGGTTTTAAAAAAATTCAATTCTCTCCTCTTAAAATAGAGGATCTTGTGCGATTTATCGGTAAAACTTTAAAAGAAGATCTGCGTGGCACCCGTATTCAAATTTTACGGGGGCCCCATATTAGCTCTACTGAGCTAGCTATTTACTTTTGGAAAAAATATCATTCAATCCCAGTTCCTATTTTTACTCCAATTTTAAGGTTCGTAAATAGAATGCTTGGTTTCTGCGGAATAAAACTTTTCCCCAAGGATCAAATTTCTAGGATGTTTGGCGTCCGTGGACAAAGTCCTTCTCACAAAGTTGAAATTGAAGAAGTGATATTTGAATCACCTTACTTGCATTCCGAGCATTCTCAATGTTAGATCAAATTCATGTCACAAAATGAAAATAAAACTCAAACAAGACCCGCAGCATTTTTTGATCGCGATGGCGTCATCTGCGAATTTGTTGATGAGCTGGCAAGGCTTGATCAATTTAAATTTCGTAAGGGTGTCGCCGAGGCCATTCGAAAATTGAATGAGGCCAATTATTGGGTTTTTGTTGCTACTAATCAGCCCAATATCGCAAAAGAAAAAATGACCTGGGCTGCGCTGCAAGAAATTCATCTGCACATGCAGAATGAGTTATTAAAACAAGGGGCTCGGATTGATCATATTTATTTTTGTCCCCACCGAACGGGTGGAACTCTGAAAGAATTCTCTTTTGATTGCGAATGTCGCAAGCCAAAATCCGGTATGCTGAAAGAGGCGGCAAAAGAATATTCTATCGAGAAAGCGCGATCTTTTATGATTGGTGATACTTGGCGGGATGTCGAATGTGCAAAGGGTTTTGGCATCACTTCACTTGGAGTTTTAGGCGGCGCCGGTTTCCCTTACATTCCCGAAGAGCCCGAGTTTAAACATAAACCAGATCGTCTTTTTCAGAATCCGCTTGAAGCTACCGAGTGGTGGCTTGGCCAGCATTAACTTTCATTGTCCTTACTGCGGCCGTCGCTAGTGCTGCAAAAATCAGATAAGTCCAGCGAACTTTGGCTCGTTCAAAATTACTTTCTGTTGCGCCGGCAATCAAAAAACTGATTTGCGCCGCCATTAGGCCGTAGGCTAAGCCCTTGATGAAAATAGTTCGACTCGAAGTGAATAATATTAATTTCCAGCTCTGCCAAAGATTAAAACCTGCAAAAAATAAAAAGCACAATAACCCCAAAATTCCGGTGCCGGCAAGAAAATGCAAATATTGATTGTGTGCATGACTTTGAAACTGCTCAATGGGGGCGCCAATTAAATCAAAATATTCCCGCAGACGCCATTTGTACATACCATAGCCAATGCCAAAAACCGGGTGATCTAAAAATATTTTCCAGTTAGCTGTCCATAGCCAGATTCTTTCGCTGTCATAGTTGTTGGCAGCGTTAAAGGCGAACAAAACTCTTTCTTGAAATTTAAACCAAAGGGAAAAAAGTAAAACAAATAAGCCGCCACTGCTTGCAAGAAAAATCACACCAAATTTTCTACGATATAAAAATAATGAAATAAGAAAAGCGATGAAAATGCCGACCCATACTCCACGGGTCATGCTTAAAAAAACGGCCAGACCACTACAAGCTATTGCAAAAATCAATAACCAATCTTTTTTTTGCCCAAGATATTTTTGCAAACTCACAAAAAAAGCTAAAATAAAAAATAAGCTATAAACATGGGCGAAAGTCATTGGATCATCGAAAAGTCCACCAACTCGATCATGGTCACTGAGTGGCAGTTGTTTGATCAGGTCAAAATCAAAAATCCATCCAATCAAACCATAAATTGAAGTTATTAACAAAGCTCCCCAAATCCATGTCCAGGGATTAGCTTTTTTCTTTTCAAGAAAGTTCCAAGGCCTAAGCCACTCAAAAAACCAAATGAAAAAATAAAAATTGATGATCCATTTGAGTTCTGTCAGGTAAGCCAGTCGTCTTAAGAAGGGACTTGAGTTTACAGAAAGTTCTTTTGCGGTATAGGGAGCGAGTGCAAGGCCAATAGCAAAAACTAAAATCCAGGTTATCCAAAGTTTTTCAAGACCTATTCGGCTCAACTGGAATCTTCGGCCTTCGATCAGCGTATCCTGCTTCCATGCCCAAAGACTGACCAAAATGACGACGAAGCTCATCAGATCCATAAAGGACTGGGAAATCAGCAAACTTGTCATCATGAGCACAAAAACAATAATCATTGTTTTCAATCCTTACGGAATTTGTTAAGTCTTTCAATGATGATAAAATTTCAATCAACTCTAACGCCTCGCCAAAAACTGTTTATCCTTGTATGGGACTTTATTGTTATTGGTATTTCTTTATCGATCAGTTACTTTTTTCGCATAGGTGAGCTTAGCGATGAGTTGTTCCAAGCCTCTGCTTTTTGGATAATTCCCTTTGTTTTGACCGCATTTTATTACATTTTTGGTGCTTATGACCTTGATGGAAAAATCAAGCTCAAGGATCTTTATATTCGCACTTCTTTTGGCAGTGCTTTAGGCTTTCTAAGTATTATCGGTTTAAATTACTTTTTGGCTAAAGAACGCATGGGAATTTTTGGTCGTGGTGTTTTGGTTCCTGCGCTTGTGATTCACTATTCGCTCAGTGTGGTTTACCGAACCGGAATCTGGGCGTGGTTTCATGCCAAATCCGGTGAAATGGAATGGCTTATCCTTGCCACCAAGTCCTCGATCGATTTGCTATTAAAAGAAGCAACTAAGTACAGCTGGCGGGGGAAGTATTCGTTTTTAGTTCCAGAAAATGAATCTGGACAAAGCGAGGGTAAAGTCGCAGATCTTAATTTTAAAATTTTGGGTTCATGGAACGAGCTGGATCAAAATATTTCTAAAAATTGGTCGGGGCTGATGGTGGCGGCACCGTGGAGAGATCTTCCGGCTGGCTTATGCCAATCGCTCATGTCAGCACGGCTTTCCGGTCAATCTGTAGTGGAAATTAGTGAATTTTTCGAAAGTAATTTTCGTAAAATTCCTGTGGATTTCTTGGGGCCAGAGTGGTTCATCTTTGAAAAGGGATTTGATCTTTTGCATAATCCGCTTGGATTGCGAATTAAGCGTTTATTTGATTTAGCTTTTGCGCTGATATTATTATTTATAACTTGGCCATTGATGCTGCTAACGGCCCTTGCAGTCCGCTTAGAAAGTTCTGGCCCCGCTCTCTACCGACAAGTTCGGTCCGGGCAAAGCGGGCGGAATTTTACTATTCTGAAATTCAGATCCATGGGAATGAATGCGGAAGCTGGTGGGGCTCAATGGGCGCTAGTTAAAGATCCGAGAATAACAAAGGTTGGTAAGTTCATACGCTTAACGCGCCTCGATGAATTGCCACAGCTCTTTAATGTTTTGAAAGGCGAAATGAGTTTTGTCGGACCTCGGCCCGAGAGACCTGAATTCAATCTGGAACTAGAAACCAAAATTCCCTTTTATAGTTTGAGATATTTAGTCCGTCCAGGTTTAACAGGTTGGGCGCAAATAAATTACCCCTACGGAGCCAGTGTTGAGGATGCTAAGGAGAAGCTTCAGCATGACCTCTTTTATATTAAAAATCATAGCATAGCTCTCGATATTCAGGTGGTCCTGAAAACCATTAAAGTTGTCCTCTTTGGCCAGGGTAGGTAAGCCAAAGTTCTTGGCCCTAATTTAATTTAATGTTAGGGTCTGAGAATGAAAATCATCGAGCATATTCAAAACGCTAAAGGGCCCTGTTTTAGCTATGAAATCGTTCCTCCGCCGCGAGGTCGTTCAGTTAAAGATATAATTGATATTGCAGAAACTCTTTCGAAGTTAAGGCCACCTTGGATTGATGTGACTTCGCATGCTTCCACTGCTTTTTATAATGAAAAATCCGATGGCACGATTCACAAAAAAACTTTTCGTAAACGCCCAGGCACTTTAGGAATTTGTGGGATTATTCAGAATCGATTTAAGATCGATACAGTGGCGCACATTTTGTGCGAAGGTTTTACTCGGGAAGAAACTGAAGACGCCTTGATTGAGTTAAATTTTTTGGGAATTCACAATGTCTTAGCTTTGAAAGGCGATTCACCGAATCATCACAAAGCTGTTAGCAAGAACCGCTCGATTAATAACTACGCTTCGGATCTGGTTTTACAACTACAAGAATTGCGAAAAGGTCACTTCATCGACGATATCAGTGACAGTGAGCCTTTGGATTTTGGTGTTGGTGTGGCTGGCTATCCCGAGAAACATTTTGAATCCGCCAATACAAAAACAGATATTCAACATTTAAAGCGCAAAGTCGATGCTGGCGCTGATTATGTAGCGACCCAAATGTTTTTTGATAATCAAAAGTTTTATCAATTTACAGCAGCTTGCCGTGAAGCCGGCATAAAAGTTCCTATTATTCCTGGATTGAAAGTTTTAAGACATGCGGCTCAACTCAAATCAATTCCGAAAACATTTCATGTTGATTTGCCGGATGAGTTAGTTGACGAAGTTGTGGCCAATCCCGATCGAGTTCAAGACATCGGTATCGAGTGGTCAAAAAAACAAGTGGAAGATTTGATTAAAAATGGTCACAACAATATTCATTATTATATTATGAATGATGCCAAGGTCGTGGCGGGGATTGTTAAGGCCTATTTGTGATAAAAAAATCAAAAAAACTCATCGAGATTGAAGCTCGACTAAAAAAAGAAATTCTAATTTTAGACGGAGCTATGGGAACGATGATTCAGCAGTACAAACTGACTGAAGAAGATTTTCGTCGTGGATTTTTTGAAAAACATCCGAAAGATGTTAAAGGCAATAATGAATTGTTGTGTTTAACTCGTCCTGAAATCATCAAAGAAATTCATCGATCCTATTTTGATGCCGGCGCGGATATTGTTGAAACAAATACTTTTAATGGAAATTACTTTTCTCAATTAGAATATGGTTTGCAAGATTGGGTGGTAAAAATAAATATGGCAGCGGCGAAAGTCGCTTGCGAAGCTCGCGATGAATTTTTAAAAGCAAATCCGGGACGTGCGGCCTATGTGGCTGGTGCTTTAGGCCCGATGAATAAAACTTTATCAATGTCCGCTGATGTGAATCGCCCAGAATATCGCGATGTCACTTTCAACCAGTTGGTTAATGCTTACGAAGTGCAAGCCCGGACCCTTATTCAAGGCGGAGTCGACATTCTTCTTCCAGAGACTTCATTCGACACTTTGAATTTCAAAGCCTGTTTGTTTGCCATTCAAAATATAGAAGAAGAACTGGGCGAAAAATTACCCCTGATGCTGTCGGCAACAATCACCGATCTTTCTGGTCGCACACTTTCTGGACAAACAGTCGAAGCTTTTTGGAATTCTGTTCGTCATGTAAAACCTCTGAGTGTGGGGTTGAACTGTGCGCTTGGCGCCAAAGAGATGCGTCCTTACATTGGGGAAATGGCCAAGATCACAGATTGTTTTGTAAGTTGTTATCCCAATGCGGGATTGCCTAATCCATTGAGCCCAACGGGTTATGATGAAACGCCAGATTCAATTGCTAATGCATTGGCGGAATTTGCCGATGCTGATTTCGTCAATATTGTTGGTGGCTGTTGCGGAACAACTCCGGCTCATATCGCGGCGATTGCAAAAAAAGTAAAATCAAAAACTCCACGAAGTGTTCCGAAAATTCCTCACCGCACTCGATTTTCTGGTTTAGAGCCACTGACTTTAGTTTCTGAAGGTGAAAGACCCTTTTATATGATTGGCGAAAGAACCAATGTGACGGGTTCGCCTAAATTCGCAGCTCTTATTAAAGAAAAAAAATTAACTGAAGCTTTATCTGTGGCCAGAAGTCAGGTCGAAAATGGCGCAAACATAATCGATATTTGTTTCGATGAAGGAATGCTGGATTCAAAGGGATCCATGATTCATTTTTTAAATCTGATCGCGGCTGAACCAGAAATTTCAAAAGTTCCCATCATGGTGGATTCGTCCAAGTGGGAAGTTATTGAAGCGGGTCTTCAGTGTACGCAGGGAAAAGGAATTGCCAATTCAATTTCCTTAAAAGAGGGCGAAGAAAATTTTTTAAAAGAAGCTCGCTTGGCAAAAAAATATGGAGCCGCTGTCGTTGTTATGGCCTTTGATGAAAATGGCCAGGCCGCTTCTAAATCCGAAAAAGTTCGCATTTGCAAAAGAGCTTATCAATTATTAACTGAAAAAATAGATTTTGATCCTTGCGACATTATTTTTGATGCAAATATCTTGACCGTGGCTACGGGCATGGAAGAACACAATTCCTATGCCATGGATTTTATTGAAGCCATTTCGGAAATTAAAAAAGCTTGTCCTGGCGTTTTGACCAGCGGGGGAGTTTCCAATTTAAGTTTTGCCTTTCGCGGTAACAACAAAGTTCGCGAAGCCATGCATAGCGTATTTTTATATCATGCAATCAAAGCGGGATTGGATATGGGAATCGTTAATGCAGGAATGTTGGAAATCTACGAAGAAATTGATCCCGAGCTGAAACAGCTTTGTGAAAATGTTATTCTTAATAAACATAAAAATGCTTCCGAAGAATTAATCACCTGGGCCGAATCCCATAAAACCGATAAGTCGACCGTGGGTGATTCCAAAAAAGAGCAAAGTGAGTGGCGAAATTTAGGACTAGAAGAACGCATGGTGCACGCCTTAGTTAAGGGAATTGATTCACACATCGTTGAAGATACCGAAGAAGCGCGAAAAAAATTAAATCGCCCCTTGGACGTCATCGAAGGTCCTTTGATGAGCGGGATGAAAGTGGTTGGCCAACTTTTTGGTGAAGGAAAAATGTTTCTTCCTCAGGTTGTCAAATCGGCGCGTGTGATGAAAAAAGCGGTGGCTTACCTAGAGCCTTTTATGGACGAAGAAAAGAAAAAAACGGGTTTGCAAAATCAAGGAACCATGGTGATTGCGACGGTTAAGGGCGATGTTCATGACATTGGAAAAAATATTGTCGGTGTGGTCATGGCTTGCAATGGTTATAAAGTCATCGATCTTGGAGTCATGGTTCAAGGTGCTAAAATTTTCGACGAAGCTCGAGCCCACAAAGCAGATATGATTGGCCTGAGCGGCTTGATTACACCTTCACTTGAAGAAATGATCACCAACGCGAAAGAGATGGAACGACAAGGATTTAAAATTCCATTGCTCATTGGCGGTGCAACGACGTCTCGGGTCCACACAGCGGTGAAAATTGATCCACACTATTCGGGTCCAGTGATTCATGTGAGTGATGCTTCTTTAGTCGTCGAAGCTTGCCGAGGTTTAATTGGTGAAAAGTCAACTCAACGAGCTGTCGAGATTAAAAAAGATTCAAAAATTATTCGAGACAGTTATCAATCCAGTGTTTCATTAGATTTAGTTAGTTTAGCTGAAGCGCGGGCAAAAAAATATAAATGTGATTGGGATAAAATTGATATTGCAAAACCTTCTAAAACTGGAGTTTTCGAGATCCCAGTTCGAGTCGAGGATATTGTCGACTACATTGATTGGTCCCCTTTCTTTTGGGCCTGGGAATTGAAGGGACTTTATCCTAAAATATTTGAACATCCAAAGTACGGCGATGAAGCCAGAAAATTATTTAATGATGGACAACTTTTATTAAGAAGAGCTTTAGTCGAGAAAAAAATTCTTCCTAAGATCCTTGTTGGGATTTTCCCAGCTTATTCTGAGGGTGATGATATCATCGTCGAAAATCAAAAATTTTATTTTATGCGGCAGCAGCGTGCAAAAGATGCCGTCAATGGAACGCATTATTGTTTGAGTGATTTTATTGCGCCGAAGTCGGCAAATAAGCAAGATCATCTGGGATGTTTTGTCGTTACAGCTGGGCCTGAAATTGAAACTTGGGCGAAAAAACTTGAGAATGAAAATGATGATTACAATTCGATTCTTGTGAAAGCCCTTGGCGATCGCATGGCCGAAGCTTTGGCAGAATACGCTCATAAAAAAGTTCGAGAAATTTTTGGATATGGGAAAACAGAAGATTTAACTAATGCAGAACTGATTGCTGAAAAATATCGTGGGATTCGTCCAGCGCCGGGTTACCCTGCTTGTCCCGACCACACTGCGAAATTTACTTTATGGGAGATGTTGCAGGTTCAAGAAAGAATTGGCGTTAAGATTACCGAAACGGCAGTGATGTCACCCGCAAGTTCGGTGAGTGGATTTTATTTTGTTCATCCCGAGTCTAAATATTTTCATGTAGGGAAAATTGGTGATGATCAGTTGAAAGACATGGCGAAAAGACGAAACGAGGATGTGGAATTTCTTGAAAAATGGTTAGCTCCACAGCTCATTTGATATTGAGGTTAAAAATATGAAAGCTATCAGAGCATGACGCCTTTTTTTATTCCTGATTTAAAAGACAGTTTGCATTTTTTTGGTGAGTTAGAAACCCAACATTTACCCAATCAATTTAAAGTTTTAATTTGGAATGTTTATAAAGGTAAGCGGGGACTAGCTTGGAAAAATGATTTTCTAAGTATTGGTCGAAATCAGGACTTGCTGCTGCTACAGGAAGCCATGCTGGATAACTTTATGCCATCCATGTGGAAGGAAGATTGGAAAACACATCAATGGAAGATGGCGACAAGTTTTATTTATAAAAGTTCAACCCATCGAACCGGCGTGGCAACGGGATCAAAGTTCATTTCCAGAGAGACAAAAGTATTTCGTGGAACAGATCGGGAAATCTTTCTTTGGACTCCAAAAGTGACAATGAGCTCGCTTTACAAAACCGAGTCAGACAAGTCTTTGTTAGTTATTAATACTCATGCGCTGCTGATCACGACAACAAGAGCTTTTATTAGGTATATTGACAGCATACTTTCAGAAATTACACATCATACCGGTCCGCTTATTTTTGCCGGAGATTTTAACACCTGGAATAGCATGCGTTGGCGTGCCTTGCTGCAACTTTTAAAAACTCATGGTTTAGACCATGTCACCCTTCCCAATGATCAACGTTTTCTAAAATTGGACCATATCTTTGTCAGGGATCTTGAAGTTATTTCTGCCAAAATCAGAAACGATATTTACACTTCAGATCATAGCCCGCTAGAAGTAGAAATTAAGCTCAAATGATGATTGACGGCAAGTCGGACTTCGAATAGATCTTCAATTTTACTCCTAATTTGAATTTTTAAGAGGTATTTCATTATGACGAATCCATCCTTGTTTTTTATGCCTATCATCGCCGGAGTTATCGGCCTGATCATCGCTTTATTTTTATATTTTCGGGTAAAAGCTCAGCCTGCAGGAAATGAAACCATGAATCGCATCGCGACTTATATTCGCGAAGGCTCGATGGCATTTCTTGTTCGCGAATACAAAGTGCTTGCAGTCTATACCGTTGTTGTGGCGGTGGCGTTATTTTTTGCTTTTGGTGAACAGGGATTAACTGCAGCTTTTAGTTTTATTCTTGGTGCCTTTTTAAGTTTGCTTGCTGGATTTTTTGGAATGAAAGCTGCAACTTTTGCGAATGTACGTACGACTCAAGCGGCCGCTGAAAAATCTCGCGCAGAAGCTTTGCTTATTGCTTTGGATGGTGGAGCAGTCATGGGTCTTTGTGTTGCGGGTTTGGGTTTGTTAGGACTAGGAGTTCTTTACTGTATCTTTCGTGAAAGTGAAGCTGTGGGAACAGTTCTTCATTCATTTGCGGTGGGCGCTTCTTCGATTGCTCTTTTTGCTCGAATTGGTGGTGGGATCTATACAAAAGCGGCTGATGTCGGTGCTGACATTGCAGGAAAAGTTATAGAGGGAATTCCTGAAGATGATCCAAGAAATCCGGGTGTTATTGCTGATAACGTCGGTGACAATGTCGGTGATGTCGCGGGAATGGGTGCAGACATTTATGAATCTATGGTAGCGGCAATTGTTGCAGCAATGGCGATTGCGTTTACAATTCCCTTACAAAGTTTAAGAAATCTTATTCCTTATTCTGATGATTTGGCTTTGCGAGCAACTGCGGTGGCTTTGCCTTTGTTATTATCAACTTTGGGTTTAGTTATTTCCATCATTGTTATTTTTATCACACGTTTACTTAAAAATTATTCTCCGGCCGCGGTTCTTCGTAGCGCTTTGATTATTCCTCCAATTATTCTTACTCTTGTTTGTGCTGTTGCTTTGCCGCTAGTTGGTATTAGCCAAGGTGTAACGGTGGCTTTAGCTTCTGGTGCCATTGCAGGAGCTTTCATCGGATTAATTACCGAGTATTACACAGCCTGGAAGCCAATTCGTTTGGTGGCTGAAGCTTCATTGACCGGGCCTGCAACTAACGTCATTCGTGGTTTAGCAATAGGAATGGAATCAGTTGCGATTCCAACTTTGATCGTTGTGATTGCGGCCTATGTTGCGGATCAGGCCTTGGGATTGTACGGAATTGCTCTATCAGCCGTCGGAATGCTTGCGGGCACTGCGGTCGTAATGACAGTCGATGCTTACGGACCTATTGCGGACAATGCTGGTGGAATTTCAGAAATGTCGGGATTAGGAAAAGACGTTCGAGCAATTACCGATGAGTTAGATGCGGTTGGAAATACCACTGCCGCTATTGGTAAAGGTTTTGCGATTGGTTCAGCGATTTTAACTGTGGTTGCTTTGTTTTCAGCTTTCAATATGGAAGTGAATCACGTTCGAGAACTAAAAGGTCTCGAGAAAATGTCTTTGGACTTAACTTCTTCTGGTGTCTTAATTGGAATTCTGATTGGCGCAATTTTACCTTTCTTAGTGGGTTCAACGACAATGACAGCGGTTGGGCGTGCGGCCGGAAAAATTGTTGATGAAATCGGTCGTCAGTTCAAAGAAATTCCAGGACTTCTTCAAGGAAAAGCTGAACCAGAACCAGCTCGAATTGTTGATATCGCAACTCGCGCGGCATTGCTCGAGATGATTTTGCCTGGACTAATCGCTGTTTTGTCGCCGATTCTTGTGGGATTTATTTTAGGGCCCGTGGCTTTAGCAGGAACTCTTGCTGGTGCTCTGGCTGTCGGCGCGACAATGTCTTTGTTTATGGCTAACGCTGGAGGAGCTTGGGATAATGCTAAAAAATTCATCGAAAAAGGTGGATTGCCAGGACATCCAAAAGGAAGCGATGCGCATAAAGCAGCTGTTGTCGGCGACACGGTGGGCGATCCTTTTAAAGACACTTCGGGTCCAGGTGTAAGTATTTTGATTAAGGTAATGAGCGTGGTGTCCTTGTTGATTGCTCCACTTGTTGCTACGCTTTAGTGAGTGAAAGAAACTAAAAACACGAATATTTTTTTAGAAATGCTTGAAGGATTAAGTCAGGCCTCGCTCACGCGAGCGCTTACACTTCAGGAAGTCATCGATAGTTTTGGAACAAGATGCCACTCTCTGTTAATTATTTTTTTGAGTATACCCTTCTTGCAACCAATACCCTTGATTGGTTTATCAACTCCTATGGGAGTCATGATTATTATTGTTGCGTTTTTTCAAGTTTTAAAAAAAAAGCCATGGGTTCCTAAAATTTGGCAGAAAAAAGAAATTCCCTCTAAAATTTTGGTGAAAACCGAAGAGCTTGCAAAAAAATATTTCGGTAAGCTGACAAATAAACTTTCTCGCAGATGGACTTTTTATTTTAGCTCAAGGTCCCTTATAATTCTTAATTTTTTTATTATTTCAATTTTAGCCGTATTCTTGGCATTACCCTTGCCAGTGCCTTTTTCAAATACTTTTCCTGCAGTGGCCATTTTTATCAATGGGGTGGGACAGCTTGAAGAAGACGGGGTCCTCGTTTCAATTAGTTACATGATTTTTTTAGTAACATTGATTTTTTTTAGTGCCATTTGGCTTGGAGCTTCTTTCGGTGCTGACGCAGTTGCCAGATAAATTATTCCAGGACTTTGGTCGGAAGGACTTGTTTAAAACAAAATTGGACTCGTGATTTGTGTTCCAAAGACAGATCCTTAAAAGATGACGGCCGTTGATCATTTTTCATCACAAAGAAAGAGTTTAAAACTCAGTCTGATAGACGCTTTCCTGTACAGCCTGATGGTTGGTGCTGGTGAAACTTATTTGCCGGCTTATGCCTTATCCATTGGTTTGAGTGAAGTTTTTGCAGGAATATTAGCAACCTTACCCTTAGTGAGTGGAGCTTTCTTGCAATTGTTTGCTCCACAAGTTTTAAAAAAAGTAGGATCAGCAAAAAATTGGGTGGTCTTTTCAGCAGTGCTTCAGGCCTCAAGTTTTGTACCTTTGGTTTATTTCGCCGATCATAAAGCGCCGGGCTTTTGGACTTTATTTTTAATATTAACTTTATATTGGGGAGCCGGATTTTCCATAAGTCCTGCGTGGAATTATTGGATGGGACATCTGGTTCCAGAAAATGAATCCCATCAGTTTTTTTCACGACGAAGTCGGATTTCTCAACTTGGTTTAATGATTGGTTTGATTGGTGGTGGAGTTGCCTTGCACAATCATGTGGGCATGGGACCATTCTCGTCGGTATTTGCAACATTATTTCTTTTCGCCTTCGTTTGTCGAATAATCAGCTCGGTGGTTTTAAGTCGAAAGTTTTTTAGAGCCGAGTGGTTTTTAGAAGAAAATTTAGTTGGCTTTAAAAAAACCTGGGAAGTCTTTTTAAAAAGTCCCGAGAAGAGAAAGTTTTTTTCAAAACTTTTTCCATTTATTTTGAGTGTTTACATCTCGGCGCCATTTGTAACTCCTTATATGCTAGGACAATTAAAAATGAATTATGGTGATTTTATGATCGCCATTGTTGCTCTATTGGTTGGAAAGGTTCTAGCTTCGTTTTGGCTTGAGAAAAATAAAAAACCAGCCTCGGCATTCCAGATTTTCAGTTGGGGAGTTATTGGTATTTGCCCGGCACCTTTAGGTTGGATTTTCAGTGAAAATTTATATTATATTATCGGTCTGCAAATTCTAAGCGGTTTCGCCTGGGGATTGTACGAAGTGGGGCTGGCTTTGATTTTTTTCAACAATCTTCGTAAAGAAGAAAAAGTATCAGCAATTACAATTTATAATTTAATCAATTCTCTGGGAATTATTATGGGAACTTTGTTGGGGGCTATTTTTCTTAACATGACTAAGCTTGATCGCGATCATTATGTGATGCTTTTTGCCATGGCTGCGGCATTTCGCTTATTGACCTCATGGGCGCTTGTCCGTGATCGTTCCCAAATGACAACTCCTAAGGGGAAAACAGAACCATTCCAATCGCGGGTTGGTTGATTTTCTTTTCTTCTAAAATATTTTTGCACACTGAAAAAGCTCAGACATGACGTTTGGCATGAGCGTTTGCAGGGGAAGGCAAACGCTCATGCCAAGCCGAACTCGTTTTTCAGTGTGCAAAAATATTTTAGAAGAAAAGAAAAAATCAACCAACTGGTGTGTTGCGGTTTTGTTTGTTTAGGAGTTGTGAGTTTGGGGGTGGGTGTGGTAAGTGGTGGGGATGATGGAGAAGTTGGGAAGATATGGAAATCGGTTAGAGGCGCAGTTGGTGGGGCAGCTTTTGAATGCGCATGGGATTGCGACCGAGATTGTGGGAGCGAAGGATTATACTTCGATTCTTTTGGGATCGGATATGGGTTCGTTTGATTTGATGGTTCCGAGTGAAAGGCTATTTGATGCTCGCGAGCTGCTTAAGCAGGATTTGCAGATTGTTAGGGATCAAATGGAAAATACCATTCCTTTATCCGACAATTTACAAAGGCCCGAACTTTATCTGAAAAAAGCCGTCTTATACTCGATAATCGCAATGCTGATGTTGCCAATAATTTTTAACTACTATTCGCTGAAAAATTTAAAATTATATTTAAATAAAGAAAATAATCAGAATAAAAAAATATTTATCGCTCTTCTTATACTTCTGTTGCAAATTCCTACAATAATAATCGCTTATTTCTTTCTTAAAGCTGCATTCGGTAACTTATAAAAAAGTTCTACGATAATTTGGTTGGTGTTTTAAGTTTTTAAGCACATTGAAAAAGCTCAGACATGACGTTTGGCACGAGCGTTTGCAGGGGGAAGGCAAACGCTCATGCCAAGCCGAACTCGTTTTTCAATGTGCTTAAAAACTTAAAACACAAGAAAATATACCTATAAAAACTTTTTTATAAATTGCCGATGTAAATCAAGATCGTTGTAAGGATCATTATTGCTAATAATTTCAACAGATGAATAAGCGCTAAATATTTTAATAACTTTAACTACTTTTTCTATTTCGTTTATTTCAAAATCAATGCGCCAAGTGCGGTAAGCTAATGTAGAAACATTGCTATTATTTGTGACGCGTTTTTTTTCAGAATTGGTCGGATCATATTCGAGTTGTCGCATAATGAAATTGCGGATTTTTTCTTCGCCCATTTCGGCGAGCCAATTGAGGGCAAGTTTGGCTTCGTTTGAAAGAGTGATATTCCATTTTTCATTTTCAATATTTTCCAACCAGCCCATTGAGGCATCGGGAAATGAATCATGAGTCGGAATATAGGGTTTAATATCAAGGATGGGGGTTTCGTCCATCAGATCTGCGCCTTCAACCCATAATTTAAGACCATCTATTTTGAGTAAGCGGAGGCAACTAAGGCCAATGGGGTTTGGGCGGTAAGGGGAGCGGGTCGAGAAGACGCCAATTTTTTTGTCGGTGCCTCTGGGTGGAAGAGTCATCGGTTTCCAAGATTTATTGTGATGAAAATGGTAGATGACCCATATGCGATCGAATTGTTCCAGGTGATCAAGGGCTTGTTCAAAATTTTGCTGAGCTGAAAGTTCGATACAGGAAACTATTGAACTGTCATCTGGTTGGCGTGGTAAATCGTAGGGATTTTTTAGATCGGATCTAAAAAATCCAATGGGATTAACTACGAGTTTTTGATCCATTGTTTTTTCCATTCATAAATAGCTAAAGCGGCACAAACAGCAACGTTCAAAGAATTCTTGATTCCATTCATAGGAATTTTTCTGATTTCGTCGCATAATTTTAAATCTTCGGGGCTTAGGCCAAATCTTTCATTGCCAAAAACCATCAACGATTTTTGCAGATCAAAATTTTGATCTAAATCTTTTGCCGCGGGACTGGTTTCGAAAGCAATCAAACGAAAGCCCTGAGATTTTAATTTAAGTAAAGCTTCGGAGGTTTTTCCAGAATGGCTCCAGGGAACAGATTCATGGCTGCTTAACGAAGTTTTTTGCACGGATGTGTTTTCAGGGGTAGCTGTGTAGCCTAACAAATGTAAATGTTCTACCCCTAAACCATCAGCCGTACGGAAAAGTGAACCAACATTAAATGCGGATCGCCAATTATCAAGGGCAATATGCAAGGGCATGGTTTGTCTTTTTGCGCTAATACGATCTGAACTGGTGACAAGGAAATCTTCATCGCTGGGATTTTTTTGCAATTCCCTTTCAAGAGGAACAATTAGGGATTGAAAATGCCGCAGAGTCATTTGCGGGCTTAAATGTTGAGCCCAATGGGCAATTTTTTCATCTGGAAACTCAAGCAGTTCGTTTTGAAAATCCAGATATTGTTGTTCTGGCCAATGGAAGTCTTTTGCATTTTGCTCGAGCTCCCAGGCCATTTGAATTAACTTTTTAATTTTATTTTTCATTCAATAATTTATTTTACGCGCTGGCCAGGTAAAGCCCCACTGTCGGGACTCAAAATAAATAATTCAGAGCCGCCAGGACCTGCCGCCAAGACCATTCCTTCGGACATACCAAATTTCATTTTGCGTGGTTTTAAATTAGCTACGACCACAGTCAATCGTCCAATTAAATCTTCAGGTTTGTAGGCCGCTTTGATTCCAGCAAAAATTTGGCGAGGTTTGCCATCGCCGATATCCACTTGCAATTTAAGTAATTTATCAGCTTCGGGAATCGCTTCAGCGCTAATGATTTTTGCGATTCGTAAATCAACTTTCATAAAATCATCAATTTCAATTTCCGCAGGAGTTCCTGCGGCAGTCGTTGATGGCGCAGTGGCCGTAGCCTTTGATGTTGTTTCAGCTGTGGGTGCAGTTGAAGCTTTCGTTCTTTGAACGCTGATCTCTTGATTTATTTTTTGACTTTCATCCATCATCGCCTTCACTTTCTCGGGCTCAATTCGGTTAGCTAAATGCTTGTAAGCTTCAATTTTTTGACCAGACAATATTTTTTGTGAATCAGACCATTTCCAGGGTTTTTCTTGTATTAACTTTTCAGCTTTGGCTGCAAATACGGGTAAAAAAGCTTTAAGGTAAATCGCCAAAATACGAAATAGATTCAATGTGCTGGTTAAAACTTTTTGAGTTTCCGTTGGATTGGTATCAATGGTTTTCCAGGGAGTTTTTTCGTCAAAATAACGATTGGCTTCGTCAGCAAGAGCGCGAATTTCTGAAGTGGCCTTGGCAAATTCGCGACCTTCAAAGTGCGCCGCAATTATTTCTGATTGTGATTGAAATCGTTTCACCAGCTTTAACCCATCGGGATCGCATTCACTCATTTCTGAATTGAATTTTTTATTGAGCATTTGTGCTCCACGGGAAGCCAGATTGGTGATTTTTCCAATCAAATCTGAATTCACGCGGCTAGTGAAGTCTTCCATATTTAAATCGAAATCATCTAAAGATGAATTTAATTTTGTAGCATAATAGTATCTTAAATAAGTGGGATTAAGATGGTTTAAATAACAGCGGGCTGGCACCATGGTGCCTTTGGATTTACTCATCTTTTCGCCATTAATCATTAAACGACCATGGACCCACACGGCCGTTGGCGAACGAAAACCAGCGGTTTTTAAGAGGGCTGGCCAAAATAAAGTATGAAAGTAAACGATGTCTTTACCAATGAAATGATAAAGTTCATGTTTTTCGCTTTTCCAGTACTCATCAAAATTGCGTCCGGTTTTTTTACACCACTGAAGAGTCGAACTCACATATCCCATGGGAGCGTCCACCCAAACATAAAAGAATTTCTTATTTTCACCAGGAATGGCGAAACCAAAATAAGGTTCATCACGGGAAATATCCCAAGGGCGAAGATCTTCGTTGAACCATTCGAGCATTTTATTATTTATTTCAGGCGAGGTGTGCTTCGGTAGCCACTCACGCAAATATTCTTTAAAAGAATTCAGTTCAAAAAAGACATGTTCGCTATCTTTATCTACCGGTGTTGTTCCACATATAGAACAATGCTGATCTTTCAAATCTGCCGGCGAGTAGGTCGAGCTACACACATCACAAGAATCCCCGTACTGATCTTTAGAACCACATTTTGGACAAGTGCCCTTGACAAAACGATCCGGCAAAAACATTTTATCGTGATTGCAATAAAGCTGTTTAATATTTTTTCGCGAGATATGTTTTTTTTCTTTCATCTGAGAATAAAATTCTTCACAAAGCTTTTTATTTTCCTCAGAATTGGTCGAAGAATAATGAGCAAACTCAATTTGGAAATCAGAAAAATCTTTGGTGTGCTCTTTCCAACTGTCGGCAATCAATTGTTCAGGTGTAATTCCCATTTCACGAGCACGGACCATGATCGGTGTGCCGTGAGTATCGTCTGCACAAATATAAGCACAATCATTGCCTCTTAAATTTTGAAATCGAGTCCAAAAATCGGCTTGCAGATACTCGACCAAATGGCCTAAATGAATGTAGCCATTGGCATACGGAAGCGCCGCGGTAACGAGGATTTTTCGTGGTTCCATTTTGGTTCCATTTAGCCTTTCTCATGAGGTCACAGATATTTACAATGTAGGTTTGATTTTTACATCACTGAAAAGAACAAGGCCATGAATATGTTGTAAAAAAGTAATTATTATTTAGACCTTGGATGTGTTTAAAAATCGTCTGAGGTTTGACTCGATTATTTTTAGATGCTAGCTTTTCGACTATGCGGGCTGAAAAATTAACTTTTAAAGTAATATTACAAATATTCTTAGTTGTAAGTACTCTCTTTTTTCCACAAGACCTATTTTTAGAGTCTGAGCCCTCTCCTATTCATACTCATGAAGCTTCTTTTTTTACGAGCAGCTCAGACAGTGAAACTCATGGGTCCTTATGTGGTGATGAGGACTGTATTTCCGAGAGTGAAAACGGAGAATACTTAGATGAGAGAAGTTTTTTACTATTGGCTAAAAACTTGAAAAGTATAGCGTTTAACTTAGATGATTTTTATTTAGGTAATTTTTTTTCCTGCTTGTTTAAGCCGCCATGTCTGGCTTAGTCCCATCTGCTTTTTAGTATCATAATATAATATATTTATAATTTTTTTAAAATATGGGTGCCTTATGCAAGTTCAAGTTGATTGGAAAGAATCATTATCAAAATTAATTGAAGGTAATATGCGATTTCGACTGGGGTTAAGGTCGGTGGAATCGTTTGCAAGTTCGTTGCGCTTGCGAGAGTTGGCTGAAAATGGCCAAAGTCCATCGGCAATAATTTTAACATGTTCAGATTCGAGAGTCCCTACTGAAATCTTATTTGATAAAGGAGTAGGTGATTTATTTGTAATTAGAGTGGCCGGAAATGTTATTTCGCGCTCCATAGTTGCAAGTATTGAATATGCAGCGACCATTCTTCGCACGCCACTCTGTGTAGTTATGGGTCATACACAGTGTGGGGCGGTACGAGCTGCCTACGGCAAAGTTAAGGATAATAGTTTATCAGCTACAGAAAATTTAGATCGACTTTTAGAAAAAATTACTCCTGCGGTAGAAGAGACTTTAAGATGTCATCCAGCGGAAACAGAGGAAGAACTTTTGCGTTTATCTGGAATAATAAATGTCAAACGCCAAGTGAGCTTGATTCAAAAGAACAGTCAAATTTTAAACGCACTATCTCAAGATGGAAAATTTCGTATTATTGGGGCTTCATATAGTATCCATGATGGCGAAGTGAGTTTTGATATGGAAGGGCTTCCTAACTACAAACTAGACCGGCCCTTGCATGGAGCAGTACTTGATCAGTTATTATTTTCAATGAAATCGCCGGAGATCATATGAAAATTTTTAAAGAAGATATTATTGCAAGTCTTATTGTTTTCATTGTTGCCTTGCCTTTGTCTTTAGGAGTTGCTCTCGCATCTGGCGCCTCGCTTGAAGCCGGCTTAATCACAGCGGTCATCGGCGGGGTGCTTTGTGGTCTGCTTTCTGGCGCACCTTTGGTCGTTGCCGGCCCTGCCGCAGGACTTACGGCATTAATCTATCAATTAGTGCAGCAGTATGGAATAGCCGGCTTGGCTATTATCACTGTTATCGCAGGTGGAATTCAATTCGGTATGGGTTTGTTAAAGTTGGGTCGCTTTTTCACTTTTGTACCTAAAGCCATTTTAGAGGGCATGTTGAGTGTGATTGGCTTTATTATCGCGTTCTATCAAATTCATGTTCTATTAGGACAGTCAGTTCCTACTTCTATGTTTAAAGCATTTTCAACACTTCCACAGGCGATTGGGAATGTCTATTGGCCGATTTTATTATGCGGGGGTCTTGCCATATTTATACAGTTGTACTGGTCAAAAATGCCAAAAAGCCTGTCGTGGATACCGGGTGCATTGCCAGCGGTTTTAATTGCTACTTTAGTGAGTCTTTTTTGGGAAATGCCGCGTGTTCAGATAGCTGATTTTTTATCTCATATTTCCTCTGCATTTTCAGTTATTTCAATTGGATCTGTAACATTGGTTTCTTCACAAATGTTATTTTCAGCTATGGGCTTGGCCCTCGTTGCAAGTGCCGAGACTTTACTTACTGCAATTGCGTTAGAGGGCAATATTGCTAAGCGTGGCATTAAGGAATACAAAACAGCCAATTTAGATCACGAGCTTTTAGCTCATGGTTTTTCTAACACGATCTCGGGCTTCTTCGGGGGCTTGCCTATGACTGGTGTTATTGTAAGAAGCGCAGTGAATGTGAGCTCTGGAGCCAAAACAAGAATGTCGACGATGTTGCATGGTGTGTGGATTGCCTTATTTGTAATTTTCGCGCCAGATATTTTGCAAAAGATTCCCTTAACTGCATTAGCCGCTGTACTTATAGTCACTGGTTTTAAGTTGTTAAATGCTAATGAGTTTATTAAAGTTATTACAAATTCGAGGTGGCAGGGTTTGCTTTGGGCCGTTACATTTTTTGCGATTTTAAAAACTGATCTGCTGACTGGATTGTCAATTGGGGTCAGTGTTTATCTCGTAGGTAGTCTAATTACGAGAACAGGAGATATTCAAAACTGGATAATTCAAAAAAAGCTGAAAGAAAAATTCTTGGTCCAGATGAGTGGTTGGAATCGTGGCTTCGGTCGCAAGAAAGACACTTATCGCAAAACCTTTTAATGTATTCCAGCTACTGGAATGCATATATTGATGATCCACGATTGATGCTCATCCCGATGGAAGATCATTTAGTTCATCGGGGTGATGGCGTTTTTGAGGCCTTTAAAATTATCAATGGTAAAATTTATTTAATGAAAGAGCATTTTGATCGACTCGAGCGCTCAGCAGAGGCTTTGTCCTTAAATTGGCCCTTGCCAAGAGCTGAAGTAGAAAAAGTTTTAAAAGAAATGATAGAAATTAAAAAAGTTCAGACCGCAGGACTAAGGATTTTTTTATCACGAGGTATGGGAACATTTTCGGCAAATCCTTATGATTCTAAGCAAGCTCATTTTCATTTCCTTATGATCAATTCAAAAATGCCAAGTGCAGAAAAGTATGCTCTTGGAGCCAGTCTTGGTCGTAGTCAGATAGAACCTAAAGGCGCACCGTGGTCTGAAATTAAATCTTGTAATTATCTTCCCAATGTTTTGATGAAAAAAGAAGCTGTGGATCGCGGCCTTGATTTCACTTTAGGATTTGATGAGCAAGGCTTTATCACTGAATGTAGCACGGAAAATTTAATTATCCTCGATCAAAAAAATCAACTCTGTCGACCGCAACTTCGTCGCATTCTTAAAGGGACAACAATGATGCGTGTTTTTGAGTTAGCTCAAAAATTAGTCCCCACAGGTAAAATTAAATCGACAATTGAAAGAAATATTTCTGAATCGGATTTGTTTGCTGCTAAAGAACTGATGATTGTGGGAACCACCTGGGATGTTCTTTCTGTTACAAAATACGAAGGAAAAAATATTTTTGATGGAAAAGTGGGGGCAATTTCAAAAGAGCTATTGTCTCTTTTGCAAGAAGATCAAACTGGAAGCTGAATTTTTTCGAGTAAAGCCTGATCTTCCAGAGCCAGTTCCCCACCTTTGGCGATAGCCACTAAGGGGTTATCAGCAATACGCACTGGCAAACGCACTTCATTGCGAATGCGAAGATCAAAATCACGAATCAAAGCTCCGCCGCCAGCTAAGACGATTCCCAATTCAATAATATCTGAAACTAATTCCGGAGGAGTGTGTTCAAGGGCACGATGAATGGCGTTGATGATTTCCTGTAAGGCATCATTCATCGCAAGACCAACATCTTCCGAACTGATTTCCAAACTGCGCGGCAATCCGGAATCAGCATCGCGTCCCTGAGCTAAAGCCAAGCGGATTTCTTTTTTTGGGACCGCCGTTCCGATGGCAATTTTTAATTCTTCGGCGGTGTTATCCGAAATGACAAATCGTTTTACTTTTTTGAAATAATCGACAATGGCTTGATCTATTTTATGTCCACCACAGCGGACAGCTTCGCAGTAAACAATATCGGAAAGTGCAATGACTGCGACTTCCGTAGTGCCGCCGCCAATATCAATAATCATGCAGCCTTTTGCCGATTGAACGGGTAGGCCTGCGCCAATGGCCGCAGCCATCGGTTCATCAATTAAAAGAACTTGTTTTGCACCCGCTAAATGGCAGGCATCGATGACGGCTCTTTTTTCAACTTCGGTGACTCCATAGGGAAGAGAAACAACGACGCGTGGTCGGGAAAAAGCGCCTTTAACTTGTTTTGAGCTTAAAAAATAGCGGAGCATTTCTTGGGCTAAATCGAAATCGGCGATAACACCATCGCGTACCGGTTTGATAGTCATCACGTTGCCAGTTGTTTTTGCCATAATGGTTTTAGCGGCTTGTCCGACGCCGATGATTTTTCTTTTTCCTGGACTGGGTTCGGTGAAGGCCACAATCGAGGGCTCGTTTAAGATAATGCCAAGGCCCCTTGCCGCAATCAGTGTATTGGCAGTGCCCAAGTCGACATAGATATCGGCACCGGTTGGCAAAGACGAGCTTTTAAACCAAGAAAACATAGAATCCTCTAGCGTTTTTTAAAACCTGTTTTCGAGTCGAAGGGAATCGAAACAAAACCAGCTACCCAAGAAAATGAATCTTTAAGATTGAATCCGACTTCGGCTGCAAATAAAAATCTTTCAGCCTCGGGGTGTTGAAGTTCAGAACCAATTACAAAATTAGTGCTGAGTCCACTTCTGTCCTTAAAAGTTCCAACATTAAAAGCCACCGCAGTGTAAGGAATCCACAATCCATTATCGGACTGGTATTTTTTGCTGATCATTGGAGCTAATTGAAGAGTAGTAATGCTTTCCGAAGCCATGCGGGCAAAGTAACCAGTCGCTTTTACACCGATAGCAGGTTGATCACCAACGTCAGGAAAGGGAATATACTTTAAGCTAGCGCCAATATTAAAATCGACCTTGCCCACTCCAAACGAGAATCGTGAAGTCATTTCTTCAGTCCACCCGGCGTCTAAAAACGCTTGAACATTCATTCCGCCACCCTCGTTAGTGAGAAACTGAGGGGCCGCTCCAATGCGATAACTTTGTGGTTTAACTAATTCGCCAGATTCGCCAATTGTTAGATAGCCGGCTTGGGATTGCGCAGCCCAACAGAAAGTTGTTAGCACAAAAAATAGATTCATAATTGATTTCATATTTGAGCCTTTCTCGATAGGAACAAAGGATATCGAGCCCTTGGTCATTTGACAAGACGAAGGTTTGACAACAGAGATTGTGCTTAGGAAAATAAGCTATGCAGAAATTACCGATCAGCCTTACGGTGATCACCAAAAATGAAGAGAAAAACATCGAGCGCTGCCTACGCTCTGCTCCATTTGTCTCGGAGATCATCCTTATTGATGGGGAGTCCAGTGATAAAACTTTGGAGCTTGCTCAAAAACTAGGCGCAAATGTTTTTGTCGAGAACTGGCAAGGCTTTGGACCGCAGAAACAGATTGCCGTAGGAAAAGCAAAATATGACTGGATATTATCATTGGATGCTGACGAGGCCCTTAGCCCCGAGCTTTCTGCCGAAATCTGTGCTCGGTTTTCCAGCCTCGATGAAAAAACTGGCTATCAAATACCTCGACGTTCGTACCATTTGGGAAAGTGGATAAATTTTGGAGGTTGGTTTCCCGATCGTCAGTTGAGGTTGTTTAACAAGAAATTTTCAAATTGGGATGATGCTAAAATTCATGAAAAGGTCATCGCCCAAAATACTGAGACTTTTCAATCAACTTTGCTTCACTGGGTTTTTGAAGATTTGTCTCATCAAGTGCAAACGAATAATCGATATTCAAGCCTTCAGGCCGAGGCTCTTTTCGCGCAGGGGAAAAAGTTTAGTTTTTTTAAGTTGCTGGTTAAACCCATTTCGAAATTCATCGAGTCTTATTTTCTTAAGCGTGGATTTTTAGATGGAATGCCGGGTTTAATTATTTCGGTCAGTGCTTCTTACTCTGTTTTTTTAAAATGGGCTAAACTTTGGGAACTTGAAAATAAAAATAAATCCAAAACGGAGTTGCCATGAAATTCTTGAGTGGCCTTGTTCTTTGCGCCTTTTTTTTGAGTGATATTTCATTTGCAGTCGAGACTGCAAAAAAAACTACCAAGATTGCTGGGCCTGAAACTAAACTCGATGGTGTTTATGTCGTTGAAATCAAAGGACGCCCTCAGATTGAAAGAAAAAAAGAGGGGATCGAGGATTCAAGAATCACTTTGGCAACTAAAAACGAGAAAGTTCGCGGGCAAGCCATTTTTCACACTGACGCTGGATCAGAAATTGTCTTGCAAATAGAGCCGAAAATTCAAATGAAGATTTATCCCGAAAGCGAAGTGTATGTTCCGCTGATCAGTTGGGATACGGGGAAGCTCGAGCAATTTTCTTTGAAGAGTGGTCGCATTCGCTGGCATTCTGAAGTAAACACTAAAATAAAAATGGACTCAGATTTGTTTGAGTCAGTAATGCCAATGGGAACTTTTTTTATTTTTTATAATCGAAAGGCTCCACAAATCCAGATTCTTTCTTTTAAAGGCCAGATCGAATTTCATGAAAAACATGGTGAAGAATCTCTGATATTGGGTGAGGGGAAAAAGGCTCATTTCTTGGGAAAACTTGAGGAAGGTGAGATTGCCTACGATATTCTTTTAAATGGTCGCAAGATTCCGAAAGGCCAAAAATCCCAAATAGAAGACATAAGCGCCGAAGAGGTAAAAAGTTATTCTTTAGAAGAAGAAATGAAAGTGATTGAACAAGTTCGGAAAAAACGACTTGTTGAAAGTCATAAAGCTCCGGTACGTAAAAATGAAATCTGTAAAAAACCAAACGGAATTTTTAATGAGTGTGCCTGGATTTGCGAAGGCAATCCCAAGAATCAAACACGATGTCGAATGGACTTAGCGAAGGTTCGTTGTGTGCGAAGTCGTTGTAACGCCAACGGTGAATGGGCCGAACCCTTTGAGGTTGATCGGGCTTCTGGCGCCAAACTTTGCCAGCTTCGTCCCGTGGTTCAGGCCTGCGACTATTGATTTGGTGGCCTGAGATCAAACATAAAGCAGAATAAGCCTCTTTTTTGATTCACTTTCCCCCTGGTTTCGATTATAAAATGGGCTTCTTTTACTGATCGTGGTGGTCGTAGCTCAGTTGGTAGAGCACCGGATTGTGATTCCGGTTGTCGCGGGTTCAAGCCCCGTCGGTCACCCCAATTTTTTCTCAGAGTTTTAGTCAAAAAATCAAATACCAAGCGGTTCTAAATAGTTGAAAACACACAAACGAAGAACGAGCGTAAGCGTCGATATTTCATGAAATTTCAGCAGATTTCAAAAAATGATGACAGATTGATGACACCTTGATGACAGGTTTTAAACCTTTTTTCGGCTTCTGATAACTGTTTCCAGTTTTTGCGGTGACTGGTGGAAGTAATCACTACAGTCGCAGAGACCCACTCACAGATTTTCGAAATTTAAAGACCTTAACAAAAGGAAAGAAGGTCTTATGAATGGAGTCGTGCAATTTATCCGAAGTTTAGTTTTTGTTGCCATTATGCTTGGTGCCGCTGGCACTTTGGTTGAAGCTACTGGCTGTGTAGGCCGTGAGGCTGCCAAAGCTCATCAGCGCGGTGGCATGTCGTTTCGTTGGTTGAACCAACATTTAATTGGCGGTGACAAATGAACGGCGAACTTGATTTTGAGAAGCTGAGAATTTTGGCTTACAAGCTGAGATGTCTTGGTTATCTCGTTGAGACACAAGACTCAAATCATATTCATCCTGTGGACTTCGATGAAGCCCAATATGGATTAGCATTATTTCTTAATGAAATTACTGCTGAGATGATCGCGATTAGTGAGAATGTCGGTAAAGAAACCGAATGAAAAAAAGCAGGTGCTTAGTTTTGCGACTAAGCACCTGCTAAATTGAGTCGGCACATTCGTGAAGTTTTTACAACTATCATGTAGAAATCATGTATAGGTTTTGAATAGATTTATCCATTTTGACATTAAATTATTATTTGTTTAAATCCATCTTAAGAAGTCAATACAAGACATTATTATTAACCTAGTAGGGTGAATGGATCTGGCGAACAACATTATAAATTCTTTTGATAGAATGTCTAATGCCGTAAATCTCTATGGTATTGAGTTAAAAGGATACCCGCGCAGACTTCCTGATGTTTCATATGGCATAAACATTGACCAAATATCTAACGATATTGAATTTCGCAATTTTTTCAGCACTAATGCTCGGGCCGGCGACCTTGAAAAGAATGGACATAAATTGCTTTTTGACATCGAGGGTGGAGTTTATGTTCTGCCAGTTATTAATTATTTTTCTGCGACTAAAAACTCAACTGAACTTATTGCCGAAATGGCCGAAGTTCCAGAGAAAATTATGTCTAGAGGGCAACCTTCACGTCTGCGACTTCGACGAGACAAATCTATTGTCGTTTTTGAGTATTCATCTTTAAAAAATGCAACCCCTGAAGTTTTTGGATACGGATATTGTCATGGTTATCATGGAACCTCACACGATTTAGATACGGATATTTATTATGAAAATAAAGCTTTTAAAAATCAGCTGTACAAATAAGAGAAGGACCTGGGTCAGGTCGCAGTTTGCGTTACTGCTGCAAAATAATAAATGATTTTTGAATTAATGTTGCTGGGAACGGCGATAATTGCTGGTGGTGTCGCTTCTGTCGCAGGCTTTGGAATCGGCAGCCTTGTTACTCCCGTATTGAGTCTTTCCATCGGTACCAAACTTGCGATTGCCGTTGTCTCGATTCCGCATCTTATTGCCACAGCACTTCGCTTTGCTATGCTCCGCTCCCATGTCGATCGACGCTTGCTTTTGGGTTTTGGGCTCATGAGCATACTTGGCGGGGTAACCGGTGCGACTGGACTTTCAGAGAAAATGCGTTTTCATGGCATCTTGGCTTGGATCGCTGGCGCAGTCTCTGGTTTTTTGGGTGGGCTAGTGGGAAATCAGGGAGGGATCCGATCCGCAGCTCTACTGGGTGCCAACATATCAAAAGAAAGTTTCGTGGCCACGGCGACAGCCATCGGTCTGGCCGTAGATGTAGCCCGAATGCCAGTCTACTTTTGGAGTGAGCATGAAGGAATACTAGCTAGCGGCACGTGGATCGGTATATCTACATTAGGTGTGGTGATTGGAACTCTTCTCGGAACAAAGCTACTCAAGCGATTGCCAGAGCGTACGTTTAGACGAACGGTTTCAGTCTTGATCTTTTTACTTGGCGGATTCATGTTTTTTCAGGGGATCAATTGATGCCGCAGCGGGGATGACCCCCACAAGGTCTACTACATACCTGACCACAAGATCTTGAAATCCATAAAATAAATTATTTGTAGACGGCTCAGTCACAACAAAATTGTGATCACCTTTCGTGGTAGCGATTAACTGCGGTTTGCCAATAGCATTCAAAGTTTGGTAAATTTCCTTCACATTACAGTAAGGATCATCAATCGAAATTATCATCTTTAAGCGGATGCCTGATTTATTAAGAATGTTCCAGTAAGTTTTTTGAAACGGAGACTCTGGTGAGCAGTTGGGAGTTAAAAGAACGTGATTTTTTGCTAAAGACAATGAAGGATCTAATGCTTTTGTCGAGAAACTTTTAGAAATTAGGGTGGTCTGATTTGCTTGAAAGCCAAAGGCTCTCTGAGCATTCAATATAACATTTTGAATATCTCGGGCTGCCTTCTGAAGCTCAAGCTCTTGCGTCTGAAGTGTATCTGCTGACCAGTTAAAGCGAACGGTTAAGAATCCACGACTTGCTAAACTCTGAGCTAATGATGAAAAAAGTCTTTCTTGCATCAGGTATTTTTTAGCTGGAGCAATAATAACCAATCCCTTAGCGATCCCTTGAGGCTTGTTTACCAAAGTCTGCAGGGCCGAAGCGTTGATCGAGACTGTTAATAAAAAAATCACAAGCATTGACCTTAACATTGTAAACTTCCTTATGGGTTTTATTTGCATCTGAGGTCTTATAAAATAATTAGAAACTTATGTCTGTTGTTTATTTTTATACATATTGTTGGTATAAATACAACATGCTGAAATTTACAATTCCTCCGGAATACTGCCTTATAATCAATGCTTTCAACCAAGCTGACTCTCTTCGAGGAGCTGCCTCGATCCTAGGAATAGACCCACCCTCATTAGTGCGCAAAGTGCAGAAGATATCTGGTGAATTCGGTTACCTACAAAAAGTAGGAAACCGATGGGCGCTCACAGAAGCGGGGCGTAGAGTCGCTATATGGACTGAAGAAATTATTCAAAGTCAAAATGAGTTGGCTCAAGAAAAATCGATACTTCGAATTTCATCCTTTGCTTGGTTAGCTGAAGAAATGCTTATCCCTGAATTTCCAAAACTAAAAAAACTTCTTAAAGAAAATCAATCTTGCGCCTTCAAATTAACGGCACACAATCAAGAGCAGGAATTACTTCAAGGAAGAACAGATCTTGTTATTCAAGGGCATGCTCCGACTGATCCTTCAATTGCTTATAAAAAGATTTCCTCATACAATTGGGTCGTTGTTATTCCGTATTCCTGGAAAAAAATATTTGCGGGACTAAATGAGAATCAGACACTTGCCTTGCTTCATAAGAAAAATTTTATTCGTCACATTGATTTGAATCCAGAAAATGCTTTGGGATTTCAACCCACAAATCGGGCGATAATGACTGCGAATGCTGTCATAGGGTTAAGGTCAGCAGTTGTTAATGGTGAAGGTTGGAGTGTCTTGCCTGCGATGTCTGTTCACAACTATTTAAGTGATCGGCGGTTAACAAAACTAAATGTTCCGACTTATATAAAGGATGAAGTCTCGGTGTGGTGGTTGCGTGCTAGGAAAGATATGGCCGAAACATCAAAAATCGTTGGGAAATGGGTTGATGGATTTGAGGTTTATTGAATAAGGCGCCATATTATTTATATAGAATTCACAACAAAAACTTTAACCGTACCAAAAATGATGAAGGTCGAACCACCGGTATTTTATTGCTTCTTTGCTAACATCTTGAGCCTGTAACTCAAATATCGATTCCCCCCAGGCGATATGCCACTGTGATTTTAGAGTTTTTATTTTTGTGAACGGAGATAATTGCCATCCCGTAAGTTCCGTTACAGATTTATAGGGCCAATAGATTTTATCGACCACAAACCAAATTGTGAGAGTTAAGCCCGCTAACAAAATAATAATTTTAAGTTTTTTAAACATTGGCACCCACTAAAAAACTATTTCTTAATATTTCCCAATAGAAATTGCAGAGCGGGGTAGATGCGTAGGGACCACGAAATCTCGTCGTGAGTTCCACCTGGAATAACTACTTTGTGGATGGATTCTTTCGGTTGCTGAACACTCAACAAGGTTTGATAAGCTCTTTCTAGTTGTGCTGGGCCCGTGGAAAATTCTCCCGGTTCTTTGTCACCCATATCCATCCAAATTCGCATTGGTTTTTTTTGGGATGGGCTTGATTTAATCATGCGTTCAATAGCGCCATTGTTCCACCAATAAGCTGTGGAAAGGGCCGCAAATCGAGAAAAAACGGAAGGGGCGGTCCAAGCTGCATAAAAAGCAAAAACTCCACCAAATGAAGAGCCCAGTAGGAAAGTGGATTCGGGTCCAGCATGAGTGCGATATCGTCGGTCAATTTCAGCTTTAATTTGTCGGGCAATGAAATTTCCAAACTTGGGGTTCATCAAGTATTCTTCGTTTCTCTTAGTAGTGCTGTATATCGCTACGACAATAGCAGGTTGGATTTTATGGCTGCGAAACAAATTTTCCATGGCTTCATCCAGTTTCCATTCTTGGCCATGCACTGATGTGGCTTCATCAAAAAGATTCTGGCCATCCATTGCATAGATCACCGGATATCGTGTCGAGGAAGACGAATAGCCCGGAGGTAAATAAATTGCGATGCTGCGACGGTTGTCAAATTCTGCAGAATATACTTCGTGATAATATTCAATATTACCCTGAGTTGTTCGAGGCTGAGGGTGAAAAGGATCCAGGCGAAAATTTTCCGCCTGAATAGAAAAAATGCAATCTTGGCTGCAGCGAACTTGTCGATTCGGAATATTTTTATTTTGGTTGGTAACTTCGATTCGTCGCCAGTCACCTAAGGTGAACTTGAATTGGATAGGAATTCCCGCAGGAACTTCGGCGACATAAGTCCACAAACCTTTTCCTGACGGGCGCATTTTAATTTTGCTTGGATCCCAAGATCCTAAAGAAGGATGATCTCCGGAAATAAAAACAGATTCTAATTGCCGTAAATGGGAAGGCATTTGCAATTCAAACTGAATGTGAGTTGTTTGCGGTTGTCGGGCAGCGCTTGTATAGGCTAAAAAGAGCAAAGACAAAAAACCCATATTCCCCCTCTCGGATTCAACACGCTAGAGGAAGTAGGGCCACAGGTCAAGCTCGTGAAAAGCTACTGAATCATTCTCAGAATTAATAGCCAAAAATCGATCGACACGAACGAGAATAATCTGAGGGAACACCGACGTGGAGTTTTTTCAATAGGGGGCCCATCATTTTATCGTAATGTTGAGTGAAATAAACTTGTCCCAACGTATCATGAACTGTTTTTGCAGTGTCATGGGCCCAATTCCAAGGTCGATCTAACTTCGATGTTCGCCATTGATCTTTTTCTCTGCTTGGACCATCTTTTGGATCCCAGCCCCAATCATTAAAGTTAACCGCAAGATTCGGATCCACCCAAATATTGGCTTCAGAAACATGTCCCTGCCAAGCAATCCAATGACCGAAATCAAATACGTAAACTTTATTATTTTTCACAAGTCCTTGAAGATTACTTTCCCAGCCTGTGTAAAATCCATATTTTGAAACTTGTCGAAGCATGTCTTCTTTCACTTCGCTTGGAAGCCAAGCAGCACGAACATCTTCATCATAATTCATACGCTTGTGAGCCTGACGAATATAAATTCCTGCCGGAGATGTGGAACCGTCTTGATGACGAACATCATAACCAGCGTACATAACTCCGTAACCAGCCACGGTTCCACCTAAGGATAGTTTCGCAGCTGCAGCAGAAGTGTCAGGCGATGTTGACGGATTTGAACGCAAAGAATGGGCAATCGCTGCGCGCTCAGCATTTTCTACCTGATCTTCGCGGATAACTTCACCCAGAGTTCCTAAACCGTTACCATGAGGTCGATGTGAAGGAATTTTCCCTTCTGCAACTCCGCTCATTTTAATTTCGAAGGCTCCTTTAAAATCACCTTCTTGAAACTCAACCACAATGGCCCTGCCATAGCCCGGAGGACGATAAACTTTTACTAACTCCCCGGTAGTTTCAATTTTTGTATTCACAACTTCCTGTTTAGCTTGAGCTTGAGAAACTAGTCCTGCCATTTTTTCAAACCAACTGTAGATTCTATCAATTGGCCAATCTTTCATGAAAGGAAAATCCCTTTTCACCAATGGAATATCGATTTTTAAAGCTCGAACATTTTTCAGTCGCACAGCAATTTCGCTGGCACTATTTGGATAAACATCATTAATCGATTTTTCTGGAATTAAGGCGTACTCGGTCGGAGCATACATCATCGGCTCAACTTGCGCATGAGCTTGGCAAAAAATTCCTGAAGAGATAACTAGCAGTGAAGAGATGATTTTCATGGTCTATACCTTTCGGAGTTTTTTTGATTCAGCAGTAAGTCGGTGAAGGTGCGAATCACTTGGAAGTAATCCGAACGAAAACCATTATTTCCCTCTGCAAGTGGAGCTGTATCCAAATTAACTTGGCCTTGATAGAATTTTCCAGGCATATCGCTTTTATCGGAATATATAAGTATGGCAGAAATATTGGGGTTATCATATTGAGCGGCCCGGCTCTCACTCAAAGAAAGTTTGTTTTTAATTTGAATCATTTCTTCAAAAATATTAATGGCCAAAAGATAGGAAATAGCATCGACTTGCTGCTCGCGGCTGAGTCCTTCTTTCAAATGATATTTCATTAATCCAAGGTAATGATCAGTGTTTAAAAAATCGGGGTTGTATGTTGAGCGATGCCGCCAATCGCGAGATAGAAGATCTTTTTTAGCATCGTCCAGGAAACGTTTTGCTTCATGAGTATTAAAGACCTGATTCGCATCCTTATTTAGAAAAGGGAACAAGCGAGTTCGCATCTCGCGCACATGGATGTCAGCGACCTGCCCACATCGAGAATTATTGCAATGTTCGAATCCACCCTTAAGAAGATCAGTATAAGGTTCGCCATCTTTTTGTAAAACTCGGCGCTGTTGAACAATCCAATCATTTTGAGGAGTATCAAAGGCATACTGAATACGAACCAAGGCGATTCGTTTTGCTGCTTGATACAGCCAAACACGGGCTTGATCTTCACGACTCAGGTTAAAAGCTAAATCCACGAACTCAGTTGAATCGGCGGTTCGTTTTGCAAAATAATCGGCGAGTGATTTAAAACGATAACCAGTATCTGCAGCGGCATTTGGTCCTGCTTGGCCGGGACTGAATAAATCCATCATTGCTGAAGAAGCTTCTTTACCAAAGAAAAGTGCGTTAGGAGTTTCGAAAAGCCCATCATATGAGGCTTTGCCGGGCAATCGAACATAGCCGTGATTGGCTTTATTTCCAGGATTCATACTGTGAGCTATTCCCATAGTTTCAACAAGCAACCAATTCCATGGCAACAAGGTTTTTTTATTTAACAGGACGACGGGAACAGGTTGGCCGTTCAAGATCACTTCAAAGAGGGGAAGGCCATGAGTTTTCGCATAGCTGGTGATTTTCTGGCGATTGGCTTTGATATCCGTAGAGGAAAGAGAAATGCGTATATGTTCAGGCAGCTCGAATGCCGCCTGACAAGTCTGAGCGATAGATCTTTCGCTCAGAAACGAACAAAAAAGAATAGCAACCAACAACAAGTTCTTCTTCATGGTACCGGCATTGTTGCAGCATTGGGACCAGGCTAAACCGAATTATATTAGGGGTTTGCTAACAAAGACTATCAAAGGATTAGACAATAGCCACAAAAGGGCTTTGTGGGCGTTCCTAGGGTCTCCGGTTTTTATCAACAATTGCAAAGGTAATAATAATAAAACCCGAGAGTCGAATAAGATAGATCATTGAATAATACTCGCCTGAAACTTGAGTAAAAACCAAAATAAATCGCTCTAAAGAAAATATCCAAAACGCGATAGCTAAATATAAGAAAAAGCGATCATCTATTTTTTTATAGAAGCGTAGAAAAAATAATCCAACGATAAAAGTTGCAGTGGCAATGGCGCCCGAAAGAAATTCATACATAACCATCACCTCGTTTAGTCTGTTGTTTCCTGAATCAATCCGTAAATAAGAACTAAGAGTCCAAGCAGAGCGGGAACCGTGCGAATTGTTGATAAATCCACCTCAGGATAAAGGACAAGATCTGAGAAGAGCAAAATATTATTTAAAGCGAAGCCCGCAAAACAAATTCCACACCATAACAGAAGTCGGTTTGTATTTTTCGAATATCGGCGCCAAACTAAAAAAACACACAACAAGCTTGTTATTGCACACGAGAGATAAACTAAGTTTCCCATTATTCTTCCTTCCTGATCTTAAAGGCATCGGCCAAGCCCTTAATTTTTTCGCTGGGTTTATCGTAAATAAGATTAATTACACTCGTTCGGTTATTGCGATAGCAGTGCACCACTCGAGCAATGATTTCAGCTGTTTCGGGATTCGCGGGTCGATATGAAAACGTCGAATTTTCGTTGAGTAAGAGCAAACCCCAATCCTGCCAAAACTCCAATTGTGATTTCGCCCAGTCAGGATTGCTTCGCAATTCACGGCTGACCGCTTCGGCTGTCCATTCGACTGTAGAATGTTCACTTAGAAGACCCAAGACTTCTAACTGATCAACTGAATCAATATTCACTAAGATGAAGGATTTAATTTCCTTATCTATTTTCTCGCCCATTCCCGTTCCATCTCATGTCCTAAAGTCGTTGGCTAGAAAATTTATGGGCATTTTCGCATTATAAGAAAAAACGATAAGTATATAAAATCAATTAATTTTACAAAATGAGCAAATAAGAGGATTAATCATCATCGAATTAAAACATGAATCGAGTATAAAATGAAAAAGTTAGTTTACATAATAACCCTGCTGTTCGCTTTTCAGGCTAAGTCTTTATGCCAGATTTACAATTCGAACGGATCGCCTGCATCCATACAAAATGATGCTCATTTTTTGATCCTGTCCGGACTTCCCAATTGCCCCGAAGATGTCATTGAATACAAAAATCAACTTTTGAAGCTTCGTTTATCTTCCAAACCGACAATGGTTGCGAATCGTGGAAAAAATAACTCGCATTTAGGAAGCTTTAGTTTTTTTGAACAAGTCACCGGAGTTTTAAACGGAACATTAAAAGTCGCAGTGGCGGAAGGTGAATTTTTCTTTGGTCACTTTACCAAAAAAGTAAATAACCAAATAGATTTGGATCAGGCCAAAAACAAAGGACAATTATTGATTGAACTTATTGCCTGGGATTACGCAAAACAATTATTTAATTTTTATGAGTTGATTGGGACCGGGGGATCCGCGAAATGGTTTTATCGTGGGGACAGCAAAGACATTTTGTTTGATAATCAGTTTTTATACAGGACATCGACGCCGCAATTTGGTCGAACATTAAGATGTTCTGCGTGCCATGCTTCTGGTGGGCCAATCATGAAAGAACTTTCAGCACCGCACAATGATTGGTGGACAAAACAAAGACCTTTGTCTTTTGGGAATGCGGCTCTGTCATCGCAAATAAAAATGGCCTTAAATAATATTCAAGATGCCTCAACTTTAAGTCATGCCGTTCAAACTGCTAGTCTTAAGTTGCAAGCCAGTCCTGCATATCAGCAAATTAAATCAAGAGAATCCTTGCAAGAACAACTTCGTCCTTTATTTTGTGACACCGAGATTAATATTGAGTCAAGCCCCGTTGGATTTGAACAAAATCTTGGAAGTATGAATGTCAGTTCGACGGCGTTTTTAAATCCTTTTTTCGGAAAAACGAACCTGAATTTTTCCAGAGCTCAATACAATGCATATCTCAGTAAATATGGACTTAAATTTCCCGAAAATAATGCTGCGGATGCGGACCATACTTATCTTGTGCCAGTAAAAGCCTATTCTGATCTATTGGCTATTCAAATTTTGTTAAAAAGGGGAATCGTCGACCAAGAATTTATGTATGATGTTCTGGCTGTTGACGCACAAAATAGTTTATTTTCAAACGTGAGATGCGAGTTGCTTAAATTATTGCCAAGCACTGCGACGGGTGACTGGAAGAGCCAATTTATTTCCAAATTAAAAACTTCGAAAATGACTTCGGCACAAATGCTATTAGTAAACTTGACTGATCCCGCAAGAAATAAGAACTGGTATTTAAAAATGACTCAACAATACATAGCTGAACTGCAAGCGAAGGGATTAACAGACACACTTTTTCAAAAGCTGTTAAGAGATCGTGATGCTGTTTTTGTCTCCGCTATTTCACAAAATCCGTTAGGACAAATTTTAGAGCCCGGATTCAGAGTTATTTTTCCTGTTCATGCACGAAGGCTACAAAGGTAATTTTTTTCGAGGCATTTGCGGGACACATTCGCAGAATTTTTTGCAGTTCTTTGCTTTAAAACAAAATGAGTCGGTCTGAGCAAATGGCATGGGCTTAGCATTTGCTTGGGTTAAGGAACCATTGATCTGCTATATGGGAAATTAATCCCACAGACTTTGCGGTGAATTACATGAAAAAAATATTTTTTGCTCTTTATTTAGCCTTTTGTTCTTCTTTTGCAATTGCAGCTGATCAAGATAAATCAGCTTGTGTACTTCGAAGTATTAACGGTGGGCAAATTGTTGAAGTTTGGGTAGATGGTGTTCAGTTTTTAAGTCGAATGGGTATACTCAACAGAACTAAAGCGGCGAATTCTTTAGAAGCCAGAGAAGCTATATTGCAACTCAAACAACTTGGAAAATGCACCGACGTACAAGTTCTTGACCGATAAAAGTTTACGGGAAGAAATGGTACAGGGAAGAGATCGTTAAGTATTGAAAATGCTTGCCAGAACTCAGCAAAATAGTTTATGGTTCCGGCAAGCATGTATCATATTTTACTTGTCGAAGACTCACTAGATTATCAGAACCTCGTTACCCAGATTTTAGCTCCTATTGCAAAGGTTCGATCGGTTATGTTGATTTCAGAGGCCCTCTCTGAAATCAACATAAAGAATTTTGATCTCATTTTATTAGATATCCAATTGCCCGATGGCGAGGGTTTTGAAGTGGCAGCCAAGCTGCAAGAAAGAGCCGAAAATAAAGAAGTGCCGGTTATATTTTTAACGGCCAGTGGGGAAATCGATCATAAAATCAAAGGTTTCAAGCTTGGGGCCGAGGACTATATAGTTAAACCCTTCAACTTCCTTGAATTTAAAGCGCGGGTCGAAAGCCGTCTGCAAAAAAATGAAAATCGAAAGGAACAAACTGAAATTTTAATGTCAGGCAATCTTCAGCTTGAAGTTCTTTTGCAAAGAGCAATTCTTATAAAAGAAAATCGAGATTTAGGTCTAACCCCGCTGGAGTTTAAAATTTTATTTTATTTAGCCAGGAATAAAAGAAAAGTCGTCAGCCGTGAAAAGCTTGTCGATGTGGTTTGGGGAAAAGGCACTCATATTGGGCGCAGCATTGATACACATATAAACGCCCTTCGAAGAAAAATGGGACCGGCCGCAGTAAGCATTCAATCTTCTTATGGTAAGGGATATTTTTTTGATGAAATATCCAAAACCTAATTGACCTTTCTAATGGGTCTTAAAAAAGTTTAAAAAAGATTGTTAAGATATCTTGGCAATTGTTTATTTGACCAAAAACCCAAAAAATATTCTTAATCAATAAAACTACACACTTCTTTTTTTAGGGGATTCATGAAAGCACAATTGCCTACACCAAGGACATCGTCGACTCCGGTTAAAAAACTCAGAGGAAAAATTCCCGTGCGTGACAAAGCCATTACTCCCAATGGTGCTAGGACTTTTTTGACGGCACCAAGGAAGGGTCCCTCGCCAAGCCCTGCTCGCGATCATCTTCGGGAACTTTTATTCATCGTAAAATCAGTGCGCTCTGGAAACTTCAGTGTGCGCATGCCGGTGGACCAAGAAGGAATCGTTTCTGAAATCGGCGAAGTTTTGAATGATATTATTGAGCTTAATGAAAGTATGGCCGACGAAATTAGTCGTGTTCGAAACATTGTTGGTCTTGAAGGAAAAATGACTGAACGGGTTTCCATCGGAAATATCAAAGGAAGCTGGTCAGCCAGTGTCGACGCCCTCAATGATTTGATTGGTGCTCTGGTTCAGCCGACAACAGAAGCCGCGCGGGTTATCACCTCGGTTGCGAAAGGTGACTTGTCACAAAAAATGGCGATGGAAATCGATGGTCGTCCACTTAAAGGGGAATACCACCGAATCGGATCCACGGTAAATACGATGGTGGATCAGCTGAACTCATTTGCCTCCGAAGTAACTCGGGTGGCGAAAGAGGTGGGTACGCAAGGTAAATTGGGAGGACAAGCTGACGTTAAAGGGGCCTCGGGTATTTGGCGTGATCTGGTGGACAACGTGAACAGCCTTGCTGGAAACTTGACGGATCAAGTGCGAAATATTGCGAAGGTGACAACAGCGGTTGCGAAAGGCGATTTGTCACAAAAAATTACGGTTGATGCCAAAGGTGAAATTTACGAACTGAAAAATACAATTAACGTCATGGTGGATCAGCTTTCATCATTCGCAGCCGAGGTAACACGGGTTGCGAAAGAGGTGGGAACCGAAGGCCGCTTGGGAGGTCAAGCGGATGTTAAAGGGGTTTCAGGAACCTGGAAAGATTTAACAGATAACGTGAACGTTCTTGCTGGTAACTTAACAAACCAAGTGAGAAATATCGCGAAAGTGACGACTGCGGTTGCAAACGGTGACTTATCACAAAAAATCACAGTGGATGCCCGCGGTGAAATCCTTGAACTTAAAAATACAATTAACGTCATGGTGGATCAGCTGAATTCATTCGCAGCAGAGGTAACACGGGTTGCGAAAGAAGTGGGTACCGAAGGAAAACTGGGCGGACAAGCGGATGTGAAAGGGGTTTCAGGAACCTGGAAAGATTTAACAGATAACGTGAATGGTCTTGCTGGAAACTTAACAGATCAAGTGCGAAATATCGCGAAAGTGACGACTGCGGTTGCAAACGGCGATTTGTCACAAAAAATCACGGTGGATGCGAAAGGTGAAATCTTTGAACTGAAAGACACCATCAACACGATGGTGGATACGCTGCGAAGATTTGCGGCCGAGGTTACTCGGGTCGCGAAGGAAGTGGGTACCGAAGGAAAACTGGGCGGACAAGCGGATGTGAAAGGGGTTTCTGGAACCTGGAAAGATTTAACGGATAACGTGAATGGTCTTGCTGGAAACTTAACGGATCAAGTGCGAAATATCGCCAAAGTGACGACCGCGGTTGCGAACGGTGACTTGTCACAAAAAATCACAGTGGATGCGAAAGGTGAAATCTTTGAGCTGAAAGACACCATCAACACGATGGTGGATCAGCTTTCCTCATTCGCAGCAGAGGTAACACGGGTTGCAAAAGAGGTGGGAACCGAAGGTCGCTTGGGTGGACAAGCGGATGTGAAAGGGGTTTCTGGAACTTGGAAAGATTTAACAGATAACGTGAATCAACTTGCTGGAAACTTAACAGCGCAAGTGCGAAATATTGCGAAGGTGACAACAGCGGTTGCAAAAGGCGATTTGTCACAAAAAATCACGGTTGATGCCAAAGGTGAAATCCAAGAACTTAAAAATACAATTAACGTCATGGTGGATCAGCTGAACTCATTCGCCGCAGAGGTAACACGGGTTGCGAAAGAAGTGGGTACCGAAGGAAAACTTGGCGGACAAGCAGACGTTAAAGGGATCGCAGGAACCTGGAAAGATTTAACAGATAATGTGAATGGTCTTGCTGGAAACTTAACAGCCCAAGTGCGAAATATCGCGAAAGTGACAACAGCGGTTGCAACGGGTGACTTGTCACAAAAAATCACAGTTGATGCCAAAGGCGAAATCTTTGAACTTAAAAATACAATCAATACGATGGTGGATACTCTTCGAAGTTTCGCAGCCGAGGTAACACGGGTTGCGAAAGAAGTGGGTACCGAAGGAAAACTGGGCGGACAAGCGGATGTGAAAGGGGTTTCTGGAACCTGGAAAGATTTAACGGATAATGTGAATGGTCTTGCTGGAAACTTAACAGGCCAAGTGCGAAATATCGCGAAAGTGACAACAGCGGTTGCGAAAGGTGACTTGTCACAAAAAATCACAGTGGATGCAAAAGGTGAAATCCTTGAACTTAAAAATACAATTAACGTCATGGTGGATCAGCTGAACTCATTCGCAGCCGAGGTAACTCGGGTTGCAAAAGAAGTGGGAACCGAAGGCCGCTTGGGCGGACAAGCGGATGTGAAAGGGGTTTCTGGAACCTGGAAAGATTTAACAGATAACGTGAACGTTCTTGCCGGTAACTTAACAAATCAAGTGCGAAATATCGCGAAAGTGACAACAGCGGTTGCGACGGGTGACTTGTCACAAAAAATCACGGTGGATGCCAAAGGCGAAATCCTTGAGCTTAAAAATACAATTAACGTCATGGTGGATCAGCTGAACTCATTCGCTGCAGAGGTAACTCGGGTTGCGAAAGAGGTGGGAACCGAAGGGAAACTGGGCGGACAAGCGGATGTGAAAGGGGTTTCTGGAACTTGGAAAGATTTAACAGATAACGTGAATTTTATGGCCTCGAATTTAACAACTCAAGTGCGAGGCATCGTTAAGGTTGTGACCGCGGTTGCGACGGGTGACTTGTCACAAAAATTCGTACTTGAAGCCAAAGGGGAAGTGGCGGCCCTTGCAGAAACAATCAACAACATGACGGACACACTTCGTACATTTGCCGATCAAGTGACTACGGTTGCTCGTGAGGTGGGTATCGAAGGAAAGCTAGGAGCTCAAGCGAAAGTTCCTGGGGTTTCTGGAACATGGAAAGATTTAACTGAAAATGTGAATTTCATGGCTTCGAATTTAACAACTCAAGTGCGAGGTATCGTTAAGGTTGTGACCGCGGTTGCGACGGGTGACTTATCACAAAAATTCGTACTTGAAGCCAAAGGGGAAGTGGCGGCCCTTGCGGAAACGATCAACAACATGACAGACACACTTCGTACATTTGCCGATCAAGTGACTACGGTTGCTCGTGAGGTGGGTATCGAAGGAAAACTGGGTGGACAAGCGAAAGTTCCGGGTGCTGCTGGAACATGGAAAGATTTAACGGATAACGTGAATCAGCTTGCCGGTAATTTGACGGCACAAGTTCGTGCGATCGCAGAAGTTTCAACTGCGGTTACAAAAGGCGATTTGACTCGATCAATTACAGTTGAAGCGCAAGGGGAAGTGGCCGCGCTGAAAAATAATATCAATCAAATGATCGGAAATTTAAAAGATACGACTCAAAAAAATACCGAGCAAGATTGGCTGAAAACAAACTTGGCAACATTTTCTGGGATGATGCAAGGTCAACGAAGCATCACTTCAGTTGCGCAATTGATTATGTCTCAGCTGACTCCGCTGGTGGATGCGCGATTGGGAACATTCTTTATCGCGGATATTGAACGTCCTGAAGCCGATTTAAGTTTAATTGCGACCTATGCATTTAGTGAGCGCAAAAATTTGGCGAGCAAATACAAAATTAAAGAAGGTTTAGTAGGACAATGTGCGTTCGAGAAAAAACGTATTTTGTTAACCAATGCTCCTAAAGATTATATTCGTGTCGAATCAAGTCTTGGTGAAGCTGCACCTGTTAATATTATCGTTTTACCGGTTATGTTCGAGGGTGATTTAAAAGCGGTCATCGAGTTAGCTTCGTTTAAACCATTCACTCAGAACTATCTTAACTTCTTGGATCAGCTGATGGATTCCATCGGCGTTATTTTGAACATGATTTCAAGTTCAATGAGAACAGAAGAACTGCTTCAAGAGTTGAAAAAATCCAATGCCGAGTTGGAAGCGCAAGCTAAAGAGTTGGAAGACAAAGCGAAACTTCTTGAAGTTAAAAATCAAGAGGTGGAATTGGCATCACGATCTTTGGAAGAAAAAGCGGAACAGTTATCGCTTATTTCAAAATACAAATCGGAATTTTTGGCGAATATGTCGCATGAGTTACGTACACCATTGAATAGCTTGTTGATTCTTTCTAAAACGCTCGAAGAAAACCGCGAAGATAATTTGAATCCAGAACAAGTGAAATACGCCAGCACGATCAATTCAGCCGGACAAGATCTGTTAGCTCTGATTAACGAGATCTTGGATCTTTCAAAAGTTGAAGCGGGTAAAATGCCGGTGGATCCTAAAGGTGTTAAAATTGTTCAGGTCAAAGAATATCTTGAGCAAACATTTAAACCGATTGCAGAACATAAGAATTTGGATTTCAAAATCAATGTCGATCCTCTTCTTCCAAAAAGTATGCTTACGGATGAAAATCGCTTGCACCAAATCCTTAAAAACTTACTTTCCAACGCCTTCAAATTTACCGAAACTGGTGGCGTAACTTTAAGAGTTTGTTTGGCCAGCAAAGAGCGAAATTTTGCAACTGAAACTCTTAAACAAGCAAAAAGTGTTATCGCTTTCTCGGTCAAGGATACCGGTATTGGAATTCCTTCCGACAAACAAAAACTTATTTTCGAGGCCTTCCAGCAAGCTGACGGAACGACAAGTCGAAAATATGGCGGCACTGGCTTGGGTCTGACAATCAGTCGTGAAATTGCACGCTTGTTAGGTGGAATGATTGAAGTTGAAAGTATGCCAGAGCAAGGCAGTACCTTTACTTTATACTTGCCACAAAATTACATGGGTCAAGATCCATTAAGATTGGCTCCGATTGAAGCAGAAACAATTATTCCAGAGCTTCCTAAAAATGCCGACTTTGCTGGTAAAAAAGTGCTTGTGGTTGACGATGATATTCGAAATATTTTTGCAATCACCAGTATGTTAGAAGCGCAAGGAATGTTAGTGACTCATGCTGAAAATGGAAAAGTGGCATTGAAATGTCTGCATGATAATCCGGATGTGGATTTGATTTTAATGGATACAATGATGCCTGAAATGGATGGACTAGAGGCAATCAAAGCTATTCGACTGATACAAGAATTTGAACAGCTGCCGATCATTTCATTAACTGCGAAAGCCATGAAGGGTGATCGTGAAAAATGCATTGAATCTGGCGCTTCGGATTATATTACTAAACCAGTTAGTCCCAAAAATTTATTGTCGCTAATGCATGTTTGGTTAAATAGGGAAATTGAAACGCCCGGACCAGTAGCATGAGTGACAAAGTAGATATCCTTCTGGTCGATGATCGACCAGAAGGGCTTGTCACCTTGGAAGCGACATTGAATCAGGAAGATTATAATCTGATCAAAGCGAACTCGGGTCGCGAAGCTTTGGCTAAGGTCCTTACTCATGATTTTGCAGTGATTTTGATGGATGTTCAGATGCCAGAAATGGACGGTTTTGAAACAGCCACGGTGATTAAACAACGTGACCGCTCAAAAAACATTCCAATTATTTTCATCACGGCAATTAACAAAACAGACCAGTATGTATCTGCCGGTTACGCTGTGGGTGCAGTGGATTATATTTTTAAGCCATTTGATCCCCATATCTTAAAATCAAAAGTTGCGGTGTTTGCTGATTTATTTAGGAAAACTCGTCTGCTTACAATACAGAGCGAAACTTTGCGAGAGATAGAAAAGCGAGAGAGAATCCGCACGCTTAAGGATTTAGAATCTGAAGGTCGCAGGCGTTACCAAAACTTGGCGGATGCCATTCCCCAGATTATTTGTCGAACAAATAAAAAAGGTGAAATCGAATACTATAACCAATTTTGGAATCTCTACACAGGTCTTTCTTTAGAAGAGAGCACTGGTGATGGATGGAAAAAAGTCATTCATCAGGATGAGCTTGCGGCTGTTGAAAGAAAATGGACGCAAGCTTTTATTGACCAAATAGGATTTGATTTAGAAGTTCAGCTACGACGACAAGATGGAGTCTACCGCTGGCATAATTTAAGAGTTGTACCTGAATTTACTCATCTGTCAGAGCTATATTGTTGGATCGGAACAGCATCTGACATTCACGATCAAAAAATTGTTCAACAAGAGCTATTGCGTGCAAAAAAATTAGCAGATGCCGGAAGCGAAGCAAAAAGTCGATTTTTGGCTAATATGAGCCATGAGATAAGAACACCTTTGGGTGCAATTCTTGGATTTTCAGAGTTATTAATAAATCCAAAAATAAGTTCAGAAGAGCGCAATGAATTTATTTCCACCATTCGAAGAAATGGTGACCAGCTCTCGAGAATTATCGATGAAATTTTAGATTTATCTAAAGTAGAAGCTGGTCGTCTTGAAGTTGAACGTTGCGATGTTTCCATCATAGATGTTCTTAATGATGTAAGAACATTGATGTCTTTTTCAACAAAAGAAAAAGGTTTGGATCTTGAATTTAATATCATCGGAAAAATTCCGGAAAGAATTCAAACTGACGCCGGTCGTTTGCAACAAGTTCTTATCAATATCATTGGTAATGCTATTAAATTTAGCGCCAAAGGAAAAATAGAAATAAATATTTCAGTTCAAGAAAATCATTTCATAGTTGCTGTCAAAGACACTGGGCCGGGCCTTGCTGCAACTCAAATTGAAAATCTATTTCAACCATTTACTCAAGGTGATCCATCGATCACTAGAAAACATGGTGGAACTGGTCTTGGCTTAGCCTTATCCAGAAAACTAGCTCGGGCTCTGGGCGGTGATATTCGTGTTAAACCGAGTTTACCTGGTGAAGGCTCTGTCTTCATCATAAGTGTGGCGACCGGACCACTCGAAGGAGTGGAATTGACTGATAGTTTGACTGTAAAACCAAAACATTTAAACGATTTTAAAAAACAACATCATAATATTCTTAAAGGGATAAAGGTTTTATTGGTCGAAGATTCTGCTGATAATCAAATTTTGGTTACTCGCTTTTTAGATATAGCTGGAGCCAATGTTGATCTTGCTAATAACGGGCTAGAAGGTGTGAAAAAGGCCATGGAAGGCAACCACGACATTGTCCTTATGGACATTCAGATGCCAGAACTTGATGGTTATGGTGCTATTTCCAGGCTCAGACAAAGCGGTTTTAAAAAGCCAATTATTGCGCTGTCGGCTTATGGGATGATCGAAGAAAGACGTTACAGTTTACAAATCGGTTCCAACGATCATTTAACAAAACCAATAAATAGAACGGCTTTGATCGAAAGAGTTGCCGATTTGGCAAGTCAGTCTCACTAGAAGCGGCCATTCTTACTAGTTATGAGCTTATTGAAATTGAATTTTTAGGTGAGTTAGATAATTGCGAATACCCTGAATTATTAAAGTAATTGACTCGATTTTGCGATGCTCAGCAGCCAGTTCGATAGCTGCGCCTAGTTCTCCTAATTTCTGAAAACCATAGTTAGGACCAACGCCTTTAAGTTGATGCCCCAGTCTTTTTATAGACTCGAAATCTCGAGACAAACACATTTGCTCGAGGGAAAGAATTTCATTTTGCCGGTTTTGTAGAAAGCCCGGCACAAGGTCTTCAAGAATGGGATTGATATAGACGGTATATTCATCTTCTTGCATGGGGGGTGTATAACAAAAAAAAATTAAATTCGTCAAGATATGCAATCCCAAATCTCAAAATAGCTCTTATTTGCTAAGGCGCCATTTCATGTTGAGAAATAATTTCTTTTAATTTGGCTTAAGTTCCCTGGCCTAAAGTCGATAAATTAAGACCAAACAAGGGGTTCCGCCATGTTGCTAAAGTACGTACGTTGGGGATCTGTTTTTTTTATGTCATTTGTTTTTGGGATACAGGCGACGGCAGCCCCAGTGACTGTCTATGGGCCACAGAAATTCAACTCGGCCTTAATTGCAGCCAAAGAATACAGTATTAACTTCAAGGGTCCCGCAGGCACGACAGCTACGCAAAAGTTAGATGCCGTACTTTCGATCCAAAACGGCGATGGACAAGATATCGTCATGGAAAAATGCACGGGAACTGCGGTTCTAAAGCTACTTTGTTTAGCTAGAAATTTGCTTAGAGAAGCTAAAATATTAATTGATCGACCTCTTGAATCAGAAATTATTCTGAACGGAACTACAGTGCTTGCTCGTGGAGCATTGCCTCGTGCTACAGGTAAAGTGCAAAAGGCTATAAAAATTCAAGCCAACAATGTTTTAAAAATTCGTCTGCGCGGTCTGCCCACTTCTTCTTTGACTATCGATGTGAAGTCCAACTCACAATCTGTAAATTTACCACCAATAGCCAATTTTACTTTTAATCCAACATCTGGAACTGCGCCACAAATTATAACTTTCTCGGCACTGGCTAGCAGCGATCCGGATGGAACGATCGCTAGTTATGCGTGGAATTTCGGCGATGGCACATTTGGCACTGGGGCCTTGATCAATCATTTGTATGCTCAAGCAGGAACTTACAATGCCAGCCTGACTGTCACGGATAATCAAGGCGCGACAAATGTAAAAACAGCAAGTGTTGTTATCACAGCTAATCAACTTCCTGTGGCCTCATTCTTAGCAAATTCTGCAACGGGACTTGGAGAATTAAAACTCCTTTTGAATGCTTCTGCTTCCAGTGATCCTGATGGGACAATTACAGATTACACATGGAATTTTGGTGATGGAGTTATTTTATCTACAGGGCTAGTGAATACCACAGAGCATATTTACGCAAGCCCCGGAGTCTATCAAGTCACTTTGAAAGTAACTGATAATAAATCCGGAACAAATTCCGTTTCTCAAAATTTACAAGTCATAGATAATGTCGCGCCAATTATTGCGATAACCAGCCCAACTGCAAATGCGGTCTTCACAAGCGCGGGGGTATCGGTCACAGGAACTTCAAATGAAAAATTAGCTAGTGCAAATGCGCAGGTTAACGGCGGAGTGATCACTTCATTAACAGTGAGCGCAGATGGTTTAAGTTTTAGTGGAGGGCTGACACTTTCTGGTTCAGGCGCGAAAGTTTTAATAATTTCCGCAGCAGATATTGCCGGAAATATTGGTACTGCGACGGTGAATTTTACGATGAATATGAATTTACCGCCATTGGCTGTAATTAAAACTCCAATTCCCCAAGCAGGTATTTTTCCCTTAATGGTTTATCTTGATGCCAATGGCTCATCAGATCCAAATGGCGATGCTTTATCTTATATCTGGGATTTTGGTGATGGAAAAACAGAGACCACACAAAGACCAACAGTGACTCATGAATTTGGTAGTCTTGGATCCTTTACGGTAAAGGTCACAGTTAAAGATCCGGATGGTTTAACAGATTCAAAATCGACAACGGTGCAAACCTTCAATGTGGCATTGCCTGCAAACCCATCGGATGTGGCGCCACCATTGGCTTCAAGTGCTGGAACACCGTTTGAGAATTCAATTAATTTTTTATTTAGTGGTTTGAATCCAATTCAAACTGATGTTGCTGCAAATGCACTTGAAAATAGACGACTTGGTCTTGTTCGTGGACGAGTTCTTGACGAATCTGGAAGCCCACTTGGTGGAGTGCAAATTTCTATTTTTGATCAGCCATCTTGGGGAAAAACTTTAACTCGTGCGGATGGTAATTTCGATTTAGCAGTTAATGCCGGTGGCATGCTGACTGTCGAATACAAACGCAATGGTTATTTACCTTCACAACGACAAGCTTTTTTAAATTACAATGAATTTGAATTTATGCCTGATGTGGTTTTAGTTCGTCCAGATGATAAAGTCAGCCGCGTGCTGCTGAATCAAAGCTCGACAATTGCGATCAGTGGAAAACTGATCACTGATGGAGATGGCTCGCGGACTGGAGTCTTAGTTATTCCGTCATCTACAAATGCGGAACTTGTTTTTGCCGATAACAGCAGAAAATCTTTACCAGAGCTAAGCATTCGAATCACCGAATACACAGTGGGGGATCGTGGTCCACAGCAAATGCCAGCCACACTGCCTGCCACTTCTGCTTACACTTATGCATTTGAAGTCAATGCCGATGAAGCCATTGCTATGGGAGCTTCCCACATCGAATTTTCAAAACCAGTGGCGTACTATGTAAATAATTTTATTGGTTTCGAAGCGGGGACGCCAGTTCCTGTTGGAACCTATGATTTTCAAAAAGCTCAGTGGATTCCACAAATGGATGGTTTAGTTATTAAGGTCATGTCTATTGCGAATGGAAAAGCTGTTTTAGATATCCTTGGAGAAAATGCGCCGGCTAAGATCGAGGAATTGGCTATATTGCGAATAGATGATGGCGAGCTTGCAAAAATTGCTGAATTGTATGCCCCGGGGCAAAGTTTTTGGCGAGCTCAAACAACACGATTTTCACCAGTGGATTATAATTTTTTAGCGGCACAAGTTCGGGATTTTAATTTAAGGACAGCTGATCTTGGAGCACCAAACTCATTAAGTAATAATACTCCGCCGGATGGAGGCACTTGCCAAAATGGCTCTATCATTCGAATTGAAAATCAAAGTTTAGGCGAGCAAATTCCATTAGTCGGTTCCGAGCTGACTTTGAATTATTCTTCAGATCGGGCTTTTGGTGCCAGTGGTGGTAATCAAATTTTTATTCCTATTTTGCCAGTGACCTATGCTGGTGATATTCCCGATATTATTCTTGAGGTGCAAGTTGCGGGGAAATTGGATACGATTCGTTTGGGTATTACCACTTCTATAAAAAATTATTTATACAGTTGGGATGGTAAGGATTCTTTTGGCCGAACTGTTTATGGCGATGCCGTTGTTAAAATTAAAATTCGTTACGGATTTATCACTCCTTACATTAGAATGGCAGTTACAAAAAGTTCCAATGGATCTTACGCGCTTCCGACTCAACCTGCATTTGGAAGAACCGACAGCGATCTTGTGACGATATTTCCTGGTCGTGAAAGATTTTATTTAGAGAAAAATCATCTTGTTCCAGTTGCCTCAATTACACCAACGAAACTTCAAGGTGTGGGTGGCTGGACTTTGTCTGAGCATCATTTTTACGAACCAAAAACTCAAACACTTTTATTGGGAAATGGCACAAAACAAAAAGCTGGGAAAATGGGTAATAAGGTTGTGACCATTGCGGGAAGCGGCGAGAGTATTTATTCGGGCGATGGGGGATTGGCGATTGATGCGAAGGTAAGAAGACCACGAAGTATTTTAGCTATGAAAGATGGAAGCGTGGTTTTTGTTGATAATCCAAATGATAATAATATGGTTCTTCGAAAAATTACTCCTGCTGGGAGCATAAGTGTAATTGCGGGATGTATTACTTGTTCTAACGCTATAATTGAAGGGGCGGATGTTTTTAACACAAGATTCCAAGGAAATATTTTTACATATTTGGCAGAAGATTTAGATAGTTCAATCATTGTTGCAACTGAGGGACAAATTTTTCGTATAAAAAATAATAAAATTAATTTTATTTTAATCGGTCGCGAACTTCCGCCTATAGGGAATGGAGATGGCGGTCCAGCTATAAACGCAATAATTGGAGCTTCAGGTAATTACGGAACCATCGGTGGTTTGGCTGTGGGCTCGGATGGATCAATTTATGTAGGAGATTACAACGGCTTCCGAGTTCGAAAAATTAGCACAGATGGCATAATCAATTCTATTGCTGGGAATGGCTCTCCCATTCAAAAATTTACAGAAGGACAACTTGCGACTAAAGTGGGAATTGGTTTTGTAACTGGAGTTGCAGTTGATAGAAAAGGTGTCGTTTACTTTAGTAGCAATAATGACCAAGTTAAAGCCGTAGATACGGATGGTATCATTCAAACAGTTGCTGGTGGTGATAACATCATTGGAACGCCAGTAAGTGATAATGTTCTTGCAACTACGACAACTATACGAGAACCCAAGGGGCTAAACGTTGATCAGTATGGAAACTTATACATACTGGAAGCTCAAGGCTTGAATATTCGCAAAGTAGATAATCAAGGTATTATTAGCACAATTGCTGGAGTCCACAATATACTGACTGGTGCAAATCTTGGCCTTACCTCAGAAAACGCTCTTGCGTCTCAAACACAACTTAGCGCTTCAAGCTTGAGTGGCTCTTCAATTCAACCAATAAGTTTTGGAGTACTTCCAAATGGGGATATTGTTTATGCCCAAGAACTTTCAAACTCAATCGAACTCACCAGCAAAATCCGTAAAATCACTTCGATCTTCCCGAAAGCTGGCAGCACAGATTATATAGTTAGTTCTAATGATGGAAGTGAAGTTTATCGATTCGACGTGAGTGGAAAACATCTCGAGACTCGTCACGCACAAACTGGCGCATTGAAATATTCATTTGCTTATAGTGCAAATAATCGATTGATCAGTGTCACAGATGGTGATGGATTAATCACTCAGATCGATCGCGCCACCGATGGCACTCCACTCCAAATTATTTCGTCCTTTGGTCAATCCACACAATTGCAAGTCAATGCCGAGGGACTTTTAAGTCAAGTGACGAATGCTCAAAGTGAAAGTTATGTTCTGGGTTATAATGATCGCGGATTTTTAGCCAGCTATCAGCGTCCGAAGGGAAATGCTTCGCAATTCACTTACGATGCGCAAGGATTTTTAAAGCGGGATACGAATGCGGTCGGTGGTTTTACTGATCTGGTTCGAACAGTCAGTAATGCTGGTTATCATGTGACTATGAGCACAGCTGAAAATCGCACCAGCCACACTGAAGTTATGGCTATTTCTGGCAATAAATTTAGTTCTACAAAATTAGATCCGGCTAACTTAATGTCATCAAAACTTTTTGAACCCAATGGTCTTTGGACAACAGCCCACTCAAATGGAGTTTTAGTTCAAGAACGTCAACAAGCTGATCCAAGACTGGGACCAGCGAGTATGTTTGTTAATTTCACTCGAGTAACATTGCCAAGCAGTTTGAAAAATGAAACGAGTGTAAGTCGAAGTTACTTGCGACAAAATAGCGCTGATCTTTTCGATTATGCAGAACGAAATACCATTACTCAAAATGGTAAAGTTTCAACGATGGATTACGATTCACTGACTCGCATAGAAAAAATCACCACATCGGAAGGTCGGGTAATTCAAAAAGCAAAAGATCCACAAAGTCGAATGATCGCAAGTCAGGTTGGATCGCTGAATCAAACTAATTTTATTTACAATAGCCAAGGTCAACTGGTGCAAAGTACTCAAGGCGCGCGTAACACTGCGCTTGCCTATGACTCGCAAGGACTTTTGGCTTCAGTGACCAATCCACTGTTGCAAAAAACCGAATTCATTTATGATGGAGCCGGCCGGGTAAGTGCACAAAAATTTCCAGATGGCAGAATCATTGGTTTTAATTACGATGCAAATGGAAATAGAATTTCGCTGACTCCGCCAGGAAGACCAGTCCATCAGTTCACATTTGATTTGGTTGATATGCTTAACAATTATCAAGCTCCTGATATTGGTATTCCGCGTACGACAACTTATGCTTACAATTTAGATAAGCAATTAACTTTAATCACTCGTCCAGATAGCAAAACTGCGGTAATGAATTACGATGCGATTAATGGAAGACTGATGTCGATAGTCACGGCAACAGGAAATTATAATTATTCCTATGCGCCGATTACAGGTGTGCTTGCTTCGTTAAGTTCACCAGACGGAGTTGTTTCCTCGATGAGTTATGATGGTTCATTGGTGAAATCAGTTGCAATGAGTGGGACTGCATCGGGTTCTGTGCAATACACTTATAATAACGATTTTTTAATTACGAAAACTCAGGTGAATAGTGCAAATGATATTGGTTTTACTTACACCAACGATAATTTGTTAAAAACAGCTGGAGCGTTGACGCTGAATTATGATCCAGTTAATCCTTTGATTGTCGGATCTTCGCTTGGTGTGGCAACAGATTCTTTGGGTTACTCTTCATTTGGAGAGTTGACTTCATATGCTGCAAAAATCAGTGGCAGTGATATTTATTCTATCAATCTGGTTCGTGATGATTTGGGACGAATAATCACTCGCACAGAGAATATTCAGGGAGTCGCTTCCAATTCCAGTTATGGTTATGACTCTTCTGGAAGATTAACCAATGTTAACAAAGACGGTGAATTAAGTTCGTATAGCTTTGATTCTAATTCCAATCGTATTGGGAACAGTGTGCGTGGAGTTGCAATTAGTTCTACTTATGACAATCAAGATCGTCTGTTGACATATGGAACTAAATCTTTTGTTTACAATGCGAATGGGGATTTAGTTTCGTTTAGTGATGCGGCAACTGGCCGTACCTCTACATTTAATTATGATGTGATGGGGAATTTAAAGTCTTATTCTCGAGTGGGTCGTAATATTGAGTATATTATTGATGGTCTGGATCGTCGGGTTGGTAAGAAAATCAACGGAGTGGTTCGCCAAAGATTTGTTTATCAAAATAAATTGCAGGTCATTGCCGAGTTGGATGGCGCTGGGAATTTAGTTTCGCGATTTGTGTATGCTTCGAAATCTAATGTGCCTGATTTTATGATTAAAGGTGCGACGACTTACCGAATATTTTCTGATAATTTAGGTTCGCCAAGACTTGTTGTTGATATTTCTAGTGGTGAAGTTGTACAAAGAATTGATTATGATGAATTCGGTTTAATTCTGAATGACACGAATTCTGGTTTTATTCCTTTTGGATTCGCTGGTGGACTTTCAGATATGGATACTGGGTTGGTAAGATTTGGAGCTCGCGATTACCATCCGGAGATAGGAAGATGGGTTACGAAGGATCCGATTGGGTTTAGTGGTGGAGATACGAATTTGTTTGGATACGTGATGGGTGATCCAGTTAACTTGATTGATCCATCAGGTCGCTTCGGTATTGCAGGAGCAACCGTAGGATTTATTTCTGGTGCGATTGGCGGTTATGTAACTGGTGGAGCGTGGGGCGGTGTTGTTGGCTCTGTGATTGGTGCAGGAGTAGGAGCAGTAAATCCTTGGGGTGCAAGTGCAGCTGGTTCATTTGTTGGCGGAGTTGTAAGCAGTCTGGCAGGTCAAGTTGTGGGAAATGCTGTCGCCCAGCAACCACTTCTATCGATTGATCCTGCATTAGCAGTCGCATCTGGTTTTGGTGGATCGACAGCAGTCCTTGGTACGAGGGCTGCAGCGGCAGCAGGAATTTCAAATGTTGCAGTTGAATCAGGAGTTGCTACGATTGCTGATTTATTATTTAATATTCCTGCTAATACTTTAACGCCCGGGCCATATGATTTTGGAAAGATGTGTAAGTAATGATGTTTGCTAACGGATTAGGTTTTATCTTGGGAATTATGTTATTGTCAGGTCTCCAATTCGCGGGGGCTCGGATTTACCTCAATTTTTCAAAAAGAATTACTGTACCAATGAGTACAAAAAGTAATATTGCCATCGGGATTGCGTGGCTTTTGATGGCAGCATTTATTTGTTTAGTTGGCGTACTTGGAATTCGATCAGTCAATTTTTTTGAAATATCAATAAATAGAGCAATTGGCATTTGTCCCGTTGTTTTTGGTTTTGCAGCATCAATCTTGCGTTATAAATCAGATTGGCAAGAATTCTACCAAAAGTTTCAACATAAACGCTAAAGACGTAGTATTTCATATTTTTCTATTTGGAGAATTGATAAAATTCGGCTCAAAAGTTTACCTGTATTTTTTAAGAAAATAAAAACAGTCCATAGCTTATAATTCTATGAAAACTAGGAGGGCAGTCATGAAAAAGTTATGGCAAACAGTTAAAGGGAATAATTGGTTAATGCTACTGTTAATATTCATTATGAGTATTATATTAACATTTTTATGGCAGCATTTTTTTGAAAAAAGAAACTCTAATAGTGAGCAAATTATTATTAGTAAATCTCACACTGAAGGTTCTACATTATCATCGTCGCGAGATGGCCAGTAAATACTTTTCAGAATCAAATCGTTAATCATAAAAAATGTCAAATTCATCGCTAATAATGTGGAATGATCTGAAGAATAATAATCTCTTTTTTTGTTTTGCTATAACACCATAATATATGATGGGCTGATGGCGTCTTATTTTGGACATAGGATGTCCAGATTTTTAAACCAGTTGATTCTTCTGATCCGACAAGTGGATGAGAATTAAGTCCTGGATGACGAGGATTTGCTGATAGCAACCCTAAGCATTTTTTTAATTGCTTCTGAAGTCCTGCTTTTGCGTTGTTGTTCATAATTTCTTGAAGCTGTGTTTTTGCCTCAGGAGTCATCTGGAGTTTAAATGTCACCTGAATTAATCAATCCACTCATTAGGTACATCTTCAACTTGGCCTCTTTTTGCTTGAGCAACTGATTTTTTAAGGGACTTAAGCAAAACGGCATCAGCAATATTAATAACCTCTTGTGGAATAAGTTTAATAGTACCATCTTTTAGTACTTCTATAGAAAAGGCATCAATGCCTTTGCGTGCCTCAGCCGGCAAGGTGACACGACCGCGCTCGTCCACAGAAACTAACTTATTTAATTTTGACTTAGGAATACCCATATAGACCTCTTATATTGTGAATATACTCCATTTTCCCATAATGGGCAATAGGGTAAATGGGCATAAAAATCATCACATTGCTTTATAAGCAAATAATTGGGTTTAACAACTTCTATGGGGAGATAATGAATGGCTCTGTAAGCTTCACTGGTCGGCCAGTAACAGGAGCTGGATTTACTTTTGTGGCTAATAACCTGATTTCCCCGTCACCCACTGTCTCAAATTGAAACACGACTAATTCACAAGACCTTTCATCAGGTCCAGCAAAAAAATAATCATAATGATGAAAAAAATTGTTTAACCTCTTCCGATCTAGATACCGATGTATAAAAAGAGCCGGAGATATAATTATGGATAAAAAAGGCACACTGTTAATCGCGGATGATGAACCAGTTCTTCTTGAGCAGCTGGTGGAAATTCTATCCGAATTGGGATATCCCATTGTTACAGCAAAAGATGGTAACGAGATGCTCGAGCAAGTCACTCAGAATCCAAATATCGTTGCTATTTTATCTGACATAAAAATGCCTGGCTTGACTGGGATAGAGGCTTTGCGTGCATTGCGGGAAAAACAAATCGATGTTCCTATTGTTTTTCTGACGGGTTTTGCTGAAAAGAATTTAGTTGTCGAAGCTTTGCGCTTAGGTGCTTTGGATTTTTTGGATAAACCATTCGAGTTTCAAATTTTAAAGAAGGTAATGTCTCAGGCTATCGAAATTGGTACTGACTTGAAATCTGTCGATATCCAGATCGCGGCGATGGCGAAAAAAATGCAAATTTCTGAAGCGGATATGTCTAAATTTAATTTAATACAGAAATCTTTGTTTGTAATGAAAATTAAGAATAATGCTTACATGAAACGAAAAGTTTCATAACTAACCATGACTGAAAAGAGCAACTGAATGTCAACGGATTCCCCTCAGCTGGCTGGAAGTGATTTTTTTGAGGAATTTCAAAAAGAATTTTTAGATGAAGCTAGCTATTTACTTGAGCTGTGTGAGGAGAGTTATCTTAATTTAGAAAGGCCAGAAAACCGTCGGGATGAATTAAGCAAAATATTTAGATTAGCGCACTCAATAAAAGCCACCGGAGCTGCCGTCGGCTTTCTGGATATCTCCCGTTTTACTCATAGCATAGAAGATTGTGTAACAATTTTGCGGGCTAATCCGGATTTAGTAAATTCAGAAATTATTTCCCTATTTTTACGAATCGGCGACGCTCTTAAGTATCGCATTAAAATGTTAAAGGAAAAATCCACTGAAGCATGGGATGTCACTGAGCTTGAAAACGAAATAAAAGCAATTGCTGCCGAACTGGCGCAAGATCACACTCAAACGCAAATTCATCCAGTAAAATCCAATCAAGTGACTCAGGTCCTCCATCCCGTAAATGGATCTTCTCCTATTATGCCTAAACCTAGCGAAGGTAAGGAGCTCCCGAAAGAAAAGAAACCAAATGGTCAAAATACAAAATCCCAACAGACCAGTGTTAAAGTTGATACTGAACGTATTGATTCGGTGCTAGATATGGTTGGGGAATTGGTTGTTCTTAAAAGTCAGTTGAAAAATGAAGCCAATGGCAGTCATTCAACACCAAAAATGAACGACTTGGTTTCATTGCTCGATAAATCCATTCGAGAACTTCAGGATAAAGCCCTTGGCATGAGGATGACTCCGCTTAAAACTTTATTTTTGAAAACTCAACGTGTTGTTCGCGATCTTTCAGTCAAGTTGAACAAACCGATGGAATTTGTAATGACGGGCGAAGAAACCGAGCTTGATCGTAATATGGTTGAGCTTCTTGGTGATCCTTTAATGCACATCGTACGAAATGCCTTGGATCACGGAATCGAGCCGGTTGATAAACGTAAAACACTTGGAAAATCAGAAAAAGGCACTCTCACGCTACAGGCTCAACAAGTCGGGGGACGCGTAATAGTTAAAGTTATCGATGATGGCGGGGGAATCTCGCGTGAAAATATAATTAAAAAAGCAAAGGAAGTTGGTTTAACTTCTGGTGGAAAGACTCCTGATGCCATGAGTGAGCAAGAAGTTCTTCAACTTATTTTTGCACCCGGTTTTTCTACTGCAACGTGCGTTAGTGATGTTTCTGGACGTGGAGTGGGATTGGATGTTGTAAAAACAAATATTGACCAACTTAAGGGAAATATTGAAATTAAAACCGAGATGGGAAAAGGGACTTCTTTTATTATTTCGGTGCCCTTAACAACGTCCATTTCCGATGGGATGCAAGTGACCTGCGAAGGTCAGGCCTTTATCTTACCATTGGATAGAATCCGAGAATTAATGGATATAAAAAATGAGACAACAACAAAATTGGACGAGGGCCAAGAAGTATTGAATATTCGTGGAAAAATTCTTCCAGTTCTAAATCTTGCAAAGTCCTTAAAAAAGATTCTTGATTACACTAGAACAAGCCAAGAAAAACAAAATAATAACTCTGAAATTTCAAACACGATTGTGGTTGTTGAATCATCTACCAATGGCCTAGTAGCAATTCGGGTGCAAGCTGTAGTTGGACAAGTGCAGGTTGTTCTTAAACCTCTTGGCGAATATTTTTTAGCGTGCAAAGAAGTTGCCGGAGCCGCAATTTTAGGAGACGGAAAAGTCGCCTTAGTCCTTGATATCGATAATTTAAAAACCGGAGAGTCTCAGGCTGCATGAGATCATGGACCCGTCATGGTAACAACAATCACTCGTGCGCCACGAGCCAATCGCAAAGTGTTAGTTCCTTTTTTAAGCTGCGATAAAACTTCTTTTGCCGTGGTGACTTCAACTTTATTAATATCTAAAACTAAATCGCCCACTTGAAGTCCCGCCAGTGCAGCCATGCTGCCATTTTGGATACCAACAATAATCGGTCGTTTAACATCGGCAGAATAACCAAAATTTTGTCTGAGATCACTATCCAGATCAGCCACCGAAAATCCTAAATCATTGGGAGCTTTTTTCCCTTCTGTTTTTGGCGCTGCGGTGATCAATGGTTTCGCAGTTGATGAAGTCCTTTCACCAACAGTGATATCTAAAGTCACAGTTTTTCGGTTACGTACAACCTTCATCGGAACTTTTTTGCCGATTTCAGAATCAGAAATTGTGTCGGCCAGGTCAGTGGTGTTTTTAATTTTTTTTCCGTTGAATTCAATAATTACATCATAGGGTTTCGCTCCTGCTTTAGCCGCAGGTGCCCCTTTTTCTAAAGCGATAATCACTGCGCCCGAACCTTCTTTTAAACCAAGATAAGCGGCAGCATCGGGCTCCATATCACCCATGTGAATTCCGATATAACCCTGACGAATACTTCCGCGCGATTCAAGATCAGGAATAATTTTTTTTACTTCATCAATGGGAATGGCAAAACCAATTCCCTGAGCTCTGGCATCAACCGCGGAATTCACTCCAATAACGTAACCCCGAGTGTCCACCAAGGGGCCGCCGGAATTTCCTGGATTGATACTGGCATCGGTTTGTAAAAGTGGAACTTTATTTATTTCACCAATCTGACGACCCTTTGACGAGATCACTCCTTTTGTCATTGAATGTCCGTGACCAAAAGGATTTCCAAAGGCCGCAACCCACTCGCCCACTTGCAAGTCATTGCTGTTTCCCAAAGCTGCCGCCGATAATTTTTGAGTTGCGCTAATTTTGATCAAGGCAATATCAGTCCTAAGATCACTACCGACTAATTTAGCTTCATATGTTTTTGCTGTTTTTTCGGAAAGTTGAACATTGATGATGTCAGCGCCTTGAACGACGTGATTATTGGTCACAATCAGTCCATCTTCGCGAATAATAAAACCAGTCCCTAAGGACATTTGCATTTGACGTTGAGCCTCTTGCATAGGAATTCCATAAAACTGCTCAAATAAATCCATCATGGGATCACGGAAACGAGAGCCCCGTGCTTTTGCACTGGTAGAAATATTCACGACAGTGGGGTTGATTATTTTTGCAAGTTCAACAAAAAGGTTGGCTGGAAGTGGCTCGCCCAGTTTCATAGCAGGGGGAGTTTTAACAAAAGTTGGTGGTGGCTGAGCAATCAGTTGCGAAGAAAGTGAAATCATAAAGACGATTAATATTAATGCACCAAATGTTATCCATTTTTTCATAAGGCCTCCCGGTATTTTAAAATATTATTTAAAATCTAAAAATTTCATCTGCAGATCTGCGACAACTGAGTCTAAAAATTTTCCTTCGTCATCAGAAAGATTTTTTTTGGTTTTGTCTTGAAGAATTAAAAGCAAATCAATATTGAATTTGGCCATGTTTCGATCTTTTTCAACTTTATTTGTTTGCGGATTTGGCGCTAGTCCCAAAGACATCGCGGCACTGGATGCGATTGACATCACCAGGATTGAAAAACTAGCTTGCATACTATCGGTCATTGGAACCTCCCATTGTCGGTCATTGATATCAGATAGGGTAGTATCCGATCAATCTTTTGATTCTTTCTGACGTTGGGGGATGAGACTTTAAAAACAAATTCTTTTGCAAAAGGCCTTCGGGATTAACAATAAATAAATGACTTGTGCAGGCCGGCACAAGTCGGGGATTGTTTTCAGCCAAGGATTCCAGCCGCCAAAGGACTTCGGCCAATCGACGCCGGTCGTTGATTAATTCGCCGGCCAAAAGGTCGTTTTCGAAATAAACTCGATTTCTTACAACGGATTTTATGATCAACCAGCCTATCGGAGAAAATAAGGTTCTGAAAATTTTTTGTTTCTTTTGAAAGAAAAAATTTGGAATCCAAAACTGATCAATAAAATCACCAAAACCAACTAAAGAATTGGCAATAAGGCTGCTGACTCCAAATAAAAAAGAATCCAACCTTTGGATATGACAAACTTGGTGGACAAGAACGGCTTCAATCTCTTCAGCAGTTAATTTTTTTAATAATCCAGTAGAAAATGCAATTGAAGATCGACCCCAAGGTAAGCCAACACTGAATGCTGTGGCTGTTTGATGATCAAAAACACAGAGCATGGGTTTTTTTATCGATAATTTATTGCAAGTTTTAACTAACAAACCGCTGAGTCCCCACGGATCTTGCCCACGCCATCGAATGGCGCCCAACTTTTCTAAAAGACGATTCTCGCCATAAAAGAAAAGGAAAAAATTCATCGACAAGGCAACGATTAAACCTAAAAACAAACCCAAGCGGTGAGCCAACTGATGACCCAAAATAAGCATAGCAATGCTGGTGACCAAAATAAAAAGCCAGACTTTGGTTGAGTTTGATTTCATACTTCCTTTTTCTCACGCTGATGGGCCGCTGTAAAGCTAAAATGAAACTCTGCATCGTAACCCTTACTTGCCGTACCATAATCGCATTGTGAAAATAGATTGTTATTTTATTTAATAGAATTGAAATCCCCCAGGAGGACGCGGTGGCTGAAATGGACATCTTGGCTTTGAATGCAGCAGTGAAACAGGATAATCAGTTCATCGATAAGATGCGACAAGAAATCACCAAAGTGATTGTCGGTCAGGCAGACATGGTCGATGGCATCTTGATGGGTTTGCTTACAGGCGGACACATTTTGTTGGAAGGTGTGCCTGGGCTTGCTAAAACTTTGACGATTTCCAGTGTTGCTCAATCGATATCATTAAATTTTCAGCGCGTGCAGTTCACTCCGGATCTTTTGCCGACAGATTTAATTGGAACAATGATTTTTAATCCAAAATCCGGTGATTTTCACCCTCGGAAAGGGCCAATTTTTACCAATGTTGTGCTTGCGGACGAGATCAACAGGGCTCCGGCAAAAGTTCAAAGTGCATTGCTGGAAGCTATGGCCGAAAAACAGGTCACGATTGGTGACGAATCTTACAAGCTGGAAAATCCCTTTCTGGTTTTAGCAACTCAAAATCCCTTAGAACAAGAAGGAACATATCCTTTACCGGAAGCACAAATGGATCGATTCATGTTCAAGATCAATGTCGGTTATCCGGCTAAAGGCGATGAACTTGAGATTCTTAATCGCATGGGACAAAATCAAAAACCGACAATCAACGCGGTTATTTCCAAAGAAGATTTGCTAAGAGCCTCCGAGCGCGCCGATCAGATTTATGTTGATAATAAAATAAAAAATTACATTGTCGAGATTGTCATGGCGTCGCGAAAACCCAGCGAGTATGGCTTAAGTCGAATTGCTAATTTGATTCAGGTCGGAGGTTCGCCTCGGGCGACAATTTCATTATTTCGTGCTTCCAAAGCCCATGCTTTCTTACGAGGACGCGGTTATGTCACGGCCGAAGATATCAAAGCCATAGCTTACAATGTTTTACGTCATCGCTTGTTACTGACTTATGAAGCTGAAGCCGAAAATATTAAATCCGATGATATTATTAAAGATATTTTAACACAGGTCGAAGTTCCGTAGTGAATTGAAAAAAAGGCAGCCATGACTCTTCCTAAAGAAGTCCTTAAAAAAGTTAAACTGCTCGAAATCAATACTCGAAAATTGGTAAATAATATTTTTTCCGGAGAATATCACACCTTGTATAAAGGACAGGGAATGTCCTTTGCCGATTTCCGAGAATACGTTCCTGGTGATGATGTACGAAGTATTTCCTGGTCGGTTACTGCAAAGGTTGGAAAACCTTATATCAAAACTTTTGAGGAAGAGCGGGAACTGACTTTAATTTTAGCTGTAGATATCAGTGGATCTACGGTATTTGGTACGGGTCCCTATTTTAAAGGGGAAGTCATTACTCATTTAGCGGCTTTGTTGGCTTTCAGTGCCGTGAAAAATAATGATCAAGTGGGTTTGCTTTTATTTTCCGATCAGATTGAGCATTTTGTGCCACCAAAAAAGGGACGAGGACAAGTTCATCGAATTCTTCGGGATTTATTTTACTTTCAACCCAAAAGCAGCAAAACAAAAATAAGTTTGGGTTTAAGTTATTTGCAGGGAATTTTAAAGAAGCGAGCAACGATCTTTGTCTTCAGTGATTTTTATGACCAAGGTTTCGATCAAGCTTTACGACTTCTGGGCAGAAAACACGATGTGGTGGCTTGCGTGGTGCAAGATCAGGCCGAGTTAAAAATTCCAGATTTAGGACTTATTGAAATGCAAGATCCTGAAAGTGGAGAAATTCTAACGGTCGATACAAGTTCGACACAATTTCGAGAGCACTATGATCTAGCGACCAAGAAAAAAAAAGAGCAGCGCGATCGCCAATTACGTCTGTCGCAAGTCGACCGCATTGATATCAACTCGAGCGCCAATTATGTCGATCCCTTGGTCGCTTATTTTCGGAAAAAAAGATGAGGTTGATTAAATGTCCTGTGAATTGAAAATTCCACCTCAGCCTGGTTTAGAGGACGGCGCGCTTACCGTCGGGCGAATTTTTCAATTGCATTGTCCTGTGATGCTTCCGGAAGGTTTTAATCTCGAGACCGCCAAATTAGAAATTGCTGAAAATAATAAATTAACATTTAAAGTGTTTAAAATATTAGGCGAAGATAAATCCACAATTTTAATCGAAGGCACTTTTTATCGCACCGGCGATTGGCAGCTCCAGGATTTGGTTTTAACTGATGGCAAACAAAAAGTTTCATTAGGTAAGCTTGAAGCCAAGGTACAAAGTGTAGTTCCACCTGATGTCAAAGCCGAAGTTTATGGGCCAATCGGCCCTTTAAAAATCCCCATTCCGTGGATTTATATTTTTATTATTGCGGTGATTTTATTATTTTTATTGGGATCGATTGGGATTCGCCTGCGTCGCAATTGGCAAAGAAAATCTTTATTGCAACGACTTCGTGAATACGAAACACCACTTTCCCCCTTACAACAGTTTCATGCCGAATCCCGACGCTGGCAGCGCCAGTACTCATTCTTTCATGATTTTAAGAATGAAGATGGCTCTGTCAGTCTAGTTTTGAATGAGATCAATCGGCAGGTGCGTATTTATTTTATTCGACGCTTTCAAATACCAGCTTTAGAATGGAATGCTCAATTGATCTTGAAGGACCTTAAAAAATATCACCGAAAAATTTATGATGATAATTTTGAAGTTATTAAAAAATGGTTTACCGAAATGACCCGAGCTCTGTCGCCTGATTTTCAACTGAAGGCCAAGGACGTTATTCAGCTTCTAGAAGAAGCACGAAAAATGCTTGAAAAATTGGATCGCGAATCAGAAGGGAAAGGCTAATGGAGTGGAAAAATCCGCAAGCTTTTCTTTTGTTTATTCCACTTGTACTAGCTGTACTGTGGTACTTTTATCGTCGGCGTTATAAAACCGCGAGCTTGCAATTCAGTTATCTTGAAATTATTCGTCCTTTGCCCAAAGGATGGCGAACTCATGCCCTCTTTTTACCCTTAGCTTTAAAATTTTTAGCTTTGGCATTTGTTATTTTAGCTTTGGCAAGACCACAAATTCCCAATACAAAAATTCGGAAAAATATTGAAGGCATCGATATTGTCATCTGTTTGGATATTTCCGACAGTATGCTGATCGAAGATATGAGGCCACACAATCGTCTTGAGTCAGCAAAAGAAACGATTCGAAAATTCGTCGAAAGAAGAAGTTCAGATCGCATTGGTGTCGTCGTGTTCGCCGGAGAAGCTTTTACCTTAGTGCCACCGACTTTAGATTATCAGCTTTTGTTGAGTCGCATTTCTGAAATTGATACCGCTCAAAATGCCAGAATTAAAGACGGCACGGCGATCGGTGTGGGCTTAGCTAACGCCGTCGGACGACTTAAAGATTCAGGAGCAAAAAGTCGAATTTTAATCTTTCTTACTGATGGGGAAAATAATAGCGGCACCATTGATCCAGAAACTGCAATTGAAATGGCAAAAGGCTATGCCTTAAAAATATATTCAATTGGAATTGGCAAAGACGGTCCAACCCGTTTGCCAATTTATCAAAAGGATTTTATGGGAAACCGAGTGAAGAACTATGTCCCATTTGAAAGTAGTGTTAATGAAACTTTGTTATCGAAAATGGCTCATGAAACGGGCGGAAAATTTTTTAGAGCTTCGCGGGAAGATTCCTTGAGTTTAGTTTTTAAAGAAATTGATTCTCTTGAAAAAACAAAAATTGATGTCAACCGCTATGTGAAATACACCGAATCTTATCAAAAATATTTATTTTGGTCTTTAGTTTGTTATATAATTTCTTGGCTTTTGGGGTCGACTTTTTTAAAGAGGAGTCCTTAAAATGTTTAGATTTGAAAGCCCCGAATCATTTCGTCTTATTATCTTAGTTCCGATTTTATTGTTGATCAGTTGGCTTTATGGAAAATGGAAACAAAAAAAAATAAGACAAAGTCTTGGGACTCGTTTGACGCCATTTTTAACTCAAAGTGTTTCTATTCAAAAGCGGCGATGGAAACTCTTTTTGCAAAGTCTGTGTTTATTGATGATGCTTTTGGCTTGGGCAAGGCCACAAATGGGACAAAGCCAAGAAAAAATTAAATCTGAAGGTATCGAAGTCATTTTTCTTGTCGATGTGTCGGACAGTATGATGGCTGAAGATGTTAAGCCAAATCGTTTGGCCCAAGTGAAAGTGGAATTGTCGCGATTGATTGATCTTTCGCCCGGTAACAAAATTGGCATTATTGCTTTTGCCGGTTCTGCAGCTTTGCTTTGTCCACTGACCAATGATCCTGGCGCAGTCAAAATGTACATTGAATCTTTAAGCACCAGCAGCGTCAGTTCGCAGGGCACTAACTTTGAAGAGGCCCTGCGTTTGGCAAAGGAAAGTTTTGAACATGGAGGCGTAAGCACGGATGAAACCTCGAAGGCAACACGAGTGATCGTGGTGGCCTCTGACGGTGAAGATCAAGAAGAAGGTGCTCTCGAGGCCGCACAAAAATTATCTCAGTCAGGAATTAAAATTTTTACGGTCGCTTATGGCACGGAAAAAGGGGGCGCGATTCCAGTCCGCGATGGAATGGGATATTTGCGAGGATATAAAAAAGATCACCAAGGGCAAACTGTGTTATCCACTGTTCGTGGTGAGTTTTTGCAGAAGCTAGCTCAATCTGGAAAAGGTTCCTTTTATTTCGCGGTTTTTGGGGGAAGTCACGTGACTCAGTTGAATGACGATTTCGATAAATTAGATAAAACTCTTTTTGATTCACAAATTGCGACTCAATACGAGGAAAAATTCCAAATTGTTTTACTATTTTGTTTCCTCTTTGGAATCTTCGAAATTATTTTAGGGGACAGAAAAACAAATTTCAGGCTTTGGCGCGGAAGATTCGAGGTGGCTAAGTCATGAAGAAGTTTTTTTGGCTTTTGCTTCCATTTTTAATTTCCTGCGATAAAAATCCAGATCCTCGCACGCTTTGGCATAATCGGGAATCGCTTAAACAATTAAGCAATAAAAATTTGGAACAATCTCAAAAAGAATTAATCGATGCTTTTCAATTTGATCCTTATCAATTTGAATTGCATCTGAATCTTGGATTTAATTTGGAATTGCAAAAAGATAACGAAAAAGCGTTGAAACAATATTCAGCGGCCGAAGTCTATGCACAAAATCCATTTCAAAGATTTGTGTCGCGTTTTAATCGAGCTCAATTGCTGGCGCAAGAAAAAAAGGTGGAAGAGGCTTTAGCTGAATATCAAAGAGCCTTAGAAATTGCCCCAAGTTCGAAGGAAGTAAAAACAAATATTGAACTTCTTATTCAGCAACAAGAGGGACAAGGGCAAGGAAAAGGCGAAGATCAAAAAAATAAAGAGCAAGACAAGGACAGTGAAGAGTCTAAAGATAAAAAAGATGGCGAAAATAAAGATCAGGATAAAAAAGACAAAGATGATAAAGACGGCAAAAAAGAAGAAAAAAAGGATTACAAACCGAACCAAAAGTACAAGCCCCGAGAATTTAAGGGAGAACTTAATCCCAGTGATATAAAAAAAATATTAGATGAAATTAAACAGCAAGAACAAAAGATCAGAGCTGAATACAATAAGAAGAATGATTATAAGGAGCGCCCTCGTGACAAAGATTGGTAATTTCTTTTTATTTTTTACTTTTTTATTTTCCTCGCTAACTCAGGCTCAAGTGGTCCTTCGTGCCACAGTCGAGCAAGAAGAAGTCGCACTCGGTGAACCCTTTGAAGTGGTGGTCAGCGTCGTTTCTAAAAAGGCAGCAGATGTCGGTGAGCCGCGGATTCCAAACCTGGATGGCTTTGAGCTCAAGGGGCAAAGTTCTTCAAGTAAAAGCTCATATAATATGATGCAGACTCCGACGGGAATGGATTGGCAATCGCAAACTCAGTATGACTATAAATATGTATTTGTGGCCAATCGTTTGGGACAATTAAGTATTGGATCATTTGAAGTGGTCATTGATGGTCAACAACAGACCACGCAGCCTTTGTTAATTAAAGTTGTAAAAGAAGGCCGAAGGCAAAATCCTCGAAATCAAAGACCTCAAGGCGGTGGCGGGATGATTCCTGGTTTTGAAGATCCGTTTGAAGCCTTGGATCGCCAAGAAGAAGAAATGTTTAACCAATTGCTTCAGCGTCGACAAAATAATTTCAGGCAACAAGAACCTCAGTATAAATCACTGCCAACAAATCCTAACGAAGCTTTTTTTGTGCAAGTTGAGGTCGATAAAACGGAAGTATTCGAAGGGGAGCAAATCACCGCAAATTGGTATCTTTATACGCGCGGACAGATTGAGACCTTAGACCGAGTGAAGTTTCCTGACTTACGGGGATTTTGGAAAGAAATTATTGAAGAAGTTCCTTCGATTCAATTTTATGAAGAAGTCGTCAATGGGATTCCCTACAGAAAAGCCTTGCTGGCCTCGCATGCTTTATTTCCGATAAAAGCGGGAAATTTGGTAGTTGATGAATTTAAAATAAAATCAAAAGTGCGTTTAGCCAGGCAGGGATCAGTTTTTGGACTTGGGCCAGCTTATGAGTTCACTAAATCTTCAAAACCTGTAAAAATTAAAGTTAACCCTTTGCCCACCGAGGGTAGGCCGAGCAGTTTTTCCGGTGCTGTCGGGCAATTTCGCGTCAGTGCTAAGGCTGAAAAAAGTCAGGTGCCGGTGAATCAACCCTTTTCTTTAAAAGTTCGTTTTGAAGGTTCGGGAAATGCAAAGGGGATTGAACTGCCTGGAATTTCTTGGCCCAACGGACTTGAAATTTATGATACCAAAAGTGAATCTAAGTTTTTTAAAAATGGTTTGAGTTTTAAAGAATTTGAAATTCTTATTATTCCTCGCCAAGAAGGAGAGATGACAATTCCTGCGATTGATGTGAGTGTCTTTGATCCAATTCAGAAAAAATATTTGACCCAAAAAACAACGGCAATCCCAATCAAAGTCGTCAACAATCCCAATGGACAAGCAGGGGCCACAGAGAAAATACCTGGGGTCGTCGCAGAGAAAGAAGTAAAAACAAAACCGGGTTTGCCGCCCATCGTGAAAACTTGGGATGTCGGAAGTCATGCAAATTTATTAAAAAGCCCTGAAATTGGTTGGGGAATGTACATTGTCTATTTGGTCTTCCTTTTGATGAAGGCCCGTACCGAATTTGGCTGGGGACTTCGTAAAAGAAATCTGAATGATATTTTAAGGAAAAAGTTTAAAACTTTAGAATCTTCGTTGAAAAATAATGATTATCGTAAAATCGGCATTGGAATGACTAACTTATTTTACACCACGCTTGGCGAAATTTCCGAGCAAGGCGGGGGAAGTCATGAAATTGAAAAACTTTTGGAAAAGTGTCCGCCAAGCTTAAGAAATGAATATGGACCCCTTATTCTTAAAAAGTTTGAAATTTTCCAAACTCTGGGTTTTGCTCCAGATGAAGCACTTAAAACATTTATGAATCAGAAAGTTCTTCAGCAAGAGACCGCTACGACACAAAAGTTGTTATTAACGCTGGTCGATACATATTTGAATCAGGACAAAAAATAGAATTGCAGTTAGGCTTTGTGAGTTTGAAGGCAGGTAAAAGTGAAATGTATAAAAATCGGAATTTTTAAGTTATTTATTTTTTTTCCACTCATAAGTAGTGCTCTTGTTATTGATTTGAATAAAGAAATATCCCCTTCCCCCGAAATCAATCTTTTTGAAGTTTTAAAAGAATCCGAAGTCAAAAAGCTATCGCCGTTATCTAAGTTAAAATATCATGAATCGCGTAAACAGTGGGACGAATGCTTAAAAAAATCACCAGAGGTTTTTGCTAACAATAAAATAATTAGACCTTGGGTCGCGCAAGCTTGGCTTAATTGTGCTTTGAAGAAATTTGAAATTCAAAAAAAGTCCTCACTTTTACAAGCGCCCTTAGATGTTCTGAAACAGAATATTGCATTTCTGGATCGTGGCCCTTGGAAAGTTCAATTAACCAGTCAATGGATAAAAGCCCATCAGTTTTTGTGGGAAATGTCGCAGACCGAAAAGAAAGATAAAAAACGCCTCAAATGGCAAAAAGATTTAAGAGAGACTTTGTTTTTGAGGTCAGAATTATTAACCGCAGAGCAACGAATTTATTTTGCCGGATGGCCCCAAGCTGGGGAAGTTAATAAGGATAGAAAAAGTTGGTCGCAGGACGATGTTAATTCAGAAAAAATAATGGAGTTGAAGATTCAAGCAGAGCTTGAGCAGAAAAATCATCTAAAAGCCATCGGCTTCATCGTGGAACATCTTAAAAAATTTCCGGGGTCGAACAGTCATAAAAAATTAAAAGATAAATTATTAGAGCTCAGTAGTGAGTTTTTTGAGAAAGAAAATTCTGATCGTGAAAAAGTGATATCGCTTTTATTGGATTCGGATCCGGAAAAATTATCGGAATTGGCTTCCTGGACCCATCGTCGTGCTCATTATACCGAGTCTGCTGTTCTGGCAGAAAAAGCTCTGTTCGGATTGAAGGGAAGTTCGGCACTAAATTCTTTATGGGTTTTGGCGCGCAGTCAGTTGTTTTTAGGGCAATATGAAAAAGCCAAGAAAAATTTTACTATTATCGCCGAGCAGTACTCGTCGACTGAAGAAGCAATGGAAGCCTTGTTTCGTCTTGGTTTGCTGCATTATCGTTTGGGTAATTATGAACTCGCTAAACAAAACTTCGAGCGGGTGTTGGCGCTAAATCGAGACAAATATGAACTCAATGCCCGATACTGGTGGTTGCGAAGTCTTGAGGCCATGAAAAGTCCAAATGTAATAGAGGAAAAACGAAAATTGATCAGTGATTTTCCCTTCACTTATTACACTTTGAAACTTAAAGCGGAATTACAGATGCCTCTGTCTGAAGAAAGTAAAACAAAAGTGCTTCCTCGGGTTAAAATTGAACTTTTCGGAGACCAAGTTGAAACCTGGAACAGAATAAAATTATTGACGAAATCGGGTTGGCTTTTGGAAGCCCAATCCGAGCTCAACTCTTTACCTTCACCACAAAGAGCAGATATTCAAATTGTTTGGGCTGACTTTTTACTTAATCGTCAGCAATATCCGCAAGCGATTCGCTTAATCAATCAAGCAATGGATCAAGATGCCAGTTTCAAGGATTGGTCATTTTTAAAGAGAGCATTTCCTTCAATTTATTTGGATATGATTCAAGTCGAAACTAAAAAATACAGTCTGCATCCTCATCTTATTCAATCCTTGATCAGGCAGGAGAGTGCATTTGGTTTAAAAGCGGTGTCGAGCTCAAATGCGCTGGGGTTGATGCAAATGATTCCGCCGACGGCCACCGATGTTGCGAAAAGAATGAGTCTTAAAGTAACAATTCCGGATGATATGTATCGCCCCGAAATTAATATTCCCATGGGCACGTTTTACTTTAATAGTTTACTTGAAGAATTCAAAGGGCACGTGCCCTTAGCCTTAGGGGCATATAATGCTGGACCATCTCGCTTAAAAACATGGCTAAAAGCACGTAAAGATACCGAAAATGTCATGGGCACATTTTCCACAGAAACGAAAGATGAAATCTGGTTTGATGAGTTGCCTTGGAATGAGACTAGTTTTTACGTCAAAGCGATTCTGCGTAACATCATTTTGTATCAAAGCCTCGAGAACAGCAATCTAGAGTTAAGACCAGGCTTTTGGTCTGAGCTTAAGGATAAAAAAGCCTTAGTTCAGTAATCGTTTTATTGATAATTCCGATGAGGTTCTATAACCTAAAGTCTCATCCGGAGGTTTAATGAGTCCTCGACTATTGTTGGTGGGTTTTATTTTTGTTGGTTTTGGTTGTTCGCACTTTAACAACCGGCCTGCAAGTTCGACTACACCGACAACAAATGATTCTGCAGCAAAAGATGCGCCGGCCACTTCAACTGAAGATCGCCCTAAGGACTTACCTTCTTTTCATCTCAATGCGCCAGAAGGTCCTAAGGTTGTCGCCGAGGAATTTAATTCGATTCCAACAGAAGTAAATCCTTCTGTAGAAACATGGATCAATTATTTCCAAGGGCGCGGTCGCAATCATATGGAGCGTTATCTTTCACGCTCTACTCGTTATGAAAAATTAATGAAAAAAGTACTTCGTGACAATGGTTTGCCCGAAGATTTGTTTTATATTGCTTTAATTGAATCTGGATTTACCTCGAAAGCGACAAGCCACGCGTCTGCTGTTGGGTATTGGCAATTTATTCGCGGCACTGGGAAAAGGTACGGTCTTGAAATAAATAAATTTGTCGACGAGAGACGCGATCCTGTATTAGCAACCCAAGCAGCGGCAGAGTATTTCAAAGGTCTTTATAGTGTCTTTGGATCTTGGTACCTAGCGATGGCTTCCTACAATGTTGGTGAAAACCGGGTAAAAAAAGAAGTCATGAAAAATTACACTCGGGATTTCTGGGAACTCGCAAAAAAACGTCGGTTGCCAAGGGAAACAGTCAATTATGTGCCTAAATTTATTGCGGCAAAGTTGATTGCACAGAATCCTGAAAAATATGGTTTTGAAGAATTAGATTATTTGCCAGCCATTGAGTTTGATAGCATCACCATCAAGAATCCGGTAAATCTTCGTATGATGGCCGATAAGATGAACTACAATTATGAAGATTTTAAAGCGCTAAATCCCAAATTCAAAGGCGAAGTAGCACCACTTAAAGATGGAGCAACTTTAGATTTAAGGATTCCTGTAGGAATGAAAGAAGTCAGTACTCAAGCCGCCCTCGATAGCGCAGTTCAAACGGTGGAATACATTGCAGATGCTGGCGATACACAAACTTATAGAATTAAACGTGGCGATAATCTTTATTTGATTGCTAGAAAATATCGCACCACCGTTGCTTATTTGCGGGATTTAAATGACCTGTCGAAAGGTAAAAAATTACGAATCGGTATGCGTCTTATGGTGCCTGACCGCACACCAGTGCGTGAACGCCGCCAGCATAAAGAGCACAAAGTGGCTTCAGTTAGTCATGAAGAAGTATCTCAGAAACATATAGCTTCAGAAGAAGGTGGAGTTTCTAAGTATTACATCGTGCAATCTGGTGATTCTCTTTTTTCAATTGCGCAAAAATACAATACAAGTGTGAAACAGCTTAAAAAAATAAATAATATTCGTCGGGGACGATCATTAAAGATTGGTTTGAAAATTAAACTTCCAGAGTTAAATCGACCAATCGAAGATGTGAAAACAGATAAAAATTCAGAATCGGGTAGAAAAAACATAAAACAAAAATACCATGTGGTTCGACCTGGTGAAAATTTGCGATTGATTGCGGAAAAATACAAAGTCGGATTCGACGATTTAAAGTTTAAAAATAACATTAAAAATCCATCGAAAATTTTAGCTGGATATCGTTTGTTGATTCCTAATGCTGTCGCACAAAAATAAATTTAAATTTTAAGTTAGATCTAAAATAAAGAAGCCTGCCAGTTTCTAATCATCCTGAACTCTGACAGGCTAAAGGGGAATGAAACCTAATATGTATAAAAACAGTTTTATTCCTTCCCATTCTGCTTCCGCAGGTGACTCACCTTTGGCAACTGGCTGGCATACTCTTTCGAATTAAGCCCCTGTAGTTTTGCGACCTCCGTTTTCACGAAGTTTGCCTTGAGACAAAGAAAGGATAAACCTTTGAGTTACTCTACGAACCTCCTTGGTTAATCTTTTAATAGTATAGCCTTTTGGACGGATGTTTACAAGATCGACAGATAAATTCTCAAATAAAATCAATAAGTTGGCTCATTTTGAGACTTTTTTCTTAGTTTTTCTGGAAGGGCTTCTCCCTTCAAAAAATTTCAAACATAACGTTTGTTCCTTCCATTGAAGCTCGTCGTGCACAAATGAAATATCCTGAATTGACCGAAGCTGATCGCAAGCAATTGCTCGAGCGAATTTTACGCTTATTTACCGAACTCAATCAGACCGAAGACAAAAACATCTACAAATAAAGACTTAAATTCAACAACATCCTATTAATGAATTTGCCCATAATATATTTCATCGATGGTTTCTTTTTTATTTTTTTGGCCTTACAGCTTTCGAAAAATGAGTTCGGCTTGGCATAGGCGTTTGCGTTCCCATGCAAACGCCTATGCCAAGCGTCATGTTTGAAATTTTTTGAAAGCTGTAAGGCCAAAAAAATAAAAAACCCTCTAAGAAATAAAATCCCGCACAAATTCATTAACAGGATGTCGTTGAATCTCATCAGGAGTTCCCACTTGCTCCATATTTCCTTTATTCATCACTACGACTCGGTCGCTCATTTGAAAGGCTTCGGTTTGATCATGAGTGACGTAAACCATGGTGAGTTTAAAATCCTGCTGGATTTTTCGAATGTCTTTGCGCATTTTTTCACGCAATTTTGCGTCTAAGTTAGAAAGCGGTTCATCTAATAATAATATCCTTGGACGCATAACCAGTCCGCGTGCCAAAGCCACTCGTTGCTGTTGACCTCCGGAAAGTTCGTGGGGCTTTCTTTTTTCTAGGCCCGAGAGCTCGACAATTTTTAAAATTTCAGCGACATCATTTTTAATTTTTTCTTTAGGGATATTTTTTAACTTTAAAGGATAAGCCACATTTTCGAATACATTCATATGGGGCCAAACCGCATAGGATTGAAAAACCATGCCGACATTTCTTTTTTCAGGATTTAAAAATTTATTGTGCTCAGGGTCCGAGACAATATCTTGATCAAAGCGAATAATTCCATGAGTATTTTCTTCCAGTCCCGCAATCATTCGAAGGGTCGTTGTTTTTCCGCAGCCGGAAGGACCAAGGAAGCTTACAAATTCGGCGTTGTGAATGTGCAAACTGAAATTGCGAACAGCCCAAGCTCCCGCAACGTATTCTTTTCCAACATTTTCAAAAATAACCTGACTCATAAACCGTACCGACCTTTCGAGAAGGTTTTTAAAGCAAAATTTAAAATAAGAACAAAAAATACGACCACACAAGAAAGCACCGAGGCCCCGCCACCGCCCATATCCGAATATTCTTGCAGTTGAAAAATCAAAGTGCCGATGGTTTCAAGTCCCGGTCCCGTTAACAAAATTGTCATCGTGAGTTCACTCAATACCGGCATAAACACTAAAAATCCCGAGGCCATTAATGCAGGTTTTAGTAAGGGCCAATAAATTGTGGTCATCACTTGCCGCCAGTTAGCTCCGGAAATTTTTGCCGCTTCTTCCAATGTTGGATGAATTTGTTGATAAGCATCGCCCAGAACTTTGAAGCTTAAACTGCAATACTTGACGATATAAGCAATCGCTAGCAACCACAGAGTGCTGTACAAAGAGGGGCCCACTCCAAAGATGCCCTGACTGAAAGAAATAATAAAAGCTAAAGCCAAGACAGTTCCCGGAGTCGAAAAGGGCAGACTGATTGCGACAGCCGCAAAAGTGCGGCCGACAAATTTTGTTCGATAAATAAAATAATTAAAAATAAATGAAAACAGAGTGCAAAAGAGAGCGGCTCCAAAAGCCAGCTCAAAAGATTGTAAAATGGCTCGCAAAGTTTCTTCGGTTTGAAAAAGCACTCGAATGAAATTATTTAAATTCAATTGGCTCAGGGACCAAGAACCTTGAACGGGACTCAGTGCAGATAAAAGAATTCCTAAAAGCGGTAAAATAAAAATAACAAATAACAATAAGCTCAAAACAAACACCACTGGATATTTGTATTTTTTTAAAGGCAGCAGCGAGGGGCGTGGAGTTTTTCCTGCAACTGTGTAATTTTTTGAAACTCCCCAAAATAATTGTGAAGAATACAGCAAGACTAAAGTCGTAATTCCTAAAACGGCAGAAATCGCAATCGCCATTTGTAGGCCATTGCTTGTTCCAGCCCGTTGGAACGAATAAATCTGTGTGGTGAGCATATAAAGACGTGCGGGGCCGCCAATAAGGGCCGGAACACCAAAGCTTGAGGCCGTCGCTAGAAATGATAAAATGAATCCCTTGATAATGGCCGGTTTAAGTAGAGGTAAGGTGATGTCGGTGAAAACTCGAGCCGGACCGGCCCCGGAAAGACGAGCCGCTTCCTCTAAGGATGAATCCATTTTATCTAGAACCGCCAAAGTGGAAAGCAGCATGAAGGTAAAAAGAAAACTAGTTTCCACCCAAACTAATCCTCCAAAAGAATAAATATTGAGTTTAATTCCCAGGGCTTGATTGAGCCACAAACTCAAAATCCCACTGGTGGGATTAGCTAAAATAATCCAACCAATGGCGCCAACAAAAGGGGGAATAGTGTAGGGAAGGCAAAACCAAGAACGAAAATTAATTTTATTGGGTAAATCCGTTCGAGTTAAAAGCCAAGCCAAGGGTACAGCTAAGAACAGGCAGAACCAGCTAACTGACAGGGAAATCGCGAGCGTATTTTGAATAGCTTTGATCGTATTTTCATTAACAAAGATCACAGTAAAATCAGAAAATTTTGGAATGAAAAATAAATGCAATTGCGGAGCAATAAAAAAAACCAAAATTAAAATAAAACCAAAAATATAAGATATCTTTTTCATTAAGGACGCGCCCTAAAAAATTATTTTTGAAAATTGATCTTTGATTTTATCACGAGATTTCAAGGTCTCGTCAATAAATGAACGACTCCAGGGCGGCGAAGTTTTTAGTAAAACCTTAAGGTCTGGTGCTCCAGCGGGGTTGCCGTAATCACTGACAGTCGGATACATAAAGGATCTAGCCATCGCCTGTTGACCTTCAGCTTTGTACATCCAATCAGCAACTTTTTTTTCTAAACTTTGATCCTTGTCTTTTTTTACAATGGCAAGAACATTGGTTTGGATAATGGCTCCGTCGGTGGGGATGAGCCATTTGATTCGTGGATCTGATTCTTTAAGACGAAGGACATTTTCAAGCAGGACAATGCCGATGGGGCGCTCTTTGCTTTGCAAACGACGAATAACTCCTGAATTACCACCCTCAGCGATAAAATTATTTTTTCGTAGGGACTTAAAATAATCCCAACCGTATTTTTTTTCTAAAAAACTTACACTGGTGAACGCGGTGCCCGAGGCTAGCGGACTGCCCATCGAAATTTTATCTTTCCACTTTTCATCTGCTAAGCTTTTAAATGATTTGGGGACATCCGCTTCAGAAACAACTTCCGAGTTGTAAGCGATGACCATAACAGGAAGGCTTACGCCTGTATAAAAAGCTTCAGGATGGCGAAAATCGCTATGTACTTTTTCTGCTCCCGGAGATTGGTAAGCCAAAAGACTTCCTTTCGCGCCCATGTCTTCATACCAAAAACGGTCAGAGGAAATAAGTAAATCGGCTTGAATTTTTCCGGTCAAGGCTTCCGCTTGCACTTTGGCGGCAACTTCTTCCGAGCCAGCCTGATAGAATTGAAACTTAACTCCAGGAAATTCTTTTTCTAATTTAGGTTGCAAATCATTCACGGTGTCTTTGTACAGTGAAGTGTAAATCCAAATTGTTTGTTGATTGTCATTTTTAGTGCAAGAGCTTAATAAGAAAAAAGCTGCAAAAGTGCTTATGAAAAATATTTTTATAAAGCTGTTCATTTCTTTTCCTTTAAAAAAGATTGTCGCGCTTTGATCGCATCCTCGGGAAAGTCTGAAAATACGCCATCAACGCCAAGGCTAAAAAAACGATGGTATTCTTTTTCCGGATTCCCGTTATATTCTTTGTTAAGATATTCTTTATCACTGCGAAAAGTGTAAACATGAACTTTAAGTCCCAATTCATGAGCTATTTTTATAAGCGGCGTCGGATTTTGTAATTTTTTATTGGCATCTTCAGGGATAACATAATTTTTATGAGGACCAATTCCATAAACTACTGATTTTATTTTTTTTAACTCAGTCGGAGTCATCAAATCCATGTAAGTTCTTTTGTCGTTTGCTAAAACATGATCGTAAGGAATTTCCTGAGGATCGTCGATTAAAAAAATCAAAGGTAAAGGAGTTAATTTTTTTATTTCTTTAAGCGAGCTCAATTCAAATGATTGAATAAAAACGGGTGAATTTTTTTTATTTAAATTATGGGCCTTAAGTTCTTTTATCAAAGCTTGATCTAATGCTAATCCAATGCTTTTAAAATAACTGGGATGCTTCATTTCCGGATAAACGCCAATTTTTCGCTGCTGTTTTTTCGATTCACTGACAACCAGATCTAAAATTTCTGTAAAAGTGGGAATTTCATATTTAAAATCTTCAAGGTGATTTCGAAATGGCAAACGTTCTTTCGTGCGTAAAGTTTTGATCTCTTTTAAAGTAAAGTCTTCAACGAACCATCCTGTTTTTTCTTTGCCATCAATTTTTTTCGTCGTTTTGCGTTCTGGAAATTTAAGGGCGACATCGGTGGTTTCAGAAATCTCATTTTCATGACGAGCCACCAGCACTTTATCTTTTGTTATCACCAGATCAGGCTCAATGTAATCGGCCTTCATGTCGATAGCGAGTTGATAAGAGGCCAAGGTGTGTTCGGGTTTGTGGCCACTGGCCCCCCGGTGCCCAATGATAAGAGGCTTGTGAGATGAAAATGAAATAGAAGAAAAGCTCATCAGTAGCAAGAGTATGAATTTCATATTTTTATTTTCCCAAATTAATGATTCGATCCAGGTCATCCGCCATACGCAAAAATTCTTGAGCCTCGTAACTGTCGTTATGACTTTCGACCAATGGGATTCCGGCTTCGCTAGCAAGAGCAATTTGAGGATGAAATGGAAGTTCACCAAGTTTAGTTAAGTTATGGGATTGAAGATAAGAATCCAGTTCACCCTTAGGGAAGAGATGCATTTTTTCCCGGCTAGCTGGATGTATATAATAAGACATGTTTTCAATCAGGCCGAAAATCTTAATATTCACACGTTGGAACATATCGATCGCTTTTTTCACATCAATCAGCGAAATATTTTGAGGTGTGGTGACGACCACAGCTCCTGCCACTGGAACTTTTTGCGCTAAGGACAGTTGCACGTCCCCTGTTCCTGGGGGCAGATCGACGAGTAAATAATCGAGTTCGCCCCAATCGACGTCTCGTAGAAATTGATCCATGGCTTTAAAAAGCATAGGACCACGCCAAACCACGGCAGCGCCTTCTTCGACAAGAAAACCCAAGCTCATAATTTTAATTCCGTATCGTTCGACAGGTAAAAGTCGCTGTTGAGCTGTTATGACCGGTTTCTGATTTAAGCATCCCATCATGCGGGGAATGCTTGGGCCGTAAATATCGGCATCTAAAAGTCCCACTTTGTGCTTTTTTGAGAGAGCAATGGCTAAATTTGTCGCAACCGTGGACTTTCCAACTCCACCCTTGCCCGAGCTAACGGCGACAATGTGTTTTACTCCTGAAATGGCTTTTTGCTGTTCGAATGGGTTTGGGGTTGCCATGGCATCTCCTCTTGCATCTTTGGCGGCGAGAATAAATAATAAAAGTCAGATGGATAGCCAACTGTTTTTCATAATTAATTCGATCGCGGCTATTATACTCGTATGGTGGTTTTTGTCAGCTCGTCGAGGAAATAGCAAGATCTCTTCTTTGGATCTTAAAAAAGGGTCCTTATTTAAAGAGGATGCAGTTCCGTCCAAAGTGACTTTGAAACCAACTTCTGGGGACCGTGTTAAAACATTGAATGTGTTATTTATGTACAATGGTCACGATTGGGATGCTTACGAAGTCTTAGGTTTACCGGCGGGTTGTGGATTGACATTAGTGACGCAAAGATATCAAGAGCTTATTCGCGAAGCTGAAGAGGGAAAGCTGCTCTTTTATCAGGCAGCTTATGATGCGATTCTGAAGAAACAGTAGGATTTTTTGCATCTGGCCTTCGCTACAAACTTGAAGTTTATCTACAATATCAAATGAAATATTGGCGGATACGAGCTTTTTAGAATCAAAAATAAGCTGTTTCATTAGCAGCTTTGCCTATGGCAGAAAAAGCAATCCTTATTTTTCCAAAAATCTAACTTCAAATGAGCGGGGATATGTAGTCAAACAGACAAAATCTGAGATCTTTTCGTTTTAAGGGCAAAACAGAGAACCGAAACCAGGTTGGTTTTTTCCAAGCAGCAGAGGCGCAAACACAAATGAGTCCTCTAAATTTAAAACTCTCATTCAGTCGGTAATCTCCGAATACAAAAACACATCAACATTTTTTAGGAAAGTGTCTCCTTCGATTTTTGAAGGGACTCTGACAATTGGGTCAGACAAAGTAAGCTTTTAGGATCCTGAGCTACGCTGCCCAACTGAGTGACAAAATTTGTCACTTATTTTCCCTCTTAGCTATTTAATAAGTAATATCAGCATTTTAAAAAATCCTTTTGAGAATAACTGCTCTTGGTGGATCACTATTATACTCGCGGAAAGGCAACTAATTAACAAAGGAGAAAATATGATCTTAAATAAAAAGAAATTGGCAGCAATTCTGCTCTTTCTTACCCTGCCACAAATGGTGATGGCTGATGAACTGGTAAACAGAGATATTGATTACAATAGGTATTGTGTTTCTTATCCTCTTACAGAAGATACAATTAACTGTAGCATTGGCTGGGGTGGTAGCAGTGGCCTCGCGCCAGCTGCCTCTTGTCAACAAAGTATTGAACTTATCGACATGCATACAAATTATTACAAAAAAATTGATCTTAGACAGGTTGAAGTAGCAGATTGGGGTGCTGGTATATTTAGCGCGTTGGGTGTTGGTTTGATTCTTGATGTCCCTCATCAGCTCGTTCTGCGCAACGAAGTTAAAACGCTGCTTCTCCAAAAAATGGAAGAAGCAAATCGACACAGTTGTGCCTTAATTGGATATGTTCCAAAAGCAAGAGCGGAAGTTCAACCTTAAATTACCAAAGTGGTTTATTTTAAAATTTTATCGCGGTAATAATTTGTTTGCCGCGATCTTTACTTTGATACTTTCAGCATCGATAGCTGAAAGCAGCGAATTTAAATTGAGTTGATATCTTCCCTTTTGATTTGAAATTGTTGGGCCTGCGCTATTGATTTGGCTAACCAGTTTATATATTTTGGGATCGTGGTAGCTGCTCTGATAAAAGCTATCATGAAACACCTCCCTAGCAATAAGATCTTTTGAAGCTGAAGACGTCGTTGCGAGTAAAACGAGAAGATCAATCCCTGGTTGTTTAAATTGAAAAATTTTTTCAAGATCAATCTGCAGCTTAATTTTACGTTGATGCATCTTTCGAAAGACATAAGATTTTTTTATATGCTGAGTGATGCCGATTTTAAATGCTAACGTCTCGTATTCTCGCAAGAGCCCTACTTTTCCTTTAGCAATAGCAATGTTATAAAGTTGAAGCTTATAAATTGGATCCGTATGTACTGAAATAAAGTGGAACATTCGTGTGTAGTCTTTTTTCTGTGAATAAAAATAGGCAAGGTGAAATGAAAAATCATAACGATTTCGTCCAATTTTCGAGTGCCTAGATTCGGTCACCGCCTCGAGCAAAAGAACGCGTGCCCCCTTAAAGTTTCTTTTTAAAATATTTAAATGGGCTTTAAATATCTTGAAGTCGACGATCAGACCATCATGCTTAAAAAGATACTGAAGAGTTTCAAAACACTTGTATGCAGATTTATATTCCTTGAGGTAGCAGAAACAAAAAAATAGTTCGCGATAAATTTTATATTTCATCGCATAACTGCACGACTTTAGGTTCAGAATTTCCTGCAATAGAGGGATTGCTACTTGGTAACCGTACAAATCTCGATACACTAAAGCCAAATGATATTTTAGCCAAATGACTTCATAAGCATCATTCATCTGTACTTTTTTATAAAAGTCTTCAGCATCTTCCCAATCTGTTTTTGCTTGTGTTAATCTCCCCTTGCAGAATGAGATATCCCCACGCCGAAAAAGAGAAAGTCCCATAAGATAGGGGTCTTGGGTTTCTCGGGCAATGCTTATTAGTTCGGCTGTCGTTATTAAAGCGCATTCGGTAAGCTGCAAGCCACGCGCACGTTGTAGCCAAGATTGATAAAATAGCCCGATAGCCAAGTTATATTTATCGTCAGAAAATTTTGTTAGGATTATGTCAATTTGCTCTTGAGCTTCGTCATATCTTCCATTGTGAATTAAATTTAACAGTTCAGCTTTTAGTCTCATGGTCCACCACCACGCCCTCCAATAGGTGGACGTTCTTTGGTGTATGGAAGGTCATACTTATACTCTGATAGAGACGGAACAAAACCCCGGCTTATGGCCTCTTCAATTCGTGGATTTAAATAATACAAATCAAGGGCTCTGATTGTATTATTTGGTGTCTCAATGAAGATATTCATTGCCCTTACTTCGTGAGTTGACATGTCAATGACAGGACCACCACTTGAGTTGAAGTCTTGTCCATTACGGTTTAAAATTACCAGATTATCATTTTCGGTTTGAGGAAGAGATATATAAGAGCTAAAGGCAGAGGGCTCTTTTAGTGAATTGTTGCCTCTAGGGTAACTCATTTCCAAATATTCAAAACGTCTGTCGATGAGCGATTTTGACTCTTCGAATGAGTCTGAATTTTCGATTTCAGGGACCTTTAGCAAACAAAAATCGTCATAGTAATTTATGCGCGCGCCTAATTCGCGTTTGTAGGTTGCATAACCACGAATTAAATATGGTTTTTCTGTTTCAGAATCATATATATAAAGTCGCTCTTGCAACGATGAAGAAGTTACTACATGAAGAGCGGTGAGTATTCGCCCATTGTAGCTAAATGCCGTTCCAAGAATTTTTCCCGCTTGATCTGTGACGGGAAATACTCGTCTTTTTAATCTTTCAATTGTCCTTAAAATATTATTTTTTTTAATCGCGGTTCGATTCTCTGTCAAATTGCGAGCTGCGCTCCCGGATGCAAATATTTCTGAATTGCCAGACTTTTCATAATATATGTCTGCCTGTGGATCGCATGATGCTACCTTGCCTCTTTCAAATTTGAGACACGTGTTTCTATTTGATTCGTCAAAATAATCACCGTAGGCTGCGTTGCTAAAAAGTGAAAAAATACAGACTAATATTTTAAGTTTCATCTCTGATTCTAAAAGCAATTCATATGCCTGAAGAAGGCTTCTTTTGTTTCGTCGACTGGCTATCTGCCTTTGTGGCTTTAATGAGATCTGAAAATTCGTTAACCCCTCAGTTAGGTTTGGAAAAAACTATTGCAATTTTAATCATTGATTCTTAGGTTGTCGAACTTGCCAAGTACAAATGACAATATTTGTCACTATGTAACAGGCTGCCCTGATTTTTAGTTGGCACTGCTTCCACGTTCCATTATATGCATCCTACGCCTTTGTCATTTGACATAATCTCGTCAAAAAATTTATCAATTCACGGCATCTGATCGGTGCGAAGTCCACTCTGGAGGACCTGAGGCCACTCGTCATTTATGGAAATATTAAAAAAATTGGCTCACTCAAAGGGTGATAAGATGAAACTAAAACAATATCCTCAAATCATGTACTTAGAATATATTTTAGACGAGTATCTGTGGATTTAGGTTCATTATTAGATCGAAAAAATGCCGAGGATCTGCATTACTCTTCGGTGATAAGCGTTTCAAAAGAAGTTGCTCAAAAAATTTGCGATATTTTTCTTGAATCGATTCAATCAACAGAGCCTGTTATTAAAGATTCATATGATGAAGAGGTATTTTGCTTAAGCTTGGATCTCTTTTGTTTGCGGCATCAGGTTTGATTCGGGCTTTGCTATCCTTCGCTAGCCTGTCTTGAGATGCTCGATTTTCACCGGATCAATCACCTCAAAACCCCAGGCAACGAAATAGTTCCGGCGATTGGCCTGATCAATATTCTTTTTCATGTATTTTCTGACATAAGTGTAATCTCTGCCCCATGCGATAATTCGGGTAAAAGGACGCGCAACCCAGAATTGAATTTCCTTTTTTAATTTTGTTAAGTTTTCAGGGCCTCGTTGTCTTTTCATCACGTGCCGAGCGATTAAGCCGGTAATTGCTCGAATAAACTTGGGGTACAGATGGTGTTTGGTAATTAAAATTACGATATGAAGATGATTGCCGACATTAACAAGATGATAAATTTTAACTCCACAGAGTTTAGCTTGATGTCGAATAAGACCGTCAATTTTTTTTGCATTTTGTTTTTGCAGCATTGAGTTGGGGCCAGTTGCAAATTCTGATTTGAGCACGAGATGAATAGCCGATTTCGTTGAAAGAACCCGTTTTGTTTTTGGATTAAAACCACACATAATGACCTGACTTTTTTTAAAAATAAAAAAGAGAAAGCATGTCCAATAATGTAATGTGCTTTTGATATTCATAACTCAATGATGAATTGTGTGTCTGTGCGTGCTTTAAAAGCAGTTATCAAAACTGAGCTGGGCCACGAACGCAGTCGAATAGCGCCCATTTTTTATAAAGCCGCGCAGGCCTTCAAAAAACCCTAATGCGCGCTCAACTTCTCTTTATAAGGAATTTTCATCTGTCCACGATGGCACATATAGCAAGTGGCTTCCGCGTCCTTTTTTCCATCCATGCCGTTCAATTTTAAAATTTCGACGATTTTGATATGATCCCGGGCGATCTGAAAGTTTTTCAGCGAATCATCGGTGAGTTTTTTCATGTTGTGGCATTCGGTGCAGGTAACGCCCAGTTGGCGGGAAATGGCCACCATGTTTTGGCGAATTTCTTCTTCTTTAAGCTTTATTTTTTGTGCCGACGTGGCATGGGCAAAAAGATTTTGACTCTGCAAAAAGTTGTTTAAAGCTAAAATCCCCAAATAAACTAAAGACCATTTAATTAACTTCATATTTCTATTCTTAAGAATTCATTTTGCTGTGACAAGTCTCGAATTGAGTTTGAGCAGAATTTCTTGACACTGTTGCCCAGCAAAATTTAAATGGGCCTAAAGCGGAGGATCCGATGATTCGAATTTTTGTTACTTTTTTAAGCATTCTTGCTTTGTCCTTAACAGCTTTTGCGGGATCTCCATTTGAGGGAGAGTTTGATGAGCGATCAGGCCAAGGTTGCCTTGATGAAAGAGCAGTGCCTCCTTCTCAACCGCCGGGCTGCGCCGCATTTCGAGAGCGGTTCGAAGCTTTGCAACGACTTCGTAGCAATGAAAACTCTGATTCAGAAGCACAAGGTAATCTTAGCCTCATCGAGGGCTTTTCTCGACAAGGTGTAATCAGTCTTCAAGATGGGGTAACACTTTTTATTTCTCTACAAAACTTAATGGGCGGAGTGAGTGCGACTGACGAAACTCGGACCGTATTTAGGTTAATAATGAATTCAACACCAAAATTTTCAATAAATGATACGTCTGAATCATTTAGAATGATTTTCAAAAATGAAAATGGTCTTCAGGATTCTATTAATGGTTTAAAAATGATCATGTCTTCACGGCTCGCACAATACGGGCTTATTCCTTCAACCACAGTTTATTTGAAGATGCTTGAGTTTCTTGGTGGCGTAAATTTATCAACTGAAGCTCAATCCATCTATCGCAAGATCGATGGTGTTTGGGGTAAAGATTCTTACGCCAAACACTGGGCCGTATTTAAGGCACTTTTTCAAGCGGAAAATGGCATGGCAGATGCGACGGCAAACTACGATTTAGTGCTAAGAGCAGCTAAAATTTGTGGAAGTTTAGATCAAGCTGCAACTGACTTTTTGCGAGTGCAAAGAAGTTCTGGTGGCGCTGACTCAACAACAGAAGCCCAAAAAGCTTTTCGCCTGCTGTACGGTTTCTAATATGATCACAAAAACAATCGAAGATTTATCCACCCTTGTTAGTCTCAGCAAGCGCCGTGGATTTGTCTTTCAAAGCAGCGAAGTTTATGGCGGACTTGGCAGCTGCTGGGATTATGGTCCCCTAGGTTCGCTGATGAAAGCCAACGTTAAACGAGCTTGGTGGAAGGCAATGACAAGGCGCGCTGATATCGTTGGGATAGATGCTGCGATTTTGATGCATCCAACGGTATGGAAAGCTTCAGGTCATGTCGATGGATTTTCAGATCCTTTAGTCGACTGCAAAGATTGTAAAACGCGCTTTCGTTCAGACAATACGGAATCTTATCTAAAACACCAAAAATGTCCAAATTGTGGTTCAAAAAATCTTTCGGAACCAAGGCAGTTTAATTTGATGTTCAAAACAACGATGGGACCGGTGGAAGATTCCAGCAACGTGATTTATCTTCGTCCGGAAACAGCGCAAGGAATTTTTGTCAATTTTGTGAACTGCCAGCAGAGTTCGAGATATAAAGTGCCATTTGGAATCGCACAAATTGGCAAATCTTTTCGCAATGAGATTACTCCGGGGAATTTCATTTTTCGTACCCGTGAATTTGAACAAATGGAAATGCAGTATTTTGTAAAGCCGGGAACTGATGCGCAATTTTTTGAAGAGTGGAAAGAAACGCGCTGGAATTTTTATTTGAAATACGGCATTAAAAAAGAAAATTTACAATTTCATCCGCATGGTCCAACGGAACTAGCTCACTACGCCAAAGCCGCTGTGGACGTACAGTATAAATTCCCTATGGGATTTTCTGAGCTTGAAGGCATCCATAATCGAGGCGATTTTGATCTTACTCAACACAGTAAATTTTCGGGAAAATCACTCGAGTATTTCGATGAAGCCAATAAAGAAAAATACATTCCTTATGTTATTGAAACGGCCGTAGGTTGTGATCGCTTGTTTTTAGCTTTCATGTGCGATGCTTATCGTGAAGAAGTCACAACCAGCGAAAAAGGTGAAGATACACGCTTAGTTTTGGGTCTGCATCCGCAAATTGCACCAATCAAAGTTGCGATATTGCCTTTGTCGAAAAAAGATGAGCTGACGAGTGTCGCTGAAAAACTACGCAATGAACTGGCCGAAGATTTTGACGTGATTTATGACGAAAGTGCCTCGATTGGAAAACGTTATCGCCGTCAGGATGAAATCGGCACGCCATTTTGCGTGACGGTTGATTTTGATACTTTAAACGATCAAGCGGTGACGGTTCGTCATCGGGACAAGATGACTCAAGAAAGAATTGGTTGTACGCAACTGAGTTCTTATATTTCCGAACAGTTGAAACGATTTTAAAAAAAATTATAGAGGGGGGATTTATGGATCAAAACCTTTCGGCCTCGACAAAATCATCGGCAAACAAGACGGCAATCCCTGAAAAATTCGTTTATTTTTTTGCAGCTGGCGAAACCGATGGAAATGCAGGAATGAAGAATATTTTGGGTGGTAAGGGCGCTAACTTAGCCGAGATGACGGCTTTGGGTTTGCCGGTTCCCCCGGGTTTTACAATCTCGACAGAGGTTTGCACTCATTTTAATGAAAATGGCATGCAACTGCCCGAGTGGACAAAACCCAAAGTGATCGAAGCACTTCGACGCGTAGAAAAGAAAATTAACAAAAAGTTTAGTAACAACGATGATCCTTTATTGGTCAGTGTGCGTTCGGGGGCTCGGGCTTCTATGCCGGGGATGATGGATACAATTTTAAATTTAGGTTTGAACGATCAGACTGTCGAGGGGTTAGCGAAAGTTTCGAAGAACCCGCGATTTGCTTGGGACTCTTACCGAAGATTTATTCAGATGTATTCCGATGTTGTTATGGGGATGAATTCGTCATTACTTGAAGTGATGCTTGAAGATTTAAAAGAAGAAAAGAAATACAAATTAGATACCGATTTGAGCATCGACGATTTGAAAGTTCTGGTGAAGAAGTTTAAAGAATTAGTTCATCAAATGACCGGACAAAGTTTTCCCAATGATCCTATGGATCAGTTGTGGGGAGCTATTTCAGCGGTGTTTCGTTCCTGGAATACTCCACGAGCAAACACGTATCGCGAACTTCATCACATTCCCGCATCCTGGGGAACGGCCGTCAATATTCAATCCATGGTTTTTGGTAACATGGGCGATGATTCAGCCACTGGTGTGGCTTTCACTCGAGATCCAAGCACGGGTGAAAAGAAATTTTTTGGTGAATACTTGGTCAATGCGCAGGGTGAAGACGTAGTCGCAGGAATTCGCACCCCGCAACCTTTGACAAAAGAGGGAGCTAAAAAATCAGGATTAAAATCCTTGGAAGAATTAATGCCAAAGGCCTATCAAGAATTGGTTACTCACTATAACCAACTCGAGAAACATTATCGGGATATGCAGGATATTGAATTCACAATTGAGCGTGGAACTTTGTGGATGTTGCAAACTCGTAATGGAAAGCGCACCGCCAAAGCGGCGCTTAAAATTGCTTGCGATATGTTAGATGAAAAGCTGATCACCGCGGACGAAGCTCTGCTCAGAATTGAGCCACATTCATTGGATCAATTGCTTCATCCAACTTTGGATCCGAATTCGGCTAAAACACAACTCACCAAAGGTTTGCCTGCATCGCCAGGTGGAGTTTCCGGGCAAATTGTTTTCGCCAGTGAAGAGGCGATCGCTTGGAAAGAAAAAGGCCACAAAGTAATCCTGGTGCGTGTCGAGACTTCGCCGGAGGACATCGCAGGGATGGTGGCTTCGCAGGGAATTTTAACCACCCGAGGGGGAATGACTTCCCATGCGGCGGTTGTGGCTCGGGGAATGGGAAAATGTTGTGTAGCGGGTTGTGGCGAAATTGATGTGGATTATCGTACGGAGAGTCTTAAAGTAAAAGGCTATGTGCTAAAAAAAGGCGATATCATCACTTTGGATGGATCCACGGGCGAAGTCTTTCTGGGTGAAGTGAAAACCATTGAGCCTAAATTAGATGATGATTTCCGTCGCGTAATGAAAATGGCTGATCAAGTTCGCAAACTGGGAGTGCGTGCTAATGCCGACACTCCAAAGGATGCACAAACGGCGCGGGATTTTGGCGCTGAAGGCATCGGGCTTTGCCGAACGGAACATATGTTTTTTGGCGCCGACCGCATTGATTCGGTCCGCGAAATGATTTTGGCCGATAATCGGATCGAGAGAGAAAGAGCTCTTGCTAAACTTTTGCCTATGCAAAGAAGTGATTTTTATGAGTTGTTTAAAATCATGGAAGGCTTCCCTGTAACGATCCGATTGCTTGATCCGCCTTTGCACGAATTCGTGCCGCATTCAGAAAAAGAAATCGCAGAGTTGGCCAAAAGAATTTCATGGGATGCCGATAAGCTCAGAAATAAAGTTAAAGCTTTACATGAATTTAATCCCATGTTGGGTCATCGCGGTTGTCGGCTGGCGATAACCTATCCCGAAATTTATCAAATGCAGGTTCGAGCCATCGCTGAAGCAGCTGCTCAGCTAGTGCTTGAAGGAAAAAAATTAACACCAGAAATTATGATTCCTTTGGTGGCCACTTCTCAAGAATTAGAAATTCTACGAAACCTGACAGTTATAGAAGTTGAAAAAGTTCAAATCGAGAAAAAAATAAAGTTTAATTATCAGGTTGGCACAATGATCGAACTTCCGCGAGCAGCGCTAACGGCCGATGCTATTGCGGAATTTGCTGATTTTTTCAGCTTTGGTACTAATGATTTGACGCAGACCACACTAGGTCTTTCGCGAGATGATTCGGGGAGATTTTTGGGAAGTTATGTCTCTCATGGGATCTTCACAAAGGACCCTTTTGTAAGCATCGACAAAGTGGGCGTTGGGCAACTTGTCAAAACCGGTGTTGACTACGGGCGCAGAACCAAGCCAGAGTTGAAAACTGGTGTGTGTGGTGAACATGGTGGAGACCCTGATTCTATTGAGTTTTTTCATAATGTTGGACTCGATTATGTCAGTTGTTCTCCCTTTCGTGTTCCCATAGCCCGACTGGCAGCGGCTCGCGCCGCTTTGCAAGCGAGAAAGGTGCAACATTGAGAATCAAAAAATTAGACATCATTGGTTTTAAATCGTTCAAAGATAGAACCGTTATTCAGTTTGATGCTGGAATCACGGGAATCGTTGGTCCGAATGGTTGCGGAAAGTCAAATATCGTTGATGCGCTTGTGTGGGTGATGGGAGAAATGTCAGCTAAGGATCTGCGTGGATCTACAATGACTGATGTTATCTTTGCAGGTTCTGAAGGTTATGCTCCGATGGGAATGTGTGAAGTCTCGCTTATCCTCGAAAATGATGGGGGGCCTTTTCCAGCAAAATTTTTGAAACATTCCGAAATCATGGTGACTCGTCGTCTTCACCGCAGCGGTGAAGGTGAATATTTTATCAATAAAGAGCCAGCACGGCTTAAGGATGTTCAAGAAATTTTCATGGATACCGGCGCTGGTGCAAAAGGTTTCTCCATTATCCAACAAGGTATGATCGGAAAAATCATCACGGCAAAACCGGAAGATCGACGTCATCTGATTGAAGAAGCCGCTGGAATTACAAAATTCAAAGCACGTAAAAAAGAATCGCAAAGGAAATTAGTATCGACCGAACAAAACTTAGTGCGTTTGCAAGACATCATTGGTGAATTAAAACGCCAAATTGATTCTTTGCAAAGACAGGCGCAAAGAGCCGAACGATATCGCAATATTAAAAATCAAATTGAAGATTTGGATCTTTGGTTATCGAGTCGTCAATTTTTGGATTTAAGAGCCGCCGCCAATGAAGCGCAAAATATTTTTAATGAAGCACAAAATTTAGAAGTTGAAGGCGAAAGTGGATTGGCCGGGCTTCAGGCTCAACTTGAAAGTTTACGTTTAGAAATTTTAGAAAAAGAAAAAACCGTTGAAGTTAATCAAAAAAGATTTTTTGAAACCCAATCTTTGACACAAAAAAAAGAAATGGAAATTCAAGAGCTGCGTTTTGAAATCGAACAGGCTCGTCGCAATGAAGTGATGACTGGATCCATCTTGCAAGAGCAAAAAGCGCGACAGGCTTTGCTTCAGCGGGACCAAGCTGAATTGGAAACTCAATCTGAATCTTTAAAACAAGAGTCTGAAACGCTTTCAGCAAGTTTTATGGAAAAAAATCAGAATTTCCAAGGGGCTCAAACTCGTATTCAGATTTTAGATGAAGTTTTAACAGTGACACGTCGAGAGCTGTTTGCAATTGGCCAAACTGAGTCTTCGATTGATGCCCGTGGACAGTCGTTGCAATCCCAGATTGAAGATTTGAATGCACGACAAGAAAATGAACAATTAACTTTGAACGAACTTCGCGAAAAAGGTCTGGAATTCGAGACCCGTCGTAAAAAAGTTTTTAATGAACTCGAAAAAGAACGACAACTTCAATTGGATCTTAGCCAAGATGCCGATTCATTTGAAGCAAATAAAAAAGTTCTGACCGAATCTTTAGCGGTGAAACGCCAAGAAGTGGATCTTTTTAAAGATGAATTAAATCAAGTGGCGTCTCGACTTTATGGTCTTGAAAATCTGCATTCTAATTTCGAAGGTTTTGAAGAAGGCGTTAAGCACGTTATGCTTTGGCAAAAAGCCAAGAGCCAAGAAATCAGTGTTGATGGCAGCGTGAATGTTTCGTTTCAACCCGTTTCCGAAGTTGTTGAAGTTCCCGGAGACTATGAAGTTGCGATGGAAGCGGCTTTGGGCAATCGATTACAGATGTTATTATCCAGTGACTCTAATCAAGCTTTAGAGGCTGTTGGTTATCTGAAAGAAAATAAATCTGGTCGTTCTAGTTTTATCTCTGAAGATGCCACCGCGGTTTCAGGTCGATCCGAGGCTCCCGCTGGTGAAACTGGCGTGCAAGCTTTGCTTAAAGACGTTGTCCGTAGTCATGAAAAATACCAATCCACTGTCAGTTATTTATTGGATGGTGTAGCCATTGTTGATTCTATTCGCACGGCTCTGGGACTGCGATCGCGCTATCCAGGTTGGACTTTTGTGACGATGGACGGGGATACCTTGTCTGCGGATGGAGTATTGACGGGTGGAGCTAGTGATTCCGCGGATACGGGTGTATTGAAACGTCGTCGAGAAATTAAAGAGTACACGCAGAAGAAACATGAATGGTCCGGAAAATTAGTCTTGGCCCAGTCCTCTATGAAAAAAATCGATGAGCAACTGAATAATGTTGTGAATGATTTTGAGGGCGCCCAAAAACGAAAAACCGAACAGGAAATTAAAGTTCGTGAACTAAAAAAAGATCTTGAACGCGCCGAGCACGAATTTGAAAACGTTCAGCAATCTGTCGAAAGACAAGATCGCGAAGTGCGACGGCTTCAAGAACAAGTTGAATCGCAACAAACTCGTTGGAATGAATTGAATCAATCCTTGATCGAAGCACGAGAAAAGAAAAATAATGTTCAGGAACAAGTTCGTAAATGCGAGACCGAACTGAGCGAGACTCAAAAAGGTTTTGGGGCTTTACAATCGGAAGTCACTGATTTGCAAGTGCAGTCAGCTTCTAAAACCCAAGAATATCAAGGTTTGTTAAAACAACTCGAGATGGTGAATCGTTCCTTGAGCGAGCTCGATGCCCAACTTTCACGCATGCAAGAGGAATCAGAAGCTTCGAGTTTCAAAATGACTGAGGGACAGATTCTTCTTGAGGAAAGAAAAATTGAGTTTGAGCGAAACGCACACGAAGTCGAAGAACTGAAGGCCTTGGTTTCAAAAAATAAAGACGAATACGAAGTTATGTCTTCGCAAGCGCGCGAGATAGATGAGCAAGTGCAATCGGCACAAAAATCTCGTAATGAGCGACAATCACGTATGAACGAAGCTCAGCTGAAACTTGAACAAGCGAAGTTAAAAGAGCAATTCCTTGTCGACCAAGTCCGTGAGAAATACATGTTATTACTTTCCGAAGTGAGTGCTAAATACGAAAATCGCGAAGGTGACTTGAGCGAAGTTGAGATTCAACTTAAAGATTTACGAGAGAAAATTTCAAAAATTGGCGAAGTCAATTTATCGGCAATTGAAGAGTACGAAGAAACGGCTCAACGTTACGAGTTCTTGACTCAACAACATAAGGATTTAACCGAAGCGAAAGAGCAGCTGAAACGAGTGATCGAACGAATTAATCGCATTTGCTCGAAACGATTTAAAGAAACTTTTGATTTAGTTAATGATCGTTTCACGCGCGTTTTCCCTGTCTTGTTTGGTGGTGGTGAAGCCAAATTAGAACTTCACGAGGATCCAGAAAAACAAGAAATGGGCATTGAAATTATTGCGAAGCCTCCTGGAAAAAAAATGCAAAATGTCACTTTGATGTCGGGTGGGGAAAAAGCCCTTACGGCTGTGGCATTGGTATTTTCGATTTTCTTGGTGAAACCTTCCCCGTACTGTTTGCTGGATGAGGTGGATGCGCCATTGGATGACGCCAATGTCTACCGATTCAACGATCTTGTTCGTGAGATGGCCAAACGCTCACAAATTATTGTTGTGACTCACAATAAGCACACTATGGAAGTAGTCAAAAAACTTTACGGAGTGACGATGCAAGAGCGCGGCGTTTCGACGATGGTTTCTGTTAGTCTGCAAGATTTGAAAGCTTAATATTTGTGGATAGTATTTTATTTTTAATTGTATTTTGTGGAGTGCTTGTATTAGCCATAGCAGCTCCATTTATTTTAAAGTTATTTAATAAAAATAAAACGACTAATGATAAGAAAATTGTTCAACCTTCACATCAGAAAGGTGATGAACCCCGAGATTTCTCAGAAAATACCGCAAAAATTAATCGCGAAGCTCTGCTTGATGATTCTCTGACCCAGGAAATTAATCTGGAAAGACTTCAGCGCGAAGAGCAACTGCAAGGCAGTTTGCGAACTGCCTTAACGAAAACCGAAGAGAATATTTTTGGTCGAATAAAAAATCTTTTTTCTTCAAGTTTAGAAAACCCGGCAATGGAGGACATCGAAGAAGTTCTTTACACCAGTGATTTAGGGCCGGGGACAGTGCAAATGTTGATGGATGGTTTGAATCGGGATTTATCGGGCTCTCAAAAAAAGGATTTTGAGGCCATAAAAAGTTCTCTTAAAAAGGAAATCTCAAATATTTTTGCAGCGGTTCCCCCTTGTGAAGTCATTCGTTGGAATAAAACAGGGCCTACGGTGATTATGATTGTTGGTGTCAATGGCGCTGGAAAGACGACAACAATTGGAAAGATTTCGGCCTATTGGGCTCTGCAAGGGAAAAAAGTTTTAGTAGCGGCGGGAGACACCTTTCGAGCAGCGGCAGAATCTCAATTAAAAGTGTGGACCGAGCGGGCGCAGGTGCAGATTTTTTCACCACCAAGGGTGACCGATCCTAGCGCGGTGGCTTTTGACGCGATTTCACGAGCGAAATCCCAGAGCTATGATTTAGTTATTATTGATACGGCTGGGCGTTTACACACTCAGACTCACCTGATGGAAGAGCTTAAAAAAGTAAAACGAGTTTTAACAAAAGTGATCGAGGACGCACCCCATGAAATTTGGATCGTGCTTGACGCAAACTCCGGTCAGAACGCTCTGCTGCAAGCTAAGGAGTTTCATCAATCCTTAGGCTTAACTGGGGCTATTCTTACGAAGTTGGATGGCACTGCTAAAGGGGGAGTTGTCGTCGGTTTGACTCAAGAATTACAAGTGCCAATCAAGTGGGTCGGCATCGGTGAAAAAATTGGTGATTTAAAGTCTTTTTCTTCGCAAGAGTTTATTGACTCCTTATTTACTCGCTGAATCATGCAAATGAGGGTACGCCCTAGTGAAAAATAATGTTGCTACTTTAGCGGATTTATATAAACTTAAGACTGATTTTAGAATTTTCAAGAGTTTCAAAGACTTGAAGGAAAACATTAAACGAAGAAAGATTTTTAAGTGATTGAAAAGAGCTCAAGAAACTCATCGCGAACTTTCGAATTCCTAATTGCAGGCGTTCCTTATAAACTTCGCACCAATCATGATGAATCTACTGTTCAGGAACTTGTTGAGTTTATTAATTTAAAAATGGAGCATTTTTTACGCGCGACTAAAAACGGCTCATTTCAGAATGCGGCAGTTTTAACTGCAATGAATTTAGCCGAAGAACTTCTTTTCTTGAAAAAAAGAGCTCATAAAGAACTTGAAAGACTTGAGGAAAAAACACTCAAAATTTCCATGGACCTCGAAAATTCTAAGATCCAAAAACTGTAATAAGAGATTGGATCTGCTCTCATGGTTTCTAAAGCTGAACTTCGCAAGAAGTTTAAATCTATTCTTGGATTGCGTAGTGCAAACAACGTAAAGCGAAGTGAAAACGATTCGCATCAATTTGGCCAACAGCTTGAATTATTTTTTAAATCAAAAACCGGTGCATGGGGTGCTTTTCACCCATTAGATAGCGAACCGGCGATTTTACCTTGTTTACCCGAAATCAGACATATCAATTGGTTTTTCCCGCGCATTCAGGGCGAAGTTCTTGAGTTTTCAAATAGCAAAAAAACTCAAAAAAACAATCTTGGTTTTGCCGAACCTGTTGGGGGCGAAGTCAGAAGCGTGCAGGAACTGGACGGCTTCTTGATCCCAGGGTTAGTTTTTGATCGTAAGGGGAATCGTTTAGGGCGTGGCAAAGGATATTATGATCGCAGTCTTGCTCAGTGTCGGGGCGAACGGGTCGGAGTTTGTTACCAAGATCAATTAATTGAAAAACTAGATGTCGCCGAAGCTCATGATTTGGCGATGGATTATATTTTAACTGAAAATGAAGCAGTGACTTGCAAATCACTGGCGAAAGGAAGTTGAGTCAATGGAAGTTCTTATTTCATCCGTTATCGGATTACTTATCGGTGGTGTGGCGGTATTTTTCGTAAAAAGGATTCAAGACGAATCTCGCAAAAAATCGGCCCGCCAAGAAGCTGAAAAAATTATTAACAAAGCAAAATCTGAATCAGCTAAAATAAAAAAAGATTCTGAAAATAAAGCGAAAGATTTTGAGTCCAGGGCCAGGAAAAATGTTGAGGCCGATATTCATAAACAAAAATCACAGCTCAAGAACAAAGAATCGCAGTTTGATCGCCGCTTAAAAGAAATTGAAGATCAAGGAAATAAACGACAAGACGAAAATGAAAAATATCTTTTGTCTTTAAAGCATCGTGAAGAAAAAATTGCGATCGGTGAAAATCGCCTGATTGAACTTGATAAAAAATCTGTGGAAGCTATCGATGAGCTTAAAAATAAACTTGAAAAAGTAGCGTCGATGTCAACGGATGAAGCCCGCCGCCATTTGTATCAAGCACTCGAGGATGAAGTGAAGCTTTCCTCATCTAAAAAACTAACTCTGATTGAAGAAGAGGCGCAAAAGGAAGCTGATCGAAGAGCGAAGAAGGTGATCAGCACGGCGCTGTCGCGTCTGGCTTCGGACTACACTTCTGAAAGAACGGTCAGCGTGATGGCACTTGCCAATGACGAGATGAAGGGAAAAATAATCGGGCGAGAGGGCAGAAACATTCGTACTTTGGAAGCGCTTTGCGGCGTGGACTTAATTGTGGATGATACTCCTGAAGCCGTAGTTATTTCGGGCTTTGATCCGGTTCGCCGCGAGTTAGCTCGACGAACAATTGATAAACTGATGGAAGATGGACGAGTGCATCCGGCTCGAATCGAAGAAGTTGTTGAAAAACAACGAACAGAATTGATGAAGGTAATTAAAGAAGAGGGCGACAAAGTTATTGTTGAACTTGGCATCACAAACATGCATCAAGAGCTTATAAAACTTTTGGGTAATTTAAAATTCCGTTCGACACATGCTCAGAATACTTTAAATCACAGTATGGAAGTCGCTTACATCGCTGGATTAATGGCTTCAGAACTTGGTGTTAACGTGAAGACCGCAAGAAGAGCCGGTTTACTTCATGATATTGGTAAAACCGTTGATCACACGGTTGAAGGAAGCCATTCGATTGTTGGCGCTGAGGTTGCTAAAAAATATGGTGAATCCGAGGATGTTTGTCACGCCATTCGCGCTCATCATGATGAAGAAAAACCTCACAGTATTTTGGCTTGGATTGTTCATGCCGCCAATGCGCTTTCGAATTCGCGACCTGGAGCAAGACGACCTCAGATGGATAATTACATTCATCGTTTGGAAGATCTTGAATCTATTGGCAACAGTTTCGATGGAGTCTTGAAAACATTTGCCGTGCAATCAGGTAAAGAGATCCGGGTTTTAGTTGAGTCCAGCAAAGTCACAGACGATTTAGCAGTCATGTTGTCCCGTGATATTGCTCGAAAAATTGAACGAGAAGTGCCGCAAACGGGTGCAGTTAAGGTCACCGTTTTTCGTGAAACACGTTCTGTAGAGATGGCTCGATGACTTTTGCAGACCCTCAGGAGCAGTTGGATCGAATTCAATTTGGTTGTGCCGAGCTGATTAGTTCGCAGGATCTTTTAAAAAAATTGAAAAGATCTAAAGAAAAAAACCAAGCTTTAAAAATTAAATTTGGTGCTGATCCTACACGGCCCGATATTCATTTTGGTCACACAGTGGTGATTAATAAACTCAAAACATTTCAAGATTTGGGTCATCACATTCAATTTCTTATTGGTGATTTTACCGCGATGATCGGAGATCCTTCGGGGCGAAATTCAACCAGACCAATTTTAAGTCGAGAAGAAATCGCTGAAAACGCAAAAACCTATGCGAAGCAGATTTTTAAAATCTTAGATCCTGACAAAACGGAAATAGTCTACAATTCGACGTGGATTGATCCATTGAAACCTGCGGATATTATTCGGTTAACTGCACAATACACAGTGGCTCGAATTCTCGAGCGCGATGATTTCACTAAAAGATACAAAGCTGGAATTCCAATTTCGGTGCACGAGCTTTTATATCCCTTAACGCAAGGGTACGACTCAGTGGCTTTAAAATCTGATGTTGAACTTGGTGGAACAGATCAAAAATTCAATCTGCTTGTTGGCCGAGATTTGCAACAGTCCTATGGGCAAGAGCCGCAAGTGGTTTTAACGATGCCAATTTTAGAAGGCCTTGATGGCGTTAACAAAATGTCAAAGTCTTTGGACAACTACATCAGTGTTGTCGACACTCCTAAAGATATTTTTGGAAAAACCATGAGAGTTTCAGACACCTTGATGTACAGATACTATGAATTACTTACAGATATTTCACCCAAAGATCTGGGAATTTTAAGAAGTGATGTGGAGTCTAAGAAGAAACATCCTCGGGATGTAAAAATAGCCCTCGCTAAATTTTTAGTAAAAAGATTTCATTCGGAAGCAGCAGCACAAATGGCCGAAGAAGAATTCCACCGTATTTTTGTTGATAAAGGTTTGCCCGATGAAGTTCCAGAAATCGAGTTATCGGCAGAAAATCAAAAAGGATTTTGTGTTTTGATGGTTCAGTTAGGATTGGCACAAAGTAATTCAGAGGCAGCTCGTTTAATTCAGGGCGGTGGTGTTCAGTTGGACGGTCAGAAATTGAGCGATGCTAAATTGAAATTAGATTTGAAGCCTGGAAATGAACATATGATCAAGGCGGGAAAAAAGAAATTTGTGAAAGTTAAGGTCAAAGGGCTATGAAAGTTAAATTTGTTCCACAAAATATTGAAATTGAAGTGTCGCCTGAAAAGACGTTGTTGCAATCTTGCACTGAAAATCGCATTGATGTTAAGTCGATATGCAAAGGAGTTCCTTCCTGCGCAGAATGTCGCATTCGAATTATCGAAGGTGAGCATAATGTTATGCCGCCGACAAAAGTTGAATTGAGTTTAATTGGTAATAGTTATTTCCTAGACGGTCGTCGTTTAAGTTGCCAAATTCGTTGTTTTGGCGATATCACCGTCGATTTTTCCGAACAACTTGACCGCGCTGAAAATCAAAATAAAAAAATCCGCGGATTTAAGTCCAACAGAACAGTAGAAAGTCAGGCCGTACAAGATACAATGTTGCTTTCCGAAAAAAAGCCAACGACTCCTGTTAAATAAACAACTAAGCAATTTTTTTATCGAGTTCCCGATTCGGATTTTGTTTTGCGATTTCGCTATTTAGATTTTCAAAAACAAGTTGGGGCGCTGAGAGCGGCAAAAGATGACCACCCGTTTTGACAGTATGTATGTGATCAAATTTTTGTTCTTTAGAATAATTCTGATAGGTTTGCAAAGAGAAGAGCGGATCGTCTTCGGAAACAAGAAGTTCAGTGGGACTTCGCTGTTGGAATTCATTTAAAGATTTTGTTTTCCACCATGACCAATCTTCATTCTTTAAGATCCAAGAAAAATGATGAATCATTTGCGCGACGAAAATTAGTTTTCTTCCTTTTAAATCATCCATTCGTAACAGATCACGTTCAGGATCGTTACCCAGGATAGCGGATGTCTTTTTAAGGAATTGTTTCCCCATGGGAGTTGAAAGCACTAAGGACAAGGCTTGAAAATTAAAGGGAACTCGAAGCATAAATTTTAATTCAGGAATTTGCACATGATCTAAAGCCGAAGGCAACATTGGGTTAATCAAATGCACACGTTCAAAAATGGAAGGCTTTTGCAATGACATGGCCCAGGCCAGAAGACCACCGTAGCTGACTCCGGCCAGTCGAATAATTTCGTTCTGAAAATGATCTTCAATAAATTGCAGAACAAGTTCAACTTGTACGGTAAAAAAGAGCGGATCCTTTGACATGTAAAGAGAACTCAAATGGGGAATGATAACACGATTGTTTTTGGACAAGTGTTCAGCCACCGATTGCCAGTGACGTGGACCTCCGCCATATCCATAGAGCAGGATATAAAGAGGCCCCTTTTCGCCTAAGCTACGAAAATGAATTTTATGCTTCATTATGGAATGAATCGGCGGCTTTGAATAAAAGATTCAGTTTATGTATTATTCTTTTTATTAACTTTTGGAACTAGACCTTTGGGACTTTTGATGACTTCACTGAACCACGAAAGAAGACTATCCTCTGGTCCCGGCTCACGCCATTGAATTCTTTTGCCTTCAATATTCAATTTTCTGATGAGAAACTTAAGAGATCTTGTGGAATCTGAGGTATGGACAAACTGAACTCCAATACCCATTTCACCTTGACGTTGGTGATGAATGGCAGTGCCAACGGCTATATAAAGTGTCCCATCATCTTTAAAGCTAACTTCTATTCGAGAGCCATCGTCAGGCATGAAGTCTTTCATCTGAGCAAAGAGACCACTTTCTGACAAATTCACAACTTTTGCGTGAGCTACTGTTTCATTAAATTTAACTTCGGCATCATAATCGACGCTGTACCTTGGCTTAGTTTCCCACCAACGCAGACGAGGATCGAAATAAATGGTTCGCACAGCTGGAATTAAAAGATAAGCCACCAAGACAATGTTTACTGTAAATAGAATTAATAATGGCACAATCGAGCCCACTTCAGGTCGAGATCCCCAGTTAATTACGCTATGAACAAGTATCACCGACATTATCCCAAGATAGACCCAAAAACTCCATTTTTTACAGGCATATATTGTTAAGCCAGCAATGGGCGGCAATAAAAAGAAAAACAAAGAACCCACCAAATTTTCTTGAATGAAATGCGCCTTGAAATAAGCCAGGCGATTGGCGTTCACGTATTGTGCGTTGAAAAAAAAATTACCGACCGGAGAAAATATATGAAAAAATGCTAATAAAACTATTGGCCAAGGACGACGTTTCATTACCTCTCATAGTAAAGAACAGTTAAAAAAAATCAACGACTTCTAGTTTAGGTCTAGGGTTGTTTGTTTTTCACTTTTGGTCTGTCTCAGAATGAGACTTCATATTTTTTGTTAAAATCTAAAACAGGAAACAACTTTGTAGACAGTATCTTTGTTTTTACAAAAACCTAGTGATTTTGAGCTGGTACGTATCTTGATATATTTAGGGTGGGAGGTCTCCTGAGATCTGTGGTGTTAGTTTTCAGCTTATCGTTTTTCATGTTTTGCGAGGCAAATTCGCAGGAGCGGGAAATTAATAGTGTTCAAGATTTTATTCAGCACATCCAGATGCACAATGAACGTGTTCAGAAATTAGGCCTTAAATTAAAAGCATTATATCCTGAAAAATTTTCTGGGCTTAGTGAGAAAACAATTTCTGAATTTTTATCCCTACACGATAAAGGTAAACTTAAGCCAGAGGTATTAAAAGAAATTTATAGTTTTTTTGGCCGTTCTGAAGGGACCCGACCAGCTCGGAAGAGTTTGGTAAAAAAATAGTCAGGGCAAGTGAAAGT
>JBBTCO010000007.1:160372-174317 GCA_038043185.1 Bdellovibrionota bacterium
GGACCCGACCAGCTCGGAAGAGTTTGGTAAAAAAATAGTCAGGGCAAGTGAAAGTAAATATCTGAAATCACAGAATGGAAAGAAAATGGCTGCTGTCTTAGAAGGTGAGTATTTTAAAACAACAAAAGGCCTTTCCTTAAGAGAGCATAAAAACATTATGACAAAATTTATTACTAAATCTTTACCGCTGGCATCTCGTATTGGCGTAGGAACGGCGAAGTTTTTAAGCTCGCGGGTGTTTTGAGTTTTCTCGGAACTGATACCCGCAGATGATATCGCTGATGATGATGAGCAATTTGAAATTTATTATAAAAAACATCCGGAGTTTACGCCTCACAACTCGCCCTTGTTGATGAAAGCCAATCGTTAATTTTTTTCCGAGCTTTTTCAAAAGCCTAAATTCTAAAATTAAACGTTAAATGAAGATCCGCAACCGCAATTTTTCGCTGCGTTGGGATTATTGAAAATGAAACCTTTGCCATTGAGGCCGCCGGAGTAGTCGAGGGTCATGCCGACGAGATAAAGAAAACTTTGTGCATCGACGACCAGCTTTTGTCCGTTAGATTCAAAAACTTTATCGCCATCTTTAAGAACAGAATCAAAATTTATTTTATAAGATAAGCCAGAGCAGCCGCCCTTCTTTACTTCAACTCGTAAAAAAGCTGCGTCTTCTTTTTGTTCTTCTTGCTTCAAACTTTGAATTCTTTTTGCAGCAACTTCAGAAACTTGAATCATAATAACCTCATTTGGAATTATAGCATAACTGGGCAAATCACTGCAAGTGGCTAAGATTACTCTAGTTATTTAAATTTAAATGAGTAGATTCAAAGACTTGAGATACTCGGTGCACAGCTTCCTTCAGGTCAGATTCCTGGGTAAAGCGACCAAAGCTGAAGCGCAGTGTTTTTGCCGCATCTTCAGAGGATAACCCAATTCCAGTTAAGACATGGCTGGCAGACATTGAGCCTGTGCTGCAGGCAGAGCTTGCACTCACTCCTAAATGCGGATCTTGAAATCCTCCGGCAGGAAAGGCTTTGTTAAAAGTGACGGATAGATTCACTGGTGAACGAGAAGTTTTATCGAAGCCTTGGGTGAGCTCAGTTAAAGGACTGCCATTCAGCCGAGCTTTCGGACATTGTTTTTGAATTTCGCTCCAAAAATATTTTTGCAGTTGCAAGGATTTCGGAATTTCAAATGCGATTTCCTCTTTTAAAATTCGACAGGCCTCGCCTAAGCCGACAATGCCGGGGACATTCAAAGTTCCCGAGCGCAGGCTACGCTCTTGTCCCCCTCCACAAAGAAGAGGCTCAAGTTGCACACCAGATTTTTGCCGAACAATAAGAGCGCCAACGCCTTTAGGGCCGTACATTTTATGAGCCGATACAGAAAGTAAATCAATAGCTGAGTTTTTTAAATTTACCGGAATTTTGCCAATGGCTTGGGTCGCATCGGTGTGAAAGACAATGTTATTCTCGTGGGCAAGCTGAGCTAAATCCTCGATAGGATTAATCGACCCGATTTCATTATTTACCCATATGAAACTCATTAAGCGGGTCGAAGGTTTAATTTTTTGTTTCAGTTGTTCGATGCTAACTAATCCTAAAGAATTCACCGGCAAAATTTCAAGCTCAATGGGAAAAAGTTTTTGCATTTGAAGTAATGGTTTTAAAACTGAATTGTGTTCGACCGAAGAAGTCAGAACATGAAATTTTTCATTTGGATTTCTTAAAAAATGATTTTCAATTAAACCGCGTAGAGCCCAATTATTACTTTCCGTGCTTCCAGATGTAAAAAAAATATCAAGAGCAGTGCAACCAAGCAACTCGGCAATGTGTTGTCGAGATTTTTGCACCGCGCGCTCGGCAGACCAGCCCCAGATATGTCCCGAACTGGATGGATTTCCAAAATGCTCGCGCAAATAGGGAGTCATGACTTCCACTACGCGTGGGTCAACAGGGGTGGTCGCATTGTAATCCAAATAAATCGGTGTCATGATAATAGAAATCCCCTGAGATCAAAGAGAGGTCAACCTGAAAAAATCAATTCGAATTCCTTCGTTTTGGACTCGTGGTAAAAAAGCGGAAGCACATTTTACATGGAAAAAATCCCATAGTTTGATCAGTAGCCCCAACGGCCAGACCCACTTTGAAATGAAAAATGTTGAATCCCCAGAATCATGGGGACAAATGGCTATTGATATTGCAGCCAGCAAGTATTTTCGGAAAAAAGGCGTTCCTGGAAAAGGTCACGAACATTCCGTGAAACAGCTTGTTGAGCGGGTGGTTAAGTCTATTCAGACTTCAGGAATTAAACAGGGACACATCACTAAAAAAGAAGCGTCCAATTTTTACGAAGAGCTTAAATATATCTTATATTCTCAAAAAGCCTCTTTTAATTCTCCGGTTTGGTTCAATGTTGGCCTTCATCAGGCTTATAAAATCAAATCTCCCAGTCAACATTGGGCTTGGGATTTTAAAAAAAAGAAAGTCGCTGTTGTTGAGGATGCTTATCTTCGTCCTCAGGCCTCGGCTTGTTTTATTCAAAGAATCGACGATTCTATCGAAGGAATTTTTGAATTGGCTAAAACAGAAGCTAAATTATTTAAATATGGCTCAGGATCTGGAACAAACTTTTCTACACTTCGAAGCCGGTACGAGGAATTAGGTTCTGGTGGAACTTCATCAGGCTTGATGTCCTTTCTTGATGTCTTAGATCGTGGTGCTGGCGCGATTAAGTCCGGAGGCACCACTCGTCGAGCCGCTAAAATGGTCATCGTGGACGTTGATCATCCAGAAATTGAAGATTTTATTTCATGGAAAAAAAAGGAAGAAGAAAAAGCGAAGATGTTAATCGCGGCGGGCTTAAGCGCGGATTTCGAAGGACCTGCTTATAAAACAGTCTCGGGTCAAAATGCGAATAACTCGGTTAGGGTTACCGACTTGTTTATGAAAGCTATCGAAAAAAATTTAGATTTTAATTTAAAGACTCGTGCAACTAAAAAGATCCTTCGTCAAATTCCTGCAAAAAAATTATGGGATGAAATTGCCCAAAGTGCATGGGCTTGTGCTGATCCGGGGGTGCAATTTCATGACACCATAAATTCCTGGCACACTTGCCCTAAGGGCGGGGAAATTCGTGCCAGCAATCCATGCTCAGAATATATGTTTCTGGATGATAGCGCCTGCAATTTAGCTTCATTGAATCTTGTGCAATTTTGGAATGTTAAGACTGGTTTTGATTTTGCCGGATTTTTACATACTGCACGGGTTATTTTTTTGGCTCAGGAAATTTTGGTCGATGAAGCCAGTTATCCTACCGAACAAATCGCTTTGAATAGTCATCTTTACCGTCCACTGGGAATTGGTTTTGCCAACTTAGGATCTTTGCTGATGCGTATGGGAATCCCTTACGATAGTGAAGAGGCTCACGCCTGGGCAGGAATGTTAACGGCTCTCTTAACTGGGCAAGCCTATTTAACAAGTGTAGAAATGGCTCAACAATTGGGTCCTTTTTCCGCTTATGCAAAAAATAAATCAGCAATGTTGAAAGTTATGAAAAAACATCAAGCGGCAGTTAAAAAAATAAACTTTTCTTGTTTAAAGCTAAGATCCCCTCAAGTCCTTGTGCAGGATTTGTGGAAAGACGTGATTGCTCAAGGATCTCGTTATGGATTTCGTAATGCCCAAGCTAGTGTCATTGCTCCAACCGGAACCATCGGATTGATGATGGGTTGTGACACGACGGGGATCGAACCTGAATTTTCTTTAGTAAAAACAAAAAAACTAACTGGCGGTGGAGTTTTTCAAATTGTTAATACCGCGGTCGAAGACGCTTTGTTAATCATGGGATTTTCAAATACAGAGAGTCGACACCGAATTTTAAAAAAGATTTTGCAAGAAAACTCTGTCACTGAAATTTCAGAATTAAATGCTGAGCAGAAAAAAGTTTTTTCATGTGCCGTCGGCGATCAAGCCTTATCGCCAGAAAGTCATTTGAAAATGATGGCATCGGTCCAAGCTTTTATTAGTGGTGCGATCTCAAAAACAGTGAATTTGCCTTCGTCCGCTAGTCACGAAAATATAGCGGGTGTTTATTGGCAAGCCTGGAAATTAGGATTAAAATCAGTGGCGATTTATCGCGATGGTTCAAAAATGAGTCAGCCTTTAAATCGAAAACCTTCAGATATCCCTGAAGGTTTTCAAAAGTGCCCTGAATGTGGCGGCGCTACTGAATTGCACAGCGGTTGTTACCGCTGTAAAAATTGCGGATTTAGTTTAGGTTGTGCTTAATACATATTAATGTGAAGCGAAACTATCTACTGGCAATAGGCGCATGATATTATTTTACTAAAAAGCTACTCACAAAGTTGTAAACATATACGTTGACAACTTTGTGAGTAGCTTTTTGCAAGACAGAGGTTTGTCGGAATGCTTTAAAAACGGAGCTATGCTTAGTAAAGCCTTTATTATTGCTTAGTCAGTTGATATCGGCGGGAAGCCACAATTTGATCGGGAACATCGCCTGTAAAGGTAACAAACACGTCACCCGAAGCTGATTTTTCAAATAAAATTACTGATTCTTTATGATGTGAACCTTTTAAGTCGATATATTCCGCGGTTAAAAAGATCATCATAAATTTTTTGTTAATTTTACCGCTTTGAACAACTTTAATCAGTGTATCGTTTTTTAACATGCGACTTTGAGCATCCAGATGAAATACTAAATCTTGTTTATCAAAAGCGAAATGAAGAGTGTTGCATTGCTGTTGGCTCATGGTAATCGTTGGAACACTAGGTTCGCTGATAGCTTTATAAACGCCCGAAAAATCGGCGCAAACAGTTGGAGCAGCTGCCGAGGCAAGATGAAAGCTAGAAAATAGTGTTATTAGACTCATCATTCAGCACACTCCATTTTGGGTTCGCAAATTAAAAGATACTTATCAGCGTTATTATTTATTAATCCCTCCCACACCATCGGTGTGGGCATTTCGGGATTGAGGCGGAAGGGAATTGGTTCTTCGATTGGCAGAAATAGATTTTCATTGTGAAGAAAAAACTGAGCGCTATATCCTGAATATTGCTTTTCGTTCTCGAGCTCTTTTTGCACTAAATTCATTTTTATTTGTGCGACAATCTCATCTTTTTTGAAATGCGATAATCCCGTATTGAAAGTTCTTATTACGCCCGATTTCAATCGACCAACGCAGTGTTTGGTAAACCCGAGGTCAGGGCGACCGACTGTATGTTCATTAACTTCGATAGTTGTATTTGGCGCTACAAGCGCAATTGCGCAGCTAATGGCATTTGCTGGCGCGACAACAGGAGCACCATTCCCTTGTTGCTCAGCAGGGATTGAATTGTCTTGAACATCTTCATCTGAAGGCAGCGGTGTGCTATTTACTTTATTTTGTTGGTCATTCATTAATTGCGAGCTGGTTTTGGTGCATCCAACAACGGCAAAGCTAACTATTAGAATTAAACTTAAATTTTTCAGCATAGATTGGTTCTCACTTCGAAGCAGACATAACACCAATCATTAAGATTTTCAGGATCGATTGCTCTTTTTGAAATTAATTTAGGATAGGGAGCAATTTTTTACCGGGTGTTTGTTACAATCGCCCGTTGCTCCCTTTTTATAATCAAACGGGAATTAGTAACAGTAGTTGTAATAAATAAAAGGCCAAATTCCGTAAGAACCGCAAGCGTAAGGATAGCTTGGAGCCACATAGGCACCGCCATAATAGTATGGGTAATAGGGTGCTACAGGAGCATTGTAATAATAAGGGGGATTGTAATAACCTCTGTTATTATTGTAGCCACGGTTATTATTGAAACCACCGCGATGTTCTCCACGGAATTGTCCGCCGTTTCCACGACCATTATAAGCAGGTGGACGTGCTGGGCCAGCAACTGTCATTGCTACAGCCTCGTTTTGTGACTGCTCAGCGAATTGCAATTCACCAAATTGTTTTTGGTTTGCAGTAACTGGAATCCAATTGTGTTGCTCTGGATTTTGTAAAGACTGTTCGGTCACTCCATAAGCAAAAGCAGTTTCACCATTTTGTCCTACTCTTAGGGTGATCATTTTAGAATCTTCTGCGGCAAAAGTGCTCAGTGACACCACTGACGCAATCATTACCAATGTAAAAAAGCTTAAATAATTTTTCATAACTTTATCCTCCTTATAAAAATCTAATGTATTTGGTTTTGCAATTTGAACGCCTACGTTTGCTGGCTTGTAGGTCATCTTCGTTAACTAGGCAATAAGTATTGTAGCAAAATGCCCATTTTACATTGACAAATTTACCCGGTTAAAAAATAATGGCCCTCATGAAAAACTTAAGTAATAACGATGAGTAGCGCCAATTATAAGCAACTTGATATTTATAATCCCTCTGAAGAGCACGCCATGCTGCGTGAGACTGTTCGTTCCTTTACTGTAGCCGAAGTAGAACCTCAGGCCCACGAATACGACCGTAAGGAAAAATTCAATTTAGCCTTATTCAAAAAATTAGGGGACTTGGGGCTTTTAGGAATCACCGTGCCCGAGGCCTACAATGGATCGGCATTGGATGCGACTGCTGCAGTTATTGCTCATGAAGAACTTTCCGCTTCAGATCCAGGATTTTGTTTGGCCTACCTAGCACATGCCATGTTGATGGTGAATAATTTGGCGGTGAATGGCAGTGAAGAGCAAAAGAAAAAATATTTGCCGCGATTATGTTCTGGCGAATTTATTGGAGCTATGGCGATGTCGGAACCAGCCGTTGGGACTGATGTGCTTGGTATGGCAACCACCGCTGTTAAAAAGGGCTCTGATTATATTTTGAATGGTCGAAAAATGTGGATCACTAACGGCACTATTGATGAAAATAATACAGCCTGCGATGTGGTGCTGGTTTATGCCAAGACCAGCGAAAAAAACGGGCGCGCGATGATTTCAACATTCCTGGTGGAAAAATCATTTAAAGGTTTTAGCGTTGGACAAAAAATCAAAGATAAGTTGGGAATGCGAGCTTCTAATACCGCCGAGTTGGTTTTTCAAGATTGCGTGGTCCCAGCTTCAGCACTTATTGGTCACGAAGGCGATTCAATGCTGCATATGATGAGGAATTTAGAGATCGAGCGGCTGACCTTAGCTGCTATGAGCTTAGGTATTGCCCGACGCTCGATTGAAATTATGAATAAATATGCTATCGAGCGCGAAGCTTTTGGGAAATCACTCAATCACTTCGGACAAATTCAAAAATACATTGGTGATTCCTACGCAGAATACAAAGCGGCACGAGCTTACGTTTACGATACCGCTTTAAGATTGAATTTAACTGAAGAAGGTAATCGACTTGATTCCGATGGTGTTAAGCTAGTCGCTACGACGATGGCAAAAAATGTAGCTGATCGGGCGATTCAAGTTTTGGGCGGCTATGGTTATGTCGGCGAATACACGGTCGAGCGTTTATGGAGAGACGCAAAGTTGCTTGAAATTGGCGGCGGGACTCTTGAAGCTCATCAGAAAAATATCACTCGTGATTTAGCTAAATCTCCAGAATTAATTGGTCGATAATTTTATGCAATCAACAGAATCCAAGAATTTGCGCTTTCCATTTGCGCCGGAAATCGAAGTGAGTGAGAATTTACGAATTCATTACACTCTTGTGTTGCAACAAATTGCTCCTAATCTTACGCCAGATCGTTTAAAAAAAATCGAATCGGTTATCCAGAATCGCTGCTTTGATGTCGCTGTCGTTCTTGAGAGCATTTATGATCGCGGGAATATCAGCGCCGTGATGAGAACCTCCGAGGCCTTAGGTTTCGTCAATTTTCATGTAGTTGAAACTCAAGAAAAATTCAAAGAGGCCAATCGAGTGACCCAGGGGTCTGATAAATGGGTCGAAACTCAAAAATGGAAAACCACCGGCGAAGCCGTTAAAAACTTGAAAGCTCAAGGCTACAAACTTGCGGTGACGACTCTTGAAAACGCCCGACCTATTGGCGAGATTGATTTTTCCGAACCCATCGCTTTTGTCTTGGGAAATGAAAAAGAAGGCGTGAGCCGTGAAATGATCGAGGCCGCTGATCATCGAATTATTATTCCCATGCAGGGATTTGTGCAGAGTTTTAATATTTCAGTTGCGGGGGCCTTGGGACTTTATCACATTCAGCAGGATCGATTGCGCCGCCTTGGAAAATTTTCAGAGTTAACTCAAGAGCAAAGAGACATTTTAAAGGCTCACTATTGCCTAAGGACCCAAGATTCGGCTAAGGATAGCTTAAAAGAACTTTTCACTCGCGGACATTTAAGCTAGAAGGTCGTCATGACAAAAAAATCAAAGTCGCCAGTTCCAAAAAAACTTTACGGCACAATTGCCATGGAAGAAAATAAGCTCGAGCGTTTTGCCAATCGCACAACGGCCCGCCGTTATACCATTGATTTTGAATGCCCTGAGTTTACTTGCCTGTGCCCACGCAGCGGTTTTCCGGATTTTGCAACGATTCGAATTAAAGTAGTTCCCGACAAATGGTGTGTTGAGCTTAAGTCTTTAAAACTTTACATCAACTCCTTTCGTAACCAAAACGTCTTTCACGAAGATGTAACCAATAATATTTTACAAGATTTAGTGGATTTATTGAATCCTCACGAAATCACTGTCGTTGGTGATTTTACGGTGCGTGGAAATATTCATACGGTGGTTACGGCCACTCATAAGAAATGATGACCAGGAATAAGAGTTTAATTTTAATCTTAAGTTATCTGCTTATCAGTTGTGTTCAGGTGCAGACTATTCACTCCGAAGGAATAGATGCTGAAAAAGTTTTAGTTTCGGACTGGGATGACACCATCGCTTATATGCCCACCAAAATTTTCCTTTTCAAAAAACACACGGGTGAGACTCTCGAAGTATCTACCGGAGAATACGCGAATGAAGGAAAAGCGATTGGTAAAAAAGGAAAATACCTAAACTATCAAATTAAAAATGAATCATTTAAGTTTTTTAGTGTTGCCGGGGAGTTGGACGATCAAGAAAGTTATTTTAAAGATGATGTTGTGAGTATGTTGCAAAGACCTCAGAATGAATGGAAAGGTCCTTATTTTGATAACGTGATTAAAATGTTGTCGAATCCACAGACCGCCGAATTAACTTATATCCTAACGGCGCGTGGACATTCTTCATACGAAATTATGTTGGGCTTGAACAAACTTAAATCCCATTTACAACAAACATCAGGCCTACAGATTATGTTACCACCAGAACAGAATTTGCTTATGGTTAGCGCCGCTGCCGACGTTCCAAAAAAAAAGGGTGAAGAGATGGTTAGACTTATTCGCAAATACGCTGGGACAAAAGTGAAAATAATTGAATTTGTCGACGATGATTTTAAAAATACTGATGCGGTTGCAAAAGCAGTTGCCGAAATTCAGAATGAACTTAAGATAAAAATAATCGTGACGCATGTTTCGCGCAATAGTCGTTCATCAGTTGTGTTTACCGGTCTTAATTAAAACGACACATTTTAATAATCTGTGAATTGAGCTCAATTCATAATCTAAACCGGGAATGGGATTTGGCTGCAGGCTCAGTTTATTTTTCATTGCCCAGCTCTGCATTAACTCTTGAAAGTCTTTATATTCCCATTTTTCGTAATTTGTTGAAAATAAAATCTTTCCTTGTAGAGCTAAAACTTCATTGCAAAGATCTAATAATTGGGTCCAATCTTTTTCAATCTTAAAAACCTGATCTTTACTGCGGCCAAAAGATGGAGGATCGACAATAATTAAATCGAATTGTCTTTTTCGTTTGGCAGTGCCTTTAAGGAAAAGCAAACAATCCTGTGCCCAAAATTCAAATTTTTTTACATCCAGATTATTGATTTCAAAATTTCTTTTACCCCAATCTAAAAATTTTGCACTGGTATCAACACTGCAGACTTCTTTTGCGCCACCAGCCGTAGCTGCGACACTGAATCCGCAGGTGTAAGAGTAAAGATTTAAAACCCGAAGATCAGCGCCATTTTCTTTAACCCATGCGCGATTGGCCCGTTGATCTAAGAACAGGCCAGCGGAAAGGCCCTGATTTGTTCTAAGTTCATAGTGAAGACCATTTTCTGCTGTTGTCCATTGATCTGGAATCTTGCCTAGCGACCAAAACTGATTTGTATTGGGATCTTGGCCTCGATTGTTCATCTTGCGAACAAAAACGGATTTATTGAGTGTGTGGAAATAACTTTCAAAGGTCGTTAATATCTGGTCGGTGGGATTTTCTTCTTTATACCAATTAATCCACGCGACAGTGTTATAAATATCAATACTAAATTCATCTGTTTCCGCATGAGAAAATCGAAAGCTCGGTAAGTTATGAATTTTAAGGCGTTGTCGTTTTTCGTAAGCGTTCATCAAATGGATCAAGGCATTAGTTTGCAACGGCAGAGAGTTCGCAATTAATTCAGCATGCTTTTGTTCACTCCACCAAGGAGTGATTGATTTAAAATCTTGAGTTGTCCCTTCGTGAACAAAATTAATTTCTTGAGCATGCAAACACATTCGAGACCAGTTCGTTCCACCATGCTCTTTGTCGCCAAGAACGGGGATTCCCAGGTCTTGGGCATGCAAACGAATCTGATGAGATTTTCCAGTGATAGGACGGGCTTCCCATAAAGAAATTCCCCCCTGATTCCACAAAAGTGAGAAATCGGTGAAGGCATTGGATTCTTTTTGATTAGAGCTTGTGTAAGTTTGTTTGTCGCGCTCGATATAAGAATGATGTGAAATGTGATCTAATTTTACTTGTTGTTTTATTTGGCGATCCGTTAGAAAAAAGTACCGTTTTGAAACCACCTTTTGTTCAAAAAGTTGCGTCAAGTTTTTTGCTGTGTCGCGGTCTTTAGCTACAAGTAAAGCCCCGGAGGTTTCTTTGTCTAAACGGTGAGTGACGTAAAGGGTTTGGCCGCTTTGTTGAGCAATAAACTCGACAATGCCCCAATCATTGGGTTCGCTTTGATGAGTGGTTATTCCTTCGGGTTTGTCAATGAGCTGAAGATTCATCACTTCATTGCATACAACATTTACTTGCGGACGCAACATAAAAAGAATAAGACATCCCTTCAAGGAGAACAATCATGAAAATTTACACTCAAATATTTATCCTCTGTACTGCGGTTCTAATTATGGGCTGTGGAATTCAATCTATTCCTCAATCAAAAAATAACGTTGAAGCAAGTGTTGCGGAAATTACCAATCAATACAAAAGACGAAGCGATTTGATTCCTAATTTGGTTGAAGTAGTTAAAGGTTTTGCAAAGCAAGAGTCTCAAGTTTTAATTCAAGTGACTGAAGCTCGTGCGAAAGCGACATCAGTTACAATCGATCCGACGAAGATGTCGGCTGAAAAGCTCGCTGCGTTTTCTCAAGCACAAGGACAGTTGTCCCAAGCTTTGGGTAAATTGATGATGATCACCGAAAATTATCCTCAATTAAAATCGGATCAAAATTTTCGTGATTTACAGGCGCAAATCGAAGGAACAGAAAATCGCATTACCATCGCCAGACAAAGATACATTGAGTCGATTAAAGAATTTAATAATCTGGTTGGTGTGCCGGTGACAAGTTGGACGAATGCTTTGTTTTATCATTACGAGAAAATGCCTCAGTGGGATTTGCCAGCGGAAGAAAAAGCTAAAGCTGAAAAGGCTCCAGAAGTTAAATTTTGAAAATTCTTATTTCATTTTTAATATTATTTTCAGTTGCGACCAGCAGTCGCGCCTATGATGTGCCCCCTTTAAAGGGGCCCGTCATGGACGAAGTTGGATTGCTTAATTCTTCTGAAAGTAATGAGTTGTCTAGCTTGTTAAGCGCCGTTAATTCTAAAGGCTTGGCGCAAATTCAAGTGGCCATTATTAAAAGCCTTAAGGGCGAAAATATTGAGTCCGTTTCAATCAACATGACCGATGCTTGGAAGCTTGGTGACGCAAAAAAAGACAATGGAATTCTGTTTCTTATTGCTGTCGAAGATAAAAAAATGCGCATTGAAGTCGGTCAAGGTTTTGAAGGTGATATTCCTGATTTAATGGCACGAAGAATTTTAGAAACGCGAGTGCAGCCTTTTTTTAAAGCGGGTCAGTTTTCGGCAGGAGTTCGTTCTGGTGTTCAAGAGATCTTAAAACGCATTGATCCGGCGATGACTCAAAATCACGAAGATGAAGTCATCGAATCGCCGCGGAAAAAAAAGAATAATTGGGTATTTTTAATTTATATCTTTCTTTTTGCAATATTCAGTTTAGCACGTTCTACCCGCAGTGCCTTTGGAGGACGAAGCGGCCGGGGTTCTGGCTGGTACGGTGGAGGTGGCTTCGGTGGATCCAGTGGCGGAGGCGGTGGTTGGTCAGGTGGTGGTGGTGGATTCAGCGGTGGAGGGTCGTCCAGTGATTGGTAATACAAGCTCGAAAACAGATGTGCCCAAATGGGTACAAAAATATTTGAATCAAGAGGACGCACAGAAAATTAGTGATCTGGTGCAAAGTATTGAAACAAAAACTCGCGCCGAAATTGTTCCTATGATTGTCTTAAGATCTTCGGTCGTGGGTCACGTGCAGTTGCTCTTAACTTTAATTTTATTACTTATTTTTATTCCCTTAGAGTTTTATTATTTTAATTGGTCTTCAGTGTACGTGTTTGATTTGTGGTTAGGATTGTCAGCCTTGGCTGCTTACGGTCTTTCGTTAGCCTTATCTGGAAACTTGTGGTTGCAAAGAGTTTTGACGCCAAATGCGGATGAGTCTACCCAAGTCTGGAATCGCGCCGAGCTTGAATTCTATCGTCAACAAATGAGCCACACGAAATCCAGGGCTGGAGTTTTCCTCTTTGTTTCTATTATGGAAAGAAAAGCAGTTCTCTTAACCGATGAGACTATTAACAAAGTGTTACCCAACGAAGTTTGGTCCCCCTTACTCAAGGAATTTTCCCTGTCTTTACATAAGGGTGAGTGGGCAAAGGGTTTTTCTGCCGCCCTTGAAAGATGCGGGGAGTTATTGGCTGAAAAATTTCCCTCCCAGGGCCACCAGGGAAGCAATGAGCTTGCAAATTTTCTGAGAATCAAAGAATAATCTTTTAAATCAAATCATATGTGCGGCCGTAGCTCAGCTGGATAGAGTACTTGGCTTCGAACCAAGGAGTCGGGAGTTCGAATCTCTCCGGCCGCACCAGTTTTAATCCTTAGAAAATTCAATAGCTCGAACTAGGACTTACAGACTGCCTGTAAGGTTTTAAGTTCTTGACAAATAGTGCATTATAATGCACTATTTGTCTCATGAGGCTTAAGCGTACTTCCGAATATATTGAATGGTACGAGTCTCAACGACCCAAGGAAAAGGCACAAATTGCCAGACGGCTGACCAATATTGAAGAGCACGGGCATTTTGGAAGCATTCGAGATTTGGGTGATTTTTTGTCAGAGCTAAAGTGGATTAATGGCAGGCGAGTTTATTATTCGGTTATGGAAGATGATAGTGGCGATTTGACTTTATTAATCCTTGGAGGAAATAAAAATGGGCAAGATTCAGACATCAAAAAAGCTAGGAAAATCCTCAAAAAATACATTGAAGGCTAAAGCTGTTGCGAAGCCACGCTTAAAAGCTGGCAGTCCAGCTTATGATTACTCTGCAGCTTCAGAGTTGGCGAATCGCAAATTTATTTCTGAAGCCATCGCTGATGCGCTGATTGATGGAGATGCTGATGCAGTTCGTGAAATTCTTCTCTCGTATCTTGAGCAAGTGCATAAAGACCATTTCTATAAAGATGCAGGGATTTCGAGACGAGCGTTGTTTAAGCTGATGGAGCCAAATGCTAATCCAACATTGGAAAGTTTGGCGAAGGTTTGTAAGGCTCTTGTTGAAGCGGCTTAACGAGCATTGAAATGGAGGATTCTGTTTTTGAATCCTCCGTTAATAATTGT
>JBBTCO010000008.1:0-13834 GCA_038043185.1 Bdellovibrionota bacterium
GTAAACATAGAATCAATCACAGCAAATTCGTTGCACTTCGAAGTTGAACCCGCCACAACAAGAGTTTCATTGACTCGTGATCTTACCTCTACCTCGAGTGGTAAACAATTGCCATCCAACTTTACTTCCATTGAATCATCAATACCACTGCGTTTATCTAGCTTAATAAGTCTATAAGACAAAACGTGACCGTCGTGCATTAGCACATCAGCATTTGTATATTTGTCCTTTTGCCTCTGAATTTTTTCCATTTGGTAAATGACCTCTTCCTCACGAACTAGATCTTCTCTATTATTAGGCCGAGCCATTACCTTTTTCTCTAGGGTTTTAAAGTTTTCCCTTACCCGTTTAGACTCCGCCTCGCTAAGACTTTTCGCAACATCAGACGACAAAAATTCTGACATTTTATTATATTCTATTTCTTCCGTCAGATTTATTGCTTTATTTTCAATCTTAGTTTTAAGTTCCCGCCTCATGATATCAATCTTGTTGGGAAAGATAACTATTTTAGTGGGCACGTGATCCTGTCCTTTAAGAAATTTTTGGGGACTCAGACTAAAAATTTCATTGTAAAAACTTGAAATGGGATCAATTTTTTTATTATATTTGCGGCTAAGGGCATTAAAGTTCCAATAGGACTCATTTACAGCTCTACCTTCTTTGCTATCTAGCATGGTCTCAGATAGGCTAACAAATTTATTTTTTGCTTGCTGTTCAATTTTATTAATTTCCACTGTTAAAGAGCTCAACTGATTTTTGATCTCAGGACTATAATCTAAATAACTGTTAAGTTCATCTTTACTAATTAATTTGGCCATATAAGCATTTTTTTCTTCCTCGGTGAAGCAAGCATCTTTCATTTCAGGATAAGTCATCGTACCTTTGGGGCAACTAGTCTTGGATTTATTCTGAGCCAAATATTCCAAATATACCCGGTTCAAATCTTCATGCTTAAGCGCGGCTTTTCGAAGCTCTTCAAATTCACTCTTAAGATCTATTTCTGTTTGAGAGTGCGTGCCTGTTCCAGTAATGTTATTTGCTGCTAAATCACGGTTTAAAATTTCACATTCTTTGGCGGCAGATGTTTCAGCTATTAGTAGTAGAACCAGTATAGGTATAATTAATTTAATTTTTTGCATTCAGCTCCCCGCCTTCACCTTTAAATTATGCCATAATTTGACATTTAAGGACCAGCTACTGTGCAACTTACTAGACTTCGAACGAGGCCCGTCGGGACCTATTCTCCATATATTTGCTTTCTTGCTTTGATCAGTTCATTGACTGTATCGAGGGCGCGCTGATGATTGATCAATCTTTCTTCCTCAGAGAGTGAAAGATTATATTCAATTAAACTGACATCAATGTTTGATTCTTGATCAACTTGGGAAACTACTTTATTTTCATTTCCCTTCTTCTGTTCCAAACTATTTCCCCTGGCGAATTAAATTCAACGCACTTCCTGCGATAAACCACTTTAGTTGTTCCGCATTGTAAGTGTGTTTCAACTGAACTGTTTCTTTCGTCCCGGATTTTTGTTTGATTTCCATAGTTACCGGTTTTCCAGGCGTCAAGCTGTTCAAGCCTGTTAAGCTAATTAAGCTGTCTTCTTGAATTTTATCGTAGTCTTTAGGGTTTTCAAAATGCAGAGCTAATATGCCCTGTTTTTTTAAGTTTGTTTCATGGATGCGGGCAAAAGATTTTGCAATAACTGCTGTGCAACCCAAAAATCTTGGGCTCATGGCCGCATGTTCGCGGGAAGAACCTTCGCCGTAGTTTTCATCGCCGATAATAATCCACGGTTTGTTTGCTTTTTGGTATTCGCGGGCAATTTTTGTAAATTCAATTCCCTTTTCACCGGATAATTGATTTTTTCCTTTACCAATCTCGGAAGTAAAAGCGTTGTCTGCGCCCAATAACATATTGTTTGAAATATTATCTAAATGACCACGGAACTTAAGCCATGGGCCTCCTGGTGAAATGTGATCTGTTGTGCATTTGCCTTTGGCTTTGGCCAAAACCAATTGATCGACAAAATCTTTTCCATTCCACGCAGTGAAAGGTTTCAAAAGTTGTAAGCGATCCGATTTATCATTAACGGCCACACTGGCATCTCGCCCCGCTGGTTTTTGATATCCTTCAGTATCCATTACAAAACCTCTTGAGGGAAGTTCGGGAGCTTCCGGTGCTTTTAATTTGGCTTTTCCTTTTGGACCGACTAGCTCATCTGTTAAAGGATTAAAATCAAGTCGTCCTGCCAAACCCAAAGCCATAACAATTTCCGGAGAACCAATGAAAGCCAAAGTTTCGGCGTTCGAGTCATTTCGTCCGCGAAAGTTTCGATTGAATGATGTGATAATGGTATTTTTATCACCGGATTTTATATCGTCACGTTTCCACTGTCCAATGCAAGGACCGCAGGCATTTGCTAAAACGGTGGCTCCGACAGAATTAAAAATTTCCATCTGTCCATCGCGTTCAATGGTTTTTTGAATTTGTGTTGATCCCGGTGTCACCAAAAATGGTTGTGGCATTTTTATACCCAAAGCCATTGCTTGTTGGGCCACAAAAGCTGATCTGCCAATGTCTTCGTAGCTTGAGTTTGTGCAACTTCCAATCAATGCGCTTGATAATTTTGTCGGCCAAGATTTTTCTTTGGCTTCTTTAGCAATGGCACTAATAGGACGAGCTATATCTGGAGAATGTGGACCAACCAAATGAGGTTCAAGCGCAGTTAAATCAATTTCATAAACTTCATCAAAATATTTTTTGGGGTTTTGAATGACGTCGTCGTCAGCTGTCAGAATATCTTTATTTTGGTTAGCTAAATCAACCAAAGCCGCACGATTGGTAATTTTTAAATAAGTGGCCATTCTCTCGTCATAAGGAAATACCGAACAAGTCGCGCCTAGTTCTGCTCCCATATTTGTTATGGTCGCTTTACCTGTGCAACTGATCGAAGCGGTACCTTCACCAAAGTATTCAACAATTTTATCTGTGCCCCCTTTTACGGTGAGCATTCCACAAAGTTTAAGAATAACATCTTTTGCTGATGTCCAACCGTTCATTTTACCTTTCAAATGAACACCAATCAATTTTGGATTTTTAACTTCCCAAGGAAGACCAACCATCACGTCTGAGGCATCAGATCCTCCAACGCCAATGGCACACATTCCTAAACCACCGGCATTAGGGGTATGAGAATCCGTTCCAATCATCAAACCACCAGGATAAGCGTAGTTTTCTAAAATCACTTGATGAATAATTCCCGCACCTGGTTTCCAAAAACCGATACTGTAGCGCGAGCAAGCCGAAGATAGAAAATTATAAACTTCTTCATTCGACTTCATCGCCATCGTCATATCTTTTTCTTTACCTTGATAAGCTTGAATCAAATGATCGCAATGAACTGTTGAAGGAACTGCGGCCTCATCTTTTTCCGCGAGCATAAATTGCAAAATCGCCATTTGTGCCGTCGCATCTTGCATGCCGACCCGATCGGGTCTTAACAGTAAAAAACTTTCTCCACGTTTAATTTCTTGATTTTGTGGATCATCCAAATGTCCGTAAAGAATTTTTTCCGCCAAAGTCATTGGGCGATTTAATCTTTTCTTTATGGTCTCAAGTTTTTGTCGCGTTGTTTTGTAAGTTTTTTGAACTAATTCTGGGGTTGTTTCGATTTTTGAAGACATGGTTCCAGCCTTTCCGTTAGAAGGCTTTATCTTATTGAAAGGACACAAAAACCTCAATAGACTTCTTTTATGGTAGCGAGCGCCTCAACCAATGACGCGAAGCGCCCCTGAAGATTAAGTTTCGAAATAATCCAGATCTTTAGCAAAGGTTTCTTCCGACATCCACAGACCCCAAAATGACAGCACCACACAGACCAAGCCAACAAGAGCCCCGGCATGAAGTAAACCCATACTGGGCTTCAGTTGAGCAAAGAGCCAAGAGATCGGCACCAAAGATCCTCGCACAAAGTTTGGCGCCGTGGTCGCCACAGTGGCGCGAATATTTGTGCCAAATCTTTCCGCTGCCATCGTTACAAAAATCGCCCAATAGCCAGTCGAGAATCCCATAAAAAAGCAAACGACGTAAAACATTTCGCTGGAAATATTTCGTAACGAAAAATAAAGCAAAATCATCAAACTTGAAAAAACTAAGAAAATAGCAAAAACTTTAATTCGGCTTTTGAGCAGTTGTGATAACAAGCCAGAAAGTAAATCTCCTAACGAAATACCCAAGTAAGAAAATAAAACGGCCTTTCCGGCTTCGACTGTTCCAACCACACCCATTTCTTTGGTAAATTCAGGTGACAATGTAATTAAAATTCCGACGATATACCACGTTTGAATGGCCACCAAAATCGTTGAAATGTATTTTTTAAATAAATTCCATCTGGTAAATAATAATAAAAAATGACCTCGCGACACGCTTGAGTTTTTCATCCGATCAAACAGACCCGATTCAAAAACTTTTAAACGTAAAAACAGCAGGGCCAAGCCCATAATTCCACCAATAAAAAAAGCAGTTCGCCAATCAAATAATTCGGCTACGGCCCAAGCTAAAGCGGCGCCACTTAAACCCACGGAAGCAATAACCATCGTGCCGTAACCTCGAGTTTCTTTAGACATCGATTCGGACACCAAAGCCACGCCGGCGCCAAGCTCGCCAGCAAGTCCTACTCCTGCGATAAATCTAAGCACGGCATACTGCTCGACGGTTTGCACGAAACTATTTAAAAGATTGGCAATTGAGTACAGTAAAATGGAGCCGAAAAGAATCGTCAGTCTTCCTTTTTTATCTCCTAAAATTCCAAATAAAATTCCGCCCAACAGCAGACCAATCATTTGTACGTTAATTAGAAAAAGTCCCTGATCGGTGATTTGCGAACCCGAAAGGCCTAAATCCGTTAAACTTCTTACCCGAACGATACTGAATAAAAGCAAATCATAGATATCGACAAAGTAACCCAAAGCTGAAACCAATACGGCAATATTGAGAGCCGATGAAATTGGCGTGGCAGTTAATTTTTGTGACATTCGATTCCTCGCTTAACTGTGACTTTTTTGAGCTCCACCATCGATACTTACGCATTGACCGGTGATGTAGCCCGCTTTTGGCGAAGCTAAGAATGTCGCAAAATCGGCGAATTCCTTCGGATCACCCAATCTTCCCGCCGGAACCATTTGTTTGACCCGCTCTTCAGTGAGTTTTAATTCCTTCAAGCGATCCGTGTTGGTATAGCCGGGGCGAAGCACATTCAGAGTGATTCCAAACGGAGCCATCTCTGTCGATACAGATTTACAAAGGCCTTCAAGGCCTGCTCGCAAACCATTTGAAGTTGTCAGTCCAGCTATTGGTTCTTTTCCAGCAATCGATGTGACCATCAGAACTCGACCATAATTATTTTTTTTCATTTCAGGCAAAGCTGTTTGTAATGATTCAACGACACTCATCCATAAACTTTGAAAATCGGTTTGCCATTGTGTTTCGCTGATCTCGGAAAAGTGTCCTTTATTAGGACCACCCGTATTGGTGACTAAAATATCGATGCCGTTAAATTTTTTAATTACTTCTTTCACGACGCGAGCTGCTTCACCAGGTTTGGATAAATCTGCGGCGACACTATGGCTTGCTCCAATTTCATGGGCGACTTTTTGTAAGCGATCCGAGTTTCTTGAACAAATCGTCACTTGGACGCCCTCAGCGATTAAACTTTTAGCTACGGCAAGACCTATCCCCGTCGACGATCCAAAGACTAAAGCTTTTTTATTTTTCAACTCTAAATCCATCCGGCCTCCTAGGGCGTGTCCTCATTTGCCTAAACTACTGCGAAAATCAATTTAATACGATCTCATCGTTGTTCGTCATCAAAATAGTTCTACTATTTCTCTTCCTCACGCCTTGATCTCGCATTAAATTGATTTCCTCGCTACGTTCATGCAAATGAGGACACGCCTTAAATAAAATTTTCTTTTTTTAATCCCAACCATTCAAGTGCCGAAAGATTGTAAATTTTTTCTTGAGTTTCTAAATCAAATTTTGCATTTTTAATTATTTCACCAGCGCGTTCTTCGCCCAAAGGAAAAGGATAATCCGTTCCTAAACAAACTCGGTGAGCACCAAAAGTTTGCACGATAAATTTTAACAGGTCAGGATCATGAGTCAGACTATCAACATAAAAATGTCCCAAATATTTTTTAGGAGGACTTTTTGAATCCACGGCGCAAAGATCCGGGCGCACCTCAAAGCCGTGTTGAACTCGCGGCCAAGTGAAAGGAAAACTTCCCCCGCCATGAGCAAAGGCCACCCGCAATTGAGGAAATTTTTCAAATACACCACCAAAAATCATGGAACATATGGCTCGCGAAGTTTCGGCTGGCATTCCCACCAACCATGGCAGCCAATATTTATTCATGGATTTTTCACCCATCATTTCCCAAGGATGGACAAACAAAGCGGCGCCCATGGATTCACAAGCTTCAAAAAATGGAAAAAAATCTTTTTCTGACAAATTAATTTGATTCACGTTCGAACCAATCTGAAAACCTCGAAGTCCCAATTTAAGTCCTCGCTCGACTTCCTTGATTGAAAGCTGAACATCCTGCAAAGGAACATTCCCAAGTCCAATAAATTTTTTAGGATTTTTACTCACCACATCTGCAATATGATCATTCAAAAACTGTGAAACACTAAGCCCATCCTTCGACTTCGCCCAATAACTAAACATCACGGGTACGGTGGACAGCACTTGCACATGAACATCCTGGGCCTTCATGTCTTTAAGGCGAGCCTGAGGATCATAGCAATTATCATCCACTTTACGAAAAAATTTGCCTGAGTCATCGACCATATCTGCGCAATTGCATCCCGGCTGATGCTTCAGCTGAATGAAACCACCATAACCAAATTTTTCCTTAAACGCAGGAATATCCGGAGGCAGAATGTGGGTGTGAATATCAATTTTTAACATTCCACTTGCGCCCATTCAAAGTGTTACAGTGACGACATTTTGTGTGTTCACTATTGAAATATTTTTCAAAAACCTCTGGAAATTGAGTCTCGATATTGACTAATTTAAAAAATTCTTCATAAAGTTTTTCGCCACATTTTTCACAGTACCATTGTAAGCCATCCAGTTCGTTATCTCGACGCTTCCTTTCGATAACCAGTCCTATGGTTTCTGCTTCTCGTTGCGGGGAATGTGGCGTGTTCGGTGGCAATAAATAAATTTCGCCCTGTCGAATTCTTATGTCACGCATTTTTTTCTGATCATCAACTATCTTAAGAGTCATATTACCTTCGATTTGATAAAAAAACTCTTCGCCCTGATTCACATGAAAATCAGTTCGTTCATTGGGGCCACCAACAACCATGACAATAAATTCACGATCAGACCAAATCACTTTATTTCCGACCGGAGGTTTCAATAAATGCCGATGCTCATCAATCCATTTTTGAAAGTTCAGCGGTTCATACTTTCCAAACATGCTATTTCTCCTGCGCTAAGTCTTGTCCAGCGAAACATGCGATGCATTTAAGTTCAATCGCTATTGGTGTGGGCAATGCATTGATTTCGACGGTCGTGCGGCAAGGCGGATTCTCTTTAAAATACTGCGCCCAAATTTTATTATAAATCGGAAAATCTTTTTTCATATTTGTTAGATAAACTGTGACGTCCACCAATTGCTTCCAAGAAGCGCCACTGTCTTCCAAAATGGTTTTTACGTTATTAAAGACACTGTGACATTGCGTTTCGATGTCATAAGAAATAATTTTTCCATCTGTATCCAATTCAACCCCGGGAATTTTTTTCGTGCCTTTTTCTCGGGGTCCTACGCCAGAAAGAAAAAGTAAATTTCCGACGCGACGGGCGTGAGGATAAAATCCCACGGGCTCTGGGGCTCTTTCAGAATTGATGGATTCCTTGCTGTGTTCTGAACTCATAAAGACTCCTCGGTGGACACACAAATATTTTTGACTTCGCTAAAAAACTTCAAGGCATCTACTCCGCCCTCACGGCCCACTCCCGATTCTTTCATGCCGCCAAAAGGCGTACGCAAATCGCGATACATCCACGTGTTCACCCACACGACACCTGCTTCAATTTTTTGTGCTACCCGATTCGCTTTGGTTAAATCTTGAGTCCATACACTTGCTGCTAAACCATAGCGAGTCGAATTTGCCATACGAAGAACTTCTTCTTCTGTTTCAAAGGGGATTAAAGTTGCAACGGGTCCAAAAATTTCTTCTTGATTCACTTCATGTTCGTAAGAAAGCCCTTCCAGCAATGTGGGCGAAACAAAATAACCATTTTTCAAGTTATCGGATAGTGTCATTTCCTGACCGCCGGTTAAACGTTGGGCTCCGCTGTTTTCGGCGAGCTTAATGAAAGATTGCACTTTATCACGATGAGCAGCCGAAACTAAGGCGCCTTGCTCGATACTTTCATCCATAGGATCGCCCAATTTGAGTTGTAAAGTTTTTTCAACCAAAGCCAATTTAAATTTTTCATAAATTGATTTTTGAATAAAAATTCTTGAGCCACACAAACAAATTTGCCCTTGGTTAGAAAAACTTGACCTCACTGTCGTCGACAGAGCTTTTTCAAAATTGGCATCAGCAAAAATAATATTGGCGTTTTTTCCACCCATTTCCAGCGAAATCTTTTTGAAACCCAGTGCCGCCTTTTGCGCAATGGTTCTTCCTGTGGCGGTACTTCCTGTAAATGAAATAGCTTTTACGCGTGGATCGGTGGTCATCACTTCGCCAACAGAGGTCCCAAGTCCATGAACTATATTTAAAACTCCCGCAGGCAGTCCGACGCTAGCACATATTTCACTCAATAAAAAAGCTGTCATCGGAGTTAGCTCGGATGGTTTTGCCACAACGGTGTTACCAGCAGCCAGGGCTGGAGCAATCTTCCATGTGAATAAATACAAAGGTAAATTCCATGGTGAAATACAGGAAACGACTCCCAGTGGGGAAAATTCCACTGTGTTGAAATGCGAAGCATCACTGCGAAATGTTTCGCCACGAAATTGCGACAAGATATCAGCGAAAAATTCAAAATTACGTGCGCTTCGGGGGATATCCACAGTTTTAGACACTGTGATCGGTTTTCCATTATCGATAGATTCAGCTAAGGCCAACTCGTTCAATTGTTCGTTAATTTTGTTGGCAATTTTTCGCAAATAACCAGCACGAACTTCTGGACCTGAACTTGACCAAGCCGGAAAGGCTTTGGTCGCAGCATCAATGGCTGACAAAACATCTTGGGAATCAGAGTTTGGCACCAGTGAATAAACTTCTCCTCGTGAAGGATTGTAATTATCCAAATATTTTTGTGATTTGGGTTCACAAAATTTTCCATCAATAAAATTTAAGATCTTCTTCATTTTGATAGATCTCCATTTCTATCGAAGTAAGACAGCTCGCACCGGTGTCGCGTCGGCTCCTTCGATTTTCAAAGGCAAGGCAATCAAATGATAAATTCCCTCGGAGACATGATTAAGCACAACTCCCTCAAGAATGGCCATATTTTTTTCATAGATCCGATGGTGAGTAAGAAGCTCTTTATCATCGGATAAATCGACAGAAGGTGTATCCAAGCCCACCAACTTGACCTTTTTTTGACTCAGAAAATCAATCAACTCGGGGGATAAAGCGACAAAATCTGAATTCCATTTGTTAGGATCAGGAAAGGAAAGTGTTTTAAACAGAACTCGGGGCGCGGATATATTTTTCCCTTTTAAATGTTCAGGTTTAATTCTTTCCCCGGGCCCGAGATCCACCTGAATTACCTGCACCGCGCCCATGTACAAAGACAAATCTCGTTTTTCAATACTTTCGCCTTCAGGATGGTAATGATTAGGAGCGTCAGTATGTGCCCCTAAATGCACTGTCGTATGAATTGAAGAGAGCGTGAAATTATCTCCCTTAGACATTTCGAGAAGAAAATTTTCTTCGAAAGGCTTATCCCCAGGATAAACTGCGATTTTTTTACTCACCATCGGGGAAATATCAATGATTTCTGACCATTCCAGCGAACTTGCCATCTCTCGGACAATAGAGTTAAAACTCAGAAGTCTCAAGCGCATTTTTCAAGGAGAATTCGTGTCTAAAAACTTATCCTCTTGGGCTGACGCCCTGACCCTGGCTCGAAAGCAGGTGCAAAGCCGCCCGCAATTGAGTCATGAAGTGCAACTTTCCCGAGCCGAGGCCTACACCATTCAAGAACTCGGAATTGAGCATCGCATTCACGATAAAGAAAATGTTGTCGGATACAAAATGGGTCTGACCTCAGAAGCGAAACGCCAACAAATGAATTTAGATTCTCCTTTGTACGGGGTGCTTACCGATCGCATGCAAATTGAGAATAAGGGTACTTTTAGTTTAAAAAACTCAATCCATGCGAAAATTGAACCCGAGGTGGCTTTTTTAATTTCCCAAGATCTTAAAGGCAAAGTGACTCGCGAAGATGTTTTGCGCTCTTGCACCGGAGTCTGTGCCTGCCTGGAAATTCTAGATTCTCGTTACGATCATTTTAAATATTTTTCCATGGAAGATGTGATCGCGGACAATTCCTCTTCATCTTATTTTGTTCACGGGCCGTGGGTCACCGATTTTAAAAAAATGGATTTGATAAATTTAAAAATGAAAATGAAAGTGAATGGCGTTGTTGCCCAAGAGGGAATCTCTAAAGATATTTCTGGTGATCCCGTACAATCGGTAATCCAATTGTGCGAACTTTTAGCAGAAAGAAATCGTCACTTGCCTGCTCGATCCATTGTACTTGCAGGCGCCGCAACGACAGCAGTGAATTTAGAAGATGGACAACATATTGAACTGGAAGTCGATTCGCTCGAACCCGTTCATATTCACGTGAAAGGCTAAAAGTTTGAAGTTTGATTTTTCACCCCCAATGGGAACTCTTGAAGGCGCACGAAAATTAGATCAACAGGATTTATTGCGAGAATTTCGCAACGAATTTAACTTTCCGAAAACCGCAAACGGAGAGAATCAACTTTATTTCGCCGGCCATTCTTTGGGATTGATGCCAAAGAATGCGAAAGAATACGTCAATGAAGAATTAGAAGCATGGGCAGAACTTGGAGTTGAAGGACATTTTCACGCTAAACATCCGTGGCTGCCCTATCATGAAAACATCACTGGCAGTTTTGCCCGCCTCGTTGGAGCAAAAGAAACTGAAGTGGTCGCCATGAATACGCTCACTGTGAATTTACATTTGTTGATGGTGAGTTTTTACCGACCAACCGCCAAAAAATTTAAAATTCTAATCGAAAATAATACTTTTCCATCTGATAAATATGCAGTGGATTCACAAGCTCGATTCCATGGCTATAATCCAAAAGAAGCGGTCGTCGAGCTAAAACCCCGCCCCGGCGAAATGATTGTTCGAGAAGAAGATCTGTTCGAACAAATCGACAAGCTGGGGGATTCGCTGGCTTTGGTTTTGTTAGGGAATTGCAATTATCTTTCTGGTCAGTGTTTTCCCTTCGAAAAAATCACCGAAAAAGCTCATTCCCATGGGGCTACCGTTGGTTTTAATTTGGCTCATGGTGCGGGAAATTTACATCTTAAATTGCACGACTGGAACGTCGATTTCGCCGTTTGGTGCAGTTACAAATATGTTAACTCGGGACCTGGCGGTTTAGCGGGAGCCTTTATTCACGAAAATCATTTGAATAAAAAAACGATTCCCCGCTTCGAAGGCTGGTGGGGTACCAAAAAAGAATCGCGTTTTAAAATGGGTCCTGATTTTGAAGCTCTGCCAACCGCCGAAGCTTGGCAGCTCAGCAATCCTCCGATTTTTCAGCTGGCCAGCTTGCGGGCCTCTATGGAAATTTTTGACAAAGCCACCATGGAAAAACTGTCACAAAAAAGAAATCATCTGACCAGTTTTATGGAGTGGAATTTACAAACAAAATTAGGTTCAAATATTGAAGTGGTCACACCACCTGAACGCGGCGCTATGCTTTGCGTTCGCGTGAAAAAAGATCCAAAACATTTGCTTGAAGTTTTAAAATCACGTTCAGTGATTCTGGATTTTCGTTATCCTGATATTTTGCGTATGACTCCGGCACCGCTTTACAATTCTTTCGAAGATGTTCATCGTCTGATTGAAATTATGAAGGAAGCCCTAGAAGAAAAACCCACGAGGGCCACATGAGTCGCGTGGCTATTGCCGGTGGCGGCCTTGTTGGTTCTTTGCTAAGTCTCATTTTAAAAAAACGTAATCACGAAGTTTTTCTTTTTGAAAAACGTCCCGATCTTCGAAAAAATTTAAATGATAGCGGTCGTTCCATTAATTTAATTGTAACATCCCGTGGGCTTAATGCTTTAAAAAGCGCTGGTTTGCTAGAAAAAGCTTTAACCCTCACTGTTCCGGTGACTGGCCGAATGATGCATTCTGTGAATGGCGAGCAAGTCTATCAAGCCTATGGCCGAGACCCTAGTGAATGTAACTATTCAATTTCTCGTGCTGAGTTGAATCGATTTTTAATAACAAAGTCTGCGGAAAAAAACGAGAATATTTTTTTTGATTACAACTTGAATGCCGTCGATTTTAAAAACAAAATCGCTACTTTCACAAGGGGAGCCGATTCAAAAAAAATTGAATACGATATCCTAATTGGGGCTGATGGGGCTGGTTCTATTTTGCGATCACTAATGTATCCATCACAATCCCCGCAACAAGCAAACAGTAAAAACCAAACCGTTTTTCTAGGATCAGGTTACAAAGAACTTTTTATGCCACTTAAAAATGGCCAACCTGCACTGGAAAAAAATGTCCTACATATTTGGCCCCGAGGCTCGCACATGCTGATGGCACTGCCGAATTTGGATGGCAGTTTTACCATGACACTTTATTTACCACACCAGGGCAGTCCCCTCAGCTTTGCGCAACTTAAAACAGAATCAGCAGTGCAAAGCTATTTTGAAAAATACTTTCCGGATGCTTTGAAGCTAATGCCCACGGCCGTGCAAGATTTTTTAAAAAATCCCGAGGGAGTTCTAGGCACTGTTCACTGTACCCCTTGGGTAATAAATGATTCTGTCGCCTTGATTGGTGATGCCGCCCACGCCATCTTGCCATTCTTTGGACAAGGTATGAATTGTGGCTTTGAAGACTGCATGGTTTTAAATGAAATGTTAGATCAATGTAAGGAAAACTGGCCCGAAGCCCTTCATCGTTACGATACTTATCAGCGCCCCAATGCCGATGCCATTGCCGACATGGCTTTAGAAAACTTTTACGAGATGAGCGACAAGGTCGGCGATCAAAATTTTCTTTTCAGAAAGAAAATCGAAGCCTGGTTAGAAAAGAATTTTCCAGACCAATACCGTTCCCGTTATGGCATGATCACTTACACTTTAATTCCTTATCGCGTGGCCTATGAAGCGGGACTTCTTCAAAATGAAATTTTAAATGAGCTGGCTCAAGGAATTAAATCCGTTGAGGAATTAAATTACGAAAAAGCTAAACTGATCTTGCAGGAAAAGTTTCTGCCATTTGTACAAAAAAATAAAATAAATTTAGTACGCTATCGCTTTTGACGACGTTCGCTAACTATTACCCACAAGTTTTTAGAATCGCATTTTATTTTTTATGATCCTAGATGGATTTCTTATAAGTCAGTTAAAGATATATTTTAACAGAAGATTATGTCCTTATTTAATCCGAAAAGAGCATCGGTCACCAATAAAAAGCTAGGTCGGTGACCGGTACATTTTTTTAAATTCTGATTAAATTCCCCTCGTATGGATGACCGGCCTGTCAATAAAAAGGTTTTTAATAATTTATTTCTCA